>JACPVG010000012.1 GCA_016191875.1 Chloroflexota bacterium
CGATGTGGGCTCTTCGCATGCGTATACTGCGGCAAGGTCTTTTGCGCCATTTGGTAGGCTATTCGGGCCACTCGGACGTAACGACTTTCGCGTTTCATAACCTATGATTTACCATATCTCTTCATCTTTGCAACAGAGCAACAGGTAATTGGTAACTGGCGATTGGGGCAACTCTTTACCGTTTGTGCCTGATTTCCACACTCGGCCGTTTTCGGGCCGACCTCTGAGGCGAAGTCTGCGAGTAGCGGTCCGGATGTGGCAAACCAGGGAGAACCTTGCACACGGCGTCAGTTACCAGTTACCAATACGCCGTTTGTTTTCGCCTCACGGCTCTGGCTCGTGCAACTCCCCCAGCACGCCCAGTTCGGCGAGAGCGTCCAGCACCTGCTGGCGCGCGCCGGGCCTGACGGCGATGCTGGTGGGGCCGAGCGGCGCGCCCAGGAAACGGGCGGCGCGACTGGCGCGCACCTGCGCCAGGATCTCCGGGTGCGCCACGCGCAGCACGACGACGCTTTCGAGGTGCGCCTGCGCGCCGTGCTGTTCCCAGCGCGCCAGGGCCGGGGCCAGGTTGGGCGGCAGCGGGCCAGCCGAATGCTTCTTCAACAGCGCCAGCAACTGAGCCGTGGCGACGCCCTGTTTGCGGGCGCGCTCCAGCCCGGCCGGGGTGATGCGATAGCGGTAAACGGCTTTCTGCATTCCTTCCCAGTCGCAAAAGCGGGCGATGAGGTAGCGCGCGGCGCGCGGCGCAAGGCGCGGCACGCGGATGTGCAGGCGCGAATCGACCAGCGCTTTATCTTTTTCTTCGGGCAGGCCGGGCAGGGCCTTGCCCGCCAGCAAGGCCGCAGCCAGCGGCGAATAGCGGAAGGCCAGCGGCGGCGAATCGGCGGCCGGGGCGGCCAGATCCAGGACGCCCAGCCAGTGCAGCGGGCCGGTGAGCATAAAGTTCAGCAATGCGCCTTCGACGGCATCCCAGTGCGCCTCGCCACGCAGGTACTCGCCGGTGCGGGTATCCTGGATGTACCAGGCATCGTACTCGCCGCCGGAACGCTGGAAATCAGGCTGGGTGGATTTGATTTCCGCGATGAAGGCGGGAATCGACCACCAGGCGTCCAGGCCGGGCGGCGGCAGGAGCGCCAGCACCGCGCGGCGGGCCTTGAGCGGGTCGTTGCGCCAACGGCCGTGGGCGCGCAGGTGCGGGACAAGGCGCAGGTCGTTCATGTCCGGACTATCCAGCCAGGCGCGCGCCAGGGCGGCCAGGGACCTGCCGCGCGGCGTCTCCAGAAAACTTTTCACGGTCTCGGCCTGGGGTTCGCCGTGTTCGTCGAGCAAGCCGGCGGCGTGGAGCAGGGCGGCCAGCCAGGGCAGGTGGATGCCCCAGCCTTCGGCTTCGGGCGGCAGGGGCAGGCCGGCGCGGCGGGCGGCCAGGAAGGTGGTGGCGTGGTCGAGGATGGAGTCGTCCGCCGGGCGGCGGCGTTTGCGTTCGGCGGGGGCAGCCGGGCGGCCGAGCGGCAGGACGGGGGTTCGGGCGGCCTTCGGCAGGCGCTGGGCGAGGTCGTCGGGCAGGTAGGCGAACTCCTGCGGGCCGTCGGGCGCATCAAAAAACGCCCGGGCGAGCCAGGCGCGATACCAAAGCGTTTCGGCCGGGTTGGCGGGGGCGCGGTCGGGGCGTTCGCGGTCGCGCCGCCCCGGTCCCAGCGGGCGCGGCTCGCCCCATTGGCGGGCGAACTCCGGCCAGGGCAGGCGGCCGCCGGCGGCCTGCAGGGCCAGCAGGGCCTGGCGGGCGTCTTCCGGCAGGCGGGCGAAGGCTTCGGCGGCGCGGCCGGGTTTCAGCAGGCCGCGCGCCAGTGTCTTGCGGCCGGTGCGCACCTCCGGCAGGTCGAGGTCCAGTTCCCAGCCTTCCGCCACGATGCGCAGGTGGCCGAGGTCATGTTCCTGGAGCGATTGGAGGAGGGAGGGCATGGGATGCCGGGAATCAGGCGCTCAGGTAATTGGGCAATTCGCAATTGGCAACTCAATCTCTCCGGTCGCCGAACCCCTGAGCCCTCATTACTGGCCTTTCGGCACCATCACTTCCAGCGCGGCGGGCAGCAGTTGGATGGTAACGTGGCGCACGCCGCTGTTGAACCCGGCGAACACTTCGCCGTCCGTGTGGATGACCAGGTCCTGTTGGGTCTTGATCTCCAGTTTCTTGAAGGTATAAAACTTCACCTGCTTGAAGCGGTCCTGGGTGCCTTGCATGAAGAACGGCAGCATGGCGAGCATCATCCCACGCGAGACGCGCTGCACAGTGGAGAGGTTGAGGATGCCATCATCCAGCCGCGCTTCCGGGCCGGTGACGAATCCGCCGCCCTCGCGCGGGCCGTTGTTGACAGCGATCATCATCAGCCGGTCGGCCCAGGTCTGGTCGTCGGCGGTGATCTCGCTGTCCAGCGTGATATAGGACATGAAGATGGTCTGGAGGACGGCGGCGAGGTACATGATGAAGCCGCGCAGCAGGGGCATCTTGTGCGAGTGAATCGTGACTGCGCCGCCGAAGCCCATGTTGAGCGTGTTGTCCCAGTATTCGGTGCGGCCGTGGTTATCTTTGATGGTGGCGAGGTCGATACGCCTGGGGGCGCCGGTGAACACGGCTTCGAGGGCCTCGGCCGGGTCGGCGGGGACGCCGATGTTGTGTGAGAAGTCGTTGCCGGAGCCGAACGGCACCACGCCCAGCACCGGGCGTTTGGCGGTCTGCGCCTGCATCAGGCCGTTGATGACCTCATGCACGGTGCCGTCGCCGCCCAAAGCGACGACGATGTCGAAGCCCTCTTCAGCGGCTTTGCGGGCCAGTTCCACCGCGTGGGTGGGGTAAACCGTGCCGGCCCAATCCACCTCGCCGTGCATTTCGGCCACGTGCTTGAGGTTGGCGGCGTAACGCCAGGCGTTGCCCATATCGGCATTGGGGTTGATGATAAGTTTGACGCGCGGTTTGTTCATCTCTTGGCCTCCTCGGGGCACGATGGGGGCAATTATAGTCGAGGGCAGGGTGGATGCGACTGATGAACTATGGAGCGCAGATATAATCGGCGCGTGCGATTGCGAGGGTTGTTTCTCTTGTTGGCAATTCTCTCGGCAGCCCTGGCGTGCGACCTGCCGGTCGCCGCGCCGACGCCCGTTCTGCCCACGCCGCAGATTCTTCAGGCTACGGCCACGCCGGGCGCGACGCAGAGCGTCACTCCTACACCCGACGCCCGCTACGCCGACCTGACGATTGCGGCCCTGGCGGCGCGCGGGTATGGCGGCGGGGCCATCGCCGACCTGGGGGTGATGGAACAGACCGGTTCGTTCACCCGCCACTTCATTTCGTATCCCAGTGATGGGCTGAACATCGCCGGTTTTGCCAACATGCCCAACCGGGCCGGGCCGCTGCCGGTGGTCATCCTGCTGCATGGCTATATCGAGCCGGAGGAGTACGAGACGGTGGCCTACACTCGCATCTACGCCGACTGGCTGGCCGGGGCGGGGTTCATCGTGCTGCATCCCAACCTGCGGAATTACCCGCCCTCGGACAACGGGCCGAACCTGTTCCGGGTGGGGTTCGCGGTGGATGTGCTCAATCTCATCGAAATCGTGCGTGAGACCGCCGGCCTGCCCGGCTTGCTGGCGGCGGCCGACCCGGAGCGCATCGGCCTGTGGGGGCACAGCATGGGCGGCGGCATCATCCTGCGGGTGCTGGCGGTGGGCGCGCCGGTGGACGCAGCGGTGGTGTATGGGGCGATGTCGGGCGACGAGCAGCGCAACTTCGACCACATCTTCACCAACCTGTCCGAGCAGCAGCGCGGGCTGGAGGAGCGGGCGGCCTTCGTCGACGCGCCATTGGGCGAGATCTCGCCCATCTACTTCTATGAGCGCATCACTGTGCCGGTGAGCATCCACCACGGCGACGCCGACCCGGTGGTGCCGGTGCAATGGTCGCAGGAGTTGTGCGCGCGGCTGGCGGAACTGGGCAAGACGGTCGAGTGCTACTTCTATGAGGGTGAGGGGCACAACCTCTTCGGCTGGGATGAGTACCTGCTGATGCAGCGGACAATTGAGTTTTTCGGGCGGTATCTGGTGGGGGAGCCGTGATTGCAAATCGGTGAGGTCGAGGAGGACTGCTCGATCTGGGTAGGGGCGACGGGAGTTGCTTCGCAACTCATTGCGTCGCCCCTACATATGAGTGTGAGGCGATTCGGTGAATTTGGCGACTAGCCGAGAAACAAAACCTCCCCCTCCACTCGCCCGCTGTCAATCCGCAGCAACCCCACGCTGGGGCGTAGGCCGGGTTCCAGCGGGTTGGGCACGGTGGCCGAACCGGGGTTGAACACCAGCGTATCCCCGTGTATCACATTGTACGGCGCGTGGTTGTGGCCGAAGACCACCACGTCCACGCCGGAGGGGAAGGCCGAAAGCGCCCGCTCGGCGAAGCGGCGGTAGGGTTGCGGGCCGCGCGCCAGGTAGGCGAGTTTGTCCTTCATGTAGTCGGGCCAGGAGAGATGGCCGTGCGTCAGGCCAATGGCCACGGCTTCATAGACCAGCGTGCGGTGCAGGGGCAGGGCCGGGCGGGCGAACCAGTCGCGGTTGCCGCGCACGGCGGTCACCGGCGCGACCTGCGCCAGTTGGTCGAGGATGCGCGGTGTGCAGATGTCGCCGGCGTGCAGGATTTCGGTTACGCCGGCATCGCGGAAGGTGTCCAGCGTGGCGGGGTGCAGGGCGCGCGCCCGGTCGGGGATGTGCGTGTCGGCGATGATTCCAAGCGTGAGCATGGGCAGGATGGTAACATGCGCGTGGGAGTAATTGGTAACTGGTCAATGATAATTGTTCGAGTGATTCGCCACAGGCTGGAGGCCAATTACCAGTTACATTTCACGCATCACGCAACGCGGTTCTCAGTCGGCCGGGGCGGGGGCAGGCGCGGGTTCGGGCGATTCGGCCGCCTGCTGCAAGCGCAGCTTGAAATGCACCAGCAGGATGGAAAAGGACGCCGCCAGGGTGGTGATGATGAAAGGCAGGCGCGGCGAGTAGGTCTCCCATAGGCGCGCGCCGATGTAGGGCGCCGGCAGGCTGACCAGCCCGAGGCTGGTGCCGAACAGGCCGAAGGCCACCCCGCGCCGTTCGGGCGGCACGGCTTTCGAGAAGAGCGCGTCGAAGGCCGGGTCGGCGATGCCGAAGCCGACGCCGAGCACGACCCACGAGAGCGCGAAGGCCAGGAAGCCGCGCGACCCCAGGAACAAGCCCAGGCCGGCCGCCTGCAGGGCAAAGCCGAGCATGATGGTGCGCCGCTCGCCGATGCGGTCGGAGAGGCCGCCGGCGGGGGTCATGACTGCCATGCGCGCCAGGTGCAGGATGCTGCCGAGCAGGCCGACCTGGGTGAGGGTGAGGCCAGCGATCTCGTTGAAGTACAGCGACTGGAACTCAAACGACATGCGGAAGGCGACATCGCGCACCCCGTCGGTGAGGATAAGCCAGGTAAAGACGCCGCCGCCCACCAGCAAGGCCAGCAGGCTGGCGAGGCTGGCGCGCAGCGAGGCCAGCGTTGGGCGCGACTCGGAGTGGCCGGCGGGTCTGGCGCGGAAGCGCGGCGCAAGCGCCATCCAGATGCGCAGGGCGGCGGCCGAGCCGTACATAAGAGCGGCGATCCAGATAAGGATCTTGAACCCGTAGGCGTCCGCCACCCAGCCGCCCAGCGGCGGGCCGATGACGCCCACCACGGCAAACAACGTGTGCATCAGGCCGAACACCCGGCCGCGCACAGCCTCAGCCGACTGGTCGGCGATGAACGCGCCGAACGATGGGCCGACCAACGCGCCGGAGACGAATTCGAGCATGAGCGCCAGCATCGCCATTTGCCACGAAGTGGCGAAAAGCAGCACGCCATAGCCAAGAGTGGCCACTGCCGCGCCGATGGCAATCGCCTTCAGGCGGCCAATCGTGTCTGAGAGCCAGCCGCCGAGAATTTGCAGAGCGAGCGGGATGAGCGCGGCCAAAGTGAAGGTCAGGCCGACCTGCTCGACGGTGGCGCCCAAGTCGCGGGCGAGGTAGACCGCCATCAGCGGCAGAAGCATGTGCCCGGCGGTGTTGGCGAGGATCATCGTGCCAAGGAACCAGCGCAGCACGGGCGTGAGGAAGTGGAGGGGATTTTTGGGCATGGTGGAGTTTCGATGGCCTTGAGAGAGATTCTCTATGCGATATTCGTTATTCGATATCCGTTATTCGAAGTGCAACTCTCGCTTCAACTGAGTCTCGAATATCGAATATCCGCTCACGGGTCTTCTACTGCAACGCCCACAGGGCCGAGTGGGCTTTTGGGAACAGGATGCGCGCCAGCACGCCTTTATCGGGCGCGTCGCGGTCCACCCAGCAGTCCGGGAAGGCGGCTTCCAGTTCGTCCAGGCTGCGGTAGCCGAACAGCATCTGGAGGAAGGTGCGGTCCGGGAAGGCGACGTGGCCGCGGTACTCGGTGGCGGGCTGCCAGGCTTCCACGCCGGCGAGCATGCCCTGCTCAAAGAGCAGACGCACGCCGCTGCGATAGAAGTTGAGCATCAGGTCGCCGGTGTAGCCGGGCAGGTAGGAGGCGGCCAGGCGCGCTTCGAGGGCCGGGGCGATGCGGCGCAGGAAGGCGGGCAGGTCCGGCACGCGCAGGTACCAGGCATACGGCTCGGCGACCTCCTGCATGCGGTGGGGAATCACCTGGTAGAGCGGGTGCTGGCTGCCGAGCACGAAGTAGATCTGCTCAAAAGCCTTGTCAGAGTTCTGCTCCTTGAGGCGCTGTTCGCCAATGGATTGGAAGCCGCGCAACGCGCTGTTGGCGACCGCCTGCCAGTTATGGCCGGGGGCGGCCTCGAACCACCAGATGGGCAGCGCGCCGCCCCACATCATGTCCGGGCCGAAAGCAAACCCGACCGGCTCGCCGGCGGGCGTTTCGAAGATATCCACCCGGAAGGAGGCCTGCGGCGAACGGCCGCCGAGTTCCAGCCGCCAGAGGGCTTCGTCGCGCGGGCAGGCCAGCAGGGAGCGGGACGCGCCGCGCGCGTACAGGCCTATAAGGAAGGGAATATCGGCTTGTGTTGCTTTGCGCAGGCGGTAAGGCTCTTCTTCGCCTTCCTTGAGTGCGGGGATGAGCGGCGCATAACAGCGCCGCCCGCCGGACAGTTCAACGGCCATTTCATAGCCGAACTGGCGGTAGTACCACGGGATGCCGGTGATGGCCTGCACGAGGTGGCCGCGCTCGGCGCTCCAGCGGTGGACGACCTCGAACTGCCTGCGCACCAGGCCGCGCCGCCGGTACTCCGGGTGGGTGGCCACCAGTTCCGGCCGCCCGACGCCGAACGGCACGCCGGCGTAGGTCCACGTCTGCGGGATGAGGTTCATGGATGAAACGATCATCTTGCGGGCGGTGTCTTCCACGATGAGGAAGTCGCCGGGCGCCAGGGTGGGGTGCGGCCGGGTGAGCGAGTCGTGCGTCCAGTGATAGAGGAAAGGCTCCGGGTGGTCCCAGCCCTCGTCGGAGTGCACGCGGCTGTTGAAGTCACCCAGGCGCTCGGCGTCGGCGGGCGTGGCGTGGCGCAGAATCAGGCCGTCGCCAAGGTCTTCGATGAAGGTCTGTTGTCGCCTGGTTTTTGTGGTCATGGCAATCGTCCGAACCTGTCGATGATTGGTGTGGGTTCACCCGCCCTGCACCTCGGCGGCGATCTCCTGCTGTTTGGGTTTGCCCGAGGCGGCCCACTCGGCCAGCAGGGTCTGGGCGGGCGGCTCTGCGCGCCGGGGGCGCAAAGCCAGCGCGATGGCCTGGCGTATCTCCGGGCGCGGGTCGAGCGCCAGTTCGTCCAGGGCGCGGCGGGCGAGCGCCTCTCCGGTCAGGGCGCGGCCGCACAGGGCCGCGGCGGCGATGGCGCGGAAGGCGGCCTGCGAGTCGCGGCCCATGCCCACCAGCAGGCTGGTGGGCACGCCGGGCTGATCCAGGGCGGCGCCCAGCAGCGCAAGCGCCCGTTGGACGAAGGCGGCTTCCATATCCGGGTTGCCAGCCACTTCCGGCCATTCCAGCAGACCAGCCAGCGCCACCCCGATGCCTTCCGGCTGGCCGAGGCGGGCGGCGGCTTTCACGTCCGCCAGCAGTTCGCGCAGCATTTCGTTCATGCGCTCACTGCCCCACGGCCGCTTCTGCCTGGAGCGCCGCCTGAGCCTCCGGGCGCGGTTCGCGCCGGTGGAACCAGATCCAGGTCAGGCTGATGGCGACGACATACAGCAGCGAGGTGGCGACAAACAGCGGGCCGAAACCGGCGCGCGCCTGCACCAGACCGGAGATATACGGGCCGACCGCCCAGCCGAACTGCCAGGTGAGCATCTGCAGGCTGGCGACCGTGCCCTGGGCCTTCTGCGGCACCTGGTCCATCACGAAGGCGTCCCACAACGGCGCGCCGATGTTGATCAGGGCGCCGCGCAGCCACAGGGCCAGCGCCGCCACCGGCAGGCTGGGCGCCAGGCCGAGCACGACCATGAACAGCATCGAAGAACCCTGGCTGGCGACCACGGCCCGGACGCGCGATTTCAGGGCGCGTTCCAGGCGCGGGCCGACCAGCGCGCCGAGGGCGATGACCAGCGACAGGAAGCCAAAAATGAAGCCCAGGCCGGGATCGGAGACCGCGAAGCGGTCGACCAGATACAGGTTGAAGTAAGGGATGAGCAGGGCGGCGCCGAAACCCATAACCATGTTTGGCACAACGAGTTTCCAAACCTCTTTATTTTGCAAAATATCTTGCAGTTTGTGGCTGTCCACCACGTGGTGCTCGGCTTTCTCATCGTTGGCCTTTGGCATGCGGATGCCCAGCAGCGGGATGAGCGAGAGGAATGCCAGCCCGGTGCTGAGCAGCACGATGGCGCGGTAGGAGGCGCCGCTGCCGGCCGCCAGCCTGAAAGCGGTTTCCAGCCCTTCCGGCAGCAGCCCGGCGAAGTAATTGCCGAACATGCTGGCGAAGGTCATCGAAGCCATGTTGAGGCTGAAGACCAGGCTGCGGTTCTTCGGCTCGGTGAGGCTCGCCAGCAGCGGCGAGACGCTGACCACAAAGAGCGCATCCCCCGCGCCACCGACGAAGGCGCCAAAGAGAATCAGGTTCGCGTTGTCGGCCAGCCCGACCAGGCCGAAGCCGAGGATCAGCACGGTGACGCCGATGAGCAACGCGCGGCGGCGGCCAATGCGGTCGGACACCCAGCCCATGGGCAGGCAGAAGAGCAGCATCCCGAGGGCGGGCGCGCCCTGCACCAGGCCAAGGAATTTGCGGTCGAAGCCCAGGCCGAGGATGTAGAAGTTGAAGAACAGCGCCCAGCCGCTCCAGAACAGGCCGAACATGCCGTTGGAGATCAGGAACAGGCGCGCCGAGGGGTTGATGTTCCGCCAGACGGCGAGCGGATGTTTGAGGAGTCTCTTGATTGTAGTCATGATGTTGTCCCAAGTATCGTAAACCGTAATTCGTACGTGGTAACTGGTAAGTGGTTATTTGGGGCGGGCATCGAAGGAGGGCCGCTTTGCTGAATTACCAATTGCCCATTTCCAGTTACATGTTTTTCTCTTCCAGCAGGGCGCGCAGGTCGGCGAGGGCCTGGGCGGAGTCCTGGAAGCGGATAGCGTGCAGGCCCAGGGCGCGGGCGGCGGCGACGTGGGGTTCGTAGTCGTCCACGAAGACGGCCTCCTCCGCCAGACAGCCGGCTTTTTCCAGCGCCATCTCGAAGATGGCCGGGTCGGGCTTCATCAGGCCGACCTCGGCGGAGATGACCAGGTGGTGGAAGGCATGGTCGATGCCCCAGCCCTGCATCTCGCGGCGCAACGTGGGCAGATGGTTGCTCACCAGCACCAGCCGGTAGCCGCCTTTGAGGCGGCGCAATTCAGCCACCAGGGCGTAATCCACCACGTCGCCGGCGTAGAACTCGGCCAGCATCGCCGGGATGTCTTCGACCGGCAGGCCCAGGCTGGCGGCCAGCCCGGCGTGGTAGTCCGCCTCGCTCACCTCGCCCAGTTGCAGGGCGTTGCGGCCGTCCGTCAGCCCGAAGACCAGGTCGTTGAGTTCCTGGCGCGTGCGCCCCAGCCGGGCGGCCAGAGCGTCACGCGGCGCCGGGTCTGCGGTGCGGACGAGCACGCCGCCGAGGTCCCAGAGGAGGGCATGGATGGGCATAGGCATTCACTCCAGCGCGGTGGTCGAGATCTCTTCGCCGGCGCGCAGCACTTTCTCGTAGCGGTCGATGCGGCGGTGGACGTGCATGCCGGCCTTTTCGTACAGGCGCACGGCACCGGTCAGGCTGCCGGCATCCACGTGCAGGGTGGCGGCTTTGAGGCCGCGGGCATCGAAGGCGCGGAACGAGTGCAGCAGCAGGGCGCGGCCGAGGCCGCGTTTGCGCCACGGGCGGCGCACGCCCAGCGTGGCGACGTAGCCCGCCGTACGGTCCTCATCGTCCCACTTGCGGCACAGGCTCATCCCGGCGATCTGGTCGCCATCCCTGGCCAGGAACCACAGGGCGGGGTCGAAGGCCTCATCGCCGAGGGCGAAGTGCTGGAAGCGTGGGAAACCGCTCTCGAACGGCTCATGGATGTAGCCGTAGTGGTCCTGGAAGGCGTCCACGATGGCGCGGTAGACGGCTTCGGCTTCGCCCGGATGATTGTAGGTCTCAATGCGGATGCCCTGCGGCCACTCGGGGGCATCGACCTCGCCGTCGAAATCACGGCGCATCTTGAAGGCATGGCGGAAAAGCGTGAAACCGTGGCCGGCCAGCAGGTCGGCGGCGGGCTGCCAGCCGCCATAGGCGAAGGCGCGGATGGCGAAGCGCAGATGCTCCGGGGCGGCGGCCAGATGCTGGGCGGCGCGCCCGTCGGCCCAGGCCAGCAGGGCGCCGCCCAGCCCCCGGTTCATGTGGTCCGGGTCGACGCGGCCGAAGACCATTGGATAGACCTGCGGCTTGACCAGGGCGAACATGTCCTGGTAGGCGGCCAGCTCGCCGCCCGGAGCGAAGATCGCCAGCGAGTCGGCGGCCAGGTCCAGGCCGGGGGCCTGGAGCTCCTTGCGCAGTTCGGTCTCGTTGTAGTCTTCCACGCTGATCATCACCTGGCTGGTACGGTTGAGCAGGCGCGTGATGGCGGGCACATCCTCCAGCGTGGCCGGGCGGGCGGTGTAGCCGGGCGGCAGATTCAGTTGGGTGTTTGTTTCGGTCAACATAGCATTCTCCAAAAAGGAATTGGTAACTGGTAATTTGTAATCAGGGGTACTGACAAATTGCCAGTTACCCGTTTCTAATTACCGATGATGGCCTTCCGATACGTCACACCTTTGCGTTCCACGACGTAGCCCACGCTCTCATAGAGTTGCAGGGCGCCGTTGGGGTTCTGGGCGTCGACGCCCAGGGCGGTCTCGGTCATGCCCATTTCCCTGAACATCTTCATGCTCTCGGTGAGCAGGTAACGGGCGAGGCCCTGCTTGCGCCACGGGCGGCGGGTGCTGATGCCTTCGGTATAGCCACGCTGGCGGCTGTACTCTTCGTTCTCTTCCTTGTTCACGAAGTTCTGCACCTGGCCAGCGATCTGGTCGCCCGCCCAACCCACTTTCCAGAGCGGGTATTCGTCCTTCACGTTCTTGAGCCAGCCCTGGTACTGGTCTTCGGTGGGCGGCACATAACCCCAGTGGTCGCGGAAGGCATCCTGGCTGGCATCCCAACAGGCGCGCAGCAGGTCGGCGGTGATGGGCCGGACGTCGATGCCGGGCGGGCAGGGCACATCCAGAATCGGTTGGCTGAGGTCGCGGCGCATGCCGAAGCCATAGCGCACCGGCTGGAAGCCGCGCGCCTGCCAGATGCCGGTGAGCCAGGTCTCGTGGTCATCGGCAAAGACTTCCAACTGGGCGTCTTTTCCGGCGGCGTGTTGGGCGGCGATCTGGCGCAAACGGGCTTCGAACCAATCGGCCATGGCGTGGGCCAGGGCGTCGTGGCGGGCGGCGGGTTTGGTGAACAGCAGGTAGACGTAGCGGCGCAGACCGCTTTCTTCCTGCATCCACCATGCCCGGCCATACGCTTCCACCTGGCCATCCAGCTCAACGAAAAGCATGTCCTGGTGAGGGTCGCAGTTCAGCAAGTGCTGGTAGTTGGTGGTGATGACTTCCAACGTGTCGGAGCGTTCGCTGCCGTCGGCGCGCTTCATGCCGTTGATGACCGCCAGGATGTTGGCGTAGTCGCTTTCGCCGGCAAAAGTGCGGAAGGTGAGGCCCGGCAGGATCGCGGTATCCGGCAGCGGAAGGGTCTGAGTGATTTCAATGGCGTGTGACATTTCTGTTTCTCTTTTCCTTGTGTGTCAGGGCGGGGAAGGGGATGACCCTTCCCACGCCCTAGTGGTCCTGCAATTCCGGCGTCTCGAACTCGTCCGCTGGCGCCTGGCTATCGGCCGGGTCGCCGGCCGCCTGGTTCAGTTGCCGCATCACGGCGGCGAACTCGGCCCGGGCGGCTTTCATGGCGTTGGCGTGCGCCTGGCGAGCCAGGGCAATGGCGTCCGGCAACACGGGGTTGCGTCTGTCCTGTAAAGCGCTCATGGCTGCCTCTTCTTCTCAATGCGGTTCAACAGGGCGGGAGGCAACCGGGTTTCTTTTCTGGTTACTCCCGCCGGCGGACGCGGTCGCGTCCCAATCCAACAGCGGTCTCGATTTTCTCGTGCTCTTCCATCTCGTGCTCCTCAGTGATCGGTGATTGCATCTTCTGCCTGCCCGGCAAACAAAAACGGCCGCCGGGCGCCCCTTGCGGGGGTTCCGTGGCCGTTTTGAGGGCTAACCTTCTACGCCCTTAAACAATTCGGCCACGGACTTGTGCCTGCGTCCATGGCCGGGGTGGGTTCTATCGAACGTTTGTTCCGGTCAGCAGACGCACTGCGACAAGGCGAATCCATCGCCCGCGCCCTTCGAGGCGGTGCGGGTGACTGCAATGAGGTTGGGGGTGTACTTCACCATTTGCCGTGCGTCTCCTTTCCTGGATTTACAACTCGCCTATCCTACCACCGGAATTCAGCGGGTGTCAAGGGATTTGCGGCGCGCGAAACCTGCAACAGGTACAGGCTGCCCTCTCTGGCCGGGTCAGATGTCACTTTGTTTCCGGCCTGCATACACGACAATAAAGACAGGCACTGTCATGCATCGCGGACAGGGTCAACTGTACCGGTCAACTGCATCCGACGGGTAGCCTGCCGGACCAACACAATTGAAAAGGAGACAAAGATGACCCCTCCGATGGATGAGAACACCATTGCGTTATTTAAGGCTATCGAGACTAAAGAGCCAAAGAGGGTGCTGGAAGCGCTAAAGAGTGGCGCGGATGCCAATGCCCGCGATGGCTGGGGAACCGCTGCCTTGAAATACGCGATGGCGTTTGGTGATGTGGAAACTGCAAAAACATTAATTGCACATGGGGCGAAGGTTAAAGATCAGGACATCTTACCGGAGCTGGCTGCCTACGGACGCGGCGGCGCTGAGATGGCAAGACTTCTGTTGAAGGCAGGTGCCAATGTGGATGAACGAACCGGGAGCGGGTATACGCCCCTGCTCATTGCGGCTGGCAGGGGCGTATACGGATATCGTCAAAGTCCTGCTGGAGGCCGGTGCGGATGTGCATGCGGTGGGCGACAGCAAGCGGAAAGCGAAAGGCTTGGCCTATGAGCGTGGCTATACGGAAACTGCTCACCTAATTGAGACTTATGAGAAAGGACAACCCTAACCTGTGGTGGATAACACCACGTAGAAAGGAAGGAATGGTGGACCCCCACCAGGCAGAGAAACTCTGGCAAGAGGCCTATGACCTTTTTTGCGGCGACAAGAGAAAAGGTCATGTCAAAGCGATTGAAATCGCTTCACTCCTCATCAAGGATGGGCCAATTGACGCTGTCACCAAATCTAGATTGCAGTGCTTTATCGCGGATAACTACTCTCAGAAACTTGGGCAGCATGACAAAGCCATTGAGTACTACGAAGAGGCACTTAGAACCGATCCTGGGAATTCTTTGGCTGGTTCAAACCTGGGGTGTGTCTACCTGATGGAAAAGAAGGACTACGAATCTGCGGCAAGAATCCTTCAGCAAACACTGAATCGTGGCATCGAGAGTGTATTTGTTCGGGAATCAACGCGGGATTGGTTAGCTGAAGCAAAACAAAAGATTGGACGTTAACAGTCGAGAACCGTTTATCATCTGGCTGGATAAATCGCTGCTGTTCTCTTTCTTCAGAGAAGCGGCAAGGGAGGCTCTTGAGAGAATTGGGAAGTAGAAGGTGCTCCTGTTTTGTGTTGTGAGACATCTGGAGACTGGTTCCGAAAATCAAGTCGCGTAACAGCGCATGCACCCGACAGGGGCAAGGCTGCTCCAAAGTTTGAAGCCTTTGAATAATTTTGTGGTCTTGCGTTCTCGCCCCTGCTGGTAACGCAAGCCGTCGGGCACACATAAAGTTTTTGTCCAGAAAAGCTATTTGTTCAAAAAAGAACTCACTCACAAATTTCCATAATTTGGAGATAGCAATGCCTAATAACGAAGCTCCCGATATTCGCCAACTCCAGAAATCTGGTAATGTTCGCGCATTGCTTGGCCTATTGAATCATTCTCGCACAGAGGTCAAAATAGGCGCTGCTGAGGCTCTATCTAGTATGGACTTAAAACCTGGTGACAGGAAAAAAACCCATAAGCAAATAACCAAAACCCTGAAACGGGTCAAATCCCAAGAAGCCTTTACTTCCATTGTGCCAATCTCAATCGGAGTATATCGGCATTCTCTTATCTCCTTAGAAAGTTTGAGTTCAACAGAAACCCTGATACGCGTTTACACTGTTTGGTTCGATGTATATCTGGAACTACTTAAGCAACACAAGCGGATTTTTGGAGATCGATTCAGGTTAGCTGTTGATTCCGACCGTATCCGGCATACTCAAATTGAGCAGATTGCTCAAAGAGTTCTAACTTTGGCAGCACGTTCAACCGACACGTTCAAGGATGGGAAATTTCAACTTCGATTCATCATAGAAACTGTGGGGTACCTTGACCAGTTGGTTAGCCTGGAAGGACATAAATACCTGACGATGGAAGGATATGAAGGAGATCACGACTGGACACTTTCCAGATCAGTCTACAAAAAATTATGTGAACGAATGGAAGAATACTGCGGTCAGAAATTTGGATGGAATAGGCTTCGCGAAAATATTATGGCTTTAATTATGAAAGGTGAGATCGATTTATCAAACACTCCTTTCCTTGACACAAAACATTTATCCCTAATTGAAAAACGTACTGACCTTGCATCGATGTTACCTTATGTTGCTGCCATGAAAGAACTAGATCGTGGTTATTAATCAGCCTTGAGCTAAGCAGTAGAAAGTGCTCCCAACACGGCGTGCACCCGACGAGTGGGAAGCCGCGCCGAACGAGTAACCTGCCAAACCTGCTCGATTGGAAAGGAGTTCAGTGATGAAGACCAGGCACATATTCAAGAAACTCGTCGGCTTTACGGTGATGATGGCGTTGTTGGGGTGTGGCGCCTCTTCCGGTCTGCTCGGGCCGACCCCCACGCCGGAACCCACCGCCACGCCTGCGCCGCTGGCGAAGTCGGGCCATTGGAAAGGCGACCCCAATGTGTCCTTTGATGTAAGCGCGGATGGGGAAGTGAACAATTTCCGCATCGTTATCGCTGGAGACTGCATTCTGGAGATACTTCGACCGGTTGCCATCAATGCTGACGGCTCGATGAGCATTGGCGAAGTGGATTCTGACGGCCAGCCGGTGAATGACGGCATCGTGGGCACGTTTGGCACGGCAACCACCATCCAGGGAACCATTGCCAATCCTTTTATCTGCGGGTCCTATAAGTACGGGATGTCGGCGGACATGGCGGAGTGGAGTGCGGTGTGGGTGGGGCCGTAATCGGCGCCCGAAATCCACTACAGGATGAATCGCCCCCTGGAAAGGAGCGAAGCAATGAACGTGTACAAGACCTATAGCAAAGTCATAGGTTTAGCGCTGGTCATGGGGCTGCTACTGGGTTGCGGGGCGGCCAGCAGCATCCTTGTCCCCACCGCCACGCCGGAACCCACCGCCACGCCTGCGCCGCTGGCGAAGCCGGGCCACTGGGAGGGCGACCCCGAAGTGTCTTTTGATGTGAGCGCAGAGGGGACCGTCAGCAACTTCACCATGCTGGTAGCGGGTGATTGCCGGGTGAAAATCAATACTACGATAAGAATTGGTGGCGGGGATGTCCTTGTCATTGGCAACATTGGCCTCGATGGCAAGCCGTTTGACAATGGCATCGTCGGCAGATTTGACTCCAGCACCCACATTCAGGGGACTATCGCATCTCCGTATGTGTGCGGCAGCGTTGGGGTAATTTCCACCTATTACTTACCGGAGGCCCTGACGGGTTGGAGTGCCGAATGGGTGGGGCCGTGACTTCAGCCCGGTATCCACGGAGCAGGGGGCGATCTCCCCTCGAAAGGAGCAGTGCCATGATTCCAGCCCTACGATTGAAGAAAGTTGCCGCGCTTCTGGCAATCGCCGCGCTGACGCTGAGTTGCAATGTCTTATCGCAAGCGCCGACGGCCACCCCGGCGCCCACCCCCACCCGAACGACCATCCCGACGGCGACGCTGACCCCAACCCCTGAGGCCAGCCCGACCCCGCCGGGCTACCCGAATGCCGGTCATTGGGAAGGCGAAGGGGTGTCGTTTGATGTCACCCAGGATGGGCGCGTGACCAACTTCTCGATTGAGTTGAGCGACTGCATCGTGAAACTGGGGTCGATAGCCGTAATCTCGGAAGATTATGAATTCAGGTTCGGCACAATGACCAGCAGCGGGCCGGTGTACGATGGCATCCTGGGAACTTTCACATCCTCCACAACCATGACCGGTACAAATGCCAATCCATTCACCTGCTCTTCAGTGCCGGGATTTTCGACCACTATCACCTGGTATGGCGGCACACCGCCCTGGTGGGCCAAGTGGGTAGGGCCATAATAGCCTGAGGCAGGTATGGGGCCGCCCCGGCAGGTACAATTGGCGTATGCCCAACCGCATCCTCGCCAGCCGGGCCTATGAGAGCGGCTGCGCTTTCCATCTGGTGCAGGGCGACCTGCTGGCCGAAGAGGTGGACGCCATCGTCAACCCGGCCAACGAATGGCTGGCGCACGGCGGCGGCGTGGCCGGACTGATTGTGCGCGTCGGCGGGCGCGCCATCCAGGACCAGAGCGACGCCTGGGTGCGGGCGCACGGCCCGGTGAGCCATGACCGACCGGCCTGGACGAGCGCCGGCGCGCTGCCGTGCCGCTACGTGATCCACGCCGTCGGGCCGGTGTGGGGCAGCGGCGACGAAGACGCCAAACTGGCCGCAGCGGTGACCGCCAGCCTGCGCGTGGCCGAGGAACTGGGCCTGGCCTCGATTTCCCTGCCCGCCATCAGCACCGGCATCTTCGGGTTCCCGAAGGAACGCGCTGCGCCGGTCATCCTTCTGGCGATAGACGGCCATCTGAAACAAAGCCGGGGCAGCCTGGGCGCGGTGCGGCTGTGTCTGTACGATGACGAGATGGCGGCCACTTTCCTGAAGGCGTGGGGTGAAAAACCGTAATTGGTGATCAGTAACTGGCAATTGACTGATCACGGGCCTGATTACCCAATTACGGATCACTAATTACCGCTTACTGATTACCGGTTACCATTGGCCTCCATGATCACCTCTCCCTCCAACCCGCGCATCAAACAGGTCCGCGCCCTCAACGCCCGCGCCAGAGAACGCCGCGAGGCCGGGCTGTTCGTCATCGAAGGGGTACGCCTGTGCGAAGAGGCGCTGGCCGCAAAACAGCGGCCGGAGATCGTCCTGCACACCGAAGAGTTGGACGGGCGCGGACGGGCACTGCTGGCGGCGTTCACCAGAGCCGGCGCGCCGCTCGAAGCCGTCTCGCCGGACGTGATGAAAGCCGCCAGCGACACGCAGACGCCGCAGGGCGTGCTGGCGGTGCTGCCCCTGAGCCCACGGCCGCGCCCGGCGCAACTGGATTTCGTTCTCGTGGCCGACCAGGTGCGCGACCCCGGCAATCTGGGCACGCTCCTGCGCAGCGCGGCGGCGGCCGGCGTCCAGGCGGTCTGGATGCACCCCGGCACCGCCGACGCCTACGCGCCCAAGGTGTTGCGGGCCGGGATGGGGGCGCACTTTCGTCTCTCGCTTGAAACGCTGGGTTATGAGGATATCCGCAGCGCCGCCAAGCGGCACGGCCTGCGCCTACTCCTGGCCGCGGCCGGGCAGGGCGAACCCTGCGACCGGGCCGACCTGGGCGCGCCACTGGCGCTGGTAGTGGGCTCGGAGGCCGAGGGCAGCGGCGCGGGGCTGACGGCTGCGACCGACGGGTTCGTGCACATCCCGATGCCGGGCGGTTTCGAGTCGCTCAACGCCGCCGTGGCCGGTTCGATTCTGATGTTCGAGGCCGTGCGGCAGAGACGGGAAAAGCCGTGAACAGAAATTTGTGATTCGAGTTCCGCGAGCCAGCCATCCGCGCCATACTCGAATGACTGCTCACGGAGTTCTGCCTACGAATTACCGATTACCATTCACCTAATGAAGATACGCTCAATCACCTATTTCCTCAATCCTCGTTGGCCGCTGGTTGACGAGCGGCTGGCCGCGGCGGGCGTGTTCATCGCCACGGCGCGCCCGGCCGTGCAGGCCGCCGGCTACGAGGTCCAGACCGCCCGGCTGGCCACCGTGCCGTTCCCGGAGTTGCTGGAGCGCTGGAGCACGGAGGAGGCTGTGCGGCTGGCCGTCGCGCTGGAAGCCGCGGCCGCGGCGCAGGGCTACAACTACCCGGCGCTCGGCCCAGCGCGCCTCGGCCAGCCGGAGGCATACGCCGCCATCCCCGAAATCCTCAAGGCCACGTCCAGCACATTTTTGTGCGCCGAGATGAGCACGCGTGAGGCGGGCGTTTCGCTGCCTGGCGTGCGCGCCTGCGCCGGAATCATTCACGCGCTGGCGTCGCAGGACCCCAACGGTTTCGGCAACATGTACTTCACCGCCCTGGCCAACGTACCGCCCGGCTCGCCGTTCTTCCCGGCCGCCTACCATGCGGGCGACGCGCCGGCCTTCGCCTTCGCCACTGAGGCCGCCGACCTGGCCGTGGCGGCTTTCGAAGCGGCGGGTTCGCTGGATGTGGCCATTGGGAATCTGGTGGCGGCGCTGGAACAGCACGGCGCGGCGCTGGCGAAGGTGGGGGAGGAGCTGGCAGCGCAGACCGGGGCGCGTTTCGGCGGCATCGACTTCTCGCTGGCCGGTTTCCCGACCGGGGCCCAATCGCTCGGCACGGCCTTCGAGCGCCTGGGCGTCCCGGCCGTCGGGCGGCACGGGTCGCTGGCGGCCGCGGCGCTGATCGCCGACGCCATTGACCGAGCGCAGTTCCCGCGCGCGGGCTTCAGCGGCCTGATGCTGCCTGTGCTGGAGGACTACACCCTGGCGAAGCGCGCCGCTGAGGGTCCCCTGACCATCAAGGATGTGCTGATGTTCTCGGCGGTGTGCGGGACGGGGCTGGACACACTGCCGCTGCCGGGCGATACGACCCCCGAACAACTGGCGGCGCTGCTGCTCGACCTGGCGGCGCTGGCCCAGCGGCTGGATAAGCCCCTGACGGCGCGGCTCATGCCCATCCCGGGCAAGCGAGCCGGCGAGCCGACCACATTCGAGTTCGATTTCTTCGCCAACAGCCGGGTGATGGCGCTGGACGCCGCGCCCCTGGCCGGACCCCTGATGGGGGATGAGTCGTTTGTGTTGAGGCCGCGCCCGCGTCAGGGCGAGTAGATGAGCGTGCGGCCGGCGTTCTCGGCCGCGCCAGCCCGGTCGGAGCCGCCCAGCACGTAGAGCAACCCGTCCAGGCCGACGGCCGGGACGCCGTGCAGGGCCACCGGCAGGGGGTCAGTGAGCGTCCAACTATCCGAGTCCGGGTCGTAGACCTCGACCGAATCCAACGTCGCACCGCTCCCGAGCACCTCTCCGCCCAAGGCGTAGAGGCGGCCATCCAGCACGGCCGTGGCATGGCCGGCGCGCGCCACGTTGAGCGGCGCGGCGTAAGTCCAGGTGTCTGTTTCAGGGTCGTACACCTCCACCGAGGTCAGTTCGTTTCGCCCGCTCCAGCGCCCGCCGATAGCGTAGATGCGCCCATCCAGGGCCACGGCGGTGGTGTGTTCTCGGGCCTCGTGCAGGGAAGCCCGCGCCGTCCACGTTCCGCTGGCCGGGTCGAAGCGCAACAGCGCCTGCGTGCCGCCCACGCCGCCGACGATGTAAATGTAATCTCCCAGGCTCACCGCCGCGCCGGCCGCCCGGTTCTCGGGCATGTCCGGCAGGCGCTCCCAGCGGTCTTCCGCCGGGTCGTAGACCCACGCGTCCGGCGCGGCGCCCCACAGGCTGCTGAACCCGCCAAAGACGTACAGCGCCCCGTCGTGGGCGGCGGCCATCAGGTGGTGGCGGCCGCCGGGCATGTCGCCCAGGCGTTCCCAGCGGTCTTCGCCGGGCAGATAGACCTCCAGGGTATCGTCGCCGCCCAGGCCGCCCGGCACGTAGATGCGCCCGTCCAGGGCGGCGGCGGGCATTTCACTGCGCGGGCCGGGCATGTCGGCCGCCTGCGTCCAGTCGCCTTCAGGAATTTCCAGCGCGGAGGGCACGATCTCCGGCGCGCAGGCTGCCAGCAGCAGCGCGGCCAGGGCGATGATTCGGGCGGGTCTCATCTCAGTCCTCCTGCGCCAGCGTGAAGGCATCCACGACCTCGCCGTTTACGTTGACGAACTCGATGTCCATGCCTTCCGGCGAGGCGCTGATGAACAGCGCGCCGTGGGCGGCGCGGTAGCGCGCCAGGCTCTCCGGAAGCGGGACGATGAAATAGTAGCGGCTGCCTCCGCCCAGGCCGTTGGTGACGTGCGTCAGGCCGGCGATCTCCAGCCGTTCGTAGAGGTGGTCGTGCCCGGCCAGGAGCAGGTCGGCGCCCCACCCGGCATAGGGCCATTGCAGGGGCGGGTTATCCCCGTGCCGCCCGGAGGAGAAGGGCGGGTGGTGCAGCACCACCACCTGCCAGGGCGCGGTGGAGGCGGCCAGCCCGGCCTTCAGCCATTCGGCCTGGCGCGAGGAACGGCCGATGCCGTCCGGCTCGCGGCTGTCGCTGTCGAGCATGAAGAAGTGCACGGGCCCCCAGACGAAATCGTAGTAGCGTTCGTGGCCGGGCAGGTTGAAGTAGTCCAGGTAGGGCTGCGCGCCGGGCGTGTCCCAGTCGTGGTTGCCGAGCGTTGGGAAGAAGCGGTTGACCTCGCTGCCCTCGCCGTATTCCCCGGCATAGCCGCCAATGTAGTCGCTGTAGAACTGGCCGATGTTCGGGTCGATGGTCTCGGCCGCGCCATTCGGGTAATTGTTGTCGCCGGTGGTGACGATGAACTCCGGCTGCCAGGCAAGGACGAGGGCGGCCACCGCAGCGGCGTTGGCGTCGCCTGTGCCATAGTCGCCGATGATGGCGAAACGCGCCTGCGGGTTGGTGGGGGTGGGCTCGGTCGGGGTGGTTTCGGTCGGGGTCGGGGGCGGCGCAGTGGCGGTTGGCAGCGCGCGGGCGGTTGGGCTGGCGGTCGGCAGGCTGACGGCCGTCTGAGTGGACGGAGGCGTTGGCGTCGTCTGCCCAGCGCAGGCGGCCAGGAAGGCCAGCAGACCGGCCAGCATGACGTGCAGGATTCTCGGCATGGCCTCATTATAGCGGCGTCTCCTGGGCGCCTGCAACGACCGGCTTTATCTGCGCGCATCCGCGTTCAGCTGCGGTCCTTCCTGCTTTTTCCCCCTTCAATCAGGACAATTGTCATCCGATTTCGGGTCAACCTGACCCTGCCCGAACTTCCCCTTCGCGCCTATCCTGAGGATGACCGCAAGAAGGAGACGCCGACGATGAGCGAACATAGCCACGCCCTAGCCAGCCCGGAAGAACGCCTGACCGCCCTGCTCGACAACATCAGTTCCTATATCGAGCAGTACCACGGCGGCTGGGTGCGCTTCGACTCGCTGGAAGGCGGGGTGCTGAAGGTGAAATTGGGCGGGGCCTGCCAGGGCTGCGCCCTGACCCAGACCACCCTGCAGGGTTGGATCGCCGGCACAGTGCGGCAGTTCTTCCCCGAGATCACGGAGGTGCGGGCCGTATAGCCGCCGCGCCTCTCTGACCATCCTCCTCCTCACTCGTGCGCCCCGCTCTCGCAGCGGGGCGCAACGTTTGCGAGTGATACAATTCGCGGGTTATGCCTGAACCCCTGCGCTTCGTCCGTCCCTTCCGCGTGCGCCAGTACGAATGCGACATGTACGGCCACGTGAACAACGCCAATTATCTGCGCTATATGCAGGAAGCGGCCATCGAGGCCTCCGCCGCGGCGGGTTACGATATGGCTCGCTACAACGAACTGGGCACGCTGTGGCTGCCACACCGCACCGAGATCGAATATCTCCAGCCGCTGGTTTACGGCGACGCTTTTGAAATCCACACCTGGGTGGAGGACTTCCGCCGGGTGCGCTCGCGGCGCGCCTACGAGTTTCGCCGCAACGGCGAGACGGCGGCGCGCGCCAGTACAGACTGGGTGTACCTGGGCGCCGAAGGGCGACGCCCCGTAAGCATCCCGACGGAGATGATGGCGGCCTTCTTCCCCGCTGGCGCGCCGGCAGAGGCCGCCCGGCGCGAGCCGTTCCCGGCCGCGCCGCCGCCCCCGCCGGTGGTGGTGCGGCGGGCGCACACGGTGGCATGGCGGGACGTGGACCCGGCCGGGCACGTGAACAACGCCAACTACCTCTCGCTGGTGGAGGACACAGCCATGGATGTGGGCCGGGCGTTCGGCTGGTCGCTGGCGCGGATGCTGGAGCGGGGCCTGGCCTGGGTGATCCGCCAGGCGCGCATCGAGTACCGGCAACAGGCGCGTTACGCGGACGCGCTGGAAACCAGCACCTATCTGGGCGGGATACGCCGCTCGTCGGCGCAGCGCTGGTACTTCGTGCGGCTTGCGGAGACCGGCGACCTGGCGGCGCAACTGCTGGTGCAGTACGTGCTGATCGACCTGAAGACCAATCGCCCGGCGGCCATCCCGGACGACCTGCGCCGCGACTTTGCGCCCAACGTGGCCGTCCGGCCGGCCGGGGAAGGCGCGTGAGCGCGCCTCTGCTCGGCGAGCGCTTCGAGGAGGCGCTGGCGTACGCCCACCGGCTGCACCGCCGCCAGAAACGCAAGGCCAGCGGCGTGCCGTACATCAGCCATCTGCTGGCGGTGACGGCCCTGGTGCTGGAAGACGGCGGCGGCGAGGACGAAGCCATCGCGGCGCTGCTGCACGACGCCGTGGAAGACCAGGGCGGCCGGGCGACGCTGGCGCAGATCCGCACGCGGTTTGGCGAACGCGTGGCGGAAATCGTCCAGATGTGCAGCGACGCGGATGCCATGCCCAAGCCGCCCTGGCGCGGGCGCAAGGAGGCACACCTGGCGCGCCTGCGCTCGGCGGATGCCGCGACCCGGCGGGTGCTGGCGGCCGACAAACTGCACAACGCCCGCACGATACTGGCCGACCTGCGGGCGCAGGGGCCGGGGGTGTGGGAGCGGTTCACCGGCGGCCGGGAGGGCACGCTGTGGTATTACCGGGCGGTTCATACCGCGCTGGCGGAGCAGGGCGGGGGCCGGATGGTGGACGACCTGGCGCGGGTGCTGGAGGACATCGAAGACCTTGCCGGGTGAATAGCAAGATATTTTGCTAATTTTCTGTGATTTCATAATATTTTGAATATTGGCGCTGTAGAGCACATCGATGCCTATCAACCTGCCAACCATTGTCTTTCCTCGGTCATTATTCCCGCGTAAGAATTGCAGAAGGATTCGAGACTATCCTTAAAGACAGTCCTCGTTTTTGGCCTTCCTTGTTATACTTCTCCTTCCACTATGCTGAACCCTGACGAAACCCTCGAAGACCTGCTCGGCCGCGGCCTGCGCGACCTGCGCATTTCGGTCACCGACCGCTGCAACTTCCGCTGCACCTACTGCATGCCCAAGGAAGTCTTCAACCGCGACCACGCCTTCCTGCCGCATGCCGAACTGCTCACCTTCGAAGAGATCGCCCGCCTGGCGGCCGTCTTCGTCTCACTGGGGACGCGCAAACTGCGCCTGACCGGCGGTGAGCCGCTCATGCGCCGCGACCTGGAGACGCTCATCGCCATGCTGGCAGAACTGGACAGGGCCGAGGATATCGCCCTCACCACCAACGGCTCGTTCTCTCCCGAACGCGTCCACAGCCTCAGGGCGGCCGGGCTGCGCCGCATGACCGTCAGCCTCGATTCGCTCGACGACGCCGTGTTCATGGCGATGAACGACGTGCAGTTCCCGGTGATCCAGGTGCTGGCCTGGATCGAGGAGAGCATCGCCGCGGGGTTTGCCCCGGTCAAGGTCAACATGGTGGTCAAGCGCGGCGTGAACGACGACAGCCTCCTGCCGATGGCTCGGCATTTCAACCGGCCGGACACCATCCTGCGCTACATCGAATACATGGACGTGGGCCACACCAACGGCTGGCGCATGGACGATGTCGTACCCGCGGCGGAGATCCTGCGCCGCCTGCAGGCCGAAATGCCGCTGGAACCGCTCGACCCGAATTACCGCGGCGAGGTGGCCCAACGCTATCGCAACACGGACACCGGCGCCGAGATCGGCCTCGTGGCGTCGGTCACGCAGCCGTTCTGCGGCGATTGCAGCCGGGCGCGTATCTCCGCCGACGGCAAGCTCTTCACCTGCCTGTTCGCCATCGGCGGGGCGGACCTGAAGGCGCTGCTGCGCGGTGGGGCCAGCGACGACGACCTGCGGGCGGCCATCACCGGCGTGTGGCAGAAGCGCATCGACCGCTACTCTGAACTGCGCACGGCCCAGACGGCGGACCTGCCCAAAGTGGAGATGTCGTTCATTGGCGGGTGAGGGGGCCGCCGAATGCTCTTCACCACGGAGACACAGAGAAAGGCAGAAAGCCTACCGTAGATGAACACGGATGCACGCGGATGAATGCGCGATACGCACTACCTAATGCCTGTTGCAGGATGCGTATTGCGTGAAATCCTAAACGGCGTCACTAATCTGTGCCCATCCGTGTTCATCTGTGGTTGAGTCTTTTGTGCAACAAAGATCGCTAATGACTGAGAACCACCGCATCCCCGACGGCATCAAGGCCGTCATCTTCGACCTGGACGGCACGCTGCGCCAGAGCCGGCCCGACGGCCACGAACTGTTCTGGGACTACGCCGCCAAACTCGGCGCGCCCGACGGTCCCGACCGTCGCCGCAAGGCCCTGCAATGGTCGCATGAGTACTGGGCCGATTCCGAAGACCTGCTCATTGACCTGAAGACCTACGGCATGGAGAATGGCGAATTCTGGCTAAACTACGCCAAACGCCACCTTCTGGCGCTGGGCGCACGGCGCGCCCAGGCCCTGGATTGGGCCGCGCAAATGCACCAGTTCATGTCCGAGAACTACGACCCGGAAGATATCATCCCTGACGATGTCATCCCCACCCTGGCGGCGCTGCGCCAGCGCGGCTACACCGTCGGCCTGGTCACCAACCGCAGCCGGCCGGTGCCGGAGTATCTGGAAGAAAAGGGCCTGCTGCCGCATCTGGATTTTCAGTTCGCCGCCGGTGAGATCGGCATGTGGAAGCCCAAACCGGAGATCTTCTACTACGCCCTCGGCCTGGCGAATGCCCGCCCGCACGAGGCGCTGTACGTGGGCGACAACTACTTCGCCGATGTGGTCGGGGCGCGGGGGGCCAATATCCTGCCGGTGCTCATCGACCCGCAGGGCCTGTGGGAAGGTGTGGCCGACTGCGCCACCATCCGCGCCATCGGCGAACTGGCCGCGTTCCTGCCGGAGCGCGAGCAGTAGCACAGAAATCCGAATTCTCCGAGAAATCGGATTTCTGTTTTCCCCTCGACTATACTTGTGCCTGTCATCCCGCTAATTCAGCAGGAGGTCCCGTCATGCTCGCGATCCTTTCCCGCATCCGCGCCCCGCTGGGGGCGCTGCTGGTCATTTTCGCGCTGGCCGGCCTGGCCGCCACCGGGGCCGGGGCGGCCGGGCTGGCGCGCCTGAACCGCGCTCTGGCAGAACAGACTGAACCGGTCATCGCCCGCCTGCAGGGGCTGGTGGGCGATGCCGCCGACGCCCTGGACGCCTACCAGACCGCCCTCGGCAAGACCATCGTCACGCTCGATTCGCTCCAGGCCGCCAGCGCCTCCTCGGCCGAAACGCTCGTCATCGCCGATGACGTGCTGGCTTCGGTGAACGGCCTGCTGGAGGACGACCTGCCGGCGGTGCTGGCCGACACCGACACCGCCCTGGACAGCGCCGGGCGCTCGGCGGGCGTCATCGACTTCGTGCTCAAGGGCCTCAACACCATCGCGCGTCTGACTGGCGTGACCTACGAACCCACCCTGCCGCTGGGCGAGGCGCTGGATAACGTCCAGGCCAGCCTGAAGCCCATGCAGCAGTCGCTCGCCGGAGTGGCCGCCGACCTTGAAGCCGCGCGTGAGGGGCTGGCTCCCATCCGCGGCGACCTGCAGGACATCAGCGCCGGGCTGGCCGACATGAGCGCCGCGCTGGTGGAGGGCCAGGCCGCCCTGGAGGGTTACGATGACCTGCTGGGCGAGGCCCAGACCACCCTGGCCGCCGCCGCCGAGCAGGCCCCGCGCCTGCGCGCCCGCGCCGTGCGGGTGGCCGCCTTTGCGTTGGGTTGGCTGGCCGTCACCCAGGCGGCGGTCCTCTATCAGGGCGTCCAGATGCTGACCTACGACCCGGCCAGAGTGCTGGCCCGCCTGGCCGCGCTGGAGGCGCGGGTATGATAGGCGCTTCATGAGCCATCTCACCGGGGCCGAACGCGCCCGCTACGTGCAAAAAATGTTCGGGCGCATCGCCCGCCGCTACGACCTGCTCAACCGGCTGATGACCGTGGGTCAGGATGTGCGCTGGCGCAAGGAAGCCATCGCCCGGCTGGAACTGCCCGCCCGCGCCGCCGTGGCCGACCTGGGGGCTGGCACCGGCGACATCGCCTTCGAGATCGCCCGGCGCTACCCGGACGCCTTCGTGGTTTCTTCGGATTTCACGCCGGAGATGGTGTGGGTCGGCAAGGCGCGGCGATGGGGCGACAGTGTGCACTGGCTGATCGCCGACGCCCAGAACCTGCCCTTCAAGCCAGGCGTCTTCGACGGAGTCATCAGCGGCTTCCTCATGCGCAACGTGCCGGACGTGGATCGGGCGCTGACCGAACAACGCCGCGCCCTCAAACCGGGCGGCCGGGTGGCCAGCCTGGATACCACCCCGCCGCGCCAGAACTGGTACCGTCCCCTGCTGGAGTTCCACCTGCACCGCGTCATCCCGCTGCTGGGGCGGCTGGTGGCCGGCGACGCCGAAGCCTACACCTACCTGCCCAGTTCCACCGAGAAGTTCCTCACCGCCGAGCGCCTGGCGGAACAGTTCAGTCAGGCGGGCTTCGAGGCGGTCGGGTTCGTCCGCCGCATGTTCGGCACGGTGGGGATTCACTGGGGCCGCAAACCATGACCGCCCGCGCGGCAAAGACTCGCTTCTACGGCTATCAGGATTGTCAGCCCGGCCGCGGTGTACCTGGGCGCGCTTGTGTGGTACAAGAGGGTTCACGAGGGTAAACCAATGACCGCAAAACGCACGCTTTTCCTGACGACCATCCTGCTGGCATTCGCTTTGGGCGGCTGCGCCCCGGCCGCGCCGGCCCCTGAACCCACCCGCATTCCCCACGCCGGCCTGGCCGAAGCCCGCAGCCGCGCCAAACGCCTGCCGCTGGCCCCCCTGCCGGAGGCGGCCGCGCTCAAGCCTGCGCCGGTCACCTTCTTCTTCCCGCGCTTCTCCTCCTACGAAGAACCGGCGCTCAAGTTCGCGAAACCTGAGGAAACCCGCCAGGACGGCGGGCGGGTAACCTTGAGCGGCCAGCCCTATGCCCTGGAGACCGAGCACTTCCGCGTGCATTTCACCTTTTCCGGCAGAGATGCCGTGCCGGACGCCGACGAGAACGGCAACGACATCCCGGATTTTGTCGAGCAGGTTGGTAGCACGCTGGAATTCGTGTGGGACGTGGAAATCAACATCTTTGGCTGGCCCGCGCCGCCCCCGGATGGCGGGCGCGGCGGCGATAACCGCCTGGACGTGTATCTCT
This sequence comes from Chloroflexota bacterium, assembly GCA_016191875.1. Taxonomy (GTDB): domain Bacteria; phylum Chloroflexota; class Anaerolineae; order Anaerolineales; family UBA11579; genus SCUK01. The sequence goes on from JACPVG010000012.1 coordinate 28,253, forward strand.
CCGATATCATCAACCGCTACGGCGCGCTGGGCTACGTTACCAACGAGGGCCACGACGCCCTGGTGGGCGACAACCCGGCCACCGAGGCCGTCGAACAGCGCGCCATGTCGGCTTTCCTGGTGCTGGACAACGATTACCAGGACGACCTCCTGCGGCCGGAAGACCGGGCGCGCTGGCTGGAACTGCTGCGCTCCACCGCCTCGCATGAATTCCTGCACGTTATCCAGTTCGGCATCGACGGGGGCGAGAACGACAACTGGTTCTTTGAATCCGTCGCCACCTGGATGGAAGACGAGGTCTACAACGATATCAATGACCTGGTGCGCTACGTGGGCGCGGCCTTCAAGGCACCGGATTCCTGCCAGCTGGCGCGCGGCGGCGTGACGAAGGAAGAAGACCGCCTGAACTGGTATGCCCGCTGGCTGTTCTTCCGCTTCATATCGGAACGCCACGGCCATGCCACCGTGCGCGATATCTGGCTGACGGCCGGGCACGACCAGACCAACGGCTACAAGGCTTTTGCCGGCCCGCTGGCAACCGCCGAGACTGAGATTCTGCAGGTGTTCCGTGAGTATTCGCTGGCCCTGCTGCTGCGCGATTTTGAGGAGGGCGAGGATTACCCCACCGTACGCCTGGAAGGCGAAGCGGCGGCGGATGCGACCTTCAGGCCGGTGGACGGCGTCTTTCAGATGGGCGCCGACTACATCGAGATCCTGGCGGATGGGCGTATCACGGTCGAACTGAAGGGCGCGGCCCTCGACTCGGCCCTGCTGGAAGGCCTGCTGGTGGGCGTCACCCGCTCCCAGGTGCAGGTGTTCGAGATGCCGGACGGGCGGGGGTCCCTGGACGCCTCCACGTATGAACACGTCTATCTGGTGGTGATGAACCTGGGCCAGGCCCAGCATCAGCGCGATTGCAAAGAGGCCGGTTATACAGCATCGGTCGCGGGCGGCGGCCAGGCCCAGGAACCCATCGACCTGCGCGCCCGCGCTTTCTTTGAACCTCCGGTGGTGGAGGGGTTGAAGAAATAGCCCGTTCGCCTGCGTTGGACGTCCCAACTTTGGGGGTAAGATCCCCGGCAATAGCGTCGATATGACCGCTTATAAAGCCTTTTCGCGCCTGGCATTGCCGCTGGTCCTGGCCGCCCTGGCATGCAATTTTCCGCTCACGCCTTTGCCGCGGCCCGGCCATTCCGGGCTGATCGAAGCCCGGCTGGCGATCAAACCTCGCCCGCATCTGCCGCTGGCCGAGCGACCGGGGCTGAAACCCATCGGCCCGGCGCTGGAAGACCTGCCGCGCCTCTCCCCCCTGGCTGAACTTGACCTTGAATTTGGCCCGCCCGGCCCCAGCCCGCGCGACGAAGACCGCCCGGCGCTCAGCGGCCGCCCGCAGTCGCTGGATAGCGAACACTTCCGCATTCATTACACCACCAGCGGCGCGGATGCCGTATCCGGCAAGGATGGCGACCAGAACGGGCACCCGGACTACGTCGAACACGTGGCGCGCGCCCTGGAATACGTGTGGCAGGCCGAGATCGAGATCTTCGGCTGGCCGGCCCCGCCGCCGGACGGCACGCTGGGCGGGGACGAGCGGGTGGATGTCTACCTCGTCAACATCCTCACGGATGAAGAGATCGCTGGCTACGCCGATGGTGGCTACCGCGACACCTTTGTCGGCGACAACCCCAACACCCCGGTCGTTGAGAGCCGCTCACACCACGCGTTCATGGCGCTCGACAATGATTACCGCGAGATCGGCGGCAGCCCGGCCTACGCCCTGGACTTCATGCGTTCCACCGCCGCCCATGAGTTCATGCATGTCATCCAATACGGCATCGACGGCGGCGAACCCGCCGATTGGCTGTGGGAGGCCACCGCCACCTGGATCCAGGACGAGGTCTACAATGACGTCAACGACGCCAACGAAGTCCTGACGGCGCCCTTCAAGGCCCCGGACTCGTGCCAGCTGGAGTACGGCGGTGAGGCCCGCGTGGAAGACCTGGATAACTGGTATGGCGAGTGGCTGTTCCTGCGCTACATCTCCGAGCATTACGGCCACGCCACGGTGCGCGCCATCTGGGAAGCGGCCGCCAGCCTGGACGGCTACGCCGCCATCCAGCATGCCCTGGGTCTGGCTGGCACGACGCTGGAAGAACTGTTCAGCGAGTACACGCTGGCTGTGTTGACCCGCGACTTCGAAGAAGGCGAAGACTACCCGGTGGTGCGGTTGGAAGGTAAAGCCAGCCTGGATGCGGTCTTCAACCCGCTGGATGGCGTGGGGCAGATGGGCGCCGATTACATCGAGCTGCCTGTTGAAGGGACGCTGACCATAACGCTCCTGGGCGGTCTGCCGGGGCAGGTGGTTGGCATCCGCGGCGACGAAGTGCATGTCTTTCAGCTCGAGGCCGGGCGCGTGGCTGTGGAGGGTTCGGCTTTCGAGAAACTCTACCTCATCGTGCTTAACCCCCAGACGGCCGGGCGCGAACGCGAGTGCGCCTTCAGCGGCTATTCTGTGGAAGTGCAGCGCGGCGGCCAGCCCAGCACAGCCGATAGCGTGCGCGGGCGGGGACACTTCCGGCCGCCGCGCGTCGAGGGCTTGCTCGACCCGGACGGCTGAACTGACCTGGATGGCGCCTGGCGCATAACCGCTGCTTTCCTCCTACCTTCTGATGATATTTTCCGCCGCGGGGGAAGACTCCTCCGTAAAGGCGATATAATCCTTCCCTGGCCGCGCGGCCGAACCCGCCCGGTGCAGAATCAATGTTGAATTCAGGAGATTGACCCTATGACCAAAACAAAAACCGGCCTGGCGCTGCTGGTCAGCCTCTCGCTGGCGCTGGCCGCCTGCGGCGGCGGCGGACCCACTCTATCCGAACTGGAAGCCGTGCAGACCATCGCGGCCGCCACGGCGGTGATGGGCATTACCCAGACAGCGGCGGCCATGCCGCCCAGCCCCACGCCGGAGCCGCCCAGCGCCACGCCCACCGAAGAGCCGCCCAGCCCGACGCCCGAGCCGCCCACCAGCACGCCGGATGGCGCCGCGGCCAGCCTGTTCAGCCCCACGCCCGGCCTGCCGCCTGTGCTTGGCGCGCCGCCCACCAGCACCCCCGGCGGCCAGCCCGCCGGCTCCTGCACCTATGCGGCCGCCTTCGAGGGCGTGGAGACCGTGCCGGACGGCACGCAATACCCGTTCGGCAAGGCGTTCACCAAGACCTGGCGCATCAAGAACACCGGCACGTGCACCTGGGATGGCACGTTGAACCTGGTCTGGGTGTATTCGCTGACGGACGGCAAGGAGAGTTCCGAATTGATGGGCGCCGAGGGCGTGATCGCCATCGTGACCACCAACGTGCCGCCCAACGGTTACCTGGATATCAACGTGGATTTCGTCACCCCCAGCAAGGTCGGCAAATACCGGGTGGAATTCAAGTTGCGCAGTTCCAACGCCATATTCGGCGTGAACGGCAACGGTACGCTGTGGGTCGAGATCGTCGCCTATGACTCGGGCGGCCCTGTGGCAACCCCCACGCCATGACCTCAACGCCCCGCCCAACCGGCGGGGCGTTCGTTTTGCCGCCCCGAACCTTAAATCTTCCCTGCCTTCCGGCGCAGGAACGCGGCATGGTATAGAATAGCCGCATGGCAGGTTATCCACTGGTTGTCCAGGCTTCATCCACCGCTTTTTGCCAGTTATCCACACGTTGTCCCTGTGCGCGCCGGGTTTCCTCCACACGTTTCTCCACGCCATGACCGACGTTATCCACACCCTCATCACAATCCCGCTGCCGGAAGAGGACCTGGCCCGCATCCAGGCCGTCTCGCCGCGTCTGCTGGTCACCCATCACCCCACCCGGCCGGGTGAGGCCGTCCCGGGGCCGATCTGGGCGCCCACCGAAGTGTTGTTCACCAATCGCGCCTTTCCGGAAGCGAGCGAATGCCCCAACCTGCGCTGGGTGCAGTACTACCTGGCCGGGGTGGATGGGCTGATGGACCAGCCCGCCCTGCAGAGCGAGGATGTGCGCGTCACCACGATGAGCGGAGCGAACGCTTCACAGACGGCCGAACATGCCCTGGCGCTGTTGCTGGCCCTCGGCCACAACCTGCCCGGATTCCTCGCCATGCAGGGCCGGGCCGAGTGGCTGCCCAGCCGCGGCGACCACCACCCGGTGGAACTGCGCGGCAGCACGGTCGGCATTGTGGGCTATGGCAGCATCGGCCGCCAGCTGGCGCGCCTGCTGACCCAAGTGGGCGCGGTGGTGCTCGCCAGCAAGCGCGACCTGATGCATCTGGAGGATAGCGGCTACCAGCCGGAAGGCCAGGGCGACCCGCAAGGCGAGTACTTCACCCGCCTCTACCCGCCCCAGGCCCTGCGCTCGATGTTCAAAGTGTGCGATTTCGTGGTCGTGACCGCGCCGCTCACCCCGGAGACGCGCGGCCTGGTGGGGCGGAAGGAACTGGCGGCCCTCAAGCCTGGGGCTTTCCTGGTGGATGTTTCGCGGGGCGGCGTGGTGGATAGCGACGCCCTGCTGGCCGCCCTGCAGGGCGACCAACTGGCGGGCGCGGCGCTGGACGTGTTCCCCGAGGAACCTCTGCCGGCCGACAGCCCGTTCTGGAGCCTGCCCAACGTGCTGCTCACCCCGCACGTGGCGGGCGTGAGCGATCACTACGCCCGGCGGGCGGTGGACCTGTTCATCGCCAACCTTCACCATTACCTGGAGGACCGGCCGCTGTTCAACCTGGTTGACCCGGCCCGGGGCTATTAGGTAGTTGGCCGTACGGGTTTTGAATTCCGTCGGAGAGGAACAGCGGCCGACTATTAAAGCAGCCCATAGGCAGCTTACGAGGAGAGTCACGCTGGAAGGTCGGAGTCCTATGCAAGAAGACTTTCAGTGGGCTACTTAGCGCACAAGTTCAGAATCCGTATGCCACCCATCCAGGCAGCGCTCTTCGATCTCGGCAATACGCTCATCACCTTCGACGGCAACTGGCCGGACGTGTTCGCCCGCGCCGACCAGGCCCTGCTGGCGGAATTGCGGGCGGCCGGCGTGGGTATACAGCCGGAGCGCTTTCTGGCGGAGTTCCGCGCCCGGTTGAACGATTACTATGCCCAGCGCGAGTCGGAGTTCATCGAACACACCACCGGCTACGTCCTGCAGGCCCTGCTGGCCGAGTGGGGCAGCCCACCGCTGCCCGAAGATGCGCTGCGGCGCGCCCTGGGCGAGATGTACGCCGTGAGCCAGGCGCATTGGAAGACGGAGGATGACGCCGTGCCCACGCTGGAAACGCTGCTCGACCAGGGTTACCGGCTGGCGCTGGTCTCCAACGCCGGCGACGACGCGGATGTGCAACGCCTAGTGGATAACGCCCGCCTGCGCCCGTATTTCGAGGTCATCCTCTCTTCAGCGGCTTACGGCATCCGCAAACCCAACCCGCGCATCTTCCGGCATGTCCTGGAGGTGATGCATGTCCCGGCCAGCCGGGCGGTGATGGTGGGGGATACGTTGGGCGCAGATATCCTGGGGGCGCGCAACGCCGGGTTGCGCAGCGTGTGGGTCACCCGCCGGGCGGACACGCCCGCCAACCGCGACCACGCCGGAACGATTCAGCCGGATGCGGAGATTGCCGCGCTGGCGGAATTGCCGGGCGTGCTGGCCGCGTGGCAGGCGAAAAGCAACTGACGTTCAGCAGCTCAATCATGCCTTTGCAGGTTTGCATTGTGGAGGTTGGGGCGCAGCATGCTGCGCCCCTGGTTGCTTATCACCGGCGGGTCGTGGGGGTGGGTCAGGTCGCCTGCCTGGGCCAGCATGAACGCCGCCAGGGGGCCGCGCGCCGGGTACTAACCGCTTCCGGCCGCATCCGCCAGAACCACCCGGTTGCGGCCGCCTGCTTTGGCGGCGTAAAGCGCCCGGTCGGCGGCCGCCAGCGCCTCCGGGAAGGTGCCGCCGTGCTGGGGGTAGGCGCTCACCCCGGCCGAGAAGGTCATCCTCAGCGAAAACTCCGCGTAGGGAATCTCCAGCGCCGCCCAGGTGGTACGCCATTCGTCGGCGCGCTGCAGGGCGGCTTCCGGCGGCATGCCCGGCAGCACCACCAGCACCTCTTCTCCGCCGTAACGGCAGATGACATCCCGCTCGCGCGAAAAGCGCATCAGCACGCGCGCCAGGTGTTCGAGGACCTCGTCCCCGGCGGCGTGGCCGTATTCGTCGTTCAGGAGTTTGAAGTGGTCGAGGTCCACCATCACTAGGCTCACCGGCTGGCCCTGGGCTTTGGCCTGCTCGAACAGACGCGGCTGGGTTTCATCCAGATGCCGGCGGTTGTACAGGCCGGTGAGGGGGTCGCGCACGGCCTGCTCGCGCAGCCGGGATTGCAGGGCTTCAATCTCTTGGAACTGAAACTTGAGGCGCTGGTTGGCGGCCAGCAGGGCGTTCTCGCGCTGCTGGGCCTGGGTGATGTCGCGCCCCACCACCAACCAGCCCAGCCGCCGCCCGCCCGGGTCTTCCAGCGGGTCGAGCCGCAGTTCCAGGTAGCGCTCCGGGGGGCCGGGCAGATGGACGACTTCCTGGAGGGTTTCCTGGCCGACGAAGCGCGCCAGCACATCCGGAAAGGCGGCGAAAGCCTCGCTCACCGGCCGGCCGAGAATCTGTTCCTTTTCCAGTCTGGCGATCAGCAGCCCGGCCGGGTTGATGTCCACCACCCGATTTTGCAGGTCCAACACCATCACGCCGTCCTGAATGCTTTCCACCACATGTTCGCGCGCCACCGGTACCAGGTCCAGCAGGCGGTGGAACATCAGGGTGTACATGAAGACCACCCCGGTGACGCTGAAGGCCAGCGGAGTGAGGTCCAGTTCCGGCCAGGGGTTGAACCCGAACTGGGTGACGATGCTGGCCGCCCATGGGAACAGGGAGGCCGCCAGAATCAGGCCATACTGGCCGCGGAACGGGGCGCTGGCGCTGGCGGCGGCGCGCGCCAGCAGGATGACCGCGATGAGCAGCAGGGAATAGGAAAAGGTCACATTGAGCCAGAACCAGGGGCCGCGCGTCCACGCCAGCAGCACCACCCGGCCCAGGTCCAGCTGCTGGAACGAAGCATGGAACCAGCGGTGCCAGGGGTTGGTCCATACCAGAATGAACGTCAGGGCTGGCTCAATGGACAGCAGCAGCAGGCGGCGGCGGGTGAGCCATTCACCCTGGCCCGTGAAGTGCAGGGCGAAGGCCAGGAAGCCCAGCGGGATGACCACTACGCCAGCGTAGGTGGCGTTGAGCCAGAAGACCTGGGCGTTCAGGCTGGTGCTGGCCCAGTGCAGGGCGTAGGTCCCGGCCCAGACGCCGGAAGCGACCTCCAGCGCCAACAGCGGCCAGGACGCCGGAGCGGTGCGCCGGCGCCAGACGACCCAGGTGGCTAGAAACGAAGCCAGCGCCGCCAGTCCCAGCCAGATGGAGTATGGATGAACTTGCATCTTTGCCGTGCGCAACCCCCCGGAAGCAATAGGTTTTGGAAACGCGGGGTGTTTCGATTATACGCGGAAAACGCGGGGGCGTGATTAGCCCTCTCGTCCCACTTCCACCCGGTTGCGGCCGCCGCCCTTGGCGGCGTACAGGGCGTTATCGGCGTGGTGCAGAAAGTGCTCAAGGTCGCCTGCCACGGCGCGCGTCACGAACACGCCGATGCTTACCGTCACCTGCACCAGGCCGTGGCGGGTGGGGATGCGCAGCGCCGACAGGTCGTTGCGCATCCGTTCGGCAAAGGCTCTGGCCTCAGTTTCGTCCGTCCCCGGCAGGAGGAAAAGGAACTCGTCGCCGCCGAAGCGCCCCAGCAGGACGGGCGGCTGGGCGAACTGCCGCAGATGCACGGCGATGGCCTTGAGGGCCTCGTCGCCGGCCAGGTGGCCGAAGCGGTCATTGACCTGCTTGAAGTGGTCCACGTCGAGCATCAGGCAACCGACCGGCATGCCGCTCTGCCCGGCGGCAGCCAGCACCTTCAGAGCCATATCGGTGAACTGGCGGCGGTTGTAGGTCTGGGTCAGGTCATCGTAGGAGGCCAGTTCGGCCAGTTCGCGTTCGGCCCGGTCGAGGCGTTCAATGAGCCGGAACTGGAGGTAGGCCAGCGGCGGGGCGATGAGCAGCGGCGAGAACACGCTTAACCCCCAGCCGAGCGGGCCGGGCGTTGAATCCATGACGAGTGAGACGGCGACGGTGATCAGGAGCGACAGCAGCACCGCCGCGGCCGTGCCGATGGCGGTGGCGCGGGCTACCCCCCAGCGGCGGACGAAGCGGCGCATCCGATCGGTCATCGTCGGCGTCTCCTGGCCTCAGGGGCGGTTGAAGTAGCCCAGCGCCAGGCGCAGGCGTTCTTCCACGTCGTCGGGGGCGTCTTTGGGGATGATCTGCAGGGCGGCCTGAGCCTCGACCACGCTGAAACCCATGCCGGTCAGGGCTTCCAGCACCTGGGTGTCGGCGTCATCCAGGGCGGCGATCGGTTCCAGGCCATCCACTGCGGCGATTTTGTCCTGCAGGTGCAGGGCGATCTTCTGGGCGGTCTTCTTGCCCACGCCCGGCACGCGGCCGAACACCTCGGTCTGTTCGTTGACGACCGCCCGGCGGATGGCGGCCGGGTTGAGGGTGGAGAGCACGGAAAGCGCCAGGCGCGGGCCGACGCCGTTGACGCCCAGCAGCAGGTCGTAGAACTCGCGCTCTTCGCGGGTCGGGAAGCCGTAGAGGGCAAGTTCGTTCTCGCGCACGATCAGGCGCGTGTGCAGGAAGAGACTCTGGCCGCGCTGGGCCTCTGCGCGCACGCTTTTGGGGACGTGCACCAACAGGCCCACGCCGCCCACCTCCACCACCAGGCCGTTGGGTTCGATATCCAGGATTCGGCCGCTCAGACTGGCGATCATTGGCTGGACTCCGGGTGTTGGGCGCGCCTGCGACCGCTGTGCATTCTATTTGTGTCCATTTGCGCTCACCTTAAGTAGCCCACTGAAAGTCTTTTTGCAAGGACTCTGACCTTCCAGCGCGACTCTCTTCGTAAGATGCCTGTAGGCTACTCTAATAGTTGGCCGCTGTTTCTCTCCGACGGAATTCCAAACTCTTACGGCCAACTATTTTACAACAGGGCCGCGCCCGCCAGCCCTACCACCAATGTAAGGAGCATGCCGGGCAGGATCATGCGCCGCAGGGCGGGGCTGCCGAGGGCGGAGACCATCAGGCCCTTGACCAGAGTGTTGCTCAGGGTCGCCAGCACGATGGCCCGCGCCGCCACCGGCAGGGCCAGGCCGCCGGTGCGGCTGAGTTCGGCCATCGAAAGGGTGATGGCGTTCACGTCCACCAGCCCGGAAAGCACGCTGGAGAGGTAAATCCCGGATGCCCCAAAGTAGGTCTGGGCGGCGCGGGTGACCAGCAGGATAAGGGCGTAGAGCAGCCCGAAGCGAAAGGCGGTCATCAGGTCGAAGGGGTTGGAGAAGTCCACGTCGCTGCGGGTCTGGGTCTGGCGCTGGCGGTAATACAGGAACAGGCTGTAGCCGGCGGCCGCCAGGCCGGCCAGTACCACCGGCAGCCAGACGGTGCGCAGCAGGGCGGCGTTGAGCACGGCCACCTGGGCCAGCACGCGCAGGAACATGACCGACCAGGCCAGGTGGATGGCGAAGGCCAGCGAGCGCATCAATGGGGCGCTCTCCGCGCCGCGGCTGCGCTGAGAGAGCGAGAGCGTGACCGCTGTGCTGGAGATCAGGCCGCCCAGGAAGCCGGTCAGGCCGATGCCCTGCGAGGCGTCCATGACCTTGATGAGCACGTAGCCGAGAAATGAGATGGCCGAGATGAACACCACCATCAGCCAGATCTTGAAGGGGTTGAGCACATCCAGCGGCGTATCCCAGAACGACTGGTTGGGCAGGATGGGCAGGACGATCAGGCTGATGACCGCCATCTGCAAGGCGGCGGTGATGTCCTCGGGCGTGAGGGCTTGGACGAAGCGGTCGGTGGTGAGTTTGAGGTTGAGCACCACCGTGGAGGCGATGCCCAGAGCGGCCGCCAGGGTGATGTAGTCGTAATAACACAGCGCGCCGATGAGCATGGCCACCAGGATGGCGACTTCGGTGGTGGTGCCAACCCGGTTGCGCATGAAGGCGTTGGCGGCGTGGCCGATGCCGGTGAAGACCGTCACGGTCAGGATGGCCATCACCAGGATGAGCGGCGAACCGAGCAGGTCGCTGAGCATGGCGGCCAGCGCCCCGGCCAGGCTGATGAGCGCGAACGTGCGCTCGCCGGCGGTGAGGCGGCGGCCGTGTTCGCCGGAGGCGTATTCGCGCTGCAGGCCGATGAGGAAGCCGATCATCAGCGCGGCGGCGAAGCGCAGGAAGAGGTCGCTCTGAATGTTCATGCTTACGCGCCGGAGGCGTACAACTGGCGGGTGCGGTCGGTGTGCAGGTGGCAGATGGCGACCGCCAGGGCATCGGCGGCGTCATCCGGCTGGGGGCGTTCGGCCAGGCCGAGCAGCACGCGCACCATCTCCTGCATCTGTTTTTTCTGGGCGCCGCCGTAACCGGCCACGGCCTGTTTAACCTCGTTGGGAGTGTACTCGGCGGCAGGGATGCCGGCTCGGGCAAGCGCCAGCAGGACCACGCCGCGCGCCTGGCCCACGCTCATGGCGGTCGAAACGTTCTTCTGGAAGAACAACTTCTCCACCGCGCCGGTCTCCGGCCGGTGGAGGGCGATAAGGGCGTTCAATTCGTCGAACAGCCGCGCCAGGCGCTGGGGCATTTCCAGCCCGGCGGGGGTGAGAATCACGCCGTGGGCCACAGCCTCCAGGCCCCCATCCGGCGCTGCCCGCACCAACCCGTAGCCGGTCGTGGCCGTGCCGGGGTCGATGCCCAGCGCCAGCATAGGCTAGGCGGCTTCCATTTCCGCCAGGGCGGCGTCGGTAATGCTCAGATTGGATTCGACCTTGTTGACGTCATCCAGTTCTTCGAGGGTCTCGATGACGCGCATGACCTGCACCGTCTCGGCCGTGCCGAGTTCGATCTCGTTGGTGGGGAAGTGGCGCAGTTCGGCTTCTTCAGCCTGGATGGCGGCGGCGCGCAGCCGGTCGCTGATGCGCTTGAAGGCATCCGGAGGGCCGGTGAGTTCCGCCCAGCCGTCGTCGAAGGTCACGTCGTCTGCCCCGGCGTCGACGGCCAACTCGAAGACCTGGTCTTCGGAGCGGCCGCCCAGTTCGAACGAGAAATAGGCTTTCTGCTCGAACTGCCAGGCTACCGAGCCGCCCTCGCCGAGGTTTCCGCCGGCCTTGCTGAGAGTATGGCGCAGTTCGGCGACGGTGCGGTTGCGGTTATCGGTGACGCACTCGATGATGAGCGCCACGGCGTGCGGGCCATAGCCTTCGTAGACCAGGCGCTCGAAGGCGGCGGCGTCCTTGTCTTCGCCGGTGCCGCGCCGGATGGCGCGTTCGATGTTGTCCTTGGGCATGTTGGAGGCGCGGGCCTTATCTATCGCCAGCCGCAGCGAGAAGTTCGAATCTGGGTCGCCGCCGCCTTCGCGGGCGGCGATGGCGATGACCCGGGCGAGGGCGGTGAACATGGCGCCGCGTTTGGCGTCGTTGGCGCCTTTCTTGCGTTTGATGGTCGACCACTTGCTGTGTCCAGACATAGCCTGCTCCTGAAACGGGCGCGGGCGCGCCCCATGACTTGGCGGCACAATTATACCAGCGCCGCCTCTGCGAACGACTCCGGTTCGCTCTTCGCCACAGAGGCGCAGTGACATATAGAAAGGAAAAAGCGCCGTACGCAAAGAACGCAAAGAAAGACTACTCTGTGGCTAGGTTTTGCCACCCATCACCAACACGGCCTCGCCGATGACGCGGCTGTATTTCAGGTCCTGCAGAGCGCGGTTGGCTTCTTCCAGCGGGTAGAGGGTCACGCGGGGTTGGAGCGGAATCTCGGCGGCCAGCGCCAGGAACTCGCGCCCGTCCCGGCGGGTGAGGTTCGTCACGCTGCGCAGGGTGCGCTCACCATAGAGCAGGCGGTAGGGCATGGCCGGGATATCGCTCATGTGGATGGCATTGACCGCCAGCGTGCCGCCGGGCCGCAGCCGGGCCAGCGCCTGGGGCACCAGCCCGCCGGCCGGGGCGAAGATGACGGAGCGGTCGAGCGGCCAGGGCGGGGCGTCTTCGGCCGCGCCGACCCAAACCGCGCCGAGTTCCTCGGCGTGGCGGCGGTGCGCGGCGGCGCGCGTGAACACAGCCGCCTCACAGCCCCAATGGTGCGCCACCTGCAGGGCCAGGTGGGCGCTGGCCCCGAACCCATACAGCCCGACCCGCTCGCCGGGCTGCACTTCGGCCAGGCGCAGCGCCCGGTAGCCGATGACCCCGGCGCACAGCAGCGGCGCGGCCTGTTCGTCGCTGAATGAATCCGGCAGGGGCAGGACGAAATCGGCCTCGGCCAGCAGGATTTCGGCAAACCCGCCGTCAGCGTCCAGACCGGTGAAGCGCGCCTGTTCGCACAGGTTCTCGCGCCCGGCGCGGCAATGCTCGCATTGGCCGCAGGCGGCGTACAGCCAGGGCACGCCCACCCGCTGGCCGGGTTGCAACCCGGCCGCGCCGGCGCCCAGCGCTTTGACCACGCCCACCACCTGGTGGCCGGGCGTGAGCGGCAGGCGCGGCGCGGAAACGTCGCCTTCCACGATGTGCAGGTCGGTGCGGCACACGCCACAGGCGCGCACCTCCAGCAGCGCCTGGCCGGGGCCGGGCGCGGGGGCGGGCAGGCGGGTCTCCTTCAGCGGGTTCTCTTCGATGGGGGCGGGGCGGGCGAACTGCATGGCGCGCATGGCAGGTCCTGGGGGGCGGCCGGGTACGCTAATTGTAACTGGCGCGCAGGCCGCATGCTATAATCCGGGCACGCGCTGGGTCAGCCAATATGTCAGACAATCAGAACCGCCCGAATCGTGAGGAGCAACTCGAACGGCTCATCGAAGTGAGCCGCGACCTCAGCGGCATGCTCGACCTGGAGCCGCTGCTTCAGACCATCGTGGCCGAGGCCGCCGACCTGACCAACAGCCAGGAGGCTTCGATCCTGCTCGCCAACCCGGAGCGCAATGCCCTCGAGTTTGTGGCCGCGCCCTGGCACAAGCGCGACCGCCTGAGCCAGATCCCGGTTCCGTTGGATGGCAGCATCGCCGGCCAGGTGTTGCAGCTGGGCGAGCCGGTGCTGGTGCCGGATGTGCAGAACGACCCGCGCCATTTTGCCGACGTGGATCTCTACACCGACTTCAAGACGACTTCGATCCTGGCGGTGCCGATGACCTTTCAGGCCAAGACCATCGGCGTGCTCACGGCCGTCAACAAGCTTGGCGACGGCCGCTTCACCCAGGAAGACACCTACATTCTCGAGACGCTTGCCTCGCAGGCGGCGGTGGCCATCAACAACGCCAACCTGCTGAAGCAGTCCCAGGAAGCCTACGATGACCTGAGCGAACTCGACCGGATGAAGAGCGATTTCATCGCCATCACCAGCCACGAACTGCGCACCCCGCTGGGGCTGATCCTCGGCCACGCCACCTTCCTGAACGAGATGGTGCCGGAGGACCTCAAAAGCCAGATGGACGTCATCGTGCGCTCCAGCCTGCGCCTCAAGGAGATCGTCGAAGACCTGAGCAAGGTAAACAATTTCCTCTCGGGGCAGGCGCGCGTGCGCTGGCGCGAGATCAACCTCAACCAACTGCTGGCGGAACTGGTGCGCTCCTTCAAAGACGAAGCCGCCCGCAAGCATCTGACCCTCGACCTGAGGCTGCCGCCCGAAGACCTGCTGGTGGAAGGCGACAGCGAGAAGATCGGCATCGCCATCATCCACATCCTGCGCAACGCCGTGATCTTCACCGACGAAGGCGGGGTGACCGTTTCGGCGGCGCGCCTACCCGGCCACGTACAGGTGTCGGTGGCCGATACCGGCATCGGCATCCCGGAGAAGGACCTGGCGCGGGTGTTCGAGCGCTTCTACCAGGTGGAAAGCCACATGACCCGCCGCCACGGCGGGATGGGCCTGGGCCTCTCAGTGGCCAAAATGATGGTGGAAATGCACAACGGGCGCATCTCGGTCAACAGCCAGGAAGGCAAAGGCAGCGTGTTCAATGTGCTCTTTCCGGTGACCGCCGCCCAGGCAAAGGAGCTGAAAGATGCCCTGCGCGAGACCACGGAACGCAAGCGGGCGCGCCGCGAACCGGGGCGCGCTTGACAGTTTGTGCCCTATTCGTTAGAATGACCCGCGCACTTCGTACTTTCCCAACCTTGCCGAGATAGCTCAGTTGGTAGAGCACGCGACTGAAAATCGCGGTGTCGACAGTTCGATCCTGTCTCTCGGCACTCTCGGCCGAGATTCGGAAAGGCCGCATGTGCGGGCGTAGTTCAGTTGGTAGAACACCTCCTTGCCAAGGAGAAGGTCACGAGTTCGAGTCTCGTCGCCCGCTCACTCGCTCCCAGATGGCTGATTGTGAAGGTCTCTCCCGCATGGGCCTTTGCAATCAGCCGAATTGTTGAAATGCCCGGTTGACCCCAGGGCGACGTGGCCAAGTGGTAAGGCAAGGGTCTGCAAAACCCTGACCACGGGTTCGAATCCCGTCGTCGCCTCCAGCGAATGCAAAAAGCCCCGCGCTTGTCCGCGCGGGGCTTTTGATTGCCGCACCCAATGCCGCAATTCCACGGTTTCAGGCGTTTAGCGGATATAATGAAATCGGCAGCCTGTCAGTGGTACTATCTCGCACGCCCTGACAGGAGATGCCATGCCTACTCACCGCAGAAAACTCCATATCTTCTCGATTGCGCTCGGTCTGACCCTGTTTGCCTGCGGCCTGTTCGCCCGCGTCCGCCCCGGCGCAGACCTGACCGGGGCGGACCTGAGCGGGCGCGACCTGCGCACCGACGACTTCGCCAACGTCAACCTGACCGACGCGGACCTCTCAGCCAGCCAGTTGGGCGCGGTGGACCTGCGGACGGCCAGCCTGGCCCGAGCGAACTTCCAGGACGCCGACCTTTCGTACGCCGACCTGCGACGCCAGGACCTGACCACCGCCGTCCTGCTGGGCGCGAATCTCAGCCTGACGAACCTGGCCGGGGCTGACCTGAGTGGCCAGGACCTGGCTGGGACGAACCTGGTCAACGCGAATCTCTCCGGGGCAAATCTGACGAACGCCGATCTTTCGGGGGCAGCTTTGTCCAATGCAAATCTCAGTGATGCGATTCTGGTCGGGGCAAACCTCTCCGGTCAGAATCTTTCAACGTTGAAACTGGACAACGCGGACCTGACGCGGGCCATCCTGAGTGGAGCCAACCTGTCCGGATTTGAATTCCAAATCCTGGCCGGCATCCAGGGCGCGAATCTTGAGAACGCGAACCTTTCCAATGCGGACCTGAGCGGTGTGAACCTTTCTCAAGCCGTTTTCAGTGGGGCGGATCTGTCGGCGGCGAACGGGGCGGGAGCGGGGTTCAGCGATGCCATCCTCGCCAACGCCAACCTGGCAGGCGCCGACTTCACGGACGCGGTATTCGCTGCCGCCGACCTGTCTGGCGCCAATCTTCAAGGGGCAACGTTCATCAGGGCGAATCTGAGCGACGCAACCCTGGATTTCACGCTATCCGGGAGGGCGCTTTTCCCCAGCGCGAATCTATCCGGCGCGTCATTCGTCGAAGCGACTCTGGATGCGGTGGATCTACGAGCGGCCAAACTGGTGGACACTGACTTCGAGGGTGCGTCGTTACGAGGCGCGAACCTGACCAGTCTGGGAATCACCGGCGCACGCTTTGTTGACGCCGACCTCAGCAATGCTATCCTCGTGCGGGCACGATGCACGGATTGCGATTTCAGCGGCGCAACCCTCAGCGGCGCGTGGCTGACCGAGGCAAACTTCACCGACGCCGACCTGGCGGGCGTGGACTTCAGCGGCTTGAAACTCGCCCAGGCCGTGTTCACCAGGGCGGACCTGGAAGACGCCAGTTTCTCAAACAGCGATCTGAACAGCGCGAAATTCACTGATGCCAGGCTGGTGGGCGCGAATTTTGATGGCGCTGACCTCACCGGCGCAGACCTGCAAGGCAGCAACCTTACCGACGCCACTTTCGCCAGCGCAACCCTCACGGATGCCAACCTCTCCGGCGCCACCGGCTATACGGACGCAATGCTCGCTGCCGCCGCCGACCTTACCAACGTGCGCTACATCACCGCCGAACAACTGGTTTCGACATTTGCCAATGCCTGTTCGCCGGGAGGCGGCGTGCCAGAAGCCGGCTCCTACGGCAGCGGTGCCCTGCCACGCGGCTATGTGGTGCTGGGCAGCTTCAGCGATGACTGGATGCAACATGGCTCCATCCCACTTTCGATTCAGGATGTCCAACTGGTTGTGGTGGCGAACCACTTGCCGTGGGAATTCCTCTTCACGTGTACCACCACCAGCGGGATCATGAAAGGAACGGTGGTGCCGATTCATGCCTACCCGGCGCAGGTGACGGTGTGCAACGCGCAGACCGGGGCGCGGCTGGCAGTAAAGAAACTGTACGCGTTCTATCCCACCAGTTGTGCGAAAACCAGCAACGACTTTGGCTTAGATTTTGTCGGGTGGGGATTGGTTTTCGACTTTATTGACGATTGGCTGAAGGAATAGCCGGCTTGATTTCAAGGCCCCCAATCGGAGTCGGTGTCGTCCACCTTCGGGTTGGCCAGCAGGGCGATAATCTGCCCGGCGGGCCTACCGCCAATGCGCAACCCTGCGTCAGCGGCCGCGCATGGCCTGACGCGCCAGTACGTCCACCCGCTCGTTGTGTTTGTGCCCGGCGTGGCTCTTCACCCATTTCCATTCCACCCGATGCGTGGATAGCGCGGCGTCCAGCGCCTGCCACAGGTCTATATTCGCCAGCGCGCCGCCCTTGCGCTTCCAGCCGCGCGCCCGCCAGCCCGGCAGCCATTCGGTGATGCCGCGCCGCAGGTATTCGCTGTCCGTGTGCATTTGCACCTGGCAGGGCTGTTTCAGCGCCCGCAGGGCTTCCACGGCAGCGGTGAGTTCCATGCGGTTGTTGGTGGTGTCCGCGGCGCGGCCGGTGAGAACTTTCTCCGTATCATCGAAGCGCAGCAGGGCCGCCCAGCCGCCCGGGCCGGGGTTCGGCTCGCACGAGCCGTCGGTGTAGATGGATACCAAAGGCAGGCCGGGCATTACACGGTCAGGCCCTGCGGCCCGGCAGGCGGGATTTCAGGCCGGGGTCGCTGGCCAGCATCAGGTGGCCGGCTGGCAGGCCCTTGGATTCGCTCAGTTCCATGCCGTCCGGCGCGGGCAGGCCGGCAGCCCAGCCGGGTGCGCCCTCGGCGCGGTTGGGCACGCGGCCGTATTTATCCGTATAGTATTGGATGGCGCGAATCAGGTTGACCAGCGGCGGGTCGCTGCGCTGGGCGTCGTCGATGCGCCAGAGCATCCATTCGAGGTCGGATTTGCGAGCCATGTTTCTATTATAGAGTCTTCCGGGCGGGGAGGGCGGAGATTCGGGGTGCGTGTTGCATGATGCGTGAGGCGATATTCGCAAGTCGCTATTCGAGAACCGAACTTCGGGCGGGGGTGCCCGTCGCCCGGATGTTCCCCGAATGTCGAAAACGAATAGCGGGTTTCCACTCCCGGCGTTACCTGCCGCCGGCGGCGTCGATTTCGTCGGCGGTGGCCTGTAACTGGGGCAGCACGCCGCGCAGGGCGGCCTGCGAAAGGGCCGGGTCGAACAGCGCCCGGGCGGCATCGGCCAGCGCGCCCAGCACGACGCCCCACGAAGGCCGGGCGGGTTCCGGCACGCCAACCTGCCAAGCAAGGTCGGCGGCTGCCAGCCATTGGGGAGCGGCGCCTGGAGACGGGTCTGCCGCCTGGCCGAGCGGGAGCGCGCCCGTGCGCCGTATCCATTCCGCCTGGACATCCGGCTGCAGGAAATAACGAATGAAGGCCCATGCCGCCGATTGCGCCTCAAGCGGCGCGTCGAGAATCGCCAACGCCGGGCCATGCACCGTCACCACCGGCGCGCAACCTTCTCCGGCGCACGGGTAGGGGATAAGGGTCCAATCGTCGGCATTTCCAGCGACCTGCATGGCCTCGGCCAGGGCGGGGATGCCGGTTGTGCTCGCCGAGTAGAACAGGCCCTGGCGGGCGGCGAATTCAGCGTCCGGGTAGCGGCTGGCAGGCCGCCAGGCGCAGCTATCTTCCAGCAGGGTGCGCAGGAAGGCCGCCGCGGCCTGGGTCTCGAAGGTGTCGAAGGCGTAACCGCTATCGGTTTCGCCCGGCGCGCCAAAGGCGCGCAACCAGGCAAAGAGCGCCGAGCCATCCGGGGTGAGCAGCCAGCCGCCCGTGCCGTCGCCGTTGGCAGCGGCCGCGGCGCAGGCCTGCCGGCGGAAGTCTTCCAGGGTGGCGGGCGGGGCGGCGAAGCCCAGTTCGCGCGCCCAGGCGGCGTTGTAGAACAAGGCGTGTACGCCGCGCAGGGCGGGCACGCCCAGGTTATCGGCCGGGTTGTTCAGCGGGTCCCACAGCCGGTTGACCACCAGGGCACGCTCTTCTTCGGTCAGGCCGAATTGCGGATCCCAAACGAAATGCTGGATGGGGGCGACCAGCCCGGCGGCCTGCCATGCGGCCAACTGGTAGGGATAGGCCGCCACCAACCCCGGCCAGTTTCCCTCGGTCAGGGCGGCGTTCATATCCTGGCCGAGCTGGAAGGTGTTGGCGCGACTTTCGGTGAGAATGATGATGCCGTACGTGTTCCCGGCGTTGAAGGCTGCGGCGATCTCCTCCAGGGCGGACTTGGCCTCGCCGCTAAAGACGTGCCACAGGCGCACTTCGCCGGCCGGCGGTTCCGGGATGGAGACAGTGGCGGCCGCCTCCTCGGCCGGGGGAGCGGTGGGGGAAACCGCCGCCGGCGCTGTGGAGGATGGCGTCGGGGGGGCGGCAGGCGGCGGGGCGCAGGCGGCCAGGGCAAGCGCCAACAGCAGAGAGAAACGCGACAACACGCGCACGCCAGATATTATACAGGCGCGGCAACTTGCCTGGCGCAAAGGCCGTCTGGTTTAGCCGGGTGGGCCTTCCGAATCGTTCGTCAGTCGCCCTGGTTGCTGCGCATCACGGGCGTGAGACCGAACCAGAGCAGCTCGTGGGTGTGGTTGGCCTTGACCAGCACCGCCCGGCTGATGCCGGTGGTCAGGTCGTAGCCGGCGACGCCGCCGCACATCGGCTGGATATCCACAAATACGCAGTATTGGCCGGGTTGGAGGTCGGCGAATTGAAAACTGCCGTCTGCGCTGGTCATCACGGACTGAAGGATCTGGCCGCCGCAGGCATCGGCGTAGAGGTGGATGCGGATATCGGAAAAGCCCTGTTCGGCACAATCGCAATCGCCGTTGGCGTTCTGGTCGCAGTACACGCCGCCGATGATCTCGCCGGTCTCCGGCGGCTGTGAGGCGGGCTGGCAGGCTGCCATAGCGAGGACAAGGGGGATTGTCCAGATGAGCTGCATCGCGCTTCGAAAGGACATGTTTGCTCCTTTTCACGTGCAGGACTCAGGCTGGCGAGGATGGCCATCTTCATTGTAGAACCGGGGCGCGGCCCCCCCAAGTGACACTTGTCCATGAAACGCTGCCGTTCCTTAGCGAGGGTCCACGCGCAGCCGGACGGTTGAACTGCCCCTGGCGTATAATCCTGCCCATGCAGAAACTGGACGCGTTCCTCAAGCGGCGCGCCGGGGTCATACCGCTGGCCCTGGCGCTGTTGTTCTTCTTCGTCACCGTGCGCGGCATCGAGTGGGGCCTGCCGGATGGGTGGAACCCGGACGAACTCGTCCAGCAAGTGGTCAAGGCGCTGCACGGCGAACTGGTCTTCGACGAAGAGAACTTCGATTATCCCTCGCTGCCCAAGTACGCCATGTACTGGGTCGGGCGGTTGGCGCTGGCGCTTGGCGGAGGCGACCGGGACGTGATGTGGGCGGCGCGGCTGGTTTCGGTGGCGCTGGGCGCGGGGCTGGTGGCCCTGACCTACGCGCTGGCGCGCCGCGCCGGCGCGGGCATTTATGCCGCCGGACTGGCGGCGCTTTTCGTGCTCACCAGCAGCGAACTGGCCCAACACGCCCGCTTCGCCCACAACGACATCTACCTGGCTTTCTTTGCAACGCTGGCGGCCTGGGCCGCCCTACGCTATGGGCAGAATGGGCAGCGCGGCTGGTTCTATGCCGCCTGCTTCGTGGTGGGGCTGGCGGCCAGCAGCAAATACAACGGCGGCGCGCTGCTCATCGTGCCGCTGGCGTTCTTCGCCCTGCACACCGGGCGCGGCCTGTGGCGCGACGCCCTGCGCAGCGCCGAGACGCTGGCGCTGGGCGCGGCGGCCGCCTACGGCGGGTTCGCCCTCGGCACGCCGCGCGCCCTGTTCTGGATGGCCTTCTACTTCAAGCGGGTGACGGAAGCCCTGGGGCGGCACGCCCTGTATGGCCGCACGCCGGACAGCGTGCCCGGCGCGTTCGGCCAGTGGCCGCGCCTGACGGATGCGTTCGGCCCGGTCTTCTTCTGGCTCGGGATGGCCGGGTTGGCGTATTTTCTCACCCGGGCTTTTCTGGAATTGCGCAGCCGCGATGTTCCGGCTGCGGCGCCCTGGCTGGCGCTCTCGCTGGCGGCGCTGGCGCTCGACCTGCCGATTCTGGTTTCTTACAACTACCCGGCGCGCTTCTTCCTGCCGCTGCTGCCCCTGCTGGCGGTGATGGCGGCGCGGGCGCTGGAGGACCTGGCTGCTGGGCTGGCGCAGCGCGGGCTGGCCTGGGCGCGCTGGTCGCTGGCGGCGGGGCTGGCCGCCCTGCTGGGCTTCTCGTTCCTGCGGGTCGTGAGCGTTGCCACGCTGTTCGCGAATGATGCCCGCGGCCCGGCGGGCGAGTTTCTTGCCACCCTGCCGCCGGGCGGAATTATCGAATACACTTTCTACCCGCCGGTCATCGACCGGGCGCAGTTCGACGCCGCCCGCAACTACCCGCTGTTCTTCATTAAGGTGCCGGGCGACGAAGTGCCGCCGGGCAAGTTCTTCCCCTACAACACCGGCGCCGAGGGCGTGGCCGACCGCCAGCCGACTTACCTGGTCATCGACAGTTTCACCGCCGGGCGCTTCAACGACGACTATGTGTGTAGCCTGCATCCCGCCGATTGCGAGTTCTTCCGCGCCCTGGCGGCGGGCGAGACGGAGTATCAGCGCATCGGCCACTTCGAGTATTCCCTGCCCGCCTGGCTGCCGCGCGTGCCGCTCAGTTTCCTTAATCCGGAGATCAGCATCTACCAGCGGAGTCCATGAGCGTCCACGGCTTTTCCCCTTTGCGGCGGCTGCGCGCCGCCGGGCGCGACTCGGTCATCCTGCTGCGCGAGTTCTTCGGACCGCTGGCGCTGTTCGGGCTGCTGTTCCTGGGCGGCGGACTCCTGTATTACCGCCTGGCGCTGGGCACGCCCGGCCAGCTGGATAGCCCGGCTGAGGCCATCTACATTGCCCTCACGCTGACCTTCCTGCAGGCGTCGATTCCCTTTCCGCACGAACCCTACCTGCAGGCGTTCTTTTTTCTGATGCCGCTCATCGGCTTCGTCCTGCTGGCGCAGGGAATCACGGAGTTCGGCACGCTGTTCTTCAACCGCCGCACGCGCGGCAAGGAGTGGGCTATGGCGATCGCCAGCATGCTCAACCGGCATATCATTCTGGTGGGGCTGGGGCATCTGGGTTTCCAGGTGGTGGAGAACCTGCATTCCATCGGCCTGGATGTGGCCGTCATCGAGCAGAACCCCAACGCCGACCTGCTGACCCAGGCGCAGGCGATGGACGTGCCGGTCATCGTGGATGACGCCCAGCGGGATGTCAGCCTGCACGCCGCCGGAGTGGAGCGGGCGCGGGCCATCCTGCTGTGCACCCAGAACGATTCGCTCAACCTGCAGATCGCCGTCAAGGCGCGCGTCATCAACCCGGACATCAACGTGGTCATCCGTATCTTCGACCACGATTTCGCCGCCGCCATCCAGAAGCAGTTCGGCTTCACGGCGCTGAGCGCCTCCAGCATCTCTGCGCCTTCCTTTGCCTCGGCGGCCGCGGGCGTGGAGATGACCCGCCCGATCACCATCCACGGCCAGGCGATGAACCTGGCGCGGCTGGAAGTGGCCCCCGGCTCGCGCCTGACCGGGATGTCCTTCGGGCAGGTCGAAACGACTTTCAATGTGAGCGTGGTGCTCTGGCAGCACGGCGAAGAGATCGACTTCCACCCACCGGGCGAAGCGCTGGTGGGCGAGGCCGGCACCATCGCCGTGCTGGGAGAGATGCGCAGCATCGCCCGGGTGCTGGACCACAACCAGGGCCGCCGCAAGCGCGCCCGCCCGGCGGGCCGAAAAAAACGACCGGCTGTATAATGAAGGGGACATCCGCAGCGGGCGGGAGGGTCCGCCCGATTGGCCTATTGGAGCGAGGACGATGGCGAAAACCGGCGCAGTGAGCAAGGTTGAAGCCCAGGCACAGGCCTGGGTGCGGTTGCTGTTCGACGTTTCCAGGGCGTTTTCCTCTTCGCTGGAACTGGACGATGTGCTCGGCCAGGTGCTGAAGATGACGGTGAAGATCGCCAACGCC
Organism: Chloroflexota bacterium; assembly: GCA_016191875.1. Lineage (GTDB taxonomy): Bacteria > Chloroflexota > Anaerolineae > Anaerolineales > UBA11579 > SCUK01. The sequence goes on from JACPVG010000012.1 coordinate 50,862, forward strand.
AGCGAGGGCAGCATCTTCCTGTTCAACGACGAGGGCCACATCCTGCGCAGCATCATCGCCCGCCAGGAACTGCCGCCGGAAGTGAAGACGCCGGTGGTGGAGACGGTGATGCGCGAAGGCGTGGCAGGCTGGGTGTTCGCCAACAAGAAGCCCGCCATTGTCAGGGACACCAAGGACGACGAACGCTGGAAGGAATTTCCCGACGACCGGCTGCTGACGCGTTCGGCCATCAGCGTGCCGATCCTGGAGGGCCAACAGGTGCGCGGCATCTTCACGCTCACCCACGGGGAACCCAACGCCTTCAGCGAAGATTACATCAACGTGCTGGGGCCAATTGCCGAGCAAGCCTCCATTGCCATCCGCAACGCGGTGGTGTACACCAAGACGCGCAGCGAGTGGGTGGCCCTGCAGGCCATCCTGCAGGCGGTGCGCGAGCCGGTGCTGGTGATCGACAACCAGGACCAGCTGACGCTGTTCAACAAGGCCGCCGCGGATGAACTGGACCTGAAGAAGTCCGATGAGAACAAGCCGCTGGACAAGGCCATCCGCGACCTGCGCCTGCGCGAGGCGCTGGCCAGCCGCGAGAACCAGCAGGTGACGCTGGGGGATGGGCGCATCTTCGATTGCTCAGTGAACGAGGTGCTGGGGATGGGCCGGGTGGCGACCCTGCACGATGTGACGGTGCTGAACAAACTGCTGGAACTGGTGAACAAGTGGCTGGGGTGACAGCGCAATCCCGCGTGCTTGCCGCCCCTACGGATTCATTGATTGTCCGAATGATTTCGCGATGGTCGCCCCTATAACCCGCGGCGGTAGAGGCGGTGGCGCTTGTACCATTTGACCCCCAACGAGACGTTGTCCGAGAAACTGCGGAAGTTGTCTTCGCCCACCTGGACGGTATCGGCGTGCTGGAAGCGCGCCTGCATGAGCGTCACCCCCAGTTCGGCGTAGAGCACGGCGTTGGCGCCGCGGCCCTGGCGCTGGGGAAGGATGCCCACGCCGTTCACGTTCACCCAATCGGTTTTCTTTTTGTCGCGCAGGATGTGCCACCAGCCGAAGGGGAACAGGCGGCCGCGGGCTTTCTGCAGCCCGGCGGAGACGTCCGGGTAGGCCAGGATGAAGCCGATGGGCTCCTCGCCCTTCATCACCACCTTGACCAGGCGCGGCTCGGCGATGGCTTTGAGGCCCTCGGCGAACGCAAGGGCCTCCTCGTCGCTCATCGGGTAGGAGTCTTCGCCGCCCTGGAAGGAGACGCGCTGGAGTTCGCTGATGCGCGGAATCCAGGACCACAGTTCGTTGATGCTGGCGAAGGTCTTGATCCAGAAGCCGGAGCGCTCTTTGACGCGGGCGGCGATCTCCAGGATGCGGGGCGGGATGGCGCTGGCCGGCCCGCGGCCGATGTAGCCGGAGAGGCTGTCGTGCCACTTCTCGAAGCCGGAGTCCTCGATGAACGCGCCGTAGTAGGGCGGGTTGTAGGGAATCATCAGGGCCGGGCGGTGCTCGAAACCTTCCACCAGCGCGCCGCCGGCCCCGGCCACCACCAGCCCCTTGGGGCCGACGATGGTATCCAGCCCGCGGGCGCGGGCCCACTCGAAGGCGGCGGCGAACAGGCCGCGGGCGACCTGGATATCCTCGACGACCTCGAACAGCCCGAACAGGGCGGGCTTCTCGCCGGGGCGCGAAACGTAGCGGGTGTTGTGCATTATGGCGATGCGGCCGAGGAAGCGGCCGTCCGCTTCGGCCACGAAGAACCCGGCCGTGGAATGGGAGTAGAAGGGATTACGCGCCTGGTCCAGGTTGGCGCGCTCTTCGGTGCGCAGGGGCGGCACCCATTGGGGGATGTCGCGGTAGAGTCCGTAGGGGAAGTCCACCCAGCGGCGGACGTCGCGGCGGTTGGCGGTGTCGAGAGCCCGAATGCGCATTGTATCCACTCCTTGCCGGAGGGGATTCTATCACCGGCTCAACGCGGGGCGATGGGCGGGTGAGGGCAGAGGAGGTAGCTCTATGCCGCTAGCCGCTAGTTGCCTTGACCCCAGGGCGGAAACCATCTGATTTCAGAAATTTCCTTCAAGCCCGAGTCAAAACACGATCTTTGTCCATCCAAGAAGGATAGAACGCAGACAAACGAATCGCTCTCCGACGACACGACATAGTAAAGCGTTTGATTGTGCTCGTCCACATCGAATGCGGTTACGACTCCCAAGTCGAATGGCAATTCTTCCCACATCTGAGAACCATCCGTCAGAATACGCACCAGTGCCACCTCGCCGCTCTCGCGCTCAACGAAGTAGTAGACATATCTTCCATCGCTACTAATGATGATCCGGGCCCAGTACGGTACGGTTTCCGAATCCGCTTGTTTGATCAGAAGTGTCCGGGTTCCAGACAGGGGGTCATAGGAAAGGATCTGATTTCCAGAACTTACAAACAAGAGGCCGCTGCCATCAGGCAGCCAATCGATGAGACGGGCATCCTCGCAGTATCCGCTTGGAGAGAGCGGCGGACCGGAGGGCATCTCCGTAATGGGGGTCGCGGAATCCGAGTGGATATTGTGTAGCCAGATCCCCGCGCAATTCACGCCCGAGGTGAATGCGATGTAATCGCTGAGTTCCCAGGGATCAGGGCGTATGGCGCTCCCAAGATCGAATCCGGCAAAGGAGACAACATGACTGGCAAGCAGGCTGTATAGCGGATCGAATTCTTCAATCTTCCAGTCCCCCATCCCTTGGTTTGCGCTTGAAAGAACACCGATCACTCGCCCCCGATTGGCCACGGTGAAATCGGCTACGTAGCCGCTCGCAAAGAACTTGTACTCAAAGGTCCCGGTTAGTGCGGAAATGACGTATCCCCCGGACTGGTCAGCAAAGAAGGCACGTGTGCCCTCTGGCCCGATCTCCAGCAGATGAACAAAGGTGTCGGACAGATAGACTCGAACTGGGCCTTCCGCCTGCGGACCGATTAGGAACAGCCCTTTATTCCCGCTCCAGTCCATGCCCGTTGCCAATAGCTGGAGACCTTGAAGATCAGGAGTCGCAGAGTCTGGTGAAGGCGAGGCGCTTGGAGGCGGAGTCGGCTGATTCCAGAAGTAGAGCACGTGGGCTGGGCTGTTGCCGACCAGGTAGTTCGCGAGAAAGTCAACTTGGCTGGTTATAACGCCGGTGGCCTCAAAGACAGTGGTTATGTCCTTGACGGTCCAGGTGGCAGCCACATCTAGACCACAAATACCCGCCCGCTCCAGTAGCCTTTGCAACTGCACCTCATCAAGATACGCGCGCGTGGCTAACTCAGCGGCGGCAAGTCCATCCTGATCCACAAGCAGCGCTTCGGCCGCCTGAAAAAGAAGTGCTGCAATTTTCACGTCCTCCGAAATGCACTTGACCGTGTCAGGGAGGTTTAACTTATATGCGACGCCAGGCAATAGGATTAGTCCGTTGTGAACTTGCGTGTACACCATGGTCTTCGTAGTCAGCCTTGCCTCAACGGTGAGAGGAGAGCCGGTATTCGTGTCTGCCCCGAATTCCAAGACCTCTCCAGGCGAAAGCACCTGTGGGAACCCGGCGACATCTCTCCCCAACACCGATACCTCATAATAAAAAGACTTGGGGTTCAGCACGTTGAGGGTGGGCTTTTTCCCATCAACCACCACGCAACCTTGCACCAAGCTCTTCGCACTGTCTAGGTTTATCCTTACGAACGTTGTCTCCTGCACACACTCGGTCGTGAGAAGATCCAAGACCTGGGTGGAGTCCACCCATCCTCCGGTCAATATGCCGTTCAACACGGCAATCCAGGCATCCCAATTCCAGGTTGTCACCGACCAGCGCGAAGCATGATCAACCTCAATGGCGATGACCTCGCGTTCGAGATCAACGTTGCCGCCCGCAAAGACCCACTCTCCCAAGACTTCGTCGAAATAGGAAAGGAATATCTCGTTAGGGGCAGTATCGTCTGGCAAAAGGCCCATCTGAACAGGAATCTCTAAATAAATGTTTCCTTTCAGGCTGATCTCATCCAGTTTGATTTCGTAAATGGCACCGACGTGCTGAAACCAGGGTTGTTGGCTGGCGACCGATGACGCGTCCAGCCTCTCTATTGAGATCCGGCCGCCGACAGCCAGACTGCCCGGAGAAACTCGTAGCAGCGCACCATCATCTAGAGAAACTGTTCCCCCCTCTACAGGACTGACCATGGCCGACGAGCGATTCGAGCCATTTCCCCGAGAAAACCATCCTGAGAAGGAGGAACAACCAAGCGAAGCCAACAGCACTACTGCGAAACCAATGATGGCTCTTCTGGACATCTCAATCTCTATTGCGGATAAGCGGCCGTGGGGCAAGAAGCACCTCTGCGTTTATTTAAACCCTCTCGGATGGGAATCGAGTGGGCAAGTGGACTTTGGACTGGCATGTCTCTGAAAGAGTGGTGTGGCTTCCGCTTTGCCGCGCAACCGTGACAATCTCAGCCGCCGACCGTTAGAACCGCCCTACCCAGAACCACCAGTTGAGAACGAGGAATACGAAGGCGCAAAACGCCAGTAGTCCGATAGCGATACCCAGATAGCCCAGAAGCAAGCCGATCTTGGCCAGGCCGTTCCCTTGAATCTGCCCCAGGCTCTCGCTGATCTCCCTTATTGCCATATGCCCGCTGATCACCGCGACGATTGATCCCAGAATGGGTAACAGTGTTAGCCCTGCTAGACTTGAAAGCAGACTGATAATCGCCATAAGGCTGGTTTTGGCACGTGGGGTTTGGTAACTCTGGTAGCGCATACGATCCACCCGAGTGCGGGTGTTTATCAACCTCCTCCTATTATTTGGCGCTTACAAACTCCTAGAACAGAATTGCCCGGGCCATCAAAGCGCCATCGTGACCGTGGCGCAGGAACCGCCAGCCGCTATACAGGATATCGTCCCGGGCAGATCTCAACTGGTAACAGATGCTTATTCAAGCATAAGTTGTTTTCCGAAGTCGGTACCCAGAAGAGGGGCCAAGAAGGCGAGACGTTCTTCATAGATCTTTACATACTCCTCGCTTGACCTATCTCCAAAGATGTCCAATACCTCCTGCCAGTCTCCCGACGACATAAGTTGCCTTGACCAGTCTGCGCGCTCGGTCTCGAGAATCGCTCGCTCGCGACTCGATCTTCCACTGAACGCAATCAGGGTTATTGAACTGATTGGAACAATCCCGCAAGCAGCGAGCATCATCAACCCATTAATTAGTCCACCAAAATCGCCCCGTGTCAGCAAACTCAGTCCCCGAAAGAGTAGAGACAGGCCCAGCCACGCGAACAGCAGCAAACCCAAACAACCGGAGCCAATGAATAGAACCTTCTTGGCGAAGTGATTGTTGGCGAGTTTCCGCCAGCGACCGTTGGTCGCCATTAGAGATTCGAGACTAGCTTTTGCGGAAATGGCGCGGCGCAGTAGCGGCATTTCGTTTCCATACTGAACCGCGACTACCGCCTCTTGAAGTTCCCCCTCTGTCAACTTCGCTTGCGCGCCCTGAACAACTTTCCCGATCTTCCTCCGCGTTTCGAGAAGGTAGTCTGCATCCGAGGTTGGAGCGCCCAGGGCCAGGAAAGTATCTTCTGAAATCCCGCTGCTGGTCAACTGGAAATCAAGGCACTGGGCTACTATGTATGCTCTCTGTGGATATTCATCCAGCTGGTCGGACGCCAAATTGATTGCACTGGAGGTGTCCAGTACAAAACTTCGCAGTGCCGCAAGGAATGCCTCCCTGGTTGCTTCTGCCTCCTTGCTTGCCTTTGCACCGGCCTCGGTTTGCAAGATTTTTGAATACGTAGCGAGTTCTAGGCTAGCATGGAGCCAATCCCATCCGCTCATCGTGTCCTCCTGAAACGATTCTACAGACGCCAAGCCTAGGCGATTTTACCATAGTGCGGCGGGCGGCGAGGCCAGCGGGTAGCTACAGGCCATCGAGACCACGGCCAGCGACAGCAGCGCGGCGACAAACGGGTAAACCCTAGCGTGAAGTTTCCTGTGCATTGGACGGTTCCCTGCTTCCATAATGCCGCATTCCGGAGCGTTGCCGCCCTGGCTCGGCAATTAGACTTTGCGGGGGTTCACCCAAGCCGGGAAGGAGGGTCGTGGCCTCAACGCGCGATGACTGGCGGGTGGGCGTACTCGAACGCGCCGGGGTAGTCGTCGGCCTCGCGCTGGCGCTTGGCGCTCCAGTCCTGGATGGCAAGTTTGTAGACCGCGGTGCGCCTGAGTTCCTCGGGCTGGATGGGGCGGTAGTCGCGGCCGGGCCGCAGGTGGGGGGCGTACTTGTCCAGCAGGGCCTGGAGGGCGCGTTCGGCACCGGCGGCGTCTTCGACCATCTCGAGTTCGCCGAACACGGTGACGCTGTTGTATTCGACGTTGAACTCCAGCGCCTCCCGGTGAGGCAGGATGCGGCCGAACTCACTGACGTTGAGGGCGGCCTTGGGGTGGAAGGCGGCGTTGGCGCGCGTCCGCCCGACCTGGGCGGTGTGGAAGTACACGGCGTGGTCGGCCGCGATGTAGACGTAGAGCAGGGGGGTGAGGAACGGCTGGTCGCCGTGCAGGGTGGCGAGGGTCGCGAAGGCGCCGCGCGCCAGAAGGGCGCGAATCTCGGCTTCGTCGGCGATGGCGTGCTTGGGGAGCCGCATCTCGTGGCGCGGTTTATTTGCATAATATTTTGCATTATCGTCAATTTCAGTACGATTTTCTGACATATTTTCCTGCCGACCTGGATAGTCCCGCAATCAGGATTGCGGGCGGGTGTACAGCCAGACCAGGGCCGCCCCTGCCAGCAGGCCGGGCAGCAGGAGCAGCCCCGCTTCCGGCCCGAAGGCGCCGCCGGTCCAGAGCGGCGGGCCCGTGACCTGAATCTCGATCAGGGTGGGCGTGTCCAGCCCGCTGACCGGGAACCCGAACACGACGCCCTCGAAGACGTTCCAGCCGATGTGCAGCCCAATGGCCAGCCACAGGCTGCGCGTCCGGAGATAGGCATAGGCGAACAGCAACCCGGCCCCCAGGATGCCTGCCACCGCGACGAGGCTGGCGTTGGGGTTGCTGATGTGCAACAGCCCGAACACGGCGGAGGAGAGGAAGACCGCCCAGCCGGTGTTCAGCCCGTCCTCTAGGTTCTGGAGCAGGTAGCCGCGGCTGAGCAGTTCTTCGTAGAAGCCCACGAACAGGAAGACGACCAGCCAGCCGAGCAGGGCGGCCCAATCCGCGGGCGACGATGCGCCGGGGCCGACCAGCCGCGCCCAGCCCGGCGCAAGGTGCAGCGCGAAGACCAGCGCCATCATCGCCGCGGCGATGGCGATGCCGGCCAGCGTATCGCGCGCCGCCCGCCGGTCCAGCGCCAGGCCCAGGCTTATGACCGTCCGCCGGTCCAGCCAGCGGCGGGCGGCGAACACAGCCAGGACGATGGCGAGCGCGGAGAGCACCTGGCGGGCGAAGAACGTATCCGGCAGGAGGCCGATGACCGTGACGACGGCGTAGGGTATGCCGAGGGCGAAGCTGGCGGCGATGACCAGCAGGAAGAAGCCGAGCAGCCGCCAGAGCAGGCGCAGGCGGGGCGGGGTTTCGGGGGTGAGGAACACTGATTTCATGTAGGCGTGAAGCACTGAAGGTCAGCAGCCCATCTGGCTACTTTTAATAGTTGGCTGGTGTTCATCTCCGACGGAATTCTAAAGTCTTTCGGCCAACTACACACCACCAATCGGTTTAGAACAACAAAATGACCAGGCTATTATGCAGTATAGTATGCCAAAATCGTCATACCATACTGCAAATTAGCAGTATGGTATGAGTCTGTAATGACTAGTTGGGCTCCCAAAGATCAATGAGATATATATCCGACATCAAAGATACATATGAGTTCAAATCATTACTTCAGACATCGAATTTACTGTGATAGTTCTTTCAAAGAACTAGTAAATTGGCTGGGTGGTTTCCTAATTCACAACTCGTATGTTGTAGAAGATGATGGGGACTATGGTTACCGACAATTCACATACGCAGATATGCGTATTGATGAGTCGTCAGCATATGTTAATTCTGCTTTCGCGGGAGTCATCATTGAAGAATACAGGGGCATACTTTTCCGAGTCGAGAATGTACGCAGGCATGTCGCTCGTAGGCAAATGCGCTACGAAGATTTTCCCATCGGAGTTCGCCAAAGATTTGCTACCTGTCCTAACTTCATCGAAATTGATACTAATATTCGGCTTTATGACCTTCAGAGAGAAATTGGCGATAACTTAAAAAACTGGATAGCAAGTAAGGGGCGCAAGGCGTATATTCGTGCATTCAAAGATGAATATTTAGATATTATAGAAACAGCCTACAATGATCCTGCTGAAAAAGCTGATCAAATTCATAAATTGCTGCTTGAGTTCTCACCAGCAGATGGGCTCGAAGAACTCAATTTATCTCAGTTTCCGCAGGATTTCATGTGGTTGTTGCCACAAATGCACCCTGATACAATAAACGCCTTGAAGACCGCAGAAATGATAAATTCCGCCTTGCCTGATTTACCAGACTCGTCCGCAGTAGTCATTGAGTACTGCAAGGCGGTCGAAATTGAACTAAGCGAAAAATTATTGAAGCCAGCCAGGAGCCATTGGGCAATCGTATCTGCTGGAATCTCACCAACGCACCCTAAAGAACTAGAAAAACTTAAAAAATTCCTTAGTGGGAATTCACCGAAGCCTCTAGAGCTTGGCACTATGGGAGTAATGCTTGAGGCTGCTTCCAAACATGTTAATAACCCAGTTTCGAATAGCCTCTTACTGGCCTTGAAAGACCTACCTTTATCTGATGAGTCGCCTCTCGTACTTGTAAGAGATATTTTCTATCTAACACAAAATTTTAGAAATCTTGCGGCGCACAAAAGTATTCTGTCCAAGCAGCAAGCGATGGAATGCCGTGATTTCGTCATTGGAACTGCATCAAAACATGGCTTGCTCTTCAAAATATTGAAAGCTGTGTAGATGTTGGTAGCAGCCCAACAAGGCGTGCAGTGGACAGCAGGAAGCCGCCGCGGTCTTCAAGTGTTTCTTGGCTTCGGCGGAATCCTTATCTCAAGAATTATCTCGTCCCGCCCACTTGCGGCTAACGCCAGCCGTTGATAGATAACTTCCTCAAACCCCGGCCCTAACTCGCTGTGCACTTCCGGGGCGGCGGTGATTCTGCCGGTCAGTTCCTTTGCGTTTCAATGTCACTTCTTCCGCCCGAACAACCCGCGTTTCTGGGCCGGCGGCGCGCTGGGTGGCGCGGACGGCGGCGGGGCCGGCGGCTTGCCGCCGAACAGGCGGCGCATCAACCGGAAGCGCTGGCTGGGCGCAGGGGGCTGGCGGCCGCCGCGCCACAGGCCGATCGCCAGCCCGCCGAGCACGATGCCGGAGAGCAGCAGCCAGAAATTCGGGCGGCCGGCCACGTCGCTGCTGAAGAACAGCGCCAGCACGGCGACGGCCATTACGGTCATGAACAGGGCCACTCGTCGTCGCAGCATAGGGTTTCCTTCCCGGCGGAACAAAAAGCGGCCGGCGGGAGTTGCTTCGCAACTTATCGCGCCGGCCGCCGCTTGTTGGCCTTACTCGATGGTGGTGTGAATCTGCTCGTGCATGTACAACTGAACGTAGTACACCCCGCCGGCGTTCTTGCCGCTGGAGCCGGAGCCCTTCCAGCCGCCGAAGGGCTGGAAGCCCGGCCAGGCGCCGGTGGTGGCCCCCTGCGGGCGGTTGGCGTAGGTGACGCCGGCCTCGATGTTCTCAAAGAACCACTTGGCCTCGTCGGCGCTGCCGTAGAACCCGGCGGTGAGACCGTAGTCCACGTCGTTGGCGATGCTCATGGCTTCGTCGAGGCTTTTGACCTTGCCGACCATGGTGATGGGCAGGAACATCTCATGCTTCCACAGGCGGTGGCTGAAGGGCACGCCCGCGGCGATGGTCGGCTGGCAGAAGTAGCCCTTGCCGTAGTCGCCTTCGGTCAGCACCTTGCCGCCGGTCAGGAACTCGCCGGCCTGGCTGAGTTCCTCGGTGAAGGTCTTGAAATCGTTGTAGCCGCCCTTGTTGGCCACCGGCCCCAGGAAGTTATCCTTCTCGGTCGGGTCGCCGATCCTGGCCTTGTTGGTCTGCTCGACGAGGCGGTTGACGAACTCGTCGTACACCGGCTCTTCCACCAGGATGCGCGAGGCGGCCGAACACTTTTGCCCTTGCAGGCCGAACGCCGAGCGGAAGATGCCGGCCACGGCGCGGTCCAGGTCGGCGTGGCGCGAGACGATGGCCGGGTTCTTGCCGCCCATCTCCAGGATGGTCGGGCGCGGGTATTTGTAGTTGGCGAAGTCGCGGTAGATCTTCATCCCGATGTCATACGAGCCGGTGAAGGTGATGCCGTCCACCTCCGGGCTTTCGATGAGCGCCTGGCCCAGCGTGCCGCCGGGGCCGGTGACGTAGTTCACCACGCCCTCCGGGAAGCCGGCGTCGCGGAAGCACTCGGCCAGCAGGCGCGAGGTCCAGGGGGTGTCGGTGGCGGGTTTCATCACCACGGTGTTGCCGGCGGCCAGCGCCGCGCCCACCGGCCCGCCGGTGAGGGCGGCCGGGAAGTTGAAGGGGCTGATGACCAGCCACACGCCGTAGGGCTTGAGCACCGAGTAGTTGGCGGCCTTGTAGCCGGTGAGCGGGTCTTCGCCCATCCTGACCACAAAACCGTCGTTGGCCTCCACCTGGTCGGCGGCGTAGCGCATCAGGTCGGCGGTTTCAGCGGCGTCGGCCAGGGCTTCCATGCGGTTCTTGCCGACTTCCAGGGCGATGACCGCGCCGAATTGGTAGATGCGCTCGTCAATGAGCGCGGCGGCCTTGTGCACCAGCGCCACGCGTTCCTGCCACGGGGTGCGGTTCCAGGTCTTGGCCGCAACCCGGGCGGCGGCCAGCGCGGCGTTGGCGTGCTGGGCGTTGCCCTTCTGGAACGTGCCCAGCAGCCAGTCGGTGTTGATCGGGCTGCGGTCTTCGAACTTCTCGTCGGCGAACACGTCCTTGCCGTCGATGAACATCGGGTAGTCCTGGCCGAGGTTAGCCCTCACTTTCTGCACTTCCTTCTCGAAGTTGGTGTGCAGTTCGTCGGGCGGGCTGTACATGGTGGCATAGGTCAAGCGGAATTTCTCTGCCATCGGGAATCTCCTTATTGAACGCTAATTGTGAAAAGAATTGCAGGCATAGTATAGCCTACCGAAGTCGGGAGGTCTAGAAGTTTAGAAGTCTGGATGTCTCGAAGTCTGGAAGCCCCAGCTCAAGACATCCAGACCTCGAGACTTCAAGATATCATGACCTCAAGACTTCCTGTATACTCAACGCATGCCAAACATCGAGATCGTTGCGCCGACGCGGCGCGAAACCCGCCGGGTGGTAGGGCGGGAGTTCGTCCATCTTCCGCCGGTGGACCCGGCCTTCGCCGATGTGAAGGGCCTGCGCCGTCTGTTCATGCGCCATGTGATTCTGCCGACCAACTACATGCAGTTGCTGCAGGGCGCGCTGCTCAAAGTGGATGGCGAGACCGCCGCCTACCTCTATGCCCGCTCGCGGCCGGCTGCTCTGCGCATCGACGCCCTGGCGACCGAGCCGGAGCACCGCCGCAAGGGCTACGCCGGGCGGCTGCTGGGCGAGGCGCGCAAATGGGCTGTTGAGCGCGACCTGGGCTGGTTGAGCGCCCACCTCACGCCGGAAAACGAACCCGGGCGGACCTTCTTTGAAAAGCACGGTTTTCGCGCCTACCGCCCGCACGGCTGGCGTACGGAAGACCCGGCCGGCCTGCCGTCCGCCGCGGCGGAGGGCCTGCGGCCGCTGGCGCCGGACGAGGTCAGGGCCGCCTATGCCCGCTGGATGGCGCGTGAACTTGAACAGGGCGACGCGCCGGCGAAACCACTGGTGGAGGCCGAGTACTTCGAGGCCGCCCTTTATCCGCGCGGCAGGCACTGGGCGCTGGTGCAGGGTGGGCAGGAAGTGGGCTACCTGCGGCTCTCCGGCCTGCGCCGGGGCGTGACCGCTTTCCTGGCCCTGGAGCAGGGGCTGTGGGCCAGCCCCCAACCGCTGGCCTGGCTGGCGGCCGCGCTGGCGGAGTGGCCGTTCGTCCCCGCCCGCCTGCTGGTTGACATGGCTTCCGGTGGGCATCATGCTGCGGCTGCCCCTATAATGGAGGCATCCGGCTTCGAGGTGAACCAGCGCCCGCGTTATCTGGTGTTCAAGCGACTGTGAATACAGGTAAACAAGTAAACAGGTAAACAGGTATCAAGGGCGTTGACTACCAGGCTCCACGACTTTAAGACCTCAGGACTTCCATGCTTTTCACCCGCTCCACCTTCATAGGCATTGACCCGGCCGCCGGGCGCGGCAGCGTGGCCTACGCGGCGCTTGACGGCGAACTCAAGCCGCTGGCGCTGGGGCGGGGCCGCCTAGCCGAGGCGCTGGCTTTCGCCGGCGGCCAGCAGGAAGCCTGGGCGGCGGTGCACGGCCCCAGCGGCTACAACCGCGGCCTGATGGCCGATAAGAAACGCCGCGCCGCGCTCGACCCGGCCCCCAAACCCGGCCAGCTGCTCAACCTGCGCCTGGCGGAATATGAGATCCTGCGGCAGCGCCTCCCCATCTACAAGACGCCGCGCACGGCGGATGGCCTGCGCGGCTGGCAGAAGACCGCCCTGCGCCTGCACGAACAGCTGGACAAACTGGGGTACAAGGCCAGCCCGCGCGGGGCGGCCAAGCGCCGCCGGCTGGAAAGCGCCCCGGACCTGTGCTACCGCCGCTGGCTGGGGCGCGCGCCGTTCTACCCGCACAGCATCGAGGGGCGCTTGCAGCGCCAGATCGTGCTCTACGACCTCGGCGTGCAGGTGGCTGACCCGATGAATTTCTTCGAGGAGGTCACCCGCCATCGCCTGCTGCAGGGGATATTGCCGGACGAGATGTTGTACCGTCCGGCAGAATTGAACGCCCTGGCCCTGGCGGCGCTGGCCTGGCTGGCGGCCAACCGGCCAGAGGAGGTCGAGGCGCTGGGAGATAAGCAGGAGGGCCAGGTCACGCTGCCGCAGCGGCTGGACGGCTGAGCTGCGGCACCGCGGCTGGCACAAGGCTTGCATCTTCCGCAGTATCCGCGGCTACGATGGGCGAGGTACTGTAATCACAATATCTTGCTCGTGAACAAGTTACGCAAAATATTATGCAATATACATTCTCCTTGCATTTTTGCAAAGTCGCGCAGCCCTGGTACTTTATGGGGAGGTATCCGCTTGAAAATTGCCCTACACTATAGGAGGCGTTATTTTTCAAACGATTGTATAGTTAGGCAACGCGGTAGGCAGGATCTGCTTGCCACTGGTCTATTTAACCGATTGGATAGAAGGATGCCGATGAGTACTTATCGTTCTCCCCACTCCTCATCCGTGGTCCTCCGCCTGCTGGCGGCGGCCTCCCTGCTGGCTTTCCTGGCGTTCGCGGCCCTGCCCATCCCCGCCAGCCTGGCCGCCGGGCCAACCCCGACGCTCGTCGTGGACAGCTACGGCGACGATTCCGACTTCGATACCGGCGACGGCGTGTGCGACGTGGACCCTGATCCCGGCACAGTGGAATGCACCCTGCGGGCGGCGATCGAGAACGCCAACCTGGCTTCTGACCTGGACGTGATCGGCTTTGCCATCGCGGCCGGGCCCAACGACGGCAGCCACTATCACATCACGCCGCTCACCGCGCTGCCCACCATCACCCAGCCGGTGTTCATCGACGGCTATTCGCAGACCAGCTCCGGGCCGATCATCATCCTGGACGGGGCGACGGTCGGCGGGGGCGACCACGGCTTTGTGGTCAACACCGGCGGCGCGACCATCCAGGGCTTCGTCATTCAGAACTGGGGCGGCGACGGCATCCGCATCATCGGCTCGTCCGGCTCCAACGAGATCTACGGCAACTACATCGGCACCGACAAGACCGGCGGCTCCAGCACGGCGCCCAACGCGGTCGGCATCCGCATTTCCGGTTCGCCCGCCAACACCATCGGCGGAGCGGGCAATATTTCCGGCTACAGCGTCGTCAAGCGCAACATCATTTCCGGCAACACGGACGCCGGCATCCTTGTCACCGGCAGCGGTTCGGTGTCCAACTCCATCTTCGGCAACTACATCGGCACGCAGGTGAACGGCACGGTGGATATGGGCAACGGCACGGATGGCGTGCGTGTATCCGGCGCGCCCAGCACTGTCATCGGCAGCGCTGTCAGCGGTGAGCGCAACGTCATCGCCGGCAACGGCGGCAACGGTGTGGAGATCACCGGCAGCGATTCCTCCGGCACGACCGTGCAGGGCAACTACATCGGCCTGGGCAGCAACGGTCAGACCATCATCGCCAACGATGGCGACGGCATTTACATCGACAGCGTCAGCGGCGTGACCATCGGCGGCACCGCCAGCGCGGCGCGCAATCTTGTCGGCGGGAACGGCGGTTTCGGCATCGGCCTGGACACCGGGGCCGACAGCGTCACCATCCAGGGTAATTATGTCGGCGTGGCGGCGGATGGCATCACCGCCAAGGCCAACGGCTCGCACGGCATCAACGCGGCCGGTACCGGCGGCACCATCGGCGGTTCCACGTCCGGGGCGCGCAACGTCATTTCTGGCAACACCAGCGCCGGCATCAACATCACCGGGAGCGGCTACACAGTGCGCGGCAACTACATCGGCGTGGCGGCGGATGGCAGCACCGCTCTGGCGAACGGCACGCACGGCATCCGGCTGGATGGCAGCGGCAACGCCATCGGCGGGACGTCCTCCGGGCATGGCAACGTCATCGCCCGCAACAGCGATGATGGCGTCAGCGTGGTGACCGGCACCGACAATACCATCCTGCGCAACAGCCTGTATTCGAACGGCGGCCTAGGCATCGACCTGGACAACGACGGCATCAGCGCCAACGATGTTGGCGACGGCGACAGCGGCGCCAACAACCTGCAGAACTTCCCGGTCCTCTCAGCGGCCACCATCAGCGGCAGCGACCTGACCGTGGATGGCTCGCTGGACAGCGCCATCGGTTTCAATTTCCGCATTGAATTCTTCTCCAACACCGCCTGCGACAGTTCCGGTAACGGCGAAGGCCGCACCTACCTGGACACCACCACGGTGGCGGGCGGCGATTCGTTCTCCTACCTCATCACCGGGGCGGGGGTCTCCGAGGGCGCTTTCATTACCTCGACGGCCACTCTGCTGGATGGCAGCAGCGTCCCGGTGGAGACCTCCGAATTCTCTTCCTGCGTGGCCGCTTCGGCCGCGCCGGTGGCCGGGCTGTTCATCATCAACAGCACCGCCGACTCCAGTGACGCCAGCGCCGGGGACGGCTTCTGCGATGCGGGCGGCGGGGTGTGCACCCTGCGAGCGGCCATCGAAGAGGCCAACGCCCAGGGCGGCGCGGACGTGTTCAACTTCGCCTTCAACATCTCCGGCGGCGGACCGCACACCATCACGCCTGGTTCGGCCCTGCCGGTCATCGACGTGCCTGTGGTTATCGATGGCACCACCGAGCCGGATTACAGCGGCACGACGCCCGTCGTCAGATTGGACGGCGGAAGCGCCGGCGCCGGGGCCAACGGCCTGGTGCTCAACGGCGGCGGCAGCAGCGTGCGCGGCCTGGCAATCCTCGACTGGGACGGGGCGGGCATCCGCATCACCAGTTCCAGCAATACCGTCTACCGCAACTACATTGGTGTGGACACCAACGGCACCAGCGCGGTGCCCAACACCATCGGTGTGAACGTGGTCAACGGCGCCAACAATACCATCGGCAACACCACAGCCGCCAACCGCAACATCATCTCCGGCAACACCACCGGGGTGCAGCTGGCCAGCGCCGGTTCCACCGGCAACAGCATCATCGGCAACTACATCGGCCTGCGCGCCGATGGCGGCGGCACGCTGGGCAACACCACCGGCGTGCTCATCGACAACGCTCCGGACAACACCGTGGGCGGTTCCTCGTCCTCCCAGCGCAACGTCATCTCCGGTAACACCAACGGCGTGGTCATCCAGAACGCCGCCGACAGCAACGATGTCTTCGGCAACTACATCGGCGTCAACCCCGGTGGCACGCTGGACTACGGCAACACGGTCGACGGCGTGCGCGTGAATGGTTCCTCCGCCAACCGCATCGGCGGCACGGGCGGCAGCGCCAACATCATCTCCGGTAACGATGGCGACGGTGTGGAGATCCTCGGCGGTTCGGCCGGAACCCAGGTGGTCGGCAACAGCATCGGACTGGATTCGGCCGCCGCCAGCCGCCCGAATGGGGCCACCGGCATCAACATCAGCAACGGCAGCAACAGCATCATCCAGAGCAACACCATCGCCTTCAACGGTAGCGACGGCGTGGGCGTCCTGGGCGGCACCGGCAACCTGATCACGGCCAACTCGATCTTCTCCAACACCGGCCTGGGCATCGACCTGGGCGCCAACGGCGTTCAGGCTAACGATGACCAGGACCCTGACGCCGGGGCCAACAACCTGCAGAACTATCCGATCATCGTCAACGCCGGGCCAATCGGCGGCAGCACCACCTTCGTGGAAGGCTTCTTCAACAGCACGCCCAACACGGACTTCACGCTCGATTTCTACAAGAGCAGCACTTCCGACCCGACCGGCTACGGCGAGGGCACGACCTTCCTGGGTTCGCTCAACGTGACCACGGATGGGGCCGGCGACGCCACCTTCTCCGGCACGCTGGGTACCGGCTCGGTTATCGGCAATTTCATCACCGCCACGGCCCGCGACGCCTCCGGCAACACCTCGGAGTTCTCGCTCATCCTGCTCATCACCGCCAGCGCGCCGACCCTGACGCCGACCAGCACCGGCACGGCTACCAATACGGCCACCGTCACGAACACCGGCACGGCGACGAACACCCCCACGGCGACGCGCACGCCCACGCGGACGGTGACGCCGACCCGCACGCCGACGCGCACGCCCACCCGCACCAACACGGCCGCGGCCACCAACACCTCCAGCGGCGGCGGGGGCGGCGGGGTGAGCACCGGCACGACCACGTTTGCCACGGCCACCAACACCGTGACGGGCACGCCGCCCACCGCGACCCCGGTCACCGGGGCGCCCACCGCCACGCCCACCGGGCCGACGGCCACCAACACGCTCTCGCTGTTCCTGGCCTCCAACACGCCCAGCCCGACGACGGGCGAAGGCACGGGCGGCGGCGCGCTGGAGACGGCTGAACCCAGCAGCACGCCGTTTGGCGGCGCGGCGGGCCAGCCTTCGGCAACGCTTTCAGAGTTTGAGGTCGAGCTGACGGCCCTGGCGGAAACCGCTACGGCCGAAGTGACCGATGCGGGCGGCGGCGGGACGGTGTTCCCGATGTGGATCCTCTACGCCTGCGGCGGGCTGGCGGTGTTGCTCCTGCTGGCGGGCGGCGTGGTGGAACTCATCCGCTGGCTGAACGCCCGGCAGGGCTGATCGCCCCGAACTTCGCAGAATCAAAAACCTCCCGCACTCTGGCGGGAGGTTTTTTTGCGCTTGTGGGCTATTTCTTGATTAAGCCGACCACTTCAAAGACAGTGAGCGGCTGGCTCTTGCCCTTGGCATGCACCGGCTCGACTTCCTTGACCTCGATCTTCTTCTTGACGTTGGCATAGGCTGCTTCGCTGATGAGGATCTGGCCGGGGCCGGAATTCTCCTGGATGCGTTTGGCGGTGTTCACGCTGTCGCCGATGGCGGTGTAGTCCAGGCGGCGTTCGGTGCCCACCAGGCCCAGCACCGCGTCGCCGTAGTGGATGCCGACGCCGAACGAGAGGTGGGCTTCCTTGGGAAGTTTCTTGTGCAGGGCCTTAATGGCGTCGCGGATGCCCAGGGCGGCCTTGACCGCCCGCAGGGTGTGGTCGGGCTGGGGGATGGGCGCATTGAACCAGGCCATGATGGCGTCTCCCAGGAACTTGTCGATGGTGCCTTCCTGGGCCAGCACGGCGTCGGCGCAACCGGCCAGGTACTGGTTGAGGATTGAAACCAGTTCTTCCGGGTTGAGCGACTCGCTGTAGGTGGTGAAGCCGCGGATATCCGCGAACAGGCCGGTGATCTCCGCCCGCCGGCCGCCCAGTTGCAGGGCATCCGGGTTGAGTTGGTCGATGACCGCCGGGCTGACCATCTTCTCGAACAATTTACGCTGGGCTTCCAGGCGTTTCTGGTCGGTCAGGTCGTCCAGCACGATGGCGACGCCCTGGGTGGTCTCGGTGGCGTCTTTGAGCGGCGAGAGGTTGAAGCGCAGGTCCACCAAGCCGCGCACCGGCAGGGTGGGGTTCAGTTCCAGGCCGATGACGGCTTCGCGCTGCTTGCGCACCTGGGTGATATGGTCGGCGATGGCCGGGCCGACGGGCGGCAGAATCTCGTCGATGCTCTTTCCGACCATATCCTCGATCTTCTTGCCGAGGATGGCGGCGGCGGCCTTGTTGGCAAGGGTGATCTTGTCTTCGATGTCCGACGTGATGACGCCGCTGGCGATGGAAGCGAAGACGTTATCCATCAGGTTCTTGAGGTCGGTCACTTCGGCCAGGGTGCGGCGCACGCTTTCGAACAGGCGGGCGTTCTCGATGGCGACGGCGGCCTGGTTGGCAAAGGCGGTCAGCAGGTCGCGTTCCTTCTCGGTGAACAGGCCGGTGCGGACGCGGTTGTCGGTGTAGATCACGCCGGTGATCTCGTCCTTCACCTTGAGCGGCACGCACATGATGCTGCGCAGGTTGTAGGCCACGATGCTTTCCTGGCCGCCGAAGCGCGGGTCTTCCTGGGCGTTGGTGGTCAGCATGGCCACGCCTTCGGTGGCGACTTTGTTGATGATGGTGCTGCTGACGGCGAAATCGGAGGTTTCCACCGATTCCTGTTCCCAGTTGCGCGCCACGCGAATCTCCAGTTTGCCGTCCGCGCCGCGCAGCATGAGGAAGCCGCGCTCGGCCCCGGTGAGGCGCACGATGGTGTCCATCACGATCTTGAGCACTTCGTCGGTCTCGAGCGAGGAATTGATGACCTGGCCGATATCGGCCAGGGCGAGCAGGTTCTTGCGTTCTTCCTCCTGCTGGGCCACCTGGCGACTGAGGCGCGTGAGGCTGCCGGCCAGCTGGGAGATGCTCTCCGAGGCGCCGGGCAGGCTGGCGCCGCTGTCCTTGAGTTTGCGGCCGATCTCATCGGCCAGTTTGCTGAGCTGGAGGAACTGCTGCTCGAGCGGGGGAGTGACGGAAGTCTTGGGTTCAGAGTACATTCTGGATGGCCTCACCTGGGATGCGCGAGTGGGATATTATTTTACATTAAAAGCCTGCCGGGCGGCCTTCCAGTTTTGGCGGGGAGTGGCTAACACCTAACCAGGTAGGTCCCGCCGATGCTCACTCCGATGGCCGGTTTCCCAGTCGTTCCCCATTTGTAGAAAGTTGCACAATCAAAATCAATTCGTGGTAAAATCGTCCGGATTGTGAAGTAGCCCCTTGAGAGCCCTATGGTTTTGAGCCCTCGTAGTTCTTCAGGGATCTTCTTGCGGCATTCTTTTGGGCTGCTTTCGCAGTTGGCCGCTTGTGAGGTCAGTTGTTTTTGTTGCCTCCGGCCAACTGCACAACCGGGGCGTTTCTTCGCCTGCCATTATTGCACTACATTCCTGCGCGGCCGCGGCGCTCGCCCGGCGGCCCGCAAGCAAATGAGGAAGACAACCTATGCACAACAGTTGGCTGTTCATTGGCATCTTCATCCTGGTGGCGGGCGTATTCCCGGCGCTGCCCATCATCCTCTTCCATATCTTCGGCCCCAAGCGCCAAACCCCTGAAAAGCTCGAAACCTACGAGTGCGGCATGGAGACCGTCGGCCAGACCTGGGTGCAATTCAAGGTACAGTATTACATCTACGCCCTGATCTTCCTGGTCTTCGATGTGGAAATCATCTTTCTGTATCCGTGGGCAGTGGCCTTTGATAAGCTGCCCCTTCTGGGCGTGGCGGCCGGCGTGTTGTTCATCTTCCTGCTGGCCGATGGCCTATGGTACGCCTGGCAAAAAGGCGCCCTGGAGTGGTCATAACACACAAGCATAGCGGCTGACGGGCGACGCCCGTCGGCCCTTTGTTTGTCTGCATAATCCTGCAATGACGGATTGCATTGCGTAGAGGAGTTTGTCCATGACGGATCCACTTGCATTGCTGGGGGACTGGCTGCTGAACCTGCTGGCGCAGTTGAACCTGCCGCCCGGCCTGCGCCAGGTCATCCTGTATCTGCTGGGCGTGTCGGTCATCGCCACGGTGGCGCTGGTAATCACCATCTTCAACACCTGGCTGGAACGCAAGATCGCCGCCCGCATCCAGGACCGCCTGGGCCCCAACCGGGTCGGCCCGTGGGGGCTCCTGCAGCCCATCGCCGACGCCATCAAGATGCTCACCAAGGAAGACACCACCCCGGCCGCCGCCGACAAGGTGGCCTACAACATCGCCCCCATCCTGGCGGTGGTCTCGGTGCTGCTCATCTGGGCGGTCATCCCCTTCACCAGCCAGTGGTTCGGCACGCAGTTGAACGTGGCCGTGCTGTATATCGCCGCGGTGGGTTCCTTCGGCGTGCTGGCGGTGCTGATGGCGGGCTGGTCGTCCAATAACAAATACGCCCTGCTGGGCGCCTTCCGGGCCGTATCGCAATTGATTTCCTACGAAGTGCCGCTGTTCCTCTCGCTGCTCATCCCGGTGCTGCTGGCGCGCTCGATGGACATCAGCGTCATCGTCGAGAAGCAGGCCACCCTGCTGGAAATGTACGTGGTGGCCGCGCCCCTGGCGGCGCTGCTGTTTTTCATCAGCAGCGTGGCCGAGGTCGGCCGCACGCCCTTCGACCTACTGGAAGCCGAATCCGAGATCGTGGCCGGCTATCACATCGAATACTCCGGCTTCAAGTTCGGCATGTTCCAGGCCGGCGAGTTCATGCATACCTTCACCATCGCGGCGCTGACCGCCCTGCTGTTCCTGGGGGGCTGGCAGGGGCCGGGCGTGGCGCAGGCGCCCATCCTGGGACTGTTCTACTTCATGGGCAAGTCCTTCGCCGTGTATTTCGTCACCATGTGGATGCGCAGCACCCTGCCGCGCATTCGCATCGACCACATGCAGGCGCTCAACTGGAAGATCCTGGTGCCAATCGCATTGACCCTGCTGATGCTCACCCCCATCGTGGACTACTTCACCAAGGACCTGGGGGTGCTGTTCTCGGCTTTTGGCGGCGCGCTGACCCTTTCGTGGCGCTTCGCTGCCCTGCTGCTGACCAACATCCTTGTCACATTGGCAGCCATCGAAGCCGTGCGCCGGAACGCCAAGCGCAACTTCGTCGAGCGGTCGCGCTTCCCGGAACGGCCGGTGGCCCGCCCGCCGCGCGAAGAGGCCGCCTGAGGAGCATCTCATGACCCCTGATCAGATCCTGTTCATCGTTACCGCGCTTATCTCCACCCTGGCGGCTGTCATGGTGGTTTCGCGCCGCAATATGGTGCACGCCGCCCTGTTCCTGGTGCTCACCCTGTTCGGGGTGGCGGTGGCCTTCGTGCTGCTGGAGGCCCCGTTCCTGGCCGTGGTGCAGGTGCTGGTGTACATCGGCGCCATCGCCATCCTGATGATCTTCGCCGTGATGCTCACCCGCAACGTCACCGATGACTCCGGCGATCCCTTCAACAAGAATGCCCGCGTCGGCGGGCTGGCGGCGCTGTTCGTCTTCAGCCTGCTGGTGGTCATGTTCGGCGGCTGGTCGCAGTTCACCGCCTACCCGCAGGCCGGGGACACCTCCGGCTCCATCGTCCAGCTGGGCGTGGCGCTGACCGCCGCGGATGGCTACGTCATTGCCTTCGAGGTCGCCTCCATGCTGCTGCTGGGCGCGCTGGTCGGGGCGATTTTCGTCGTCTGGCCGCGCCAGAACGAGAACGAGTAGAGGAGCCCGCACATGGTCCCGATTTCCTGGTATCTCATCTGGGCGGCTGCCCTGTTTTCCATTGGCCTGTTCGGCGTGCTGTCGCGCAAGAACGCCGTCGCCATCCTCATGGGCGTGGAACTCATGCTCAACGCCGTCAATATCAACCTGGTGGCCTTCTGGCGTTACCTGGACGTGCGCGCCATCGCCGGCCAGGCGTTTGCCGTGATGGTCTTTGCCGTGGCGGCCGCCGAAGTGGCGGTGGGCCTGGCGCTGGTCATCTCGGTCTACCGCCGCCGCCAGACCGTGGCGGCCGACGAGATCGACCTGCTCAAGTGGTAAGGTTTCCATCCCTTCTGGTGTGTGAGGAACTATGAACTTAACCGAGATCATTACCTGGCTCCTGCCGCTCCCGCCGCTGCTGGCCTTCGGGCTGATCGTACTGTTCACCAACAAGAACAACCGCCTGAGCCACAGCCTGGCCGTCGGGGCGGCGGCGCTGTCCTTCCTCGGCAGCGCCTTCGTGCTGGCGCAGGCGTTCACGACCGAGCATCTGGGCGAGAACCCCATCGCCTCGCGCCTGCCCTGGCTGCCGGTGGGCGGCGGCACATTGGATGTCGGCGTGCTGATCGACCCGCTTTCGGCGGTGACGCTGGCCTTCGTGGCCGTCACCGTGCTGATGATCTTCATCTACAGCGTTGGCTACCACAACTTCGGCCAGCCGGTGGGCGACCACGACCACAAGGGCCTGCCGCCGCACGGGGCCAAGGAGCACGGCCACGCCGTGCCGTCCATCGAGCCGATGTATGCCCGCTTCTTCGCCTTCATCGGCCTGTTCGCTTTCGGCATGTACACCCTGGTGGTGTCGGACAACCTGCTCACCCTGTTCGTGGGCTGGGAGATCATGGGCCTGTGCTCCTACCTGCTGATCGGCTTCTGGTTCGGCAAGGAGAGCGCCCGCGAAGCCGCCAAGAAAGCCTTTATGACGACCCGCGTCGGCGATGTGTTCATGCTGCTTGGCGTGGTGTATCTGTATTCGGCGGCTGGCACGCTGTCGTTCCGCGAAATCCTCTTCAATGAAGAGATGCTCAACCACCTGGCGACCACGCCGTCCTGGTTCGGCCTTTCGGCGGCCGGCTTAATCGGCATCCTGCTGTTCATCGGCACCATCGGCAAGAGCGCCCAGTTCCCGCTGCACGTCTGGCTGCCGGACGCCATGGAAGGCCCGACGCCGGTCAGCGCCATGATCCATGCCGCTACGATGGTCTCGGCCGGCGTGTATATGGTGGCGCGCCTGTTCCCGCTGCTCTCGGCCGGCTGGCACGAGGGCGGGGCGCTCACCCCGGCCATGACGGCCATGTCGGTCATCGGGGCCTTTACCGCCCTGTTCGCTGCCACCATCGCCGTGGCGCAGAACGACATCAAGCGCGTGCTGGCCTATTCCACCATTTCCCAACTCGGCTACATGGTGGCCGCCCTCGGCATCGGCGCCTTCGTGGCAGCGGTGTTCCACCTCGTCACCCACGCCTTCTTCAAGGCGCTGCTGTTCCTCGGCTCCGGCTCGGTCATCCACGGCATGGAGCACGGCGTGCTGCACACCGGCGACCACAAGGTGGACCCGCAGAACATGTGGAACATGGGCGGCCTGGCGGGCAAAATGCCTACCACCTTCTGGACCTTCCTGGTGGGCGGCATGGCGCTCTCCGGCTTCCCGCTCATCACCGCCGGTTTCTGGTCCAAGGACGAGATCCTGGCTGACGCCTGGGGCAACGGCCATGTAGTGGTCTTCGGGGTGCTGGCCCTCTCGGCCCTGCTGACCGCCTTCTACACCATGCGCCAGATCACGCTCACCTTCCTGGGTAAGCCGCGCACCAAAGAGGCCGAGCACGCCCACGAAACCCCGCTGACCATGACCGGCCCGCTGATGGTGCTGGCGGTGTTCGCCATCGCCGCCGGCTGGGTGGGCATCCCGGAACATTTCCCGTTCATCGGCGGCGTCCTGCCCAACTGGTTCCACGAGTTCGTCGGCGGCACGTTGCTGGAACATCCCCACGCTGTGGACTTTGACCCCATTCCGCTGTTCACTTCGCTGGGCGTGGCGCTGGGCGGCCTCCTGCTGGGCTACCTGGTCTACCGCGAGGCCAAGACCGACCCGCTCAAGAAAGTGCTCGGGCCGGTGCACCGCGTCCTCGAAAACAAGTATTACATGGACGAACTCTACGACTGGGCCTTCGTCCGGCCGTCCCGGAGAATCGCCCACGACTTCGCCTACATGTTCGTCGACCGCAACCTGATCGACGGCTTCCTGCACGCCGTTGGAGAGCTCTCCTACTGGCTGGGCGGCTTCTTCCGCGAGAAGTTCGACCGGCCGGTGGTCAACGGCTTCGGCGACTGGGTGGCGGATACGGCCCAGTGGTTCGGCAACGCCATCCGCAAGGTGCAGTCCGGAAGCATCCAGCAGTACATGCTCCTCAGTATGCTGCTGGCCTTCATCGGCGTGTTCTTCTACCTCTGGGTCTTGCAGCCCTGACCGGAGCAACTGATATGAATCAAACAATCTGGCTGACGCTCATCCTGTTCTCCCCGGCCGTGGCTGCGGCGGTCATCGCCCTGCTGCCGCGCGAGAACAAAGCCCTGGCGCGCTGGGCGGCCTTTGCCGCCAGCCTCATCCCGCTGGCCCTCACCCTGCTGGTGTGGTTCGCCTTCGACGCCGCGCCTGTTGCCGAAGCCGGCTACAAGTTCGTCGAGCGCCGCGTCTGGTACGCCGCCATCGGCTCCGCCTACCACCTGGGCGTGGATGGTCTCTCGCTCACGATGGTGCTGCTCACCACGCTGCTCACCCCGCTGGCCATCCTGGCCTCGTTCTCGGTCGAGGAAAAGGTCAACGCCTACATGGCGCTGTTCCTGTTCCTGGAGACCGGTATGCTGGGCGTGTTCCTCTCGCTCGACCTGCTGCTGTTCTTCGTCTTCTGGGAGATCGGCCTCGTTCCGATGTACTTCCTCATCAACCAGTGGGGCAGCGAGAAGGGCGAGCGCGAATTGTGGGGCGGGATGAAGGTCTCGGCCCGCACCTATGCCTCGTTCAAGTTCATGATCTACACCATGGCCGGTTCGCTCGGCCTGCTGCTCGCCATCCAGCTGCTGGGCGTGGTCAACCAGACCTTCGACCTGCCGAGCATCGTGGCGCAGTGGAACTCGCTTTCCAACAGCGACACGCTGCTGGGCGGGTGGGCCAGCGTGGGCGCGGTCAAGACCTGGGCCTTCTGGGCCTTCGTCATCGCCTTCGCCATCAAGGTGCCGGTCTGGCCGTTCCACACCTGGCTGCCGGACGCCCACACCGAGGCGCCCACCGCCGGTTCGATGATCCTGGCGGGCGTGCTGCTCAAACTGGGCGCTTATGGCTTCCTGCGCTTCGTGCTGCCGCTTTACCCGGAGCAGAGCAACCAGTACGCCGGAGTGCTGGCCGGGCTGGCGACGATGGCCATCATCTTCGGGGCCTTCGCCGCCTACGGCCAGAAAGACTTCAAGCGCCTGGTGGCGTATTCCTCGGTCAACCACATGGGCTTCGTGGTGCTGGGCATCGCCGCCGCCGCCCGGGCCGCCGGTACGCTGGACGCCAACGTGGCGCTCAACGGGGCGGTCTTGCAGATGTTCAACCACGGCCTTTCGGCGGCCGGGATGTTCTTCCTGGTGGGCGTGATCTACGAGCGCCTGCACACCCGCGACCTGGACGCCTATGGCGGGTTCTTCCCAAAAGTGCCGGTGTACGGCGGTATCCTCATCTTCACCAGCATGGCCTCGCTGGGCCTGCCCGGCCTCAACGGCTTCATCTCCGAATTCCTGGTGGTGCGCGGTTCCTGGCCGATCTTTACTTTCTGGACGGCGCTTTCGATGCTCGGCCTGCTCTTCACCGGCGCCTACATCCTGAAGGGAATCGCCAAGACGCTGCACGGCCCGGAGAACCATGAAGCCGCCCACCACCTGACTGAAATCAACACCCGCGAACTGTGGGTCATCGCCCCGCTGATGGCGCTGATGCTCTGGCTGGGCGTGCTGCCCGGCTGGCTGCTGGGCGTGATCAACAACGCCATGCAGGCCCTGTTCGGCTAGGCTAGAGGAGCATTATGCAATTTCTACAATTCCTTCAAGAGTGGCCGCTGCTCAGCATCGTCACCTTCCTGCCGGGCGTGGCCGGTCTGCTCATCCTGCTGATTCCCGCCACGCGGCGCGATACCACCCACAAAGCGGCCCTGGCAGCCGGCGGCACTGTGTTCGCCGTCAGCCTGCTGGTCTACCTGGCCTTCCAGCCGGGCGGCCCGCGCTACCAGTTCGAGGAATACTTCGCCTGGCTGCCGCAACTGGGCATCTCGTACCACGTGGCAGTGGATGGCATCACCGCCCCGCTGGTGCTGCTGACCGGTATCGTCATGTTCACCGGCGTCATCATCTCCCAGCGGATCGAGGAACGGCCGCGTGAATTCTTCGCCTTTCTGTTCATCCTCGCCACTGGCGTGTTCGGGGTCTTCGTATCGCTGGACATGTTCGCTCTCTTCTATTTCTACGAGATCGCCGTCTTCCCGATGTACCTGCTCATTTCCATCTGGGGCTGGAAGCAGACCCGCGAATACGCAGCGATGAAACTGACGCTGTACCTGTTCATCGGCTCGGTCATCTCGCTGGTCGGCGGGCTGGCGATGTACTTCGCCAGCGGCCTGGGCACGTTCGACATGCTGGCCCTGGAGGGCGCTAACTTCTCGCCCCAGTTCCAGATTCTGTGGTTCCCGTTTGTGTTCATCGGCTTTGCGGTGCTGGGCGGCATGTTCCCGTTCCATAACTGGTCGCCGGACGGCCACGTGGCCGCCCCCACGGCGGTCTCGATGTTCCATGCCGGCGTGCTGATGAAGCTGGGGGCGTTCGCCGCCCTGCGGGTGGGCATCATGCTGCTGCCGGAGGGCGCCAAGTTCCACCTGCCGTGGATCATCTTCCTGACGCTGGTCAACGTGGTGTATGGCGCCTACATTGCCATGGTGCAGACCGATTTCAAGTATGTCATCGGCTTTTCCTCGGTGTCGCACATGGGGCTGGTGGTGATGGGCTTCGCCAGCCTCACGCCCGACGGCTACATCGGCGCGGGCGTGCAGATGGTCAGTCACGGCATCATGACCGCGCTCTTCTTCGCCGTGGTCGGCATGATCTACGACCAGGCCCACACGCGCGAGATCGCCAAACTGGGCGGCATGGCGCAGAAGATGCCCTTCGTGGCCTTCGCCTTCACCATCGGCGGTCTGGTGAGCATGGGCATGCCCGGCCTCTCCGGCTTCATCGCCGAGTTCCCCATCTTCATGGGCGTGTGGCAGTCCGACAAACCGTGGATCGCCATCGTCGCCGCCATTTCCATCGTCATCACCGCCGCCTACATCATGCGCCTGATGCGGCGGGTGTTCTACGGCGAGTTCCCGGCCGAGTTCGAAGGCCACGTTCACGATGTCAGCCGCAGCGAGAAGGTCGCCCTCGGACTGCTGGCGTTCGTGCTCATCCTGATCGGCATCTTCCCCGGCGTCATGGTGCCGATGGTCGAATCGGGCGTCGAGCACATCTTCGTCCTGCTGGGAGGTCTCTAACCCATGCAAGCCAATACTCTGGCAATCCTGCCTGAGATCAGCCTGGCCGTCCTGGCCGCGCTGCTCATCCTGATCGACTTGCGCCTCAAGCCGGAGCGCAAGGCGCTGCTGCCTGGCATCACCGCCGCCGGGCTGCTGGCGGTGCTGGCGCTCACGCTGGCCTTCGCCCGGCCGGGCGCGGCCCCGGAGAGCATCTGGGGCGGCATGCTGCGCCACGACACGGCCGCTTTCGTCTTCCGCCTCATCTTCCTGTTCGGCGCGGCGGTCACCTGCCTGTTCACCATCGGCTGGAAGCAGGTGGAACGGCGCGGCGAGTTCTTCGTTTTGCTGGTGCTCTCCACCCTGGGCATGACGCTGATGGCCGCCGCCGGCGACCTGATCATGCTGTTCCTGGCCATCGAGACCGCTTCCATCCCACTGTACGTGATGGCCGGCTTCATGACCGCCGACGAGAAATCCACCGAGTCGGGCTTCAAATACCTGCTGTTCGGCGCGCTGACCAGCAGCGTGATGGTCTACGGTTTCAGCCTGCTGTACGGTTTTGCCGGCACCACCGACCTCTACGCCCTGGCCGCGGCGGTGGCCTCCGGCGACCTGCCGCCGCTGGGCCTGCTGGGCGCGCTGGTGCTGGTGCTGGCCGGGTTCGGCTTCAAGGTGGCGGTTGTGCCGTTCCACTTCTGGGCGCCGGACGTGTACGAAGGCGCGCCCACGCCGGTGACGGCCTTTCTTTCCACGGCTTCCAAGTCGGCCGGGTTCGCGGTGGTGGTGCGCTTCCTGCTGGCGGTTTTCCCGGCGGCGGTCCTGCCGCAAATCATCGGGGTGGCGGCGCTCATGTCCGTGCTCTCGATGACGCTGGGCAACTCCGCCGCCCTGGCGCAGCGCAACATCAAGCGCCTGCTGGCCTATTCATCCATCGCCCACGCCGGGTACATCCTGATGGGCGTGGCCGCCGCCAGCCTGCTGGGCGCGGCCAGCGTGGTGTATTACCTGGCGGTGTACCTGGTCACCAACCTGGCGGCCTTCGGCGTGGTCATCATCTACTTCAACGTCGTCGGCTCGGACGAGATCAAGGACTATGCCGGCCTGAGCCGCCGCCATCCGGGACTGGCGTTTGCCCTGCTGGTGGCCTTGCTCTCGCTGGCGGGCGTGCCGCCGCTGGGCGGCTTCTTCGCCAAGATCCTCGTGTTCGCCGCCGCCGTGGAAGCCGGGTTGATCTGGCTGGCGGTGGCGGGCGTGCTGAACGCCATCCTTGGCCTGTACTACTACCTGATGGTGCTCAAAGTGGTCTACCTGGACCGCGGCCCGGACGAAGACAAGCCGCTGCCGGTGCGCCGCGCCCACATGGCGGCCCTGGTGGTCTGCCTGCTCTTGGTGCTGGCGCTCGGCACCGTGCTCGGCCCGATGTACGACTGGTCGAACCTGGCTGCCGGCGGGTTGTTCTAAGCCTGGGGCGGGTTGGAGCAGGGCAGATTCTGAATATGAGAAACCGCGTCTTCTCTATCCGATTCATTGACGCACAGATCGATTGTGATATAATTCTCGAACAACCGTGAGCGACTTGAACGATAAAAAACAAGCCGACCGGGTCTATACCTGGAACATGACGCTGGCAGCCGTAGTTGGTCAAGTAGGCTGCCTCACCGTAGTGATCATCGTTCTGGCGCTGCTCGCGGGGCTCTGGCTCGATAACCAATTAGGGACTTCGCCGTGGTTCACCCTCGGCCTGTTGCTGGTGAGCATGCCGGTTTCGCTGGTCCTGATGCTGCGGGTGGCGCGGGCGGCCACCGCCCGGATGGTACTCGAGCAGCCCAAGAAAACAGATACTCCCTCCAAGGAGGCGGATGTTGGAACAGACGACGACTAAGAAACGCTTCGGCTACCACCGCTGGCTGGTGCTGATCTTCATCGTGGCGATGGTGTATGTCGCCGGTCAATATAAGGCGCTCAGCCCGCACATCCAGCTGCCGGCCGAAAACGTCGCCGGCCCGTTCTTCCGGGTGCTGGGCCAGGAAGTCTACCTGACCAATACCCTGGTGGCGATGCTGGTCGCCGACGCGTTGCTCATCCTGATGGCGTTCTTCTTCTGGCGCGCCACCCGCAAGCCGGATGCTCTGCCCAAGGGCATTTCCGGGGCGGTGGAAGCCCTGCTGGAGGGCCTGTATAACCTGACCGAGTCCAACGCCGGTAAATGGGCCAAGTCCATCTTCCCGTTCTTCGCCACCATCACCCTGATGGTGCTGGTCTGGAACTGGATGGAACTCATCCCCGGCGTGGACAGCGTTGGCGCGTTCGACAGCCACCACATCCCGGAAGAGGCCCACTGCGAGGAAGTCAACTTCCTGGGCTTCATCGGTGTGACCGGCGAGGCCGAGTGCGCCAAAGGCGTGATTCCCTTCGTACGCGTGGCCTCCACCGACCTGAACTTCACCCTGGCGCTGGCGGTCATCGCCGTGGTCATGGTGCAGGTGATGGGCGTGCGGGCGCTGGGCCTTTCCTATTTCACCAAGTTTTTCAACGTGCGCACCCTGTTCTCGGTGCCGATCTTCGGCGTCATTGACTTCGCCGTCGGCCTGCTGGAGTTGATCGGCGAGTTCGCCAAGATCCTCTCGTTCTCCTTCCGTCTTTTCGGCAATATCTTCGCCGGTTCGGTGCTGTTGTTCGTCATCGGTTCGCTGGTGCCGTTCGCCCAATCCGGCTTCCTGATGCTGGAGTTCTTCGTCGGCCTGATCCAGGCCGTTGTGTTCGGCATGCTGACGATGGTGTTCATGTCGCAGGCCACCATCTCGCACCACGGCGATGAACACGGCGAGGAACATCACTAAAACATACGCGTGTAGCGGGCGGGACGCCCCGCCAAAACTCTTGCGGAGACATTCCGCCCGAATCTACGACCTGGAGGTTCTTGAATTATGGAAGGTAACATCATCATCGCAGCAAAACTGATCGGCGCCGGCCTGGCGATGATCGGCGCCATCGGCGCCGGCGCGGGCATCGGCATCGTGGTCAGCGGCGCGGTGCAGGCCATGGGCCGCAACCCGGACGCAGCCGGCCTGGTCCAGACCAACATGATCCTGGGCATCGCCTTTGCCGAAGCGGTGGCGATTTACTGCCTCGTGGTGGCCCTGCTGATCCTGTTCGTGGTCGGTTAAAGGAGGCTCGCCTTGGAAGCATTGGGTATCAATCTAGGCTACTTCTTCGTACAGGTCTTCAACTTCGCCATCCTGCTGACGATCCTGCACGCCTGGGTCTACCGGCCGATCCTCGGCCTGCTTCAGACCCGGCGTGAGAAGATCGCCCAGGGACTGGAAGACGCCCGCGTGGCGGCCGAAGCGCGCGCCAACGCCGAAGCCGAGGCGCAGCGCATCCTGGCTGAAGCCAATGGCAAGGCGGCCGAGATCGTGCGTGAGGCCAACGCCCGCGCCGAGGAAGCCACCAAGGACGTGCGCGCCGCCGCCGAAGCCGACGCCCGGAAGATCCGTGAACAGGCCGCCGCCGACGCCGAAACCGCCAAAGAGAACGTGCTGGTCGAGGTGCGCAAGGATATCCCGGCCCTGGTGGTCGCAGCAGCCCAGAAACTGGTGGGCGACTCGCTGGACGAGAAGCGCCAGCGCGCCCTGATCGACGAATTCTTCTCCGGCGTCAAGGGCGGCAAGGTGGAAGTAGCCGCCGGCGAAGGCGATGCCACCGTCACCAGCGCGCTGCCGCTCACCGATACCGAGAAGGCCGCCCTCAAGAAGTCGCTCAAGGGCGAGGTCACCTTCAAGGTCGACCCGCGCATCCTGGGCGGCCTGGTCGTCCGCGTGGGCGACAAGGTGGTGGACGGCTCTGTGGCCGGCAAGCTCGATACGATGCGCCAGACGCTGAAGTAAGCCCGCTGCATAGAAAATTGAGACGCCCGGCCGCAAGGTTGGGCGTCTTTTTCGTCCCCGTTTGATAGAATGCAGGGATAGACAGGTAGACAGATAGATAAGTATCAAGGAGACAAGTATCAGGTATTGCGTGTTGCGTGATGCGTGAGGGGATGCATTACGGAATACGTACCACGCACCAACAGTTGCCAGTACCCCTGTGCCGACACTCATGCCCTCTCTCGCCCAGCTCCTTTCCGGCCATCCGACTCTCTCGCCCGTCCCGGACATCCCCATTTCGGGAGTCCAGGTCGATTCGCGGCTGGTGCAGCCCGGCGACCTGTTCGTGGCCGTCATCGACACGGTCGACCGTTACAAGTTCATTGACCAGGTCGTGGCGCGCGGCGCGGCGGCCGTGCTGGGCGAGAAGGAGAGCGTGGAGCTGCGCATTCCGCACATCCGCGTGGCCGACGACCGCGCCGCCCTGGCGCACGCTGCGGCCATGTTCCACGGCCAGCCGGCGCGTGACCTCACTCTGCTGGGGGTGACCGGCACGGACGGGAAGACCACCACCAGCAACTTCCTGTATCACATCCTGCAAGCCGCCGGACTGAAGGCCGGCATAGTGACCACGGTCAACGCCCTCATCGGCGCTGAAGTGCTGGACACCGGCTTTCACGTGACGACGCCGGAGGCGATGGATGCCCAGGGCTACCTGCGGCGCATGGCGGACGCGGGCCTGACGCATGCCGTGCTGGAGATGACCTCGCACGGGCTGGCCCAGCAGCGCGGGGCGCGCGCCTGCGAATTCGACATCGCCGTGGTGACCAACATCACCCATGAGCACCTGGATTACCACGGCTCATACGATGAGTACCTGGCGGCCAAGGCGCGCCTGTTCGAAGGGCTTTCCGAGCCGTTCGAGAAAACGCACCCGATCGAACGGCTGGCGGTGCTCAACCGCGACGACCGTTCCTACGAGCCGCTGCGCGCCCGTACCGCCGCCCGCCAGGCAGTCTACGGCCTGAGCGCCGACGCCGACGTGCGCGCCGTAGATATCCAGAACGCGCCGGAGGCGCTGCGCTTCACCGCCGTCGGTCCCGGATTTCAGATGCCGGTGGAGACGCGCATGTTCGGTAATTACAACGTCTACAACGCCCTGGCGGCAATCTCGGCCAGCGTGGTCGGGCTGGGGGTCGCGCCGGAGGCCGCCGCCGAAGGCATCCGCGCCCTGGCGGGCGTGCCGGGGCGCATGGAGCGCATTGACCTGGGGCAGGACTTCACCGCCATCGTGGATTTCGCCCACACGCCGTTCGCCTTGCAGGCGGCGCTGGAGGCCGGGCGGCGCATCACCCGCGGCAAGGTCATCGCCGTGTTCGGCTCAGCCGGGCTGCGTGACAAGGCCAAGCGGCGCATGATGGCCGAGACCTCGATTGAACTGGCCGACTATACGGTGCTGACGGCCGAAGACCCGCGCACCGAGTCGCTTGACGGCATCCTGGCCGAGATGGCCGCCGGGGCGGAGGCGAAGGGCGGGGTGGAAGGCAAGACGTTCTGGCGCGTGCCGGACCGGGGCGAGGCCATCCGCTTTGCGCTCACGCTGGCCCAGCCCGGCGACCTGGTGATGGCGCTGGGCAAGGGCCACGAGCAATCCATGTGTTTCATCGAGACCGAATATGCCTGGGATGACCGCACGGCGATGAGGGCGGCGCTGTCCGAATACCTCGGCCTTGCCGGGCCGCCAATGCCCGCCCTGCCGACGCAGGAGTGATCATAGAAAAGAGGTCCGATTTCTGTCTGAGATCGGACCTCTGAGTTTCCTCCGTCGCTGTCAAAACACTCGGTAAATTGGGGCAGGGGCGAGGCATGCCTCGCCCCTGCTGATTTGAACACAGAGTGGACCGGCTAACCGCCGCCGCTGCCGCTATTGTCGTCTTCCTCTTCTTCTTCTTCGTCATCCCCGCTCCCGGAACCGCCGCCGTCGTCGCTTCCGCTGTCATCATCGCCAGAATCATCCCCGCCGCTGTCGTCGCCGGAATCGCCATCGTCCCCGTTGTCGTCGCCCTGGTCATCTTCGTCGTCGAAATCACAGCCGCCCTCGTCGTCACAACCATCGTCCAGTTCGCAACCCTGGCCGCTTTCGAAGTCGCAATCCTCGCCGAAGTCTTCTTCATCCACCAGGCCGAGGTCCAGCGCCAGGCGCAGGGCATCGTCGTCTTCCTCGAACCACAGGTTGTACTCGTAAGCGTCCATATCCTGAGGGTCTTCGGGCGCTTCGTCGGCGCTGCTGGCCCGGCTGCGCTGGCCGTTGGTGAGGGCCACTTCTCCGGCGTTGGTCGCCAGGCTGCATTGGCCTTCCAGGCAGGCGGCGATGGTGCGGCCCTGGGGCGTCACGCGCACGTTGAGGTAGGAGCCGCGCACCGAAGCCACGCCGGCGTTGGTTTCCACCTCGGCGCTGCCGCCATTGAGGATGACGAACAGGCCGCCGGAATCGAGTTTGAACTCGGTCGTTGGCTCACTGGCGTCTGCGCTCATGCCGGTCAGAGTCATGGCGCTGTTGGGGCTGACGCGCGTGAGCGTGCCTTCGCTGAAGCGCACTGCGGCGCGGCCGTCTGCGCCGGTGCTCAGTTGTTCGCCCACGGCCAGCGCCTGTCCGAGCTGGGCCGGCTGCCAGGTATCCGCCTCCCCGGCGCGCCAGTTCACTTCGCCTTCCAGCGTTTCGAGCGTGGCGCTGCGGGCCGCTTCGGCGGGGGCGGTTCCCTGAGGCTCGCCGGCCGCGTCTCCGCCGGTTTGGGGCGTTGGAATATCCGCCGCCGGGGCCGGTCCCGGCGCGGCCGGGGATGGCTGGCAGGCCGCCAGCAGCAGGGCAAGAATACCTAACGCACGGAGAAGCGGGAGCCTTTTCATCGTTGTCCTTTTCGTTAGTTGGCGGATGGATTTAACCACCGGCGACAAAAAACGGCAAGGGATACCTTGCCGTTTTGTCTGATTTGGTCGCTTCTAGCGGCGTCCGCCTCCGCCGCCACGGCGCGGGCCGCCGCGGTCTCCGCCGCGCCCGCCCCGCTCGCCGCCGCGGTCTCCACCGCCGCTCCGGCGCTGCCCGCCGCCGCCTTTGTCGCGTTCGCGGGCTTCGTCCAGCGTCCAGCCTTCCAGCACGGCCTGGCGGCTGAGGCGTACCTTGCCGTTGGGGTCGATATCGGTCACCATCACGGTGATCTCATCGCCCACATCGGCCACGTCGGTGACGCTTTCCACCCGGGTCGAGTCCAGCTGGCTGATGTGCACCAGCCCGTCCTGTCCGGGGATGAGTTCAACGAAAGCGCCGAAATCCACCACCCGCACCACCTTGCCGGTGTAGATGCGCCCGAGTTCGACCGATTCGGTCAGGCGTTCCACCTGCTCGCGGGCCATGCGGGCGGCGTCGCCGTCCGAGGTGGCGATGAACACAGTGCCGTCTTCGTCGATGTCGATCTTGGCCCCGGTCGATTCCTGGATGCCGCGGATGGTCTTGCCGCCCGGGCCGATGACCGCGCCGATCTTGTCCACCGGAATCTTGACGGTGATGATGCGCGGGGCATGCGGCTTCAGGTCCGGGCGCGGGGCGGGCAGGGTTTCCATCATCTTATCGAGGATGTGCGCCCGGCCGGCCTTGGCCTGGTTGAGGGCCTCGGCCATCATGGCCGGGGTCAGCCCGGCGATCTTGATATCCATTTGCAGGGCGGTGATGCCCCTGGTGGTGCCGGCTACCTTGAAGTCCATGTCGCCCAGGTGATCTTCCAGGCCCTGGATGTCGCTCAGGATGGCGTATTTGTCGCCTTCTTTGATCAGCCCCATGGCGATGCCGGAAACGGGCGCCTTGATGGGCACGCCGGTGTCCATCAGCGCCAGGGTGCTGCCGCACACCGAACCCATCGAGGTTGAGCCGTTCGAGGAGAGCGCCTCAGAGACCAGCCGCAGGGTGTAGGGGAAGTCCTCTTCGTCCGGGAGCACGGGGATGAGCGCCCGTTCGGCCAGGGCACCGTGGCCGATCTCGCGGCGTGAGGAGCCGCGCAGGAACTTCACTTCGCCGGTGGAGAAGGGCGGGAAGTTGTAGTGATGCAGGTAGCGTTTCTCTTCCTGCGGACTGAGGCCGTCGATGCGCTGGGCATCGCGGGGCGTGCCGAGCGTGGCGATGGTGAGAATTTGGGTTTCGCCGCGGGTGAAGATGCCGGAGCCGTGCGCCATCGGGGCATAGTCCACGTCGCACCATATGGGGCGGATCTCGGTGGTCTTGCGGCCATCCGGGCGCGCGCCCATATTGAGGATGCGGTCGCGCACCACGGTCTTGTGGGCGCTCTCGAAGGCTTCGCGAGCATGCTTGGTCAGCTCCTCGTCTTCGCCGGCGATGGCGGCAACGACTTCATCACGCACTTTGTTCAGCAGTTCGTCGCGGCCGGCCTTGTCGAGGCCGGGGGCCTTTTCGTAGAGGTCGGTCAGGCCGGGACGGGCAGCCTCCAGGACGCGTTCTTTGAGTTCCGGGTCCAGCGAAGCCAGGGGCACATCGGCCTTGGGCTTGCCAATCTCGGCACGCATCTTTTCCTGCACGTCAATTAACGGCTGGATGGATTTGTGCGCCAGTTCGAGCGCCGCGACCATGTCTTCTTCGGAGACTTCGTTGGCGCCGGCTTCGACCATCAGAATGGCTTCACGGGTGCCGGCGACGCGCAGGTCGAGGTCGCCTTCGTCGATCTGCTCGAAGGTCGGGTTGATGATGAACTCGCCGTCAACCCGGCCGATGCGCACCGCGCCCACCGGGCCGTTCCAGGGCGCATCCGAGATGTGCACGGCGGCGCTGGCGGCGTTGATGGCCAGCACATCCAGCGGGGTCTCGGCGTCGGCCGAGATGGAGTACATGATGACTTGGATTTCATTGCGCATGCCCTTGGGGAAGAGCGGGCGCAGGGGCCGGTCGGTGAGGCGGTCGGTGAGGATGGCGTTTTCCGAGGGGCGGCCTTCGCGGCGGAAGAACGAGCCGGGGATGCGGCCGCCGGCATACATGCGTTCTTCAAAGTCCACGCTCAGGGGCAGGAAGTCCACGCTTTCGCGGGGCTTGGCGGCCATCGTGGCGGCGGCGAACAGGAGTGACTTGTTGAGCCGCACCGAGACCGCGCCGCCGGCCTGACCGGCGAGTTTGCCGGTCTCAAACGTGATGGTCTTCCCGCCCACTTCGGCGGTGAAGATTTTTGCTACTGGGTTCATATTGCATTCCTCCGAACGTCGTTACCCCGCTGGGTCAGGAACTGGAAACTGGTGATAACGCGTGTTATCAGCAAGTTCCAAATCCCAACCGGCGGGCTCAACTGGTTTCCCGGCGTTGCGGCCGGGCAAAACGAAAGAGTAGATGGCCAGCCGGCCATCTACTCTCGTCTTCCGTGTTACTTGCGGCGGATGCTCAGTTTATCCGTGACCTGCAGGTAGGTGGCGTAATCCTTCTTGCGCAGGTAGGTGAGCAGCCGTCTGCGGCGGCCCACCATTTTGAGCAGGCCGCGGCGGCTGTGCTCATCGTGCTTGTGGGTGCGCAGGTGATCGGTCAACTGGGTGATGCGGCCGGTAAGCAGGGCTACTTGCACTTCGGGCGAACCGGTGTCGCCGGCCTGGCGCGCATATTCCCCAATCACTTTTTCCTTCACTTCCTTTTGCAACGGCATGACGTCTGCATTCTCCTTTGTTTCGTCGTTTGTGCAGTTGTCTCCTGGCGGCGAGCGTTTCATGCCAACCGCCGGTCGAGTCAGCAGGTGAGTATACCACAACTTTCGGGCGCGGCGCGATTGCGGTGAGTGGTCCAGATTCGGTGGGGTGAGACCGTGAGGCCGGGTAAGTTGGAGGCGAGTTCTCGCGTATAATGGTGGCGCACCTTTCCATGATTTTCACGCTCACGGTTCCCGGGTTTCTCAGGAAGGCTTGTCACAATGGAGCGCATTCGCCATTTCTTCTTCCCTACCATCTCGCTCAGCACTGGGTTCACCTACCGGACGCGCTTCCTGGAAGTATCACTGTGGGCGACGGCCATTGCCTGCCTGCTCTTTGCCGGATTGAATTATTCCGGCGAGTTCAGCCGCATCGTTCAGGTCTTCCTGGGCATCAGCCTCCTCAGCCTGTGGGGCCTGTGGCTTAACCGCCGGGGGCGGTTCACGCCGGCGGCCGCGCTGCTGGTGGCTCTGGTCTTCATGGGATTGAATTTCAATTTGTACG
This sequence comes from Chloroflexota bacterium, assembly GCA_016191875.1. Taxonomy (GTDB): domain Bacteria; phylum Chloroflexota; class Anaerolineae; order Anaerolineales; family UBA11579; genus SCUK01. Next base: position 88,478 of record JACPVG010000012.1, read on the forward strand.
ACAGCGGCGGCCTGGAAGACCCCGGCATAGCCGCCTATCCGATTTTCATCTTGCTGTGCGGATTCCTGTTCGGACGCGTCAGCATCCCTCCGGCGTTGATCCTCGACCTGGCCTCGCTTGGCTGGCTGTATTTCGGCCCGCGCTGGGGTTGGTTTGCCCTCGCTTCGCTGCCCTCGGACGACCGCGTCATGGTGCTGGCGGTGCTGTGCGGCGTGACAGCCCTCGTGGCCTGGGTGTTGATCGATGCCTGGGAAAGTACACTGGAGAACCTGCGCCAGACCTACGAACAGACCCTGGCGGGTTGGGCCAAGGCTTTGGAACTGCGCCACCAGGAGACCGAAGGCCACAGCCGGCGCGTTACCGCGCTGGCGCTGGAACTTTCCCGGGCGCTGGGCCTGAAAGGCGCGACTCTGGAGGAGGTGCGCCAGGGCGCGCTGCTGCACGACGTGGGCAAAATGGGCATCCCGGATTCGATCCTGCTTAAGCCCGGCCCGCTGACCGAGGAGGAGTTCGATGTGGTCAAGCGCCATCCGGCCCTCGCCGCCGATCTGCTCGGCCACATCCCCTTTCTGCAATCCGTGCTGGACATCCCGTGGTATCACCATGAACGCTGGGACGGCAACGGCTATCCCAAGGGGCTGAAAGGCGAGGCGATTCCGTTCGTGGCGCGCCTGTTCGCGGTCATCGATAACTGGGACGCGCTCAACTCAGACCGGCCCTACCGCCGGGCCTGGACACGCGAGCAGGTGCTTACCTACCTGCGCGAGAACGCCGGCCACAAATTCGACCCACACGTCGTTGAGGCGTTCCTGAGATTGGTCGAGCTGCGGCCGGAACTCTGAACCGGCGCATCTACCCGAAGAATCTATTCACCGGCGCGATTCTCCGCCAGCGCGCGGCGCAACGCCCCGGCCCGGGTTTCATTGAAGAACCCGAGGCTCTGCCGCGCCACCCGGCTGGCCTGGCCGCCCTGCGCCAGACACTCGCGCAGGAAGTAAGCGGTCTCAGGGGCCGAGGCGCGCGCCAGGGCCTCCACCAGCCGCAGCAATGAAGGCCGCAGGCTGGCAGGGTGCGATTGGATGACCGGCGCCAGCAGGCGGTAGATGACCGGCAGGTCGCTGAAGTCCGTCTCTTCCAGCAGAGCCCGCAAGGCGCGCAGCCCCAGGCGCTGCTCGCGGGGTTGTTCGGCGCTCAGCCAGGATTCAACCAGGGCGAAGAATTCGGCCCGCGCCTCACTCCGCAGGCGCGCCAGCGCCTCGCCCGCCAGGGCCGGGATGAGCATCTCTTCCTGGTTGGCCGCGCCCCAAGCGCGCACCCGCCTGCCCACTTCGCTGGCCTCACCGGCGGGCAGGCGGCCCAACAGGCGCGCTGCCAGCAGGCGCATTTCGGTCACCGGCTGCGCCCAGAGGGCATCGGCCAGCGCCAGCCCCGCGGTGGGGTCGCCTTCGCTCTGCAAGGCCAGTTCCGCCAAGATGCGCTTGAGCGCCGGGTCGGGTGCATTGTAGGTCTTCAGCAGGGGTGGCGCTGCCGGGGCCTTGTCGCGCTGCTGGCGCTGGGTGCGGTCGGCGTAGTATTCCAGCAGCGTCTCAAGTTCGGTCACCAGGCGTTCCGGGCGGCCGAACCATTCGGCCAGGTCGGCGGTCTGGCGGCGCAGGCGGGCGGGGTCAATGGCGGGCATGGGAGGGGCGTAATTGGGAAATGGTAATTGGTAACTGGCAATTGGACAGTCAACTGCCGACTGTCTATTGTCTGCTGTCCACTGCCTGCTGAAACAGGCGTATCCCCGCGTCCACATCCGGGGCAAAAGAAAGCAGGGCGGCATGCTCAGCGCGCACGTAAGCGGCGTGGCGCTCCAGGAAGACATCGAAAGCGGCCTGCCAGCCGGGGCCGATGAGGATGAGCGGGGCGCGCCGGATGGCGCCGGTCTGCATCTGGTTCCACGTCATGCTCACCTCGGCCAGCGTGCCGATGCCGCCCGGCAGGGCGAAGGCCGCATCGCCGGCTTCCACCAGGAACATCAGCCGCTCGCGCAGGGTGGCAAAGCGCCGTTCTTCGGTCACCCAGGGGTTGGGGCCCACCGGCCGGAAGCGCTCGATCTCGTCGCAGGTCACGCCCACGGCCTGGCCGCCGGCCTCGTTGGCCCCGCGCGAGGCGGCCTCCATGGTGCCGATGTAACCGCCGGTGAACACGCGATGTCCGGCTTGCGCCAGCCACTGGCCCAGGCGGTACGCCTCAACATAGGCCGGCTCTCCGTCTTTCGGCTCCGACCCGCCGAAGATGGTCACGTCCATGCTTCAGTCCTTTGGCAATCGCCTGCCTGCGGCTTCCCGAACGGGCTGGAAGAGCAGTTCCTCCAGCTGCGGCAGGCGTTCATCCAGCAGGGCGTCGGGAACCTCGGCCAGCAGTTCGACCCAATCGAGCACGAAGGTCCACAGCAGGGCGCTGTCCCACAACTCCTGCCATTGCGGGTCGCGCCAGCGCTGGCCGTTGGCAAGTTCGATGCGGCCGCGGTAATGGGCGGCCAGTTCGGCGGCCGGGATCGGCAGCGGCTCGAAATGCCAGCGGCTGGTGAGCAGGAAGTGCAGCAGGTCCAGCACGCCGGGGCCGACGGCGGCTTTTTCCCAATCGTACACGCTCAGGCTGCCGTCGGCGTGCACGTGGATATTACCCGGCCAGTAATCGCCGTGCAGGAGCGTGGCAGGCGCAGCCCGCAACGGGGCCGTGACGGCCTCGATGTTGGTGAGGATGCGTTTGATGATGCCCTGAAGTTCCTTATCGCGCCGGAAGCGGTTGCGGTTCTTGATGTCGGCGATCTTGAAGGCCCCGGACTCGGCGGCCGAGACGTGGATGTTGAGTTCGGCGTCCAGCGGGCGCAGCAGCCACTGGTAGACGGCCAGGTCTTCGCCCAGACCCCAGAAACGGTCGTGCAGGGCCACCAGCTGGTCGGTGGCCAGCAGGTAATCGGTAGCGCGCCAGGTCTCCGGCGGCCGCCCGCCCGCCAGTAATTCCATCACCAGCCATTCGCCGCCGGGGTGGTAGGCGGCCAGGCGCGGGATGCGCACCGGCAGATGGTCGGCCAGGGCGGTATAGATGCTGACTTCGCGCAGGCCGCTGTCGGCAGTGCCGGCGCGGGTGGGGCCCAGCGGCTCTTTGACCACCAGGTCGAACGCGGCTTTGCCCAATGCGCCTTCGGCCTCGGCATGCAGGCCGCGCAGCCGCCCCACGCCCGGCCGCCGGCCGGGGATGTCGTGCTCCGCCAGGTTCGCCAGCGTCAGGCTGGGGTCACCGCTGCGGCGGCGCAGGCTGGCGGTGAGTTCGGCGCGGCTGAAGGGCCAGGGGCGCTCCCCGGGCAGAACGGCCGGGTTGTCAGTCAGGTTCTCGGTCATGGCGCCGGGCTCGCGTCGTCCCAGGTGCGGCTGTAATTCTCGTCCAGTTTATCCAGGATGGCCTGTTCCAGGTCGATGCCGCACACGCTGGCGAGTTGCAGGAGGTAGAGGGCCACATCGGCCAGTTCGGCCGCCAGTTCCTCCTGGTCGAGGTCGTCGCGCTCCCACTGAAAGTGTTCCAGCGCCTCGGCGGCCTCGATGGCCAGCGAAGCGGCCAGGTTGCGCGGCGTTTGCGGGCGCGGGCTTTCCGGCGCATACCAGCCTTTGCTGGTCACAAAGGCGTGCATCCGCTCGGTGAGTTCCTGGATGTTCATGCCCTGAGTATACCTGCTGGCGGCGCAGGCGGGCTATAGGGCTTTGGGGGCAGTGGGAGGGTTTGGGCGTTCAGCCGGCCTGCTGGAGCAGCGCATCCAGCGCGGCCCGGGCGTTTTCCATCTGGGCGGGGTGCCAGCCGGGTTCGGTGGTCATGCGGCGCAGGTGCAGGAGGATGGCCTGCTGTTCGTCGGCGCTGAGCGGCGCAAAGGCCCGGCGGGCGCGCTCGGCCTCGCCGGAGAGCATCTCGCTCCAGAATTCGGCAATCGGGTCCATGATTGGCCTTAGTTTAGAAGAAAAACCGCCGCGGCGCAACCGCGTGGGGCAGATAATCCGCTATGGCACGCAGCCGGACCGGCGCTCCAGGATGCGTTCGTAGGTGTAGGGCGCGGCGTAGGTGGAAAAATAACTCTCGTCCGGCAGGAAGGGGTACTCCGCCCCAAAGTAGACGTTGAAGACCGCCCGGAAGCTATTGACTGGCGAGATGTCTTCATACAGCGTCTCCGGCGGCGCGCCGGGCAGGTAATAGGCGTTGAAAATCTGCATGCGCTCCTGCTTGTCGGCCAGAATCGCGCCGTGGTCGCCCTGGAGGATGATGACCGGCGGCACAGAGGAGTTGGCGATCAACGTTCGCACCAGCGCCAGGATGCGGGTGTTGATGTAGCGCACCTGCTCGGCGTAGGCGCTCACTGGGTCGGGGTCGGGCGGGGCCTCCGAGCCGTCGGCATTGAACACGTAGGGCGGGTGGGGCGAAACGATGTGCCCGAACACGAACTTGGGGCCGGCCATCTGCGGGAGTTGGGCCAGCTGCTCCAACACGAACAGCACGCGCGCGCGGTGGACTTCTTCCTTGTAACGCGTGTCCGGCACCAGGAAGGCGGGCAGGTTACGGGCATCGGTGAGCAGGCGCAGGGCGCTGGTCTCCACCAGCAGGGTCTCGAAGTTGTTCAACCCCGAAGTCTTGGCGGCAGGGGCCAGGTAGCGGTCGGCGTCGCGCCATTCCGTCCAGGCGAAGCCGGTCTCGAAGGCAACGGTCTGGTAGCCGAGCGCCTCCAGGCTGAGGCGGACGCGGTTGTTCTTGACATAAGCCTGCAGGACGGTCTGGTCGTTGCCGGCGATATCCTCCGGCGGCAGGAAGGCTTCCAGATAATCCATGTTGAGCGAGGAGGCCAGCGACATGCGCGTCTGGGCGTAGTTGCTGCTGGCGCAGCGCGCCACCGTGAAACCTTCCGCCTCCAGCGCGGCGATGAACTCGCTGATGTCCACGCCGTAGGAATCTTTCAGGGAGTCGTCGCGGGCGTAGGCGTCAAAGATCAGGTAGTAGATGTCGGGGGGCTGGGCGGGGCGGGCCAGATCGCTCTCTCCGGCGGCGCCGGCGGTGCGGGCATCCCGGTTGGCGGCCAGCTGATAGGCGAGAATCTGGTAGGAGGAGAAGGCCAGCCCCACCCCGGCTATGACCGCCAGCGCCTGTGCGACCGCGGCCGGGTCCTTGGCTTTGCGCAGCAGGAACCACAGTCCGGCGGCCAGCAGCAGCACCCAGACGGGAGCCAGCAGGCGGTGGCGGGCCAGGTCGGCCAACCCGGCGGTCTTGAGAGCGATGTAGGCGTGGCCGTAGGTGAAGAACAGCGCCAGCAGGAGCGCGGCGGCGGCCGCGGCGCGGTCGGGCGCGATCTTCAGCGCCTTCAGGAGGCCATAGAGCGCCAGCCCGGCCAGCCCGCAGACCAGCAAGGCGCGCAGGGCGGCGGCGGGCTGGACCTCCTGCACGTTGGCGGCCAGCAGGGCGGCGGCGGGGTAAAGCCCCCACACCAGGGGGGCAAGCCATTGGGTTCTTCGCATCCGGGGGATTATAAGGCGGGGAGGGGTAATTGGTAACTGGTAAGTTGTGATTGCTCTATTGCGCGGATACCTAAAGACCGAACCCTGTCACCCTGAGCCGAAGGCGAAGGGTCGCGAGTCGGGAGCTTTTTCATGTGTGCCGGACTGGAATAAGCCGGCTGAACACAATCCCTTGCCTGGCCGAGCGCTGCATCGAAGCGTCGGCTTGCTCGGGATTACAAGACTCCCAAATCAGCATGTTTGCAGCAAAGCAAGTGGTACTTGCCGACTGCTTGTGCTGCGTGATGCGAAATGCGTGTTATGTAGTTGGCCGTAAGTGATTAGAAATAGCAGTGCGCCAAAACGGCCAACTATTAAAAGTAGTCCTGGAGGTTCTCCGAGAGCGAACAGGCCAGAACTTGAGGGCGCCCTTGTCTAAAAACTTTCGGTGGACTACTTACGTATCACGCAACACAGAATACTTGAACGTTGCCTACTTGTTGTCCTGCTACCCTTCTCTGCTTTCCATCAGGTACAACGTGCGCAGTGAGCCGGAGACCGGTTCGGCGCGGCGGGCCGTGTAGAAGCGGCCAAAGGCGGCCTCGAAGCCTTCCCGAGTGTAGTTGGGGAAGATATCTTGGCGGCTGGTGAGCAGTTTCTGCACCTGGCTGTCTTCCTTGGGCACGAACTCGACGACCAACCACGGCGCGAGTTGGGCGAAGAACGCCGCCACGTCCTCCAGCGGCAGGTTGTTGCCGATGGCGAGATGGTGGATGAGCGCCAGCGCCAGCAGCAGGCCCGCCGGGCCGCGCCGGGCGAGAGATGCCCGTTCGGTGTTGGCCCAACCCAGCGCCGGGCTGGGGTTGGTCAGATCAAGCAGAAGCGGCAGGAGGTTGGGGGTTTTCTCTTCCCGAACCTGCCGGTAGGCTTTCTCGACCGCTGCCGGGTCCACATCCCACGCCAGGGTGGGGATGTCCATGCCGGCCGGGATGCGGCTGAAGCGGCCGGTGTTGGCTCCCAGGTCCCACACGCTCTGCGGACGAGCCTGGCGGATAAACTCGCCCACCAGCCCGGCCTTGGCTTTCAGGGCCGCGTCGGTGTAGTTGGTGTCGTCGTAATAGTCGCCCCAGGCAGTGCCGCCCGGCCGCCAGGCCAGTTTTTCGACGGCGCGGCGGAGACTGTCCAACAAGGCCAGCGACTGTTGCAGGCTCACCCGCGCCGCACCGGTCTTCTGCCCGGCGTAGCGGCGCTGGGCGGCGGCGTGCAGGTGGATGTGGCTGAGCAGGCCGAAAGCCAGCCGGGTGCGGCGCGGCAGCAGACGGCTGGCGAGGTCGAGGGGTATGCCGTCGATGTGGACGCGCAGCAACTGGCCCAGCCGGATATCGGCATGGGCCATGAGCGCCAGCGGGGCGAGGAAGTGCTGGCAGAACTGGCGGTAGGCGACCCACGGGCGGCCCTCTCCGTAGACCTCGAACGAGAGCGTATCAATGAGAACTGGCTTCCCGTCGGCCACACGGAACTGGATGTTGTAGGCGCTGGCGTCCTTGAGCGTCAGGCCATGCTTCAGGGCGCGCCCCTGGATGCGCAGGGTGAGCAGGGCGGCGTCCTTCAACTGGCTGAACGACCACTCATACGGATATGAGATGAACGCCAAGCGTTCCGGCTGGAGCACCTTCCAGGCGTCCGCGCCCAGGCCGGGGTCGGCTTCCTCATGCTGCACCAGCCAACCGCGCTTCACCAGGTCGGCGTACAGGCCGCTGGCCATCAGCCGCTCATAGTGCGGCTGGTAGGCGCGGTTCACCTGGCGGTAGAGCGCGCCGCCGTGCGTGAACAGGAAGCCGTTGGGGTCGCGGAACGAACCGCCCAACCGGGCGCTATTCGCCATCGACGGGTTCGTCGTCGTCATCCTCGCTGGCGGACTTGCCGCGCCCTAACAGGCGCGCCCAGAAGCCGCGGAAGGCGAAGCCGATGCCGACCAGGCTGGCGAGTAGCACCTGCAGGATGAACGAGCCCGAGCCGGGGTCGAGATAGGCGGGGTCTGCCAGAAGGGGGGAGAATATCGGGATGAACATCAGAGACTCCTTATGCGCATATGGTAATCCGTGATTGCTCTGTTGCAAAGATCGTAGTTGAGGAAAGACAGTTAGAGATGGAAGTTGTAAACCAATCCCTTCACAATCGGTTCCCGGTTCTGCAGTTGGGCTTTGCGGGAGCGAATGGTGTCACCGAATTTACGCTTAATCAC
>JACPVG010000013.1 GCA_016191875.1 Chloroflexota bacterium
CTTGCGGGGCGAGCCGAGCCGGGCGAGCAGTCTCTCGCCGTGCGAGGGCGTGACGTAGGTATCGTCACGCGAATACACCAGCCGCACCGGGATGTGGATGCCGGGCAGGGCGCGGCGAGTCTCCGCCAGCAAATAATCCAGTTGGATGACGGACGGCAGCGGGTTGTGCGTGTAGGCGACGCGGGTGCGCTCGGCGGCGGGGTTGAACCAGCGGCCCTTGCTCTTGGGGCGGTAGGGGCGCACGGCGGCCAGGGCGCGGGCGATCAGGCGGTGACGGCGGTACTTCTCGTCCGGGACGGTGTAGGGCACGGCCAACCCGACGATGCCCGCCGCGCCCAGCCGCGGGCCGAGCAGGAGGGCCAGCGCGCCGCCCATCGAAAGGCCGACCATGAATATGCACTCGGCGGTCTCGGCCAGCGCCCGGTAACCCGCCTCCACGCTGGCGGCCCAGTCCTGCCAGCGGCAGCGAGCCATGTCTTCGATCGTCGTGCCGTGCCCCGCCAGGCGCACGCCGTGGACCGAATGGCCCTGCCCGGCCAGGTGTTCGCCCAGGCCGCGCATCTCCTCCGGGCTGGCGGTGAAGCCATGCACCAGCAGGCAGCCGATCGGCCCGCCCTTGAAATGGAAGGGTTCGGCGCCTTTGAGGAGGGTTTGAGTTGCAGGCGGCGACGAAGGCATGTTCGTTTCCTACCGTTCTCCGGGGGGCGCAAATGAAAAGTTGCAGATTAAAAGAGCGCTCACTGAGCAACTCTTTCCATTTCTAATTTGCAATTTGCCATTTCTAAGGGCACTCCTGTGCCTTGCCTAGCCCACCACGCGCATCTCGCGCGGCATATCGCTTAACGAGCGCAGACCGCCGGCGGTCACAACCACATCGTCTTCAATGCGCACCCCGCCGGTGCCGGAGATGTAGATGCCCGGCTCGATGGTGAAGGTCATGCCCTCTTCCAGCGGCATCTGGTTGTCGCTGCGCATGTAAGGTTCCTCGTGGCCCTCCATGCCCAGGCCGTGCCCCAGCCGGTGGGTGAAGTACGGGCCGTACCCGGCGGCCTCGATGACATCTCGCGCCGCCTTGTCCACCGCGCCGCAGGCCACGCCGGGCGCGGCGATGGCGTGCGCCGCGGCATTGGCCGCCTGCACCGTGGCATGAATCTTCTTCAGTTCGCCGCTCACCTCGCCGATGGCGAAGGTGCGGGTGAGGTCGGAGAAGTAGCCATCCACGCTCGCGCCCCAGTCCACCAGCAGCAGTTCACCCGCCGCCAGTACCCGCCCCTGCGGGAAGTAGTGCGGGTTGGCGGTGTTCTCCGGCCCGGCGGCCACAATGGGCTCGAAGGGCGGCTTGCCGCTGCCATGCCGCAAGGTCTGCATCATCAGCTCCGCGGCCACTTCGTTTTCCGTCATGCCGATCTTCACCAGCGGCAGGGTGGCCTCCAGCGCCTTTTGCGCCGCGTCCACCGCTTTCTGCATCGCGGCCTGTTCTGCCGCGTCTTTGTACATGCGCAGCGCGGCCACCGTGGCCTCGGCGTTCACCCAGTCGGTTTCCGGGGCGGCCTGCTTCAGCAGGCGGTATTCCAGCAGCCGCAGGGCGCGGTCCTCCACGCCCACTTTGCCGCCGCGGGCGCGCAGGCCCGCCGCCTGCATGGCCTTTTCGTAGGCGTTCAGCCACTCGCGCGGGTTCTCCGGGTAGGTGAAGGCCTGCAACTCGTAGGGCAGGCCGCGTGATTTTGCGCCCTCCAGTTCCGGCAGCACCAGCACCGGCGCGCCCGCGGCCCGGAACAGGCACACCACCGGCCGTTCGCTCAGATGGAACTCGATGCCGGTGAGGTAGTGCAGGCTGGGGCCGGGGTTGAGGGCGATGGCTTCCAGCCCGGCGCTGTGCAGGGCGGCGGCCAGTTTGGCCTGGCGTTTCTGGAGGATGTCTGCGGGAATGGTCATGGCGGCTCCGGGGAAGGATGTCGAGGGGTCGTGATACCCAATGTCTACTTACAAAATTACCAGTTACCAATTACCTGTTTCATTATATCCGTTACCCCCCCCCGTAACATTCCCCGGCTATAAACGCGGCGCGCTGCGTTTGACAGCCGCCCCCGGACCTTGACAACCCGGCCGCCCCGCGTTACCCTCTTGCAAAATTACGCAATTGAGAATTTTCGCAAGTGGAGACCCTGTGATTTCATTCGATGACCGCCTTCGGCAATATGGCTTCCGCGTCACCCCCCAGCGGCGCGCCATCATGAAAGCCATCTGGGACAACGGCGAGCACGCCACCATCGAGGAAGTGCTGGCCGACGTCCAGCGCGCCGACGCCAACATCAGCCCCGCCACCGTCTACCGCGCCATCGACCTGTTCATCGCCCGCGGGCTGGTCATCGCCACTAAAGTCGGCAACGATACCGTCTACGAAATTCACAGCGAACACCCGCACTCCCACCTCATCTGCCGCATGTGCCGCGCCGACCAGCGCATCGACCATGCCCGCGTGCGCTCACTGATGGACGATATCGACCAGGAATTCGACTTCCTCGTCGAGCCGCAGCATCTCATCCTGCTTGGTCTGTGCGCCCACTGCCGCCGACTGGTCGGCCCCCAACGGTAGCCCCCGGCCAGCGCCGGCCGGTTCATTCCAACCCATGCTCTCAGGAGGAGCATCATCATGAAACCTGAAACACCCTTCAAGCGTCTTCTGCTCACCGCCCTCACCCTGTTGGTCGCCGCCTCCTTGTGGCTGGCGGCGTGCGCCCCGGCAGGTGGTGACGCCACGACCGGCGAGGACACCACCGGCGGAGAATCCCCCGCCCCGGTCGCCACCGAAGAGACCGGCGCGCCGCCGACCGGCCCCTCCGGCGCCTTGCGCGTGGCCTTCCAACCCATCGTGCAGACCGACCCCGGCCTCATCTCGTCTGACTCGGAAGTGTTCGTCGCCAACCACGTCTACGATTATCTGGTCGACATCGACGCGCAGTCCAACCCCACCCCGCGCCTGGCCACCGGCTGGACCGTGAGTGATGACGGCCTGACCTACGTCTTCACCCTCGCCGAGGGCGTCACCTTCCACGATGGCAGCCCCTTCAGCGCCGCGGATGTGGTCTACACCTTCAACCGGTTGCGCGACCCGGAGGGCGGCCTCCCGACCGCCAGCCTGTATAGCAATATCGCCGCCATCGAGGCCACCGGCACGCTGGAAGTGACCTTCACCCTCTCAGCGCCCAACCCGTTCTTCCTGTATGACCTGAGCGACAACCATGCTCTCATCATCAAGGATGGCACGGCCGCCCCGACCGACTTCAATGGCACCGGTCCCTTCAAGGTCGTGTCCTACACGCCCGAAGACCGCATTGTGCTCGAGGCCAACCTGGCCTACTTCCAGGAAGGCAAACCCGGCCTGGCCGGGCTGGAGGTCATCTTCTTCGCCGACGACCAGGCGATGGTGGATGCCCTGCGCGGCGGCCAGGTCGACCTGGTGATGCGCATGAGCACCGCCCTGTTCGAGAGCCTCAAGACTGAGACCGGCATCACCACGCTGGACATTCCCACCAACGGTTTTGACCTGGTGCGCCTGCGCGCCGACCGCGCCCCCGGCAATGACCCGCGCGTCGTTGAAGCGTTGAAACTGGCGACCGACCGCGAGGCCATCTGGCAACTGGTGCAGCAGGGCTACGGCGCGGTTGGCAACGACAGCCCGGTCGGCCCGCTGTACGGCCCGTACCATGACCCCGCCGTTCAACCGCCCGCCCGCGATGTGGAGCGCGCCCGCGCCCTGTTGGATGAGTGGGCGGCCGAGACCGGCGGCGACCCGGCCCTCAACCTCGTCCTGCACGTGCCCGATTCGGGCGGCCGCCCCGACCTCGCCGCCGTCCTGCAGCAGCAGTGGGCCGAGGCTGGCATCATCGTCGAGATCAGCGTCGAGCCCGAAAGCGTGTACTACGGCGACGACGGCTGGCTGGAAGTCGATCTCGGTATCACCGGCTGGGGTTCGCGCCCCTACCCGCAGTTCTACTTCACCCAGATGCTGGCGACCGGCGGCGAGTGGAACGAAGCCCACTGGTCGGACGCTGAAGTGGATGCGTTGATTCTCGCCGCCGGCAGCACGCTGGACGAAGCCGAACGCATCGCCGCCTACGGGCAGTTGCAGGCCATCCTGGCAGCGCGCGGCCCGGTCATCATCCCCTACTACTTTGCCCAGTTCGGCGCATTGCGCGACGGCTTCATCGGATTCGAGATGAAGGCCTTTGCCGGCCGCACCGATGTCAGCGGCGTGACGCTGGCCACCCCGTAAAGAACGCGCAAATGTGGGGGCGTAATGAGTTGCTTCGCAACTCCGCTGCGCCCCTACTCCTCTCGGATGAAGTAGCATGCTACGCCGTAAAGAACGCGCAAATGTAAGGGCGTAGCATGCTACGCCCTTACTGGCGCATCGTGATACAGGCTCAATTGACCGAGAATTCAATAATTCCCACCGCGGGGCAGCGCTTCTTGCGTTTCGCCCGCCGCCTGTTCGCCGATTTCCCCACCGCGCTGGGCACGTCCATCATGCTGCTTTTCGTACTAGCGGCGGTCTTCGGCCCGCTCCTCGCCCCGTACGGGTTCAACCAATCCATCTACGAACACCCGCGTCAGCCGCCCGACTCCTCCCACTGGTTCGGCACCGACCACCTGGCGCGCGATGTCTTCAGCCGCGTGCTGGTGGGCGCCCGCTCGGTGCTGCTGCTGGCCGGCGGCGGCACGCTGGTAGCCGTGGCGCTCGGTACGCTGGTCGGGCTGGCCAGCGGCTACGCCGGCGGTTGGTTGGACGAACTGCTGATGCGCCTCTTTGACAGCCTGCTGGCCCTGCCCGCCCTGCTGCTGGCGCTGCTGCTGCTGGGCACCCTGCGCGCCGCCTACGGCGAAAGCGTCTCGGCCGTCAGCAAGGGGCTGGGCGTGTTCCTCGTGCTGGCGGTGGTGTACACGCCCATCGTGGCGCGCGTGGTGCGCTCGGTGGTGCTGGCGGTCAAGACCCGCAGTTACGTCGAGGCCGCGCGCCTGCAGGGCGAGTCGCTCGGCTGGATCCTGTTCCGCGAGATTCTGCCCGCCGCCCTGCCCGCCCTGGCGGTCGAGGCCGCCCTGCGCTTCTCGTATGCCATCTTCCTGACCTCCTCGCTCGGCTACCTCGGCGTCGGCGTCCAGCCGCCCAACCCGGACTGGGGCCTGATGGTCAACGAAGGCCGCCGCAACGTCAGCCAGGTTCCGTGGGCGATGTGGTTCCCCGCCGCCGCCATCTCGCTGGTAGTCGTGGGCGCCAACCTGATGGCTGATGGCTTGAAGCGCGCCCTGCGAGAAGAGTGAACGGGTCAACGAGTTACCGAGGGTTGTGTCAACGAGAAAATCCATCCGATGAAACTGGCATTCCTCGTTGACACATTGACACTTTACTCGTTGACCTCTTAAAAAGATGACACCCGACTCCAACCCTCCCATCCTCGAACTCCGCGACCTCACCGTCTCCTACCGGACGGGCGGCCGCGGTTCAGACGCCCTGCGCGGCGTCAGCCTGGCCGTCGAACGCGGCCAGACCTATGGGCTGGTCGGCGAGAGCGGCTCGGGCAAGTCCACCCTGGCGCTGGCCGTCATGCGCTATCTGGGCGGTGAAGGCGCGGTGGCCCGCGGCGAAATCCGCTTCGATGGGCGCGATCTGTTGGCGCTGTCCCCCGCCGACCTGCGCCGTATTTGGGGCCGCGAGATGGCCCTCGTGCCGCAGGACCCGTTCACCGCGCTCAACCCCGCCATGCGCATCGGTGAGCAACTGGCCGAGGGCCTGCGCCTGCGTTTTGGCTTGAACCCCGCCGAGGCCCGCGCCGCGGCGCTGGACGCCCTGCGTTCCGTGCGCCTGCCGGACGCCGAACGCGCCGCCGATTCCTATCCGCACCAACTGAGCGGCGGCCAGCAGCAGCGCGTGCTCATCGCTTTGGCGTTGTCCGGCCGCCCCAAATTGCTGGTGCTGGACGAACCCACCACCGCCCTGGACGTGACCACCGAAGCCGCCGTGCTCGACCTGGTGCGCGACCTGACGCGCGCGGCCGGCGCGTCGGCGTTGTACGTGACCCACAACCTGGGCGTGGTGGCCGGGCGCACCGAGCGCGTCGCCGTGCTGTACGCCTCCGAACTGGTGGAGGACGCGCCCACCGCCGACCTGTTCCGCCAGCCGCTGCACCCCTATACCCGCGGCCTGCTGGACAGCGTCCCGCGCCTCGGCCAGCGCAAGGACGAACGCCGCCTGACCGGCATCGACGGCAGCATCCCGCCGCCGGGCGACCTGCCCCCCGGCTGTGTCTTCGAGCCGCGCTGCCCGCTGGCTGTCGACCGCTGCCGGGCAGAACGCCCCGCGCTGGATGAACCCCTCCCCGGCCGCCGGGTGCGCTGCCACCGCTGGCCGGAGATCCTGTCCGGCGAGGTCAGCGCCCGCCGCGAACTCCCCCCGGCCCTCCCATCAGCGACGGAGTCCGGCGAACCCCTCCTTCGGTTGGAAGATGTGACCGTGCGCTACCCCCTGCGCCGGACGGCCGCCGAAACCCTGCGCCGCGAACCGAAGAAAGCCGTGAGGGCGGTGAGCGGCGTGAGTCTGTCCTTGAAGCAGGGCCGCACGCTCGGCATCGTCGGCGAAAGCGGCAGCGGCAAGACCAGCCTGGCGCGTGCCATCGTCGGCCTCGTTCAGCGCAGCGACGGCGACATCCACCTGATGGAGGTCGAACTGCCCCCGCGCCTCAGCCAGCGCGGCCGCGCCCTGCTCGCCCAGCTCCAGATGGTGTTCCAGAACCCCGAGGAAGCCCTGAACCCCTATTTGACCGTCGGCGAATCGCTCAGCCGCCCGCTGGTCAACCTGTTGGGGGTCAGCCGCGCCGAGGCGCGCCAGCGCGCCGGGGACCTGCTGGAGGCGGTGCGCCTGCCGCGTACTTACGCCGCCCGCCTGCCCGCGCAGTTGAGCGGTGGCGAGAAACAGCGCGTCGCCATCGCCCGCGCCTTTGCCGCCAATCCCGCCCTGCTGCTGGCCGATGAACCCGTCTCGTCGCTGGATGTGTCGGTGCAGGCCAACATCCTCAACCTGCTCACCGACCTGCAACGCGAGCACGCCGCTGCTACCCTCTTCATCTCGCATGACATCGCCGTCGTGGCTTACCTCGCCGACGAGGTGGCGGTGATGTACCTCGGCCAGTTGATGGAAACCGGCCCGGCGGCGGCGTTGTTCGAGCCGCCTTACCATCCCTATACCGAAGCGTTGCTCTCGGCCATCCCCGCGCCCGACCCCACCGTCCGCCAGGCCGCCATCCGCCTCGCGGGCGAACTCCCCAGCGCGGTGGATGTGCCGTCCGGCTGCCCGTTCCACACCCGCTGCCCGCGGGCGCTCGGCGCAGTGTGCGAAACGCAAACCCCGCCCTGGCAGACCGCCCCCGGCGGCAAGCGCATCTTCTGCCATATCCCGGTCGAGGAACTGGCCGCCCAACAACTGCCGGTGGTGGTGTTCGGCGGGGAGGGGGAATGATGGAAGGTCTTCGTGTTTGGAAGTCTTCCGAATTTCCTCACCCCCCGGCCCCCTCTCCACATTTGTGGAGAGGGGGAGTCGAGCGCAGCGAGACGGGGGTGAGGCGGGTTAGGAAATGCTGATCTACCTCCTGCGCCGCCTCGGGTTCCTGGGGCTTACCGTCGTCGTCACCTCGTTGCTGGTGTTCCTTATCGCCCAGGTGCTGCCCGGCGACGTGTGCCGCGTCATCCTCGGCCGCGAGGCCGGTGAAGCCCGCATCGCCGAATGCCGCGCCGACCTGCATCTGGACGACCCGGCCCCCGTCCGCTACCTGCGCTGGCTGGCCGATTTCGCCCGCGGCGACTGGGGCGAATCCTACGCCACCGGTTTCGAAATCCGCCCGCTGGTGCTCGACCGCCTGCGCATGTCCCTCATGCTGGCGGGCCTGACCTTCGTCGTCGCCGTGCCGCTGGCTGTCGCGCTGGGCATGCTGGCGGCCGTCAACCGCGGCAAATGGCTGGATACCGTCATCTCGCTCGGGTCGCTGGCGGTCGTCGGCCTGCCGGAATTCGTCACCGGCATCCTGCTCATCGAACTGGTGGCGTTCCGCGTGCCCTGGCTGCCGGCCAGCTCGTCGCTCCCGGTCGGCGCGCCGTTCCGCGCCGCGCTGCCCGCGCTGGTGCTGCCGGCGCTCACCGCCACGCTCGTCCTGCTGGCCTACATCGCCCGCCTCACCCGCGCCGGCGTGGTCGAGGAACTGAAGCAGAATTACGTGCGCACCGCCGAGTTGAAGGGCCTGCCGCGCCTGACGGTGCTGGTGAAGCACGTCCTGCGCAACGCGCTGCTGCCCACCATCACCGTCGTCGCCATCTCGGCCGGTTGGCTGGTGAGCGGGCTGGTGGTCATCGAAAACGTCTTCAACTACCCCGGCCTGGGGCGCCTGCTGGTGTTCGCCATCGACCGCCGCGACCTGCCCGCCCTGCAGGCCATCGTCATGCTCACCGTCGTCGCCTTCGCCCTCGCCAACCTCGCCGCCGACCTGCTCTATGCCGCGTTGAACCCACGGATACGGGTGGGGTAGGGACGCGAAGTGCGAGGGCTTCAAACAACGAACGAAACTGCGAAGTCAGAATCTTTTGCCCGCCAGTGCTTCACGGACACGGTTGAATTCTTCCGACTTTCCTTCGACCACCGACCACCGCTCCACTTCGTGCAGATCAATCGTTCCCTGATTCGCAACCAGTTTGGCTTGTTCAAGCGCCTGAAGATCGCCCCAGTGGTAATAAGCGCTCAGGCGGTCTTTCACGCAGTCGGTAGCAGAAATGACCTTCAAGACCCCCGTCGGGAGAACTTTTTCTTCGATGGAGTAGACTGGCTGTGAACCTATTGCCAACGGGCCTGCTGGAAACTCCACGAAGTACGGAGATTCAGGGTGTGTGAAATGCCGCCCTTGTTGAGAGAAGCCCATCTCGGCCATTGCCTTTGCAATTCGCTTGCGCGGAATTGCGGTCAGCGGAACGAGATCAATATCCAGGGAAACGTACTTGTCTCCCGAATAGATGGTGACCGCGGCTCCGCCAGATAATACGAACTCCATTCCTCTTTGCAAAAGGTTGGACTGTACGAAGGCAGCCAGCTCAATCTGGCTCATTTCACGGATTGGCTTCATCGGGCTTGCCCTTCCGGCGCGGTCTCCTCCGGTTCAACAACAGCCGTTCACGCTCTTTCCGCGGGTAGAACGCCAGCGCCTTTTCGAGCAGGGCCAGAAGTTCTTTCATGAACGGATAGCGCGGGTCGAATGTGTACAGGCGGGTGCGGCCCGCGCTGCGGCTGGCAAGCACGCCGCCCGCTTCCAGTTTTTCCAACTGTTTCTGAATGGGGTCGAGGGCGGCGCTGTAAAAGCGAGCGATTTCTCTGGCATAGCCTTCGCGGCGCGCGAACAAGTAGAGCAGGACCCGCTCGCTGCTGATGGAGCCGAGGATGGGTTGCAGCATGAAATAACCTTTCATATAGGTCAAATGACCTATATATAATGTCATTGTACCCGAATCCCACTTCACGCGCCAGCGGGCCTCTCGGAGCGCCATAGGAGCAACCGCCGTGGAAAACAAACACCGGACGGCAAGAGTTGCACAGCAACTCCGCTGTCCGGTGTTGCATTTGTTTGCGGGCTGCGGTCAGGTTCCCAGGGGACCTCAACCGCAAACAAAAAGGAGCAACAGGATTACATGTTGCCCCAGTCCCAAAGGCCCTTGATAACAACAACGAGCAGGGCCGCGCCGACCATGGCCCACAGGCCGCCGGCGATGGCGGTGATGTAGCCACCCACCGCCGGGATGGCGCCGAGGGCCGCATTGCTGGCAGCCAGGCCGAGGCCAGCCAGGATGAAGCCCTGGTCCATCGCCTTGTTCCAGCGCAGAGCGCCGATCACCAGACCCACCAGCACGAGCAGCAAGCCGAGGATCTCCAAGGCGACAAACGCCCCGACAACGGCCAGCAGCACGCCCAACCAGAACAACCACTTCCCGAGATTCTCCATTTCGCTCTCTCCTTACGTATGATGAAATGATGGTTTTCGGGAACCTCATACTATTAAACCCAAGTTGGCGGATTAAGATACTCAAAAGGATGCCTGAGTTTTTCGATTAGTAATTCTTATCACGAATTGGGCGCGGCGGACTGAGCGGCCTCCCCGGCCGGGAAGCGGCGCAGGCGGGCGTACATCGGCAGCACCGGCGCAAGCACCGCGGCGGCCATGATGATGGCGGCGCGAATCCCCGCCCAGCGGCCGATCAACCCGATGAACGGGCCGCCTGCCAGTTCGCCAAAGGCGTCGATCTGCGCCGCCATGGAATGCACGGTGGCGCGCACCTTCGAATCGGTGTAGACGTTGATGAAGGCGTCGTTGAGCGGAAAAGTGACGCCGCGCAGGGTGTCGAAGACCAGCATCGCGGCGACGGCCAGCCAGAAATCGCGGGCCAGCGCGAAGGAGAGCATGCAGGCCACCATGGCGGCGTAGAGCGCCTGGAGGACGCGTGCCAACGCCAGCGAGTCGCCCATGTTCACGCGCCGCACGGCGACCTCGTTGGCGGCCAGGTTAAGCAGCATACCCGCCACGCTCAAGACCCCGAACCATTCCACTGCGCCAACCTCCAGTCCGAAAAGGGGCGGGAAGGCGAAGTTCTGCAAGAGGTGCGGGTCGCCCAGGCGGTCCCAGCCCTCGCTGTACAGGCCGACGAACAGGCTGATGAGCGCGAAGAGCATCAGCGCCCGCCGCCCGCGCACCAGGTTGATGCCGACGCGCATCGTCGCGAATAATTCGCTCCAGCCTTCGCGCTCCTCCGTTGGTTTGCGCTTGAAGCCAGCCTCCGGCATAAGGGGCGCCATGACCAGGCCGAAGACCAGCCGCAGACCGCCGCCGACGAGGAACGGCAGCGCCAGGGATTGGCGCGCCAGCAGCACCGCCAGCGGGATGCCCAGCAGGCTGCCCGCCAGCATGAACTGACGGCTGCGCAGGAAGGCGCGGTTGGCGGCCGCCACGCCGATCTCATCCGTGATCCAGGCGGTGTGTGCGCCGCTGATGAAGGTATTGCCGAAGCCCCAGATGACGTGCCCCAACAGCACGATGGCAAAGACCGGCTCCAGGCCCATAACCACCGAGCCGACGCCGGTGAGCAGCACGCCGAGGATGACCGACAGACGGCGGCTGACCACATCGGCCACCACGCCGGTGGGCACCTCGAAGATGAAGATCGTGATCTCGAAGATCGTGCCCAGCAGCACCAGTTGCAATGGGTCCAGCCCCACCGACTGCACCAGATAGATGGCGAAGGTAGTGTTCGTCGTCCGGTTGGTCAGCCCGAAGACGAACTGGGTGAGCAGGTAGAGGAATGTGGCGTTCAGTTTTTTCACGCGCGAATCAAACCCCGCAACGGCGCTGGCGGCGCGCGGTCACTTGTTCAGCCAGCGCGCCAGCAGGTTGAGGCCGATGGTCAGCAGAATGGACAGGATGATGGAGGAGGCCAGCGGGAAGACGCAGGTGAACCCGCCGACTTGTAAGCGGAAATCGCCGGGCAGGCGGCCGAGCGGCAGGCCGAGGCGGCCGAACAGCCACAGCGCGCCGCCAAGGACAAAGACGCCGACCCCGGCGACCATGATGAATTTGGCGATCTGTTGGGTGTCCACAGAGAATAGAGAGTAGTTATTCGTTATTCGATATCGGCTGTTAACGATTGGGCGATTCCCATCCTCAAATCAACTGCCCCTGGCGGCCTTTGGGGAACTCGAGGCCGAGGTGCTCCCAGGCTTTCTGGGTGGCGACGCGGCCCTGGCTGGTGCGCTCCAGGAAGCCCAGTTGCAGCAGGTAGGGTTCGACCACGTCCATGATGGTGTCGGATTCTTCGCTGACCGAGGCGGCGATGGTATTGAGACCCACCGGCCCGCCGTCGTATTTTTCAATGATGGCGCGCAACACTCGGCGGTCCATCTGGTCGAGGCCCAGGGCGTCCACTTCGAGCAGGTCGAGGGCGTCGTGAGCCACGCCGGCGGTGATGATGCCCTGGGCGCGCACCTGGGCGAAGTCGCGCACCCGGCGCAGCAGGCGCAGGGCCACGCGCGGCGTGCCGCGCGCCCGGCGGGCGATCTCCTGAATGCCGGTCTCGTCGGCTTCTACATCCAGTCTCCCGGCGGCGCGCCGGACGATCTCCTGCATGGCGGCCTCTTCGTAATAGTTGAGGCGGTATACGGCGCCGAAGCGCGCCCGGAGCGGGGCAGTGACCAGCGCCAGGCGCGTGGTGGCCCCGATGACGGTGAAACGCGGCAGTTTGAGCCGGATGGAGCGCGCCGCCGGGCCCTTGCCGATGATGATATCCAGGGCGTAGTCTTCCATGGCCGGGTAGAGCACTTCTTCCACGGCGCGGCCCAGGCGGTGCACTTCGTCGATGAACAGGATGTCGCTTTCGCGCAGGTTGGTGAGAATGGCGGCCAGGTCGCCCTGGCGCTCGATGGCCGGGCCGGCGGTGATCTTGATGTTCACGCCCATCTCGTTGGCGAGGATGTGCGCCAGGGTGGTCTTTCCCAGCCCGGGTGGGCCGTAGAATAGCACATGGTCGAGCGGTTCGCCGCGCTTTCTGGCGGCTTCGATGAGGATCTGCAGGTTCTCGCGCACCGATTCCTGGCCGATGAGTTCGGCGAGGCTCTGCGGGCGCAGAGTCTGGTCCAGCCGGTCATCCGGACGGGGGCCGGGGTTGACCAGGCGGCTATCAGTGTCGCTCATGGCGTGATTATACAACAGGCGCAAAAAGGGCAATGTGTCGACAGGTTGCCGGGGAACGAGGAACGCGGGTGCGTTACCACGTTGGCGCACCCACACGGCATCTCGTTGACCTTTTCCCATCGCGGCTATAATGGGCAAAGCCGAGTCAAGGAGCGCCGCATGTCCAACGTGTACGAGTCCCAGCATCCCCTCATCGCCCATAAACTGACGAAATTGCGCGACGTGGCTACCGAGCCGAAGAAGTTCCGTGAACTGGTGCGCGAGCTGGGCGGCCTGCTGTGCTACGAGGCCACTCAGGATCTGGGGGTGCAGCCGCTGGCAGTGAAGACGCCGATGGGCGAAGCCGAGGGCGTGGAACTCACCGACCGCATCGGCCTGGTGCCGATCCTGCGGGCCGGGCTGGGGATGGTGGAGGGCATCTGGGAACTGATGCCGAACGCCGAGGTGTGGCACATCGGGCTGTACCGCGACGAGAAGACGCTGCGGCCGGTGGAATACTACAACAAACTGCCGGTCTCGCCGACCGTGGAAGTGTGCCTGGTGCTCGACCCGATGCTGGCGACGGGCGGCTCGGCCGCGGCGACGGTGGATATCCTCAAGAAGTGGGGGGTGAAGCGCATCAAGTTCGTTGGGCTGCTGGGCGCGCCGGAGGGCATCCAACTGATGCAGGAACGCCACCCGGATGTGCCGATTCACCTGGCGAAGATCGACAGCCACCTGAACGAGATCGGCTACATCGTGCCGGGCCTGGGGGACGCCGGCGACCGCCAGTTCGGGACGGGGTAGGATAGAGCCGAACGGCTGGCGCAACGGAGTAGCGAAGCAACTCTTCGCGCCCCTGCGGTCTCCAAGGTCAACGATTCTTTGTGCTGACGGGGAAAAGTTAGATGAGCAGCGCCAACCAGGCGAACACCAGCACGACCAGGACGAGCATGGCCGCCAGCGCCGGTTTGAGCAGGCGGGCGATGGCCGGGCGCGGCGGCAGTTCCGCCAGGCGCAGGTCGTCGCGCACCCCAACCGTGGGCGGGGGGACGACGCCCAGATTCTCGGCGATATAGTTGGCGGGCGGGGTCGGGCGCAGTTCGTTTTCCAGGCGGATGAGCATCCGCAGGGCGGCTTCGTGGGCCGGGTTGAGGGCCAGCACGCGTTCGTAGCACTGGCGGCGCTGGCGGGGGTCTTCCAGGCACTGGCCCAGCCAGTACCAGGCCAGTTCGGAATCCGGGTGGGCCTGCACCCAGGCGGCGAGCAGGCGGGCGGCGGTGCGGCGGTCGCCGCTTTCGGCCAGGGCGATGGCGCGGGTGAGGTTGCCTTCCAAAAGCATGAGGGACTCCTTGCTGAACCTTGCCGCGATTTTAGCGATTCTGCTGCCCGGCCGCGCCGCAGGAATCCTTAAAGTTTTCCCGAGGATGTGAACCGTAATCTGTAATTCGTGAACAGTTACTCGAATAACGAATTGCCAGTTACCAATTACTACTTACCTATTACCTGCTCCTCCTCACCTCCATCCCAGTGATCTCACTCAACGCCAGGCGCAGGAGGAAGAGTGGGAGGAGCAGGGCGGCCTGCACGGCGGCAGCCACTGCGAACACTATTGCCACGGCGCGAAACGCGTCGTTCAGGCGCGGGGCCAGCGCGGCCAGCCAAGCCCCGGCGCCCAGGTAGAGCGCCAGGCCGAGCGCAGCGGCCAGCAGCAGGCCCAGCGGCAGCCAGACGCGCCGGTCGCTGGCGGAAGGCATCATCGTGGCGCTCACGGCGGCGGTGAGGTAGAACCACAGCCAGAAGTCCGGCTGTGAGGGCAGGGCGGCCAGGCCATCCAGCAGGGCGGGCAGGTTCCCGGTTGCGAGCGCCGGCCAGAGCGCGCCCAGGCTCAGGCGGGCCAGCCCGGCATAGGCCACCAGCGCGCCGCCCGCCAGCAGCGGGGCGATGCCGATGAAGAACTCGCGCAGCAGGCCGGTTTTGGCCGTCTCCACATAGCCCAGTTGCAGCATGCCGTTCTTTAGGTCACGCGGAAAAATCGAGAAGCGGCCGGTCGGAACAAAGAGAAGTTTCGCCATCAGGTAGTGGCTGAGTTCGTGCAACAGCACGCCCGGCAGGAACAGCAGGGCGAAGAGAATCAGGGCCACATCCGCGCGGCGGGTGAGCAGCAGGAAGAGAGCCTGTAGTTCGCGGTGCAGGCGCGGCTGGAGGAAGAGCAGGGGCGGCAGGGTGAGCAGGAGCCAGAAGTAGCCGTCGAAACCGTCAGGCATGGAAGGGGGAACCGTAACGGGTAATGGGTAAACGGCAATTCGCTGCCGTGGGCAGGAACCGGGCTTACGCGCCTGGGGCGGCCGCGGCGCGGGCGATGGCGATGAACTCGTCCGGCTTGAGGCTCGCCCCGCCCACCAGCGCGCCATCCACTTCGCCTTCGCCGAAGAATTCGGCCGCGTTGGCGGCAGTGACCGAACCGCCGTAGAGCACGCGCACGCCCTGGGCGAACGCCTCGCCGTACAGCCCGGCCAGCGTGGGGCGGATGACGTTGCGGATGATGCGGGTGGCATCCTCCGGCAGGGCGGCCTTGCCCGTTCCGATGGCCCAGACCGGCTCGTAGGCCAGCGCCAGCCCGGCGGGCGCGCCAACCTTCAGCCCGCCCAGGCCGTCGCGCACCTGGCGGCTGACCACCTCGGCGGCGCGGCCGGCTTCGTTCTCATCCAGCGTCTCACCCACGCAGACAACGGGAATCAAGCCCTGCGCCAGGGCGGCGGTGGTCTTGCGGTTCACGTTCTGGTCGTTCTCGCCGAAATAGGCGCGCCGTTCGCTGTGGCCGATGATGACGTGGGTGCAGAACTCCGCGACCATCTGCGGCGATACCTCGCCGGTGAAAGCGCCCTTGTCTTCCCAGTGCAGGTCCTGGGCGCCCAGCAGCACGCCGGTGTCGCGCAGGAGTTCAGCGGCGGCGGGGATGGCGATGAACGGCGGGCAGACCAGTTTTTCCACGCCGGAGATGCCCTGCACGCCGGGCAGCAGCGCGGCCAGCAGGGCGCGCGCCTCGGCGGCAGTCCGGTTCATCTTCCAGTTTCCGGCAACCAGGGGGGTGCGCATGGATATCAGTTTCCCTTAATTTGCTGGAGCCATTTGCGGGCGGTGACCTGCACCCAGGCGGGCGGGTCGTAGACGCCGTTCACCAGGTCGGTCAGGATGCCGGCCGCGGTGTCCAACTCGCCTTCCGCCCAAAAGACTTCGGCCTGTTCCAGGCGCACCACCGGGTCGTCAGAGGCCATGTCCAGGGCGGCGTGGATGCGGCTGACCGCCGCGTCGAGATCGCCCAGCACCTTGAGGGCATAGCGCGCCCGGGCGGCTTCCAGAACAGCCTGGGAGAACGGCTCGGCCAGAATCAGGTCCTGGTTGGCAGCGATGCTGGCGAACTCGCGCGACTCGGCGGCGAAGAACAGCGCCTGATTGACCTTATCCGCCAGGCCCGGGGTGAAGGGGTCCGCGCCGGCTGCGACCGCCTTGGAGTACATTTCCAGCGCCTGCGGCCAGATCTCACGGTTGGCGAGCAGGTCGCCCGCCAGCAGGAAATACTCGGGGTCCTCGCCGGCCAGCTCCGCCCCGGCGGTGAAGGCGCGCTCGGCTTCTGAACGCATGCCGGCGTCCAGCAGGGCGGCGGCCAGGTCCAGCCTGGCATAGGGGTCCTCGGGGTTGGCGTCCACTTTGGCCTGGGCCAGGGTCAGCGCGTCCTTTTCGATGGGCGCGGTGGCTCGCAGGACCACCTGGGTGGCGGTGGGAGCGCCGGCGGTGGCGGTCTGGGCGGCGAAGGTGGCGGCTTCCTCCCAGGGTAGGGGGTTGCGCTGGCCGCTTTCGTTCGGGCGGGTGGCCAGGAACAGGAAGGCGCAAATGCAGAATAGCAGGATGGCGGGCAGCCAGAACCAACGGCGCTTCTTGCGCTGGGGCGCTTCGACCAGGGCGGAAACCGGCGGGGGAGTGAGCGGAGCCGGGGTGGGCGGCGGCGTGAGCGCGCCGGCCATGGCCTGCTCGCTGAGCGGCTCGCCCAGCAAGTCGGGCAGGGCTTCGCCTTTGACGGCGCGCTTGAAGGCGGCCACCATCTCATCCACGCTGGGGAAGCGGTCGCGGCGTTCCTTGGCGAGAGCCTTGAGCAGGACCCGCTCGACCGGCTCCGGGACGCTGGGGTTCACCGAGCGCGGCAGGGGCAGGGATTTGTAGATATGGTCGTGGACGATGGAGAAGGGCGTATCGGCCGTGAAGGGCACCTGGCCGACGACCAGTTCGTAGATCAGCACGCCAAAGGAATAGATGTCGGTGCCTTCGTCGAGGTCTTTCCTGCCCATCGCCTGTTCGGGCGAGATATATTGGGGCGTACCGACCATCATGTCGGACGAGAGCGTGGATTCGCCAGAGGCGGCGATGCGCGCCAGCCCGAAATCGGTCAGGTAGATCTGGCCGCCATCGGTGAGCATGACGTTGGAGGGCTTGATGTCGCGGTGCAGAATGCCCTGCTTGTGGGCGTAGGCCAGCGCCTTGCCGACCGTCTCGATGATGGCCAGGCCTTCCTGGGCGGCCAGCGGGCCTTGCTGCAGGCGTGCCTTGAGCGTGTGGCCCTCGACGAATTTCATCACCAGGTAGGGTGTGTCGCCGTGCTTGGCGTAGTCGTAGACCGGGATGATGTTGGGGTGATCGAGCCGGGCGACGACTTTGGCCTCACGCTCGAAGCGCGCCAGGAAGTTGGGGTCTTCCATAAAGGCCGGGTGCAGCACCTTGAGGGCCACGTAGCGGTCGAGGCTGGCGTGGTAGGCCTTGTAGACGGTGGCCATGCCGCCGCGCCCGAGCTGTTCGATGACCTGGTAGGGACCGACTTGTGCGCCTTCAGTGATGTTCATGCTCTTCTCCGGAGTGCAATGCGCTCATTATAGTCTCGACGAGCCATACTGAAGTGCTGAAGTGCTGACGTCCTGAAGTCTCGAGGTCTCGAAGTCCCGGAGAGCTTGATACATTTCTCTACCTGAACCTTGTCCAATTGTTACTTGTCTACCTTCATACCTTATCCAGCAGGGCGGCTACGCCGGGCAGTTCCAGGCCTTCCAGCATTTCGAGCGAAGCGCCGCCGCCGGTGGAGATGTGCGTGATCTTGTCCGCCAGGCCGCTCTGTTGGATGGCCGCGGCCGAATCGCCGCCGCCGACGATGGTGATGGCCGGGCTGGCGGCCACAGCCTGCGCCAGGCCCAGGGTGCCGTTGGCATAATTGGACATCTCAAAGACGCCCATCGGCCCGTTCCACACTACCGTGCCGGCCGCCTGCACCATCCGGCCGAAGTTCCTGACCGTTTCCGGCCCAATGTCGAGGATGCGCCAACCCTGCTGCACTGGCCCGGTCGCCAGCGTCCGGAACTCGGCTTCATTGTCGAAGGCCGAGGCTACAACCACGTCCAGCGGCAGGTGCAGTTTTGGGTTGCCCAGCAGGGTGCGGGCGCTCTCCACCGCATCCGGCTCGAAGAGCGAATCGCCGATGGGCAGGCCCTGGGCCTTGAAGAAGGTGTTGGCCATGCCGCCGCCGATGAGAATCGAGTCGGCTTTTACCAGCAGGTTGCGAATGACGCCGATCTTGTCGCTGATCTTGGCGCCGCCCAGAATGGCGACGAAGGGGCGTTTGGGTTTTGCCACCGCCTGGCCGAGATACTGGATTTCCTTTTCCATCAGCAGTCCAGCCACGGCAGGCAGGTGGGCGGCGACGCCAACCGTGCTGGCGTGGGCGCGGTGAGCCGAGCCGAAGGCGTCGTTGACGAAGACTTCCGCCAGGGCGGCCAGTTGTTTGGAGAGTTCGGGGTCGTTCTTGGTCTCGCCGGGGTGGAAGCGAGTATTCTCCAGGACCAGGACGCGGCCGGGCTGCAGGGCCGCGGCGGCCGCCTGGGCCTTGGGGCCGACGAGGTCGGGCACAAACGTGTTGGTCGCCTTGAGTCGGTTCGCCAGGAGGTCGGCGGCAGGTTCCAGGGAATAGGCCGGGTCGGGCTGGCCCTTCGGGCGGCCGAGGTGTGAGCACAGGATGAGCGCCGCCCCGGCATCCAGCAAGGCTTTGAGGGTCGGCAGGGCGGCGCGGATGCGGGTGTCGTCGGTCACGCGCCCGTCTTTGAGCGGGACGTTGAAATCCACGCGCACCAAGACGCGCTTGCCGTTCACATCGATGTCACGAATCGTTTTTTTGTTGAACATGAGTTTCTTTTGGTAGCCGCGGGAAATCTTGCGGAATTACCTGCTCCTGGTATTTTGGCTTGGATTGAATCCGTCGTAGGTTGTATCGGATTTCTAAGTGATAAGGACGATGGATACTGATTCAATGTCTTGGAAAGCGCCTATCGTGTAGGGGCGACCCTTCGGCTGCGCTCAGGGCAGGCTCTGCGGGTCGCCCCTGCACATTGATTCTTTCTTACCTGCTTCTTCTCGCAGAGATCCTTGAATGTTTCTGAATCTTCGTGTCTGATGCCGCGTTCACACCGTTACAGCGCCTTCGCCAGCAGGTCGGCCAGGTCGGCGGTGCGGCAGGAGTAGCCCCACTCATTATCGTACCAGGCGGCCACCTTGACCAGCGTGCCGTCGATGACCTTGGTGAGCGGCGCGTCGATGATCGAGGAGCGGTCGTCGCCCTTGTAATCCATCGAGACCAGTTCGGCGGTGTCCACGCCGAGGATGCCCTTCATCGGGCCCGCGGCGGCTTTCTGGTAGGCGGCGTTGACCTCCTCGGCGGTGGCGGGCCTGTCGGTGACGACGACGATATCGGTGATCGAGACGGTGGGGGTGGGCACCCGCAGCGCATAGCCATCCATCTTGCCGGCCACTTCAGGGATGACCCGCCCGAGGGCCTTGGCCGCCCCGGTGCTGGTGGGGATGATGTTGAGGGCGGCGGCGCGCGCCCGGCGCTTATCCTTGTGGGCCAGGTCGAGGATGCGCTGGTCGTTGGTGTAGGAGTGAACGGTGGTCATGGTGCCGCGCTGGATACCAAAGGTATCCAGCAGGACTTTCACGGCGGGGGCCAGGCAGTTGGTGGTGCACGAGGCGTTGGAGACGATGTGGTGTTTGGCGGGGTCGTACATACCGCCGTTCACGCCCAGCACCATCGTCAGGTCTTCGCCCTTTGCGGGAGCGGAGATGATGACCTTCCTGGCGCCGCCCTTCTGGATGTGGGACTGCGGGCCGGGGTCTTTGGCGGTGTCGGTGAACACGCCGGTCGATTCGATGACGATCTCGACGCCAAGGTCCTTCCAGGGCAGGTTGCCGGGGTCCTTCTCGGCGAAGACCTGAATCTTCACGCCGTCGATGACCAGGTGACCGTCTTTGGCTTCGACCGTGCCGGGGTAAATGCCGTAGTTGCTGTCGTACTTGAACAGGTGGGCGTTGGTCTCGGCGTCGAACAGGTCGTTGATGGCGACGACCTCGAGATCCTTGGGGTAGCGTTCTTTGATGGCCTTGAGCACCTGGCGGCCGATGCGCCCGAAGCCGTTGATGCCGATCTTGGTTGCCATGGTATTCCTCCGATAGACACGGGTTGACGTGCGTTTCAAGCCGCGCCGGGGCCGGGCCTGATGTAAGCCGTGGTGAATGCTGGATGCTTGGTTTTGGTCGGGCAGACGGCGAACAAACCTCCCGGAGGCTGCTCGCAGGCATACGCTGGAAACTCCCGTATTGAGTGAACACCCATAGTATAACGGCAAGGTAACGAAATTTGTAATTGGCAATCGGTAATTCACTGCTCGTGATTGGCTCGCGTGCTGCAACCGGGCAATCACCAATACCTAGTTTCCAATTACCTCATGTCACTCCACCAACGGGCCGGTGCGGGCCTGGAGCAGATCGATGAGCGACCGGGCCAGTTTATCGGCGTCGTGCTTGCCGGGCTGGACGACGCTGGCGACATCCGAAGCGTACACCGGCGTGAGGCCCTCGAGTTCTTCGCCACCCTGCACCCAGGCGTAGCCCTCGGGCAGACTGCCTTCGTGGCAATCGTTCACCACCGCCAGGTCGAACAGGTCTTGGCCGGCGTGGGCGAGCAGAGCCTGGATGTGGTCGGCGCAGGTGTAGCCATCCGTCTCGCCGGGCTGGGTGGTGACGTTGCAGACGAACACCCGGAAAGCGCTGCTGGCGCGCAGGGCGTCGGCGATCTCGGGGACGAGCAGGTTGGGCAGGATGCTGGTGTACAGGCTGCCGGGGCCGATAATGACCATATCGGCCTGGAGCAGGGCACGCACGGCCTGGGGAAAGGCGGGCGGGTTGTTGGGCTCCAGCCAGACGCGCCGCACCCGGCCGCTGACGGTGGGGATGCGGCTCTCGCCGTGCACGCGCACTTCGGCGTGCACCATCGGAAGGGTCTTGTCGGCGATCAGGCGCACGTCGTTGAGCGTGGAAGGCAGCACCTGGCCGGACACGCCCAGCACCCGGCCGCTCTCGGCCACGGCCTCTTCAAAACTGCCGGTGAGTTCACTGAGGGCGCTGATGAACAGGTTGCCGAACGAATGGCCTTCCAGTTCGGCGCCGGGGCTGCCGAAGCGGTATTGGAACAACTGGGTGATGAGGTCTTCGTCGTCTGAGAGGGCGGCCAGGCAGTTGCGGATGTCGCCGGGCGGCAGCACGCCGAGCGAATTGCGCAGGCGGCCGGAAGAGCCGCCGTCGTCGGCCACGGTGACGATGGCGGTGAGGTTGGCGGTGTGGTGTTTGAGGCCGCGCAGCAGGGTGCTGAGGCCGTGCCCGCCGCCGATGACGACGATGCGCGCCCCGCGCTCGCGTTTGCGGAAGCGGGCGATGGCGTCCACCACCGGGCGGCCGGGGCGCAGGAAGGGCGCCATGATCGAATGGTTCAGGCCCCACAGCCCCACGCCGATGATGCCCACGCCCAGCCCGCCGAAGATGATGGCGCGCAGCAGGCGCGGCAGGAAGCGCAGCGAAAGGTAGGAGAGCAGCGGCAGCCACCACGTCTCCGGGGCGGTGCGGTAGACATCCAGCACGGCGATCGCCAGGCCGACGGCGATCATGGTAATGCCAAACAGGAGCAGGAACAGCCAGCGCTTGACCCCCAGCCCGGGCGTGAGCCAGACGAGCAGTTCACGCCACATCTGGCGCAGGCGCTCCGGCCGGGGTGTGGATCCGTTTTGCATTGTGCCGCGAGTGTAGCCGGATTTGGGGGGGCAGTCAATATGGCGGGAAGTCTCGTGGTCACGAAGCCGGGAGGTCAAGTGGTCAGGCGGTCCTGGATGCTTCTCCTCTTGATGCCTGCATACCTGTGTTTTAATAGCCGCATGCCCCCCATAGAGAAACGCTGGCAGGTCGCCAGCCCAATCACCCCCGAAGCCGACGAGAATCTCAAAGGGTATGTCCCCGCCCTGCGGCAGATCCTGTTCAACCGTGGCATTGCCAGCGCGGCGGCGGCCGAGGAATTCCTGAGCGCGCCGCTGCCCAACCATGACCCAACCCTGCTGACGGATATGGCCGCCGCGGTCGAGCGCATCCGGCGGGCCATCGCGGCAAACGAGCGCATCGTCATCTACGGCGATTACGACGTGGATGGCGTGACCGCCTCGGCGCTGATGGCCGAAACGCTGCGCGCCCTGAACGCCAATGTGGATAACTACATCCCCAACCGATTCGATGAGGGCTACGGCCTGAATGTGGAGGCCCTCACCGAGTTGCACAAGCAGGGGGCCGGGCTGGTCATCACGGTGGATTGCGGCATCCGTTCGACCGCCGAAGCCGAGCACGCCCGCAGCATCGGGTTGGACATGATCATCAGCGACCACCATTCGCCGGCCGCCGACCTGCCGCCGGCGCTGGCCGTCATCAACCCCAAACGCGCTGGCGACGCCTACCCGGAGAAACTGCTGGCCGGGGTGGGCGTGGCCTGGAAACTGGCCTGCGCCCTGCTGGACGGGGCGGGCAGTTCGCTGGAGCCTGAAAGCCTGCTGGACCTGGTGGCGGTGGGCACGGTGGCCGACCTGGTGCCGCTGACCGGCGAAAACCGCGCCCTGGTGCGGCATGGCCTGGCGCGCCTGCGGACGGCGCGCCGCCAGGGGCTGCTCTCGCTGATGGGCGCAGCGGGCATCCCGCCGGCGACGGTGAACGCCGGGCACATCGGCTTTGGGCTGGGCCCGCGCCTGAACGCCGCCGGGCGGCTGGCCGATGCCCAGGAGGCCTTCCGGCTGCTGATGAGCGACGACGTGCACGAGGCCGGCAACCTGGCCCAGGCGCTGGACAACCGCAACCGCGAGCGCCAGGAGATCACTCGCGTCACCCAGGCGCGGGCGGCCGAACTGGCCGCGGCCGACGACCCGGATAAACTCATCCTGTTCGCCCACGACCCGGCGTTCAACCTGGGCGTGGTCGGGTTGGCGGCGGCCCGGCTGGTGGAGGCGCATCACCGCCCGGCGGCCGTTTCTGGGGAGGAGGGCGAGTTCACGCGCGGCTCATGCCGCAGCATCCCGGAATTCCACATCACCGAAGCGCTGGATGAGTGCGCCGACCTGCTCGACCACCATGGCGGGCACGCCGCCGCGGCGGGTTTCACCGTGCTGACCAGCCGCTACCCGGACCTGGTGAGCCGCCTGGAGGCCATCGCCCGGCGCGAACTGGGCGGCAAGGACCTGCGGCCGGTGCTGCACGCCGACGCCGAGGTGTCGCTGATCGACCTGACGGCGGGCCTGCTGCACGACCTGGAACGGCTCCAGCCGACCGGCTACGGCAACCGCGAACCGGCGTTTGTGACGCGGGCGGCGCAGGTGAAGCACCCCAAAGCGGTCGGGCGCGAGGCGGCGCACCTGAAGTTCAGCGTGACCGACGGCTGGGTGACGGTGGACGCCATCGCCTTCCGGCAGGGGCACTGGGCCGGGCAGTTGCCGCCGAAAGTGGACCTGCTCTACAATTTCGAGATGAATGAGTTCAACGGGCGGCAGAGTTTGCAGTTGAATGTGCGGGATATCAAGGCCACAGAGCAGTGATTTGTAACTGGTAATTGGTAACTTTTCATCCCATTTGGGACTTGGTTCGTATCTTTCTGATTGCGGAAAGGAGGGCAGCACGAGGTTCCCTTCGGCTGCGTTCTCAATGACAATGCACAGAATTACCAATTTCCAATTACTTCTTTCGAGAACTCCTCGAACCGACCCTCCAATATCGCCGCGCGCATGTCTTTGGCGAGTTGCACCAGCATGTGGACGTTGTGTATCGAGAGCAACGTGGCGGAGAGCATCTCGCCGGCCACGATGAGATGCCGCAGGTAGGCGCGGCTGAACGTCTGGCAGGTGTAGCACTGGCAGGCGGCGTCTATCGGCGCTTCGTCGCGGGCGAAGGGGGCGTTCTTCAGGTTCAGGCGGCCGCCATCCCGCAGCATGGCCGAGTGGTTGCGGCCCATGCGCGTCGGCAGGACGCAATCGAAGATATCGATGCCGCGGGCCACGCCGGCCAGCAGGTCTTCGACCGTGCCGACGCCCATCAGGTAGCGGGGTTTGTCGGCGGGCAGGATCGGCGTCACCACATCCAGCATGGCGTTCATTTCTTCTTTCTTTTCGCCGACGGAGAGGCCGCCGATGGCGACCCCGGGCAGGCCGAGGCCGGCGACGTATTCGGCGGAACGCGCGCGCAGGTCGGGGAAGACCCCGCCCTGGACGATGCCGAAGAGCGCCTGGTCGGGCCGCGTTTTGGCGGCGATGCAGCGCGCCAGCCAGGCGTAGGTGCGGGCGAGCGAGGTTTCCATGTAGGCCCGGTCGTAGGGCGGCGGGCATTCGTCGAAGGCCATGATGATGTCTGCGCCGAGGTTTTCCTGGATCTGGATGCTGCGTTCGGGGGTGAAGCGGTGGGTTGAGCCGTCGATGTGGGATTTGAAGGTGACGCCGTCCTCATCGATGGCCCGCGTGTCGCCGAGGGAGAAGACCTGGAAGCCGCCCGAGTCGGTCAGGAGCGGGCCGGGCCAGGCCATGAAGCGGTGCAGGCCGCCCATCTGGGCCACGAGGTCATCGCCGGGGCGCAGGTAGAGGTGGTAGGTGTTGGCGAGGACGAGCGTTGCGCCGAGGTCGTCCAGTTGGGCGGGGGTGAGGGCTTTGACGCTGGCGGCGGTGCCGACCGGGGCGAAGACCGGGGTTTCGAGGATGCCGTGCGGGGTGGAGAAGCGGCCGACGCGGGCGCGGCCGTCAGTGGCGTCAAGTTCGAAGGCGAAGGGCGCTGGCATGGCGGGGATTTTTTATACGCGCGGCAGGGCGGCGGCGGGGTGTGGGAAGGCGATTCACCACAAGGCACAGAGGCACGGAGAAAGGCAACGGCGGGAGGGGTTTATTCAGCCTCGTCTTCATTGGTGTCGCCCGTATTCATACCAGCAAAATCGAATAACGGTAAACTCCTCGGGCCGTTTCGCTCCGCTTCGGTCGGCTGCGGGAAGTCGCTGGCAATGAACAGGTCGGACTTCAAGACAGATTCGAGCACTTTTGCCAACTCAGGGAGCAGGTCAATGGTTTGGTCGAGTACCCAT
Organism: Chloroflexota bacterium; assembly: GCA_016191875.1. Lineage (GTDB taxonomy): Bacteria > Chloroflexota > Anaerolineae > Anaerolineales > UBA11579 > SCUK01. Next base: position 25,258 of record JACPVG010000013.1, read on the forward strand.
AACAGGTCGAGCAGTTCTTCATCAAATTCCCAAGACTCGGGCCGAATTTCATCCAGCGGCGAAGAACTTTTGCCCGCCCGGTTCTTCATCCTGTAACCCAGCCAGGATTTCACCACCTGCAAACCGGAAACGCTAAATTCCCAAACCTGTGGTCGCACGTGTTCAAATACGCCCTTGCCAACCCGTAATTCGCGGGTGGCCGGGTCATAGGCAAAATCATTAGGGTAATCGTCCGGGTTGGTAGGCGTGCCAACCTTGCAGCGCGCCTGCCCCGCGGGGATCTTTCCGGGTTTCTGTCCCTCTGAGATGAACCGCTCGCCGTAGGTGTGCAGCCACAGTAACCGGCGGCCAAGCAGGGTGGCTTGGTTGAACAATTGCGTGTCTTTGGTAATTGGCACGCGCGGGCCGGGGAGGGTTAATTCTTCCCAGAATCGGGTTACGTAATCAGGCGAAGTCAGCAACGCATAGCAATAGGCGAACAAGTCTTCCGCCGTTACCCTGTCGCTATGTTTTTCTGTTAGCGTGTTGATGACACCGGCAGTGATATTTGGGTCTGTCGCCGCCTTATTGCGCCAAAACGGGATTACATGTGCCCCACCAAACGAACCGCGGAAGTGATCTAAATCTGGTATCAATGCAGTGGCAACTGAGGCAGGTCCTTTGCCAAAGACATTTGTTAGCATGCTCGTCATGTAAACTTGCTTCTCGCTATGCGCGGCTTGCAGGGTGGGGCGTGGCCGGTCACATAGACGGTTGTCGTTCAATACCCAATGCCGGTCAAAACTCCGGTAGGCGTAACGAACCAGTTGAAAAGCAGGGGTATCTGGCCCCAGGTTGGCAATGGCAGGCAATGTCCTATTGCTGCTGTCCAGCGCGGGGTAACTCTGGGTAATTCTTCGCGCACTGGTTTCGCGCAGGGCCTTACCTCTTTCAGACTTTGGCAATTGAAGCAGCCGCTTCCAGCGGGTTTCCAGCAACGTCTGGCTTTCGCCAATCGGCCAGGCGCGCTTGAACTGCATCCCGTTTTCCTGCCACGGGAATAGGTCCGTGAGCAGCGGCCAACCCCAATAGTCGCCCTCGCCGCCCGGCAAAATCGGGTCCAGCCAGCCGGTGAGGCATTTGCGCCACTTCAGGTCTTTGAAACTGGTCACCGCGGACAACGCCGCAAATTTCTCTTCCTGTGTACCTTCAATGCGGGCGTACCGAATGGTCGCCGGGGTGTCTGGCCGGGGCGCATCGTAGCGCACGCCAATCGCAATCGCCACCGGAGATTGAATCGCAAAGACGTTCTCTGTTTTGCGCGCCCCCAAACTATCGCCTTCCAGGTCAATGATCCACAGGTCGTCAAAGGTCTCTCGCATCACCTTGCGCATGCCAGAAAAGCCCGGACCTCTCAAATAGGATGACGCGGTAATAAAACTCACAATGCCGGGGCCGGGCTTGCTCTCAAACACCTTCCACAACGCCCACCGCCAGAAATAGACATAATCGTTGTACAGGTTCTTGGCATGCACCCCTAAACCACTTTCCGTCAGCGGGTCAAGAAAATCGCGCAACGGCGCGCGATTTTTGCCGCCGGGGTCGCCAAAGCGTATCCACCCGCCTTTCCGCTTTTCCTCATCGCCTTCTTCAATCTGCTGGCGGTCATAGGGCGGGTTGCCAATGCATACCAGCACCGGCGTTTCGGCTTTCACCTTCTGGGCGCGCTTGTGTTCATCTCCCAGCGGGCGGTAGAGCAACGGCAATTCCGGTGGTTGTTGGTAGGGTGATTCCAGTGTATCGGTAAGGTAGATATGCACGCCGTTTTCCGGCGCTTTCCCGCCCGCGCTCAGAATCTGCTGCGTAAGCCGCAAATGGGCAACGGCATATGGCCCTACCAGCAATTCGAACGCGTGCATGTTCTCCGCCACGTGGCTGGCATACTGCGCCTGCATGCCCTTGCCTTTAGCGTTGGCCACCTGATCCAGCCCATGCTCAATGGCCGCCAGAACGTACGTGCCCGTGCCTGCCGCCGGGTCAAGCGTTACGACATTGGGGTCAACAAAAGAATACTCGGCTTCGAAATGCTCTGCCAACAATTCTGCAACCAGCCGCACCTGAATTTGCACCACGGGTACCGGGGTGTAAAATACCCCGCGGTTGTTGCGCATGCGCGGGTCATAAGCAGCCAGAAAATCCTCGTAAAAATACAGCCAAGGGTCGCCCTTGCTTTTTCGGGTCAAGGTTGGAACGTCTACCGCTGAAATCACTCGTTCCAACAGGCTCAAGGGTACAGAAATCTCTTCACGAACCGACTCATCACTAAGGATCTTCAATGTGTCTGCCAACAAGCGATGGCCAGTTCGGATTGTGCCAATAGCCTTGGGGATGGTAAGTTCATCGGCTCCAGAAAATTGGGCCAGGAGTAGCGCATAGGTTAATGTCTGTGCGTAAGCATCCGCAAATTGCGCATTATCTGCATCTGGGAACAGGTACTTGCGCCAATCACCTGCTAGCGCGCTCAAACTAGAATCGGGGTTTTGCAGCGAGGCAATCACATCTTCGCGCAGCAGGCGGCAAATCGGAGCCAGCATCTCTGCTAGTGCGCGCGGCGAGGCGGGAACGATCGGTTCCCAAAACAGAAAATCGCGCAGCATGTCCAGTAAGTCATTCGCGATTTTGGCGTTGATACAATCTGCGCCCTCCTCAGTCACATCCCCCGAAAAACGTATCAACTTTTCAACCCGCTCCCCGTTTCTGTAAAGTGCCCACTCATTGCCATCGGTATAGATGAGATTGGGCAAGTCTTTGAATTTCTCCCACTGCACTTTGTCCGCCCCCTTCAACTTGGCGGGATTAGCACCCTTCCCCGGTGCTTTCAATTCAATGTGTCCTACAACTAGAGATCTGACGGTAATCCCAACGTCGGGGCGGCCAGCCAACTCATCCACTTGAATTTCAGTAATCTTATTAACTTCCAAGTTTAACAATTCACCTGCGGTCGTCAGCAATTCAGCGACCGGACTCTTAAGCTGGTCTTCAGGGTTAAAGGACGCTTGCAGCGAAAATGTGGAGGTAATTGTCGTCGCAAACTTCTCAAGTGCCTTTTCAAAATCGTGCATCATGATCTCCCTGTTCGGCATCAGATGCGACCAGCGTCTGACGTTCTTTCTATTATAGCGGCGAGGTGGACCTAATCAATAATTTGTAATCAGAAAGTGCCACGGCTAAAGGCGTGATAACCGGAAACTTGTTCAGGGCATATGCACCAGCACGCGCCAGATTTGGGCGGGGGGACAACTTCCGTTAGAGGGCTTCGAGAGCAGATTGGACGTTGCCCAAGAGAGTTTGGAGGTCGCGCTCAATAATCTTCCACACGATTTCGAGGCGCACCTGATCATAGCCGTGGACGATGACGTTGCGCGTCCCAATCATCGCCGACCAGGGAATCTCTGGGTGCTCTTCCTGGAATTCGTCCGAGATGCGGTTGGCTGCTTCCCCCATGATGATAAGGTTGTACATGATCGCATCCTGGGTTTTGTTATCTGCCAGGAATGCGTCATAGTTTGGTACGGCATAGCCCTGAATGGCGCGAATGGCAGCGAGGATATCCTCAAGGCGTTGGCGGTCTTTCATAGCGGCACGGCCTCGGCCTCAACGGCTTCGGCGAAGGCCCGGTCTGCGACGCGGGGTAGGGCAAAGCGGGGCACCACATCCACCCGGACGCCCAGCAGGCGTTCCACCTCGTATTGAAAGCCGCCAACGCTCAATCCGGAGGCGTTTTCTTCCAGTTCGACCAGGAAGTCGGCATCGCTGGCGGCGGTGCTTTCGCCACGCGCCACCGAGCCGAAGACGTACACCCGCCGGATGCCGTATTTGGCGGCGATGCGCGCCAGTTCTGCCCTGTGATTCTGAAGTTCATCCAATCGCATAGCGGCCTCCGCTTGAATTATATACCAGCCAGAGAGCGGCGTCAGGGGGCGCGGGCCGGGACGCGCTACACCTCGGCCGGGCCGGTGGTGTGGAGGAGGACGCCCCACGGTTCACATCCGTGAGGCCGCGAGCGCAAAGACTTCTGGCCCCCCCTTGACATTTCCCCTCCCCGCACCCCATCCCGCCCCGCCGGTGGTATCCTTAACCCAGTTTGGGGCCATCCATTGCCTTTATGCTTATGCTCTGTTGCAAAGACGACCAACTTCAATATTGTCATTCTGAGGGAGCGGTCAGCCTACACTCGGCTTGAAAGAATCCTTATCCGCGACCGAAGAATCTCGCGAAAAGAGCCCCAATTGCGGCGGTGGGTCGTCGGATAAGAAACACTTTTGTCGAGATTCTTCCATCGGGTTTGCAGGTTGGACTGAGTTTGTCGGTGGTCGCACTCTCCTTTGGAATGACAGAATGGATTGTTGACATCCTTGCAACAAAGCATTTTGCTTACGCCTTGCTCAGTTGCAGAGATTCACAATAGGCAATACTTGTCACCCTGAGCAAAGCGAAGGGTCGCGAGTCGGGATCTTTTTCAGGCTTACCGGTCTGAAACAACGCCGCTGAACGCGATCCCTCGCTTGGCCGAGCGCCGCTTCGCAGCGTCGGCTTGCTCGGGATGACAAGGTCTGCGAGAATGCATGTCTGCAACAGAGCACTTTCGCCTTGCGTTCTTCTTGGCGTGGCTATGTTCACCGCCCCGCTATCTTTCATGCGCACTTTGCGTGAGATTGCCCCATAAAAAATGGTACATGGGCTGAAAAAACGTTACAAAAATGACACACCCAACCCCAAAATGGTACACAAAAACGCCAGAATGGTACTTAAAAACGCCCTTTTGGTACACTTTCCCGCAGGGGGGAGGGGTGTTTTGTACCATTTCTCCCAGAGGCGGAATCGGCTTCCCGGAAATGACCAACTTGCACGGAAACTGACCCACCGAATCTACAAAATGGCGCACGAAATCTATAAAAATGGTGCAGAAAATAGCCGCTTTGGTGCACTTTTCTTTAGGGGGGAGGGGGGTTTTGCACCATCTTCACGGCTGCCTGCTCTAGGCTTTGCGCGTGATCAGCCGCCGGGCGAGTTCCTCCAGGGCGGCGCCGGCTTGCGGCTCGGGGCGGGCGTTGTGCAGTTCGGCCAGGGCGGCGCGCGTCAGCCGGTCGGCCTCGTGCTGGACGAATTCGCGTGCGCCTTCCACCTCCAGTTGCAGGGTCAGCGCGGGCAGTTCCGCGGCGGTCAGCGGCCCCTGCGCCCAGCGGGCGGCGAAATCGCCCGCCTGCCCCAGGGCATAGAGGACGGGCAGGGACTTCTTGCCCGCCAGCAGGTCGCTCTCGGCCGATTTGCCGGTGAGCGCCGCGTCGCCCCAGATGCCCAGGTAGTCGTCGTACACCTGGAAGGCCAGCCCCACCTGCTCGCCGAAGCAGGCATAGGCGCGGCAGGCGTCGGCGTCCGCCCCGGCCAGCAGGGCGCCCAGTTCGGCGCAGGCGGCCAGCAGGGCGGCGGTCTTGCCCTGGATCATCGGCCAGTAATCCGCGGCGGTCAGGTCGGCGCGGCCCTCGTAGGAAAGGTCGAGGTACTGGCCCTTGGTGAGCGCCAGGCAGGCGCGCGGCAGGATGGCATGCGCGGCCAGAGCCTGGGCGGGCGGGATGCGGGCATCCAGCCGCTCCAGCGCCAGGTGCGCCAGGGCGAAGAGGGCGTCCCCGGCGTTGATGGCCTGGGCCACGTTCCACTTCGTCCACAGGGTGGCGCGGCCGCGCCGCAGGGCGCTGTTGTCCTGGATGTCGTCGTGGATCAGGGAGAAGTTGTGCACCAGTTCCACGGCCGCGGCGGCGGGCAGGGCAACGCGCCAGTCGCCCCCGGCGGAAGCCGCGGAGAGCAGCAGCAGCATCGGGCGCACGCGCTTGCCCTGGGCCTTGGGGCCGGCGTCTTCGCCTTCCCAGCCGAGGTGATAGGCCAGCATGTGGGCGTATTCGCCCAAACCGGCGCCTTCGGCGGCGGCGACGCAGTCTTTCAATTCCTGCTCGACGGCCGGGAGCATCCCGGCTTCGTGCTGTTCGAGGAGCGTGGCGGGGGAGAGGGCGGCGTTCACCATTCGGTCAGCAGGGTGTTCTGGAGGGCGGGGATGTCGGCGGCGCCGGCGGCGAACATGGTCACCTGGATTTCGCGGGCGGTCAGGCGGATGGCCTCGACGGCGGCGTCCAGCGATTCGCTGGCGGCTTTGAGGAACGGCCCGGCCATGCCGCCCGCTTCGGCCCCCAGGGCGATGCACTTGGCGATGTCCAGCCCGCTGCGCAGGCCGCCGGAGGCCAGGATCTTCAGGCCGGGGGCCTCGGTGCGAATCTGGTGGATCGATTCGGCGGTGGGGATGCCCCAGGTCAGGAAGGCGGCCGCCAGGCGGCGCTGGAATTCGGTCTGGGCGCGGTGCATCTCCACCTGGCTCCACGAGGTGCCGCCCGCCCCGGCCACGTCGATGGCGCTGACGCCGGCGCGTAGCAGCCGCCGGGCGGTGCGGCCGCTGAACCCCCAGCCGACCTCCTTGGCGATGACCGGCACGCCCAGCCCGGCGCAGACCGCTTCGACCTTCTTGAGCAGGCCGGCCCAGTTGGTGTCGCCTTCCGGCTGGACAGCTTCCTGCAACGCGTTGAAGTGCAGGATGAGGGCGTCGGCCTGGATCATCTCCACGGCGCGGCGGCAGTGCTCCAGGCCGTACCCGTAGTTGAACTGCACCGCGCCCAGGTTGGCGAAGAGCAGCACATCCGGGGCGTACTTGCGCACCTGGAAGGTCTCGGCCAGCGAGGGTTCTTCGATGGCGGCGCGCTGGGAGCCGACGCCCATGCCGATGCCCGCCGCCTGGGCGGCCTCGGCCAGGGTGCGGTTGATGCGGGCGGCCTCCGGCGTGCCGCCGGTCATCGAGGAGATGAACAGCGGCGCGGCCAGCGATTTACCGAACAGGCTCACGCGCGTATCCACTGCGTTCAGGTCCAGTTCGGGCAGGGCCTCGTGGATGAAGTGCAGGCGTTCCAGGCCGGTGGTCAGTCCGGAGGCGACATCTTCTTCCAGGTTGATGCGGATGTGCTCGCTCTTCCGGGAACTGGTCGGCGTAACTTTTGGCATGAGGTGGTGTTCCTGTGGAATGAAGCAATCTTACCAGTCGCAAATGGCCCTGTCAACGGATGCTTGACAGCAAGGCTGCTGAGGGGTTAAATTGGCCTGTTCGATTGGAGTTATCACTGAGATGGAGGACCATGATGTCGGATACGTTCAATGCAGTGAAGGCCATCATCGTTGATCTGCTGGGTGTGGATGAGGTCAAGATCACGCCCGAGGCGCGCTTTCGCGAAGACCTCGAAGCCGATTCGCTCGATATCGTCGAGTTGATCATGGCATTCGAGGACAAGTTCGGCAGCGAGATCTCGGATGAGGATGCCCAGAACATCGCCACGGTGGGCGAGGCGGTCAAGTACATCGACGGCCAGCGCGGCTAGGCGGTACGGCACGAACTGAAAAGCGGCCCGGATGGGCCGCTTTTTGTTTTGGGGACCCGGAGCGCCCGCCGATCGCGCTCGAACCGGGCGCTATTCCTTGGCTGCGGATTCGGCGGGCTGGATGTGCAGACGCACGGTGAAGGTGGTGCCTTTGCCCGGCGCGCTCTTCATCTCGATCTCGCCGCTGTGCTGTTCGATGACCTGGCGGGCGATGGGCAGGCCCAGGCCCACCCCGCCGAACAGGTGGCCGTGATATTCCTCCGTGCGCCAGAAGCGCTCCCAGATGCGCTCCTGCACTTCGGCGGGAATGCCGATGCCCGAATCCTGCACGGCCACCCAGACGTGCACGGGGTTCTGGTCCACGGTGACGCTGACCTCGCCGCCGTCCAGGCTGAACTTGAAGGCGTTGTTGATAATGGCGCGGAAGGCGCGCTCCAGGCTCTTGGCGTCGCCGGGGATGTCCGGCAGGTTGGGGGCCTTGTTGAGCCTATAGCCCACCCCGCACTGCTCGGCCACGCCCTTTTCGGCGTCCAGGGCGGCGGTGACGATGAGGCCGATATCGACCGGCTCGAAATCCGAGAGGATGAGGTCCATCTCCTGCAGGAAGAGGATGTCGTTGGTGAGCGAGACGATCTGGTCGATGTTGCGGGCCACGGTCGCCAGGCTGTTCTTGAGGGTCTCGCCTTCCATCATGCCCAGGTTGATGATCTGCATGAAGCCGGAGGCGGAGGACAGCGGGGTGCGCAGCTCGTGGGCGATGGTGGTGAGGAACTCCTGGCGGGCGCGTTCCAGTTCGGCCAACTGGTGATAGGCCTGGGCCAGCTCGGCGGCCTTCAGGCGCAGATCTTCGATGGCCATGTCGTCGTTCTCGCGCAGGCGGCGGCTGACCTCGCGCACCATGGCGCGGGCGATACTCGGGCTGGTGTTCAGGGCGCCGTCGAAGCCTTCCTTGTCGATAGCCAGGACGGTGACGTCGGTGATGGCAGTGATGGTGGCGGCGCGGGGCGCGTCGTGAATCAGGGCCATCTCGCCGAAGAAGTCGCCCGGCCCCAAGTACTTGAGCAGGCGGTCTTCCTGGGCGTTGATGACCTTGGTGACCTTCACGTCGCCTTCCAGCAGGATGTAAAAGGTGTGCTCGATGTTGCCCTCGATGGTGAGGCGCGCGCCGGGGGCGTAGTGCTCGATGCGGCCCTGCGAATGCAGGAGTTCGGCTTCCTCATCCGGGATGCCGGGGAAAGCCTTGCGCAGGGCCTTACGGGAGATGGCGTCGTTATCCAGCATGGTCGTTTTCCGGTTTGCGTTCGTAGAACACCAGCAGGGTGTTGCCGTATTTGCGCTGGTCAAATTCCTCCAAGTGTACCAGCGTCAGGGCTTCGTATTCCTTCGGGTCGATCTGGGCGATGGCCCAGCCGTCGTCCACCAGCCAGGCGGGATTGGGGTCGAGGGCTTCGAGGGCTTTGCGCCACATGCCCTTGTACTGCGGCGGGGCGATGTAGACGTAATCGAAGGCCCGGTCGGGGCGGCGTTTGAGCAGGGCGAAGGCGTCGCCCTGGAGCACCTCGGCCTGGGCGCTGAAGCGGGTGTGCTCGAGGTTGGCGCGGATGGTCTGGATGGCGCGGCGGTTGTTGTCGCAGAAGCGGACGAAGGCCGCCCCGCGGCTGAGGGCCTCGATGCCCACCGCGCCGGTGCCGGCGAACAGGTCGAAGAAGGCGCCGCCGGGCAGGGCGGGGTTGAGGATGTTGAAGAGGGATTCCTTGGCCCGGTCGGTGATCGGCCGGGTGCCTTCGCCGGGCACGTCGGCCAGCTTCATGCCGCGCGCCGAACCGGCGATGACCCGCAAACGTCTGACGCTCATCCCTTTTTGGCCTGCTTTTTGCGGGGTACGGATTTCTTTTTTGGCGGCGCGACGGCGGGCGGCCCGGAGGGCAGGGCGGCCAGCGCCCCGGCGATCTCGGCTTCTTCGCCGCGCTGGTCGTCGAAGTACTGGTCCATGAAGGCCGAACGGCGCAGGCGCAGGGCCATGGGGGCCACCTGGCGGATGTCGTCGGGGGTGGCCTTGGAGCGGGCGTCGGCGGCGGCCAGGGCGCGGGCAGCCTCGAAGAGGGTGATCTCGGCGCGCAGCGAATCGATGCCCAGGCCGCGAATCAGATCCAGGCCGATTTTGGCGACCTCGTCCGGCAGGGTCACCTGCGGCAGGAGGGCGCGGGCGGCTTCGATCTCGTCGCGTGCCAGGATGGTCTCTTCGACGAACGCGGCGACAACCTGTTTTGGATTGGTGATGTAGGCGCGCGCCCGGCGGTAGGCTTCCAGGCGTTCGTCCTGGGCTTCCAGACCGCGCACCAGCAGGCGCAGGCCGAAGCGGTCCAGAATCTGGGGGCGCAGGCGGCCTTCTTCCGGATTCATGGTGCCGACCAGGGTGAAGCGCGAGCGGTAGGTGGCGGTGACGGCGCCGCGCCGCACGGTGAACGACCCCTGGGCGGCGGCGTCCAGGATGGCGTCGACGACCTCATCGCCCAGCAGGTTGACTTCGTCCACGTAGAGCAGGTTGCGGTCGGCGTGGGAGAGGATGCCGCGGCGGATGCGCATGCGGTTGTGCACGGCGGCGCGTTCATCCACGCTGCCGACGACGTCTTCGAGGCGGGCGTTGAGGGGTAGTTCCACCAGGCGCACCGGGCGCAGGCTGGAGAGCGGTTCGCCTTTGGCGTATTTCTCGGCGCAGTTGGGGCAGAGGGCCTCGATGCCGCCGGTCTCGGCGTCTTCCTCGGTGCAGCCGTAGTGGCATTTGCTCTGGCGCACGGAGGGCAGCAGGTCGATGAGGCTGCGCACGGCGGTGGTCTTGCCGGTGCCGCGCGGGCCGATGAGCAGCACGCCGCCGATGGCCGGGTTGACGAGCGCCAGCAGCAGGCCGAGTTTCATCTCCATCTGGCCGACGAGGGCCAGAAAGGGATAGGGCCACTGCTCGGCGAGGCCGGAGTCGCCTTCGGCCGAGATGGGGCCGAGGTGGCGGCCGGTTACCCGGTCGATGAGGTCTTTGATGGAGCGGATGCCGGGGGGGATGCCTTCCGAGGCGCTGGGCGCGCCGGAGGGATCGCCGTCGGTGGGGGGGGATTCGTCGGTCATCTAGTTCTTGCCATTCTTTTCGGCCAGCCTGGCCTGCTTGAGGCGGTGCACCTGGCGGGCCTCGCCGGCGGTGAAGCGGTCTTTTTCTTCATCGCTCTCGGGGATGACAGGCGGGACGGGCGTGGGGTTGCCGTCATCGCCCAGGGCGACGTACACCAGGTAGGCCCTGTTGGTGTGCCAGCGCTGGCCAGTGCGCACGTTCTCGGCGTAGACGTTGACCTCGGCTTCCATGGAGGTGCGGCCGGTGTAGGAGACTTCGGCTTCCAGCATCACCAGGTCGCCGATGCGGATGGGGTGCTTGAAGGTCATCTGGTCGACGGCGACGGTGACGCAGCGGTGGTTGGAGTGGCGGATGCAGGCCAGGCCGCCGGCCTCGTCGACCAGTTTCATGATCCAGCCGCCGTGGATGTTGCCCATGGCGTTGGCCATCTCCGGCTGCATCATCTGGGAGAGGGTGACGTGCGAGGCTTTGCAGGTCTTGCGTTTTTGTTCATCCATACCGTCAGATTCGTCCAGTGGTTGTGTGGTCAGGGGGTCTGGTGGTCGCCCAATGGCTGCTCAAACCCTGTGTACTTGCCTACCTGCCTATCAATCCATATCCTCGCGGAACTCGCCGAAGTCGGCGGTGGGCATGAGTTCGGGGTATTCGTCCAGTACGTCGATGGTGTCGAAGGACAGTTCGGACATCATGGGCGGCAGAGGGGCGCTGGGCGGGGCGAGCTGCTTGCGCGGGTAGCCGTTGGGGAAGGCCAGTTTGGGCCGGGCGAAGTCATAGGTGCGTTTGCGCAAAATGCGCGGGTCTTTGGTGAGCCAGCCGACGTATTCGCCATGCACAGAATACACCTCGCGCTCCGGCGTGACGAAGCCGATGGCCTCGCCCATCAGGTTGTGGATGATGGGATAGACCAGAAAGGCCTCGTAGTCGCCGCGGGTGGTGTAGATGGGTATCGGCTTGCGCGGGTCAGCCATGGCAACTCCTCCATGCTGATTATACCTAAAGGCAGCAGGAGAAGGTCAGCCGAGGGCCTCGAGCGCGCCGAGGGCCATGAGCGAGGCGATGGCGGCGACGAGCGCGCCCAGCCCCCAGCCGACCAGCACCCAGGCGGCCTGGCGGCCCAGGATGCCGGGTTCCAGGCGGCGGATGTGGCGCACGGCCAGGCCGCCGGCGAACAGGCCAACGAGGAAGACCATCGCCAGCATGGCGAGCAGGAACACCAGCGCCAGCACGAAGATGGCGGCAATCGTCCCGCCGATGAGCTGGCCCATGCAGTCGCCAAAGCCGAGGCCCTCGCAGCCGCCGCCCCCGATGATGGAAGCGACATCCACGGAGAGGATGGCGAGCATGCCGGCCGCCAATGCGCCCACCGGCCCCACCAGCCCCCAGATGCGAATCGAGGCGGACATGTGCTTCCAGCCGATGCCGGCGGCGAACTCGCGCAGGGCGAACATGGTGAAGAGCCCGGCCAGCAGGCCGCCCAGTGCGCCGCCCGCCCAGCCGCCCACCGGCAGGAGGGCGAGGTTCTGGACCTCGCTATCGCCGAAAAGGGCCGCCAGGATGGGGAACACCAGCCAGAAGAGCGCCCAACCCAGCGACCAGGCGGCCGCCCAGCCGAACGATTTGCGGAAGACCGCGCCCCATGCGATGCCGACTTTGTCGGTAAGGATCTCGCGGCGGCGGGCGGCCAGTTGTTCGGGCGTCAGTTCCGGGGCGGCGGCCAGAGGCACAGCGAGCGCCACGAGGCCGCGCGCCAGGTCGGCGAAGTTGTCGGCGTAGCCGCCCTGGTTGAACCAGACGTATTGATGGCCGCCGACCTGGGCTTCGATGGCGGGCGGCAGGGCGGCCTTGCGGTAGAAGAGCGGGATGATGGGCCGCTGGCCGGACTTGGCAAGCGCCAGTTCCTGCTGGACGTAGGGGGATTTGACCGAATCCGGGGAGATGACGAGGATGAAGGCGGCGCAGGCGGCGACGGCATCCTCAAGGGCCTGTTTCCACTCCGCGCCGGGGTGGATATCGCCCTTATCGAGCCAGACGGCGAGGCCGCGCGCTTCCAGGTCGGCGGCCAGGCGTTTGACGAAGGCCAGATCTTTGCGGGAATAGGAAATGAAGACGCGCTCGGCCATGCTCAACCTCCTCCGGGATGGTGATGGACGATTCTATTATAGCGATTTGGGGCGCGAGAGGGAGGGAAAGGCGCAAATGAGAAATGGCAGACCAGAGGATAGGTGGAACAAGACCCCGGCGGGGTATCTCTTCAGGCTACAACAGATCTGGCTATGTTCAAAGATACGAGATGCTGTCTTGCTGCACTTTTTCCCGCACTTGTAAATGCTCTGTAAAATCGCCGGCGCTCATAAGCAAATTATAGCCATGTCGGGGGACAAATCAACAATCCGCAATCAACAATCAGAAATCCTCTCGGCTAAAACCGCGACTCCAGATTATGCTGCCTCCACCAGCCGGCCGTTGAGGATATCCCAGCGCCGGGCTTGGGCGACGAAGGCCGGGTCGAACAGGTTGAGGTCGGTGGTGGTCATGAGGGCCTGCTCCCAATCCGGCAGGCGCGCCAGCAGGTCGGCGCGGCGTTCGGGGTCCAGTTCGGCCAGCACCTCATCCAGCAGGAGGACGGGGGTGTGGCCGGTGCGCGCCCGAATCCAATCCACCTCGGCCATTTTGAGCGTCAGCAGGGTGGTGCGCACCTGGCCGCGCGAGCCGTAGACGCCCAGGTCGATGCCGTTGGCGAGGAAGCGCAGATCGTCGCGGTGCGGGCCGAGCGTGGTGCTGCCGCGCCAGATGTCCTCCTGGCGGTTGGCGGCCAGGGCGGCGCGAAAGCCGTCTTCCAGTTTGCCGGGCGTGAAACCCCGCCGGTCGGCGGGAGCGTCCAGCAGGGGGCGCTGGCCGTTCGGGGCGGGCAGGGGGTCCCAGGCCGGGCGGTAATCCAGGCGCAGGACTTCGAGCGTGCGGGTGAGGTCGTGGTGGATACGGGCCGCACTCTGCTCCAGTTCCTGGATGGCGGCGATGCGGGTGTGGATGATGTGGGCGCCGTGGCGGGCGAGGCGCTCATCCCAGAAATCCAGTTGGGCGCGGTCGCCGCCGTTCTCCTGCAACTGCTTGAGCAGGGCGTTGCGCTGGGCGACGACCTTGTTGTAGCCGGCCAGGTGGCCGGCATAGGCGGGTAGCACCTGCGAGACGGCCAGGTCCACGTAGCGGCGGCGGTCGCTGGGCGAACCTTCGACCACGCCCAGCATCTGGGGCAGGAACAGGACAGCGTTGAACTGGCCGAGGGCTTCGCCGACCTTCTTCTGCACTTTGTCAACGAGGGCCTGCTTGCGCGCCCGTTCGCGGCCCTGGCGGTCGCGCTCCTTGATGATGCGCACTTCGAGCGTGTGGCTGCGGCCGCCGCGTTCGAACTCGGCCTGGATGCGGGCCACGGCGGTGGGCTGGCGGGCCTCGATGAAGTTGATCAGTTCGCGTTCGCTGGAGGCGTGGAAGGAGGTGAAGGCCGCCAGCAGGTAGACGGCCTCCAGAATGCTGGTCTTGCCCTGGGCGTTGGGCCCGACGATGAGCGTGCTGCCGGGCGGCACATCCACATCCAGGCGGCTGAAGTTGCGGAAGTTGTGCAGGGAGAGGTGAGTGAGGCGCATCGGAGGAGGGGTAATTGGTAACTGGTACGTGGTGATTGGTTGCAAGAGAAGCGTGGTGCATGATAGATGTGCGGAGGTGCTGGAGTACTGTCTGCTACATCTCGTCCGCTTCTTCGGCGGCTTCTGCGCCTTCCTCCGCTTCCAGGTCTTCGAGGCGGTAGACCTGGTCGGTGCGGTCGGTCATCAGGATGCCGTTGACGTGGTCGACCTCGTGCTGGAAGATGCGCGCCAGCCAGCCTTTGGCTTTGATCTTGACCGGCTGGCCGCGCCGGTTGAAGGCTTTCACGGTCACGCTCTCGTGGCGGTCGACCTCGGCGACGAAGCCGGGGATGGACAGGCAGCCTTCGATGCCGGTCACCAGTTCGGCCGAGGGCCGGATGATCTCCGGGTTGGCGAGGGTGTAGAGCCGCTTGCGCACTTCTTCGTCGTCTTCGTCGCCGAACTCGACGACGATCAGGCGCAGGGGGACGTCGATCTGTGGGGCGGCCAGCCCCACGCCGGGCGCGTCGCGCATGGTCTCGACTATGTCATCCACGAGCGCCTGGAACCCGGCGTCGAAGGACGTCACCGGGCGGGCTTTGCGGGTGAGCGTGGCGTGCGGAACGGTGATGATGGTGCGGACGGCCATGGCGCGGGAATTATAGCAGGGAGCAGGGAGCAGGCAGTAGGTGGGCAGTGAAAAGCGGCGGTCACTCGCCTTCGGGCTTATCCTCCGGAGGGCGGGCGCTTTCGGTCACATCGTGGTAGATCTTGAACCACTCTGCCAGGCGCTGGCGCTCGCGCTCGTTCTCGCCCTCCTCAGCCTCGAACTTCAACTGCTCCTGGCGGTAGAAGATATCCTGCTGGATGGTGGCCGGGTCGTGGACATCCAGAAATGTCAGGGAGGTGTCGGCGACCACCACCGTGACGGTGCCGAAGTTAAGGATAAGGCGCAGCAGCCCTTTGCGGGCGTGGGTGATGCTCTGGATGTTGCGGATGGGGGCGGTCTTGGTGATCTCCTGGCCGAGCGGCTTCTTCTCGCTGTCGATGATCTGGTCCTTGGTGATGCGGTAGAGGTCGTTGCGCCAGTCCAGGTAGGCGTAGAGAATCATGCCGAGCGGGACGATGCCGAGCAGGATGCCGAACAGGATGGCGCTGCCGATGCCGGGGTAGACCGGTTCCGGCGAGGCGAAATCGCGCCAGATGAAGAAGGCCGCCGCGCCCACTACGCCCAGGAGGAGGAACAGGGGAATCCAGATGCGCATGAGCAGCACCCAGGGATGCTTGTGATAGGTGATGGTGTTGCCTTCGACTTCGCGGGTGCGCACCAGCCGGAAGGGACGCAGGGGCTTTTCATCCGGCGACATGGGCTGGATGGGCGGCACGAACACCTCGTCCGGGTCGGCCAGGCCGAGGCTCTGGCGGATGGCGATGCGCATGGCATCCGTGCGGGCCTCTTCGGTCTTGGAGCGCACCCGCAGGAGGAGTTCTTCGATGTTGCCCTGGAACAGGCGCGGCTGGCTGACGTTGGTGAGCGTGAGGCTGCCGGTGCCGGTGAAGGTGCGCACATTCACCTGGCCGAAATCGAGCAGGCGGCCGAGGAAAGAACGGTCGACGTTGACGGACTGGATGGCGGAGAGGGGGGCCTCCCGGCGGCTGTCGCTCTGGAGGAGGACGCGCTCCAGCCAGATGACGCGCCGGTTGGTGATCATGAAGAAGTCGTTGCGCCAGTCGATGGCTTCCCAGAGGAACCACAACACGCCCGCGGCCAGGCCAGCGCCGCCCAGGATGGCCGAAATGAGGGTGAGGCCGGGGATGGTCAGGCCAAAAAGCACCAACCCGGAAGCGGCCAGGAGCAGGGAAGGCCAGGCGAGGTCCTGGGCCAGTTCCATCCAGTGGCGGCGGGTGATGAGGTGGATGACTTCGCCGTCCTGGACCCAATCGAAGCGCTCGCGGCGGGCAATGCGGTGCGATTCGGCGATGGCGGTGAGGTTTTCCTTGCTGTGCGGGTAGGTGCGCAGCAGCCATTCCAGGTTCTCCTGTTCCAGAGTCAGGAAGATGCTGTCTTTGAGGGTAGTGACGTTGGCGGAGCGCGGCCGGTTGAAGAGCGGAGCTTCTTCGCCGAACTTGTCGCCGCGCTCCAGGATGGCGAGTTCGATCTCGCGGTCGCCTTCGCGCCGCCAGATGCGCACCTGCCCGGCCCAGATGATGTAGAAGGTTTCGCCGGGTGCGCCTTCTTTGAACAGGTCCTGGCCGGCGTGCAGTTTGTGCTCGCCCAGCCGCCCGGCGACCTGCCTGAGGTCCTCTTCTTCAAAGCCCTCGAACAGGGTGCGTTGGCGCAGGAAGCGCAGCAGGTCTTCTTCGGGGATCGATTCAACCGGCATGCCGCGATTCTAGCATGGGAGGGCAAGCGGGGCAGGGAAAATGAAGTGCGGTAATTTTTTTGGGGTAAATGGCAATTGGTAGATGGTAACGAAAGGCGTGGGGAAGTGCTGAGGTGCTGAAGTCCTGAAGTCTCGGAGGTCGCCCCTTGCCGCTATCTGCTCCTCGCTGTCCACTGTCTACTGCTCTTCGCGGCGTGATAGAATCGCCCGACTCAAATCGCAGGAGCATCCACAATGCCCATTCATTTCGGCACCGACGGCTGGCGGGCCGTCATCTCCGATACATTCACGTACTCCAACCTGCGGCTGGTGACGCAGGCCATCGCCGACGCGCTGGTGGCCGAGCGGCGCAACACCGGCTCGCTGGCGCAGAACGAACCCGCCCACATGGTGGTGGGTTTCGACACCCGCTTCCTTTCCGACCGCTACGCCCAGGAGGTGGCGCGGGTGATGGCCGCCAACGGCTTCCACGTCTGGCTGGCGCAATCGGACAGCCCAACCCCGGCCATCTCGTACGCGGTCAAGAACCTGGGAGCGGCGGCCGGCGTGATGATCACCGCCAGCCATAACGCGCCGCGCTACAACGGCGTCAAGCTGAAGAGCGCCGACGGAGCCTCGGCCCCGCGCGAGCAGTGCCGCCGGGTGGAGGTGTACCTGAACGATAACGAAAGCCGCAGCCGCGGCCCGAACCAGATGGATTACGATGTGGCACGCGAGCAGAAACTCATCGAGGCGTTCAACCCCATCCCGGCCTACTACCAGCACCTGCGGACGCTGATCGACTTCGACGCCATTGCCGAGAACCCGCTGCACGTGGTGGTCGACTCGATGTACGGGTCGGGTCGGGGGGTGATCAAGGGCATCCTGCAGGGGAGCGGCTGCGAGGTGCACGAAATCCGCGGTGAGATGAATCCTGGTTTCGGCGGAGTGCACCCGGAGCCGATCACCCGCTACCTGGGCGCGCTGGCGGGGGCCATCGCCCAGGGCAGGGGCGCGCTGGGCCTGGCGACCGACGGCGACGCCGACCGCATCGGGGCGATGGACGAGCGCGGCAACTTCATCGACCCGCACAAGATCATGGCGCTGACATTCAAGCACCTGGTGGAGACGCGCGGCCTGACCGGCGCGGCGGTGCGCACGGTCTCGACCACGCGCATGATCGACCGGCTGGCGAAGAAATACGGCCTGCCGGTGCATGAGACGCCGGTGGGCTTCAACCACATCGCCGACCTGATGCTGAGCGACGACGTGCTCATCGGCGGCGAAGAATCGGGCGGCATCTCGTTCAAGGGCCACATCCCTGAGGGCGATGGCGTATTGATGGCCCTGATGTTGCTGGAGATCGTGGCGACCGGCGGCGGTTCGCTCTACGAACTGGTGGAGGCGCTGCTCAAAGAGGTGGGTCCGGCGCACTATGCCCGCACTGACCTGCGGCTGAAGCGGCCGGTGGAGAAAGACGAGATGACCGCCCGGCTGGCCGAGGAGGCGCCCGCGGCTATCGGCGGGGAGGCGGTGGCCGAGGTGCTGACCAACGACGGCTGCAAGTACGTGCTGACCGACGATTCGTGGCTGCTCATACGCCCTTCTGGAACGGAACCGGTGGTGCGGGTGTACGCCGAGGGGCGCAGCCCGGAGATGGTGCAGGCGCTCCTGGACTACGGCGAACAGGTGGCGCAGGGCGCGGCGTGAGGCGGGACGTCTGATGCCCGGGCCCTCCCAGGCCGGGCACTTGCGAGAACTGGCGGCGCTGTTCGTGCGGCTGGGGTTCACCGCCTTTGGCGGGCCGGCGGCGCACATCGCCATGCTGCGCGACGAAGTCGTGGCGCGGCGGCAATGGCTGACCGACGAGAAATTCCTCGACCTGCTGGGGGCGACGAACCTGATCCCCGGCCCCAATTCCACCGAAATAGCCTTGCACATCGGCCACCGGCGGGCGGGCCTGCCCGGTCTGCTCATCGCCGGGGCCGGGTTCATCCTGCCAGCGGTTGGAATCGTGCTGGCGCTGGCGTGGGCCTACGCCCGCTGGGGCGGCCTGCCAGAGATGGGCTGGCTGCTGTACGGCGTGAAGCCGGTCGTTATCGCCATCATCCTGGTAGCGCTGTGGGAACTGGGCCGGAAGGCCATCAGGAACAGCTGGGGGCTGGCGCTCTGCGCGGGAATCTTCGGCCTGTATCTGCTGGGTTGGAACGAGATCCTGCTGCTGGCGCTGGGCGGGGCGGCCGTATTGGCGGCGCGTCGGACGCCGATCAGCCTTAAGGGCCTGGGCACGGTTCTGGCGTTTCCGGCGCTATCCGCTGGAGGGGCGGCGGGTTCCCCGATCCTGGCGTTGTTCCTCATCTTCCTCAAGATGGCTCGGTGCTGTACGGCAGCGGTTATGTGCTGCTGGCGTTCCTGCGGGCGGACTTCGTGCTGCGGCTGGGTTGGCTGACGGACGCCCAGTTGATCGATGCAGTGGCAGTGGGGCAGGTGACGCCCGGGCCGGTGTTCACCACGGCCACGTTCGTGGGCTACCTGATCGGCGGGCTGCCGGGAGCGCTGGCCGCCACGGTGGGAATCTTCCTGCCATCCTTCGTTCTTGTGCTGGCGACCAACGGGCTCATCCCGCGCCTGAGGAACTCGACCGCGCTCGGCGCGCTGCTGGACGGGGTGAACACGGCTTCGCTGGCGCTGATGGCGGCGGTGACGCTGCAACTGGGGCGGGCGGCGCTGGTGGATATCTGGACCGGGGGGTTGGGCGCGCTGACGCTGTACCTGATTCTGCGCTACAAGGTCAATACGACCTGGCTGGTTCTGGGAGGTCTGGCATTCGGGCTGGCGCGAGCATGGTTCGGCTTCTGAACGCGAAATTCGGGCGGCCACAAGGGCCGTCCCTACGTCATGCGGTCCAGGTTCAGTTCATTGAGCGCGAACACCGGGCCGTCGGCGCAGGCCAGTCGCCATTTGCCGCGCCCGGCGGGCACGGCGCAGATGCCGCATTCGGCCAGCCCGCCGCAGGGCATGGAGGTCTCGATGAGAACTTCGGCATGCCGGGGAAGGGCGGCGCGCGTTTCGGCGGGCAAAGCTTCGAGAGCGGCCAGCGGGCCATCCAACGCCAGGTGGTCCGCCCAGCGCAGGGCGTCCGGCAGGGCGGCCAGCGGGCCGGCCTCCAGGCTGGCGGGCAGGCGCGGCAGGGGGGCGTCGGTGAACAGAGCGACCTCGCCGCCGGAATCCAGGGCGTGCAAGGCGAGGGGCATCAGGCGGGCGGCGTGCGCGCCAAGGGCGACCAGCGCGAGGCGGCGCGCCCCGGCGGGCAGGGAAAAGCCGCGCCCCGACGGGCCGCGCACGTGCAGTTCCGTGCCTGGCTGCCAGTGGGCCGGGAAGGGCGGCGCGGCGGTGAAGCCGCGGCCGTGCTGCGCATAGCCCGCAGCGAAAAGCGGGACAGCCAGTGCAGAATCGATGTCGGACGGGTTGTGGGCCAGCAGATAGCGGCCGGGAGCGGGCACGGCTTCCGCCGGGCAGGCGACCATCGCCCGCGGGAAGCCGTCGTCCTCGAGGCGTATTTCGACGATGTGCGCTTGCGCGGCCGGCATGCCGGAGATGGTATCACAGGGCGGTTGCCGGGTTGGGAGAGAAAAAACCTGCCTGGCACAAAGAGCCCAAGATCTCAAGGCAAGTCTAAGTATGCCTGACAAAACCCGGATAACGAGCGTTCGGAGGTAGGGGCGCAGCATGTTGCGCCCCTGTGAAGGGATGTGATGATCCACAGAGGGCGGTTTAGGGCGCAGGCTATTACACCATGGTTTCCGGGATGCGCGGCAGGAGTGAAGAGGTTATATAATCAAATGGATTAGATTCCCCTTTCATTCTATTCAGGAGGTAGGTAAAGATGGCACTGATTGCTTTGCTTCGTGCGCTGGCCGGATTCTCATGGCTGGCCGTGATCGGCGTCATCGGGTTGTTGGTGGCGCGAGCGGCGCGCAACAACCCGATGCGCGGCGGCTGGACGATGGTGCTCGGCACGCTGATCGCGGCTGTTTTACTCAATACGCTTTCTCTGGGCCTGGTGTTCATCGAACCCAACGAACGCGGCGTGGTCGTCTCGGCGGTGCCAGGGGCGCAGGGCGTGCGCCAGGAAGCCCTGCAGCCCGGCCTGAACTGGATCGTCCCGTTCTTCGACCGGGTGGTGACGTACTCCATTTCACGGCAGACCTACACAATGTCGATTTCGCCGGAGGAAGGCGCCATCCGCGGGGATGACTCCGTGGAAGCCCGTACGGCGGACGGCCAGGTGGTCTATGTGGACGCGTCAATCATCTTCGCCATCAACCCGGCCAGGGTGGTCGACCTGCACATCGACTGGCAGAACACGTACGTGGACGGCCTGGTGCGCACGCTGACGCGCGGCGTCATCCGCAATGCCGTGTCCACCTTCGGCATCGAAGAAGTCTACAGCGTTGAACGCCTGACGCTGACCAACAACATCCGGACGGAACTGGAAGGCAAACTAGCGAACGAAGGCCTGATCCTGGTGGACTTCGTGCTGCGCAACATCGCCTTCTCCGACGAGTACGCCGCCTCGGTGGAAGCCAAGCAGGTGGCCGAGCAGCTGGCCCAGCAGGCGGCCTTCGTCGTCGAGCAGCGCCGCCAGGAGGCCGAGCAGGCCCGTCAGGTGGCGCAAGGCTCTGCGGATGCGGCGGTGATCGCGGCGCAGGGGGCGGCGGACGCGCTCATTATCCGGGCGCAGGCGGAGGCGGAGGCGCGCATCATTCAGGCTGAGGCGGAGGCGGAAGCCCTGCGGCTGCTGGGCGAGGCGCTGGCGGAGTTCCCGCAGGTTCTGCAATTGCAGTACATCGAGAAACTCTCGCCCAACATCACGGTGATGCTGCTGCCCAACGACAACCCGTTCATCATCCCGCTGCCGGACTTCAGCACGCCGTAAGGCGGAAATCTTCGCCGCGAGCGAATGTTACAATGACGCCGCCGGAGGACCCGGCGGCGTTTTCGTTTCAGCGGTGGGTTGACGCCCAACGTCTGAGAACCCTGAGGTAACGATGAACGAGCAGGGAACATCGGGCCGGCAGGTGCGGCTGACGACGCTCTCGACCTGCGCCGGTTGAGCCTCCAAGTTAAGCGCGGAGGCGCTGGCGCAGGTGCTGCGCCCGGTGAGAGAGGTCTTTGAGGGCCGGGACGCGCCCGACCTGCTGGTGGGGCTGGGCGCGCCGGACGACGCGGCCGTATGGCGGCTGGACGATTCGCGCGCCCTGGTGGTGACGACCGATTTCTTCACACCGGTGGTGGACGACCCCTACGACTATGGGGCCATCGCGGCGGCCAACAGCCTTTCGGATGTGTACGCCATGGGCGGCAAGCCGTTCCTGGCGCTCAACGTGGCCGCCCTGCCGCCCGACCTGCCGCCGGAGGTAGGCGCGGAGATCCTGCGCGGCGGGGCGGAAAAGGCGCGCGAGGCGGGCGTGGTCATCGCCGGGGGGCACACGGTGCAGGACAAGGAGCCGAAATACGGGTTGGTGGCGTTGGGGTTCGTTGACCCGCGCCGGGCGTTCACCAAGGGCGGGGTGAACGCCGGCGACGCGCTGGTATTGACCAAGCCGCTGGGTTTCGGTGTGATGACCACAGCATTAAAACAGGAGTCAGCCCGGCCCGAGGATGTGGCCGAGGCGGTGGGCTGGATGAAACGGCTGAACGACCGGGCGGCCGAACTGGGGTTGGAATTCGAGCTGCGGGGCGCGACCGACGTGACCGGCTTCAGCCTTTTAGGGCACGGGCTGGAAATGGCGCGCGCTTCGGGGGTCGGGCTGCGAATCGATTACGGTGCCGTGCCGTTCCTGAGCAGGGCGCAGGCGTATGCCCGGGCGTTCACGTTCCCGGGCGGGGCGCATGATAACCGAAAATACTTTGGCGACGATGTCCGCTTTGCTGGAGATTTCGAAGAGTGGGAGCGGATGCTCTTGTTCGACCCGCAAACCAGCGGGGGGCTGCTGCTGGCCGTGCCGGCGGAGAAACTGGCGGCGTTACTGTCGCGGGCAAAGGAACGGGAACAGCCCGTGTGGGTGATCGGGGAGGCGGTAAAGGGTGAGGGAATTGAGGTAAGGCGCGGGTAGGGCTTCACCCCCCCTCCGGAATTCCGGAGAGGGGAGTTGAGCGCAGCGTGACGGGGTGGGGGAGAACCGCCCTGTTTACTTCTCCACACACCAGTAGATGCCTTTGTCGCGAGCCAGCAGGTTGAACTCGATCAGGTAGCGGCGCAGGCTGGCGAAGTCCTCGTTGAAATCCAGCAGGATGTGATTGACCTCGCGTTCCTCGTATTTGCGGCCGGGTTCGAACTCGGCCGCGATGGTTTCGAGGATGATCTGCACCTTCTTGCGTTGGGAGGGAATCTGTGTCAGGCGGCCGTGCTTGAAAAAAGTGTGCAGCACTTTGGCGCGGAAGGCATCTTGCTCAACGCCGGTCGATAACGTTTCCTGGGGCATCTGTACCATCTCCATAAGGGTCTTCTTGAGCAGGTCGCCGCGCAGCGAATAGACCTGGTAGTACTGCTCCTTGCGCGGCGTGACCAACCCGGCCTCGGCCAGTTTGGCGAGGTGGTGGGACACGGTGGCCGGGTTGAGCGAGAGGATGGCCGCCAGCTCCTCGCCATGGCGGGAATGCTCGCGCATCAGGTTGAGCATCAGCAGGCGCGCCGGGTGGCCGAGGGCCTTGAACAGGGCGGCGCGTTGGGCGAGGTTCTTCTCGTGGTTCATGGCATTCTCCAGGCATCGTTGCCGGTAATTCGCCGGTAGCAGTCGTTGAACATGCTGCGGGCGTTGATCATCACGCCGTGTTTCAGGCGCTCCTTAAGCAGGTTTTCTTCATCCGTCAGGGCTTTGAACAGCTCGATCTCGGCGGCGGCGCGTTCCACGTAGGCGGCCGTCAACGCATCGAAGGCGCGGGCGAGTTTCTGCACCTCCGGGTCGTCCGAGGCGTAGATGGCGTCGAGAGTTTTTTGAAGCGCTTTGTAGTCCATGGCAGCACCGAAAAAATGGTAATTGGTAACAATAATTTGTAATTAGACGAATGTCAAAACAGATTGTATTATTTGATTTTATATTTGTCAAATTAGAAATTGTTGAGAAAGGCCCGTATAATCTTCGCATGGAGACGCTGGTCTTTATCAGCCATGCCCAACCGGAAGCAGACAGCACCGCCCCGGCCAGCGAATGGCGGCTGTCGCACGCCGGGCGTGAGGCGGCGCGTGCGCGGGCGGAAGAATTGCGCTCGCTGGGACTCACGCGGCTGTTCTCCTCGCTGGAACCGAAAGCAGTCGAGACGGCTCGCATCCTGGGGCAGGCGCTGGGCGTGCCGAGCGGATTCGCCGCCGGGCTGCACGAACACGACCGCAGCAACCTGGGCTTCCTGCCCGCGCCGGAACGGTTCGAAGCGCTGGTGCGGGACCTGTTCCAGAAGCCCGGCGAGCGCGTCTTCGGGCTGGAAAGCGCCGACGAGGCGCATTCCCGGTTCCGGGCGGCGGTGGAACGGCTGGCGGCCCAATACCGGGAGGACACGCTCGGCATCGTCTCGCACGGCACGGTGATCAGCCTGCTGGTCAGCCGCGCCAACGGGCTGGACGGGTTCGAGTTCTGGAAGGGAATGCAGATGCCGGATCATTTCGTTCTCGCACTTCCCAATTTCGTTCTGGTGAGGAGCCGCTAATGCACTACGACGCCGTGATGGCCTTTCATTCACGCCGCTCGCCGGTGGTGGGGCGCGGCGGCATGACGGCTACCAGCCAGCCGCTGGCGGCGGCCGCGGGACTGGCCGCGCTGCGGGCGGGCGGCAACGCCGCCGATGCGGCCGTGGCGACCGCCGCGGCCCTCAACGTCACCGAGCCGACCAGCACGGGCATCGGCGGGGATTGCTTTGCGCTGTTCTACGACGCGAAAACCAGGCGGGTCACGGCGTTGAACGGCTCCGGGCGTGCCCCGCAAGGACTGACGCTGGAACTCCTCAAAAAGCAGGGTTTTGGCGGCGGCCTGCCACCCTACCACGCCCACACCGTCACTGTGCCGGGCGCGGCGGCGGGCTGGCACGACCTGGTGGAGCGGCACGGGCGGCTGGCATTGGCGGAGGTGCTGGCGCCGGCCATCCGGCTGGCCGAGGAGGGCTACCCGGTCGCGCCGGTGACCGCCTATTACTGGGGGCGCGGCGCGGAGGCCCAACTGCGCCAGGCTGCCAACGGCGACGAACTGCTCATCGATGGGCGCGCCCCGCGGCCGGGCGAGGCCTTCCGCAACCCGGGGCTGGCGCGCGCGCTGCGGGCGCTGGCTGAGGGCGGCAAGGCGGCCTATTACCAGGGCGAGATCGCCGAAGCCATCGCTGCCGTTATACGGGAAGCGGGCGGCGTGATGAGCGCGGCCGACCTGGCGGCGCACGTCTCGACATGGGACGAGCCCATCAGCGTCGCGTACCGCGATTTCAGGGTATGGGAATGCCCGCCCAACGGTCAGGGGCTGGCGGCTTTGCTTGCCCTGAATGTACTTGAGGGGTTCGACCTGCGCGGCAAAGAAGCGCTGGGGATTGAACGCCTGCACCTGATGATCGAAGCCATGCGGTTGGCGTTCGCCGACACGCGCTGGTTCGTAGCCGACCCGGCGACGAACCCGGCCCCCTTGGCGGATCTGCTGGCCAAGGGCTACGCCGCCGAGCGGCGCGCATTGATCAACCCGCGCCGGGCGACGCTCGACCAGACGCGCGGCACGCCGACGGGCAGCAGCGATACCGTCTACCTGACCGCGGTGGACGCCGAAGGCAACGCCTGTTCGTTCATCAACAGCAACTATTATGGCTTCGGCACCGGCATCGTGCCCAAGGGTTGGGGGTTCACGCTGCAAAACCGGGGCTACGGCTTCAGCCTGGACGCGCAGCACCCCAACGCGCTGGCGCCCGGCAAACGCCCCTACCACACCATCATCCCGGCGCTCATCACCCACGAGGACAGCGGCGACCTGTTCGCCAGTTACGGCGTGATGGGTGGGTTCATGCAGCCGCAGGGCCATATGCAGGTGGCGGTCGGGCTGATCGACGACCGGCTCGACCCGCAGGCGGCGCTCGATCGGCCGCGCTTCTGCATCGACGATGGCACGGCGGGCGGTGCGGTGGCGCTGGAAGAGGGCATTCCGGTGGAAACGATGTCGGCGCTGGCTCAGATGGGGCATCCGGTGCGGCCGGCCAGCGGGATGGCGCGCACGCTCTTCGGGCGTGGGCAGGTCATCCTGCGTGACCGCGAAACGGGCGTGCTGTGGGGCGGCAGCGACCCGCGCGCAGACGGCTGCGCGATGGCGGAGAGTTGAGGACAAGAAGCAGGCAGCAGAGAGCGAAGAGCGGGCCAGGTCATCAAACGCTAAGGATTTCTCAGCGCGTGAGCGGCGGCTTTATTGGCAGCGGATCTGCGCTCGGGGTGCAATGCGCTGGCTGGAATGAGGCGCGGTTGAAGGAAGGGTAACGGGAAAAGGGACATCCGCCCCTAGGCAGGAACCCAGCAACCAGTAGAATCGAGTCAGGCGATTTAGTGAAAGGATTCTCCATGCTCATCAGCGAGAAACTGCTGGACAAGATCAACGAGCAAATTGGCAACGAGTTCGGCGCTGGCCTGGAATACGTGTCGATCGCGGCATACTTCGAGAGCGAGGACATGCTGCATCTGGCGCAGGTGTTCTTCGATCAGGCCGAGGAGGAGCGCATGCACGCCATGAAGTTCGTGCGCTTCGTGCTGGATGCGGGCGGGAAGGTGGAAATCCCGGCCATCCCGGCGGCGCGGACGAAGTTCAAGGACGCGGCGGATGCGGTGCAGGCGGCGCTGACCTGGGAAGAGACGGTGACCCAACAGATAAACGGCTTGATGGACATCGCCGTAGGCGATAAGGACTACATCTCCCAGCAGTTCCTGGCCTGGTTCGTGACCGAACAACTGGAAGAGATCAGCAAGATGAGCACGATCCTCACCGTTCTCAAGCGGGCGGGCGACAACCTGCTGGTGGCGGAGACTTACATCACAGACTTCCTGGCGAAAGCGGCAGGCGGGCAGGCCGCGGCCGGGTAATTGCCACAGGAAGCCGGTCGTCTCGGCTGAAGCCTCGACGCCAGAAGCGGATTCCTCATGTTAAGAAAGACCCCGGGCATTTGCCGGGGTCTTTGGCTTCAGGGCTATTTCTTCTTCTTTGATGCGTCCTCGTCATCCGGTTTGCGCAGTCCCCAATACAGCAGAGCGGCGCCGGCCCCGAGCGTATAGGCGCCCAGCGCCCCGGGCGGCATGAAGTTCAGCATCGCGCCGGCCAGGCCGAAGAAACAGACCAACAGCACGGCCGCCACCTGCCAGGAATGCTCGTGGTGGCTGAAGATGTGCAGGGCCAGCCAGCCGGCGCCCAGGCCGAATACCAGCAGGCCGATGAACCGGGGGAGGATCGCGAGTACGGTGAGTATCTGCCAGAGGACATCCCAGAATTCCATGTGCTTCTCCTTGTGTAATGTGTAGCGTCAATTCCATTGTATCAGAAGCGCATTGACCCACGCCAGTCTGCGGGCTATAATCAGGATACAACCACATATACCTTCGGGGCAGGGTGAGCGGCGGTTCTCGCTAGCGCTCGAATCGTTCGCAATTCCCGATCGGTGGTGACAGCCCACGAGCGCGGCAAAAACGCGCAGGATCCGGTGAAATTCCGGGGCCGACGGTACAGTCCGGATGAAAGAAGGTGATCCAAACGCGAAGCGTTTGGGTTTAAGAGTTTTCCGTTGTGCGGAAAACTCTATGACGCGCATCTGCGCGCGCCGACCGCCCCGGGAACCATGTTTCCGGGTTTTTGTTGGCCGCTGCAGTGATGCACGGCGTATCCTGCCCCGGACTGCTGCGGGGCAGTTTTGTTTCCCGCATGGCGATGAATAAAGATCTGATGACCAATTTCCCCCTATCTGCCCGGCGCGGGCGCGCCCTGGCGCCGGGCGCTTTCGCGCTGGCGCTGGGTGTGTTCCTCTGGTACGCGCTCATCTGGCTGGGCGGCGTACAGCCCTTTATTTTGCCCGCCCCGCACCAGGTGTGGGGGCGTTTCCTGCGGGCGCTGGCGGATGGCTCGCTGGCGGGCCACAGTTGGGTGACGCTGCAAGAAGTGCTGGCCGGGCTGGCGCTGGGCGCGGCGGCGGCCATGCTGTTCGGCTATGCGCTGGCAAAATCCACCGTCCTGGAGAAGTTCCTGGCCCCCTACGTGGTCGCCAGCCAGGCGGTGCCGACCGTTGCCATTGCGCCGCTGCTGGTCATCTGGTTCGGGCCGGGGCTGGCCAGCAAAGTGCTGGTGTGCGCGCTGATCGTGTTCTTCCCCATCCTGATCAACACGGTGGTGGGAGTGCGCAGCGTGCCGGAAGACCTGCGCGACCTGATGCGCTCGCTGCATGCCAGCCGCGCCCAGACGTTCCGGCTGCTCGAATTGCCGGCGGCGCTGCCGGTGCTGCTGGGCGGCTTCCGCATCGGGGCCACGCTGGCGGTCATCGGGGCGGTGGTGGGCGAATTCGTGGGCGCCGACCGCGGCCTGGGTTACCTCTTGAGCGTGGCGCGCGGGCAATACGACGTGGCGCTGGTTTTCGTGGCGGTCTTCACCCTGATCGCCATGGCCTTGAGTCTATATGGCCTGGTGGCGCTGGCCGAACGAGCCACGCTGGGCTGGCAGCGCCAGGCCGAGCAAAGCCGAATGACCTTCAACCCAACGGAGAAAAACTGATGAAACGAAACTCGATGTTTGTGTTCCTTGCACTCAGCCTGCTGCTGGCGGGCTGCGCCCCGGCGGCAGGTGGGGCGCGCAGCCTCCGCCTGCCGATGGGCTACATACCGAACATCCAGTACGCGCCGTTCTACGTGGCGGTCGAGAATGGCTACTTCGCCGAGGAGGGGTTGGCGCTGGATTTCGACTACTCTTTCGAGACCGACGGCGTGGCGCTGGTGGGCGCGGGCGAACTGCCCTTTGCCGTGGTGAGCGCCGAACAGGTGCTGCTGGCGCGGGCGCAGGGCATCCCGGTGGTGTACGTGGCGGCCTGGTTCCAGGACTTCCCCATCGCGGCGGTGGCCGCGGCGGAGACCGGCATCCAGACCCCGGCCGACCTGGCCGGCCAGCGCATCGGGCTGCCGGGCCTGTTCGGGGCCTCCTACATCGGCTTGCAGGCCCTTCTGAACGCCGGAGGCTTGAGCGAGCAGGATGTGACCCTGGAGGCGATTGGCTTCAATCAGGTGGAAGCCTTTGCGAGCGGGCAGCAGCCGATCATCGTGGGCTACATAAACAACGAGCCCCTCCAGTTGCGCGCCCTGGGCTTTGACGTCAATGTGCTGGCGGTGCGCGACTCACTGCACCTGCCGGCCAATGGCATCATCACCAACGAAGATACCGCCCGCAACAACCCTGCGCTGGTGAGGGCGTTTGTGAGCGCCCTGCTGCGCGGGCTGGACGATACGATCAACGACCCGGACGCGGCTTATGAGATCAGCCTGAAGTACGTGGACAACCTGGCAGAGGCCGACGCGGCCGTCCAGAAGGAAGTGCTGGCGGTGAGCATCGATCTGTGGCGCGCTGAGCGGCCGGGCTTTTCCGATCCGGCGGCCTGGGAGAATCTGCACGCCCTGCTGCTGGAAATGGGACTGCTGGAACGGCCGCTCTCGCTCTCAGACGCGGTCACCAATGAGTTCGTGCCGTAAGGATTCGGAGCCGAAGCGCGACAGGTGGACCCCAGAGAACGAATCGAATGGCTGTTGGAAAAGCATGACCGGAAAAGCGCTGCTTGAAGTCATCAGATTGAGTACCACGTTCCGCAACGGGAACGGCGGCCTGCACGTGCTGGATGGGTTGGACTTTTCGGTGGCGGAATACCAGTTCGTGGCGCTGCTGGGGCCATCGGGCAGCGGAAAGAGCACGCTGCTGCGCACGCTGGCGGGCCTGCTGCCGCCCTCGCGCGGGCGGGTAGTCTTCAAGGGCCAACGCGTGGATGGCCCGCCGCGCGGCGTGGGTTATGTGTTCCAGAATGCCAACCTGATGCCGTGGCGCACGGTGGAGGAGAACATCACCCTGCCGCTGGAACTGGCCGGGGCGGCCAACGGCGCGGCCGCAGCCAAGTCGCGCGAAATGGTGGAGCTGGTGGGCCTGCAGGGCTTCGAGGAGGCCCTGCCGCGCGACCTCTCCGGCGGGATGGCCCAGCGCGTGGCCATCGCCCGCGCCCTGGCGCACGACCCCGACCTGCTGCTCATGGACGAACCTTTCGGGGCGTTGGACGCGATCACCCGCGAGCGCATGGGCCTCGAATTGCTGCGCATCTGGGAGGCGCGCCGCAAGACGGTGCTGATGGTAACGCATGATATCGCCGAGGCGCTCATGCTGGCCGACCGCGCCCTGGTGTTCAGCGAGCGGCCAGCGCGGGTGAGCATGGAACTGACGGTGGACCTGCCGCGCCCGCGCCTGGACGAACTGCGCTACACACCCGAATTCGCCGCGCTGTCGCGGCGGCTGCGGGATGCCATCCGGTGAGGGAGAAGGGCCGGCAGTAATAGGACAAATTCGGGGGAATTCATGGACGAATGTCCCTGCCCTCAGCGGCGGTCTAGTCTGTATAATCCCTGTATTGGGAGTGAACCATGCGAAAAGTCTTGATTCTTCTTACAGCGGCGGCCGTGCTGTTGTTCCCGGTAGCCGCGGCGGCGCAGGCGGCGGTATCTATTGAAACGCTGCAGGCCGAATTCTGGCCGGAATACGACCGGCCGGAAATGCTGGTCATCTACCGCATCCAGCTGAGCCAGGATACGACGCTGCCTGCCACGCTGAACATCCGCATCCCGGCCGCGGTCGGGGAACCGAACGCCGTGGCGGTGGCGGATGCGAGCGGAAGCCTGGTGAACGCGGCCTATACCCGCACCGAGCAGGGCGAGTACGCCACGCTGGCGGTGCAGGCCGCCTCGCGGCTGGTGCAGGTGGAATACTATGATGCCGCGCTGGAAAAGGACGGCCCGGCCCGGAGTTACGTTGACCGCATCCGCTTCGATTACCCCATCGGCAATCTGGTGCTGCGCGTCCAGCAGCCGGCCGGCGCCAGCGGTATGACCATCGGCCCGGTGAACGGCACACCAGCGGCTGAAGGCGACGGGCTGACGTATTACTACGCCGGGCTGGGCGCGCTGGAGGCCGGCGAAGAGATCGAAGTCTCTGTCGATTACCAGAAGGCGGATGATACCTTGAGCGTGGATGCAGTGGCGACCGGCGGGCCCGCTGAGGCCAGCGGCTTCAGCGCCAACCCCATCCAGTACCTCGCCATCGGCCTGGGCGTGATCGGCCTGGGGCTGTTGGGCTGGGCGGCGTTCAAACAGTTCGGCGGGCGGTTGCTGCGCCCCGCCGCCCGCAAGCCGCGCGCCCGCAAACGCTCAACCGGGGCGGGCGGCGCAGCCATGTTCTGCCACAACTGCGGTACGCAGGCTTTGCCCGGCGACAAGTTCTGCCGCGAATGCGGCACGCAACTGCGGCGCTGACCCCAGGGGACATACGTCCCAGGCAGTTCGGGGCAAGTGTCATTGCCCTAAATCGGAGTTATTCGGTAAGATTAACCGGGCCATACGTTTCCCCCGCGCGGGGGAGATATAATGACCGTTCACAAAGGAATACCGGAGGTCTGGCAATGAACAAATTCGTAGTTGGCGGTCTGCTCATCCTGGCGGCGGTGGTGTACCTGATCGCTTCCTCGACCATCGCCGGGGCGCAGTACTTCTTCACTGTGGACGAACTGCTGGGGCGGGGCGACGAGGCGGTTGGCACACCCGCGCGCATCTCTGGTGCGGTTATCGGCGAGACGATCCAGTATGACCCGGACACGCTGACGCTGACCTTTGAGGTGGCGCACATGCCGGCCGACAACGAACTGCTCAACGACGAAGGCGGGCTGGCGCTGGCGCTGCACCAGGCGGTCACTGACCCCGGCCGCGCCCGGTTGAAAGTAGTCTATGTGGGGCCGCTGCCCGACCTGTTGCAGAACGAGGCGCAGGCCATCATGACCGGCAGACTGGATGCTGACGGCGTGTTCTACGCCGATGAACTGCTGCTGAAATGCCCGACGCGCTACGAAGAAGCCGCGCCGGACCAGGCTGGCCAGTAGCGCCCGCCGCAACGCTCCACAGGAGTCGATATGCTTGCTAACTTTGGCTACGGCGCGCTGGTTATCAGCCTGGCCGTTTCGCTGTATGGGATTGGCGCGGCAATCTACGGCGAGAGGAACAAGCAGCCGCGCTGGGTGGATAGCGCCCGCAACGCCATGCTGCTCACCTTCCCGCTGCTCACTCTGGCGGCGGCCAGCATCATCATCCTGCTGGTCACCAACCGCTTCGAACTCGATTACGTTTATTCGGTTACCAGCCGCAGCATGCCCACCTACCTGCGGGTGACGGCGCTGTGGGGCGGCCAGCCCGGCTCGCTGGTGTTCTGGTCGTGGCTCTTGTCACTGTTTACTTCGGCGGTCACGCTGCGCGACTGGCGGCGCGATCGCGAGTTCCTGCCGTGGGTGATCGTGGTGGCGCTGGTCACGCTGGCCTTCTTCCTGGTGCTCATCATCGCCTTCGAGAACCCCTTCCTGCGCTACTGGACGGGGTCGAGCGGCGCGGTGGTAACGGCCATGTTCCAGCCCAGGGGCCTGGAATTGTTCACGCCCGCGGATGG
Organism: Chloroflexota bacterium; assembly: GCA_016191875.1. GTDB lineage: Bacteria > Chloroflexota > Anaerolineae > Anaerolineales > UBA11579 > SCUK01. Next base: position 57,532 of record JACPVG010000013.1, read on the forward strand.
GCGCGGCTTGAACCCGCTGCTGCGCCACCCGGGCATGATCATCCACCCGCCGCTGTTGTACCTGGGTTTCGTCTCCCTGACCATCCCGTTCGCCTTCGCCATCGCGGCGCTCATCACCGGGCGTACCGATGACCGCTGGATCCGATTGACGCGACGCTGGACGCTGTGGGCCTGGCTGTTCCTTTCGCTGGGGTTGATCCTGGGCGGGCGCTGGGCCTACGACGTGCTGGGTTGGGGCGGCTACTGGGGCTGGGACCCGGTGGAGGTGGCGGCGCTGATGCCGTGGCTGACGGCCACGCCCTTCCTGCATTCGGTGATGATCCAGGAAAAGCGCAACATGTTCAAACACTGGAACATGCTGCTCATCATCATCACCTACGACCTGATGATCCTGGGGACCTTCCTGACCCGTTCCGGGGTGCTGTCTTCGGTGCATGCCTTTGCCCAGTCGGCCATCGGGCCGATGTTCTTTGGCTACATCGTCATCACGCTGGCGGTCTCGCTGGCGCTGCTCTCGCGACGCTGGGATGAGTTGAAAAGCGAAGGCGAACTGACCTCGTGGCTGTCGCGCGAGGCATTGTTCCTCATCAATAATCTCGTGTTCATTGCCATCCTGGTGGTGTGCCTGTGGGGGGTGTTCTTCCCGATTCTCACGGAGGCGCTGGGCATCGTGGGCCAGGCGTTCCCGTCGGTGGCGCACATCTTCAACGGCCAGAAGGTAACGGTGGGGCCATTGTTTTACGAGCGCGCCACCGGCCCGTTGTGGGCGGCGCTGCTGCTGTTGATGGGCATTGCCCCGCTTTCGGCCTGGCGCGCCAGCACCGGCCGCACCCTGGGGCGCGGGATGGTTGCGCCGACCATCGCCTCGGTCGTGGCGCTCATCGCCGTGGCGGCATTCAGCGAGGTGCGCCAGTGGGCGGCCCTGCTGGCGATCTGGCTGTGCTTCTTCGTGGTCTTCGTGACGCTGTATGAGTTCATCCGGGCGGCGGCGGCGCGCGCCGCGGCGCACAGCCTGAATTTCATCGTGGCGTTGTGGCAGCTGGCCGGGCGCAACCGGCGGCGCTACGGCGGCTACATCATCCACCTGGGGGTGGTGCTCATGGCGGTCGGCATCATTGGCATCGAGATGTTCCAGACCGAGACGCAGGCTTCGCTGAAACTGGGCGAGACGCTGGCGCTCGGCCGCTACAGCATCCGCTACGACTCGCTGGCTGAGTTCGACACCAACGACAACCGCAACGTGGCGCGGGCGGTGGTAACGGTGTTCAAGGACGGCCGCGAGGTGGGCGAGCTCTACCCGCGCCGCGATTACTTCTACGAATCCGACCAGCCGATGACCATCCCCGGCGTGCGGGCGTCGCTGGAAGACGACTTCTACGTCCTGCTGGTGGACTGGCAGCCGATCTCGACCCAGAACGCGACCTTCAAGGTCTACCACAACCCGCTGGTCAACTGGCTGTGGCTGGGGTCGCTGGTGTTCATCGCCGGCACGTTTGTGGCCGCCTGGCCGGAAAAAGACGCCCAGCCGCAGCCCGAACGCAGCCGGGCGGCGCGGGCCGCGGCGCGCGCCTGAGGAACCCCATGAAGAGACTTCCCGTTTTTCTCCTTGCCCTGGCCGCGCTGGGGGCGCTGCTGGCGGCCGGACCGGCTCGGGCGCAGGGCGAAACTCCGCCCGCGCCCGCCGCCACGCCTTCGGACGATGCGGTCAACGCCATCGCCAAGAACCTGTACTGCCCGGTGTGCGAGAATGTGCCGCTGGACGTGTGCCCGACGCTGGCCTGCCAGCGCTGGCGCGAGCAGATCCGCGAGAAACTGGCGGAGGGTTGGAGCGAGCAGGAGATCCTCGACTATTTTGTGCTGCAATATGGCGACCGGGTGCTGGCCGCCCCGCCCCGGCGCGGCTTCAACTGGCTCATTTACCTGGCGCCGCCGGCGCTGATCGCCCTGGGTGCGTGGACGCTCTACCGGTTGATGGGCCGCATGCGCCTGGCGGCGCAGGCTGCCCAGACGGCCCGTATGGACGCCCGTCCCCAACACGTTGACGACGACACTCTCGCCCGGCTGGAGGACGAACTCAAACGCCGGGATCAAGGTGAATGAACATGACGGAAATGACCGAAACGACCCCGCGCAAAGCCGGTGGTTGGGGGCGCATCCTGGCCTGGGCGCTGGTGCTCGGCCTGCTGACCGTGGTAGCCATTCAGTTGAGCAAGAGCATGCAGGGCAGCGTGGGCGCAGGCCAGAAGGCCCCGGAGTTCACGCTGACCCTGTTTGGGGGCGGCGAGATTGGCCCGGCCGAGATGGCTGGCAAAGTGGTGGTGGTGAACTTCTGGGCATCGTGGTGCAAGCCGTGCGAGGAAGAGGCCGAGGAACTCCAGGATGCCTGGGAGTACTACGAACCGCGCGGCGACGTCCTTTTCCTGGGCGTGGATTATGTGGATACTGAGACCGACGCGCTGAAGTACCTGGAGAAGTGGGGCATCACGTACCCCAACGGACCGGACCTGGGCACGCGAATCTCGCAAGCCTTCCGCATCACCGGTGTGCCGGAGACCTACATCATCGACCGCCAGGGCACCCTGGCCTACATCAAGATCGGGCCGTTCACCACGCTGGATGAGATCCTGGCGGCGGTGGAACGCGCCCTGGCCGAGTAGCGGCCTGACCATTGGAGCCTGCATGGATATTGGTTCGATACTGCTAATTCTGGCGCTGGCCCTGCTGGTGGCAGCCTTTGTGGCCCGCCCGCTGCTGGCCGGCCATTCCAGCGTTGTAAGCGAGCGCGAGCACCGCATTTCGGCCCTGCTGGCCGAGCGCGATCGCCTGCTGGACGCGCTTTTGGAACTGGATTTCGACAACCAGATGGGCAAGGTGCCGGAAGATATCTACCCGGCCCAACGCGCCAGCCTGATGGGGCGCGCGGCGGAGGTGCTCAAGGAGCTGGATGCGCTCGAGCCCCAGCCCGCTCCCGCCGGCGACGCCGTGGAAGCCGCCATCGCCGCCAAACGGGCAACGAGCGGCGACCCGCTGGAAACGATGATCGCCCAGCGCAAGGCGGCGATGCAAAAGGATCGCACCAGCGGCGCGGCGCGCAAGGCCAGCCAACCCGCAAAGACCGGGGCCAAATTCTGCCACGTATGCGGCAAGGCCGTCCAGCCGGGCGATAGGTTCTGCCCAAACTGCGGCGCGGCGTTGGGGTGAGGCGATAATGAGACGCTCAATCTTCAAGACGTGTATTGCGATGGCTTCTGCGTTCAAGGCTCGGGTTCTCGAATCCATAGGTACGGACTTGAAACCCACCCCTGCACCATCGAACGGCCGGCCGGCTTTCGTACTTGCAATTTTCCTTGCCCTTGCGTTGAGCGGCTGCAGTCTTTCGCTGGCGCAGGACATACTGCCCCCACCCGGCTACACCGCTCCCACCTACGAAGACCTGCCAACCGTCATCGAAGGCGCGTTCCCGCTGAGCGCCCCGAACGCCGCGGCGGGCAAAGCCATCTTCGCCGAGCGTTGCGCGCCCTGCCACGGAGCCACCGGCCTGGGCGACGGGCCGCAGGCCGGGCAACTGCCGGTGCAGGTTCCAGCCATCGGTACGCTCGACCTGGCGGCGCAGAACAGCCCGGCGGCCTGGTTTGCCATTGTCACGCTCGGCAACCTCGATTCGTTCATGCCGCCCTTTCAGAATGCCCTTTCTGACCGGGAACGCTGGGACGTGCTGGCCTACGTCTATTCGTTCAGCAGTCAGCCGTCGATGATTGAACTGGGGGCCGGGGTATACCAGGCTGAGTGCGCGGCCTGTCATGGCGAAAACGGACAGGGGGACGGCCCCGACTCTCTGGGGGCGACGGACTTCACCAACCAGGAGACGATGGTGGCGCTTTCCGACCTGGATGTGCTGATTGCCACCGCGCAGGGAATCGGCACCATGCCGGGCTATGGCGACCGGCTGGAGAGCATCGAACTGGAAGCGGTGACGGCCTTTGTGCGGGCGTTCACCTTCCCGCCGTATGCGGAAGCCGCCCTGCCCCTGGCCGAGGATGTCCAGCCCACGCCCGCGATTGCCCGCCCGGAAGTGGAGGCCCCGCCCTCCGGAGAGCAGGAGGCCCCGCAGTTTTCGGATGAACCGCTGATGGGCACTTTCAGCGGCGTCGTGACCAATGGCAGCGGCGGCGACCTGCCGGCCGGCCTGACCGTCACCCTGTACGGCTACGACCACACCACCGAAGCCCTGACCGCAGAGACCCAGACCGGGCCGGGCGGCCGATTCCGCTTCGAGGATGTCGAACTCGTCCCTGAGCGGCTGTTCTTCGCCACGGTGGATTTTGAGGACCAGACCTATGGTTCGGACTTCGTTTTCGCTGACTTCGGCACTGAATATGAACTGGCCGTGACGGTCTACGAGACCACCAGCGACGCCTCAGGTCTGGCCGTAACGCGTATGCACGTGTTCCTCGAGTTCCCCGAGCCGGACAAGATGCAGGTGGTGGAACTCATTATTCTGACCAACAACGGCGACAAGGCGGTTGTGCCCGCCAGCCTGGGCGAACCGGCGGTGCGCTACTCGCTGCCGGAGGGGGCCGAAAACCTCATCTTCCAGGAAGGCACGTTGGGCGAACGCTTTGTGGCTACCGCCGACGGCTTCGGCGACACGCAGGCGATTCTGCCGGGGACGAGCGACTACCAGTTGCTGTTCGCCTATACGCTGCCCTACACCCGCAAACTGGAATTCGTTCAACCCCTGGCGATGGATACCCAGGCGGTAATCGTGTTCGTGCCGGATGACTCAGTGAAGGTGAGCGGGGAAGGATTGCAGGACGCCGGCATGCAGGACATCGGCGGGCTGGCCTACCAGATGTTCCAGGGCGGCGGGATACCTGCCGGGGGCGCGCTGACGCTGAACGTCTCCGGGCGACACCCGCTGGCGGGCGGCGGGTTCACGCTCTCCAGCAACGCCGCCAGCCTGGCGCTGGGCCTGGCCGGGCTGGCGCTGGCCGGGCTGGCTGTGTTCCTCTGGCTGCGGCAGGCCCGCCAGGAAGACGAAGACGACGATGAGACCGCCGATGACCTGCTCGAAGCCATTGTGGCATTGGACCAGGACTACGAGGCCGGCGAGCTGGATGAGAACGCCTACGAAGCCGAACGCGCCGAGTTGAAGGCCCGCCTGGCGGAACTGCTCAGGGAGACTTCGGCGGACTGATGATCAGCGCCCGCAATCTGGTCAAACGCTTTGGCCTGAAGAGCGTACTGCGCGGCCTGGATTTCGAAGTGGCCGAGGGCGAGTTCGTGGGGTTGCTGGGGCCGAACGGCGCCGGCAAAACCACCTTCCTGCGCATCCTGGCCTCGCTGGCGCGGCCCAGCCTGGGCCGGGTGGAGGTGGCCGGGTTCAGCCTGCCGGAGCAGGCCGCCCAGGTGCGGCGACGCCTGGGGGTGCTTTCGCACCAGCCGCTGCTCTATCCGGACCTGACCGGCGAGGAGAACCTGACGTTCTTCGGCCGTCTTTACAATGTGCAAAACCTGCCGGAGCGCATCAGGAACGTCCTGGCGCTGGTCGGCCTGGAAGGCCGCGGGCGCGACCTGGTGCGCACCTACTCGCGCGGCATGCAGCAGCGCCTGGCCATCGGCCGGGCGGTCATCCACGACCCGGACATCCTTCTTCTGGACGAGCCCTACACCGGCCTGGACCAGGACGCCTCAGCCATGTTAGATGACGTGCTGCGCAAGGTAACCGCCGAAGGGCGGACGGTGGTGATGACCTCGCACGACCTGGTGCGGGCGCAGGACCTGTGTTCGCGCTTCGATGTGCTGACGCGCGGGCGCATCCTCGCCAGCGCCAGCCGACAGGATGTGCCGCCGGACGGATTGCAGGCTTTCTACCGGCGGTCGGTCAGCAGCCTGGAGCCGGGAAGGGCGGGGGCACATGACGGTTAAGTCGGCGGCGAAACGCCCCGCCCCGCCGGTCTCTTTCCTCAGTTCCATGTGGGCGGTGGTGTGGAAAGATCTGGCGGCCGAATTGCGCAGCCGCGAGCTGATCTCGGCGATGCTGGTGTTCTCCCTGCTGGTGGTGTTGATCTTCAATTTTTCGCTGGAGTTGAACGCCCGCGAACGCCAGGAAGTGACCGCCGGCGTGTTGTGGGTGACCTTCGTTTTCGCCGGGACGCTGGGGCTGAACCGCTCGATGGCCATCGAGAAGGACGGCAACTGCCTGGATGGACTGTTGCTGGCGCCGGTTGACCGGGCGGCGATCTATTTCGGCAAGGTCATTGGCAACCTGATCTTCATGCTGCTGGTCATCCTGATCGTGCTGCCGATCTACAGCATCCTTTACAACACCAACCTGTTCGTACCCGGCCTGCTGGTTACCATCCTGCTGGGCGCGATAGGTTACGTGGTCTCCGGAACGCTGCTGGCCGCCATGTCGGTACAGACGCGCACGCGCGACATCCTGCTGCCGATCCTGCATCTGCCGGTGGTGCTGCCGGTGGTCATCTCGGCGGTGCGAGCCAGCACATACTTCCTGCAGGGCCAGCCGATGGACCTGATCTGGGGTTCGCTGAACCTGCTGATTGGCTATAATGTGATCTTTACCGCCGCGGCCTACATGCTGTTCGATTACGTAGTACAGGAATGAAAACCAAGATCCATTCGAGGAGTTCACAATGAACGCAAAACCCAAGGCATTGATGGCGCTGGACGTAGCCTCCTGGGCGCTGCTGGCTGTTTCGGTCTATCTGGTGCTGGTGTATGCGCCGATGGAAGCCGTGATGGGCAACGTGCAGCGCGTGTTCTACTACCACGTGGCGGCCGGCTGGGTGGGCATGATCGGCTTCCTGTTCGCGGTGTTCGCTGGAATCATGTACCTTGCCAGAGGCGACCGCAAATGGGATGTGATGGGCCTGGCGGGCGTGGAGGTCGGCCTGATCTTTTCGCTCATCAACATCGTGACCGGCAGCATCTGGGCGCGGCCGATCTGGAACACCTGGTGGACGTGGGACCCGCGCCTGGTGACCGCCACCATCATGGAACTGGTGTACGTGGCCTACCTGATGCTGCGGCAGGGTATTGACGACCCGGACCGGCGCGCCCGTTTCGGGGCCATCTACGCCATCGTCGGCTTCCTGAGCGTGCCGCTGTCGTTCTTCTCCATCCGCATCTGGCGCACCATCCACCCGGTGGTCATCGGCAGCGGAGATGCCGGGGCGCAGGGCGGTTTTGACATGACGGCCGGCATGCAGGTGGCCTTCTTCTTCTGCCTGTTCACATTCACCGTCATTGCCGTTGACCTGTTGTGGCACCGCGTGCGCCTGGGTTTCCTGGCGGATAAGGTCGAACAACTCAAATTAAAGTTCTCATCCTAAGGAGGCGACGATGCATTTCCTGCAACAAGGCCCGGCTGAAACCACCGATTACCTCATCCTGGGGCTGGCGTTCGTGTTCATCCCGATGGCGCTGCACGTCTGGTCGCTGGTGAGCCGCCGCAAGCGGCTGGAAAGCGACCTGGCGATGATGGAGGAGATGAAAGAGAAATAGGCAGTAGACAGTCCGTAGCAGGCAGCAAAAAGCAGAAAGCAAGAAGCAGATAGGCAGAAGGACTGTTTGCCATTTGCCCGAATGAACCGTTCACGCTAGAATGGACGCATGGTAAATCAAAACTCGCCAGACGTTGAACCGGACGAGTCTTCGCCCTACTGGAGCCAATCCACCAAATTGGTGGTGGGCCTCACCCTGGTGGCGGTCGCGGCGGCGCTGGTGGCCCGATTCAAGAACATCGTCGGGCCGCTGCTGATGGCGATCATCCTTTCCTATCTGCTTCACCCGCTGGTCAAGTGGGTGACAGACACAACCCGGCTGAAGTGGCGGGGGGCGGTCAACCTCATTTACCTGTTGTTCCTGATTCTCCTCATAGCGCTGCTCACGCTGGGCGGCGTGGCGCTGGTGCAGCAATTGCAGACCCTGGTGGGGGTGGTGACGACCTTCTTCACCGAACTGCCGGAATTGGCCGCTTCGCTGGCGCAGGAAGACTTCGTGGTCGTCGTTCCGCTGTTCAATCAGGAAGTCGACCTTGGGCCGTACATCGACCAGTTGAACATCGATTTCCTGAGCCTGAGCCAGGAAATCCTAAATCTGATCCAGCCCGCCCTCGGGCGCGCCGGCAGCCTGGTGGCGACAATCGCCGGGTCGGCCTTCAGCACACTGGGGTGGATGTTCTTCATCCTGTTGATCTCGTATTTCACGCTGGCCGATTCGGGCGGGGTGCGCGAGATGCTGCTGACCCTGAACCTGCCCGGCCACCAGCAGGATGCCCGCCGCCTGGGGCGCGAACTGGGGCGCATCTGGAACGCCTTCCTGCGCGGGCAGTTGACGCTGGTGCTCCTGACGGCGGTGGTCTATTATTTCGTCATGGTGGCGCTGGGGGTGCGCAACGCCCTGGCCCTGGCGCTGGTGGCGGCGCTGGCAAAATTCCTGCCCTATATCGGCCAGTGGCTCACCAGCGGCACCATCGCGGTATTGACCTTCTTCCAGACTGAGAACTATTTCAGGATGGAGCCGCTGGCCTATACACTGATGGTGATGTTGATCGTGCTGGGGTTCGACCAGGTGGTGGATAACCTGATCGCGCCGCGCATCTTCGGGCAGGCGCTGGGCATTCACCCGGCGGCGCTGCTGGTGACGGTGCTGATCATGGCCAGCCTGATGGGGTTCATCGGCGTGCTGCTGGCGGCCCCGGCGCTGGCCAGCGTGCAGTTGTTCTCCCGCTACGCGCTGCGCAAGATGGTGGACCTGGAACCCTGGCCTGACCCGGAGGAGACGTTGGGGCCAATGCAAATCCCGTTCCGCGACCAATCTCAAAGAACACTGGCGCGGCTGAAAGCCTGGTGGGCGCGGGCGAGGACTCGAAAAAAGGACAATGACTCATGACCCAGGACCCGAACGACCTCAAGACCAAGACACTGGCCGAAACCGACAATTTCATCGTCTGGCAGGCGGACGAGCCGGACGGCGAAACGACCTTTCACCTGGAGTTGAGCAGCGTGACGGTGCATTTCTTCCAGGAAGAGTGGGACGAATTTCTGCAACTGGTGGGCGCGTTGAAGGGCAAATAACCGTTACGAAACGGTCATTGATTTCGCACTCAAACCGGCTTGCCGCGCCGCGCCCGGCGTGATACACTGATTCCATGGCAGTTTCCGTACTGGTCATCACCCCCAGCCCCGGTTTTGGGGAGCTCATCTCCCAGATCCTGCAGGAGACGGGCGATTACGCCTGCGTACTGGCGAACAGCGGCAAGGATGGCCTGGATGGCGCCCGGTCTAACTCTCCGAGGTTGTGCATCCTGGATGGCGACCTGAGCGACACGCCGCTGGAAAAACTTGCCGCCGGGCTGCGCGCCAGCCGGCCGGGACTGTTGCTGGTGGTCATCCCCCCGGAAGGCGAAGACGCCCCCCCGGATTTCACCCATTTGCAGGCCGATGGCCTGCTGGCCAAACCTTTCTATCTGCCTGACCTGATCACGACCGTGGAGCGGGTGCTGGCTGGCGGCAAGCCGGACAGGGGCGCGCCCACCCCGGAAGCGCCGCCCGCGGCCACGCCTGTGCGCGCGGCTGAACCGGCCCAGGCCGCCGCCGAGGATGCTCCCGAGTGGCTGCGGGATGTGAACCTGGCGGCCCAACACCTGGCGCGCCTCTCGCTCGAATCGGCCTCGCAGGCTTCGTTGATCGCCAGGGGCGACCAGGTGTGGGCCTATGCGGGCGGGCTCGACCAGGGCGCCGTGAACGAACTGGCGCGCACGCTGGGGCAGTATTGGTCTGGCGGGGATGGCAGCGACCTGGCGCGCTTTGTGCGCCTGGATGCCACCGGCTCGGATTATATGCTGTATGCCACCGACCTGGGCGGCGGTTTCGTCCTGGCGATGGTCTTCGATACCGAAACGCCGTTCAGCAAGATACGCACCCAGGCCGGCAGCCTGGCCCAACGGCTGGCCAGCCCGCCGGATTCTTTTTCCGAAGCCCCGATGGAGCGCGGCGAACTGGATGACGAGGGCGAGATGGTCCCGCTTCCGCCGCTGTTCGAGGATGTGCCGCCGCCCATTCCCGGCGACTGGATGCCGGAGCAGATCACCGCCGCGGCGCATCGGCCGTTCCTGGAGGAGTTGTTCCAGGATGCGCCGGCCGCCGAAACCTTCAGCCAGGAGAGCAGCCCGGCCATACGCCGCCCGTATGATGTGGCGGTGGAAGAAGACCTTGACGCAACGACGCCCTCGCGCATGCCGGATTACGCCGCCGAAACCATTCCGAGCGAAGCCGAGACCGACGAGGACCTGTTCGCCGCCACAGTGCCAAGCCGCTCTAGCAAGCCGCGCGGCGACAGGGCGCGGCTGGAGCCCATCTCGCCGGCGATGGTCAACCTGACCTATTCGTGTGTGCTCATCCCGCGCCTGCCGGAGCATTACCTGACAGGCGACCTGGCCGGTCGGGTGGCCGAATGGGTGACCCAGTTGTGCCTGGCCTTTGGCTGGCGTCTGGAGCAGCTCTCGGTGCGGCCGGAGGTGTTGCAGTGGATGGTGAACGTGCCGCCGCAGACCTCGCCGGGCTACCTGATGCGCATCCTGCGCCAGCACACCTCGCGGCGGTTGTTCGTGGAATTTCCGCTCTTCGTGGAAAGCAACCCCAGCGGCGATTTCTGGGCGCCGGGCTACCTGATCATGAGCGGCCCGCAGGCGCCGCCGCCGCAGCTGGTGAAAGATTTCATCAAGGAAACCCGCGTGCGGCAGGGGATCAGCAAGTAGAACTTGCGGCAGCGGCATTGACCTTAACGAAGAACGCCCCTGAATGGGGCGTTTTTGATTCGCGTGTCCGCGTGCGGAGAAATAGTGCGGTCCTGAACGGGTCATAGGCCACGGAAGAGACGTGGCACATGCCCCTTTACCGGAATAAGGATGGGGCAAAGAATCGAACCATGACGCGAGCCAACCTCCAACCCCTTCGCAGTATTCTGCTCTTATCGCTGATTCTGAGTTCCTGTGTGCCTGTCAAAGAAGAAGCGCGGACCCCCCTCCCTCCGGCCGCCTCGCCGACGGGGGAAACCCCGTCGCCCACGGCTGGCGTTTCTCCTTCGCCGACCGTGCCTGCCCAGGTATATCTAAGCGACCTCGCTCCCGTTCAGGCCCATACCGGCCTGGGGAGCCTGGGCCGGGGGGAATATCCGGAAGAGTCGGGGCGGAGCGGCGAGATCACCGCTCACGTGCGCAAGTTCCCGCATGGGTTGTTTGCGCATGCCCCCTCGCTTGTCACCTACGACCTCGGCGGTCGTTACGCAGGGCTGGATTTTTCCATCATGATGCAACAAGACGTGAATTGCGGAGACGGGGTGATCTTTGCGGTCTTTGTGGATGATATGCTGGCTTTTGTGAGCGAACCGGTTCATGCGCTGTCGCAACCAAAGGAATTTTCCCTGGATGTCAGCGGAGCGCAATGGCTGACGCTGGTCACTTCGGAGATCTCGAACACGGACTGCGACTGGTCCATTTGGGGAGACCCCGTCCTTTCAGCAGCAGCGGGAGAAGTAGCCGGAATTACGCCGACGCCCAACGCAGACCTGCCATGCCCCTCAGGGGACAGCCCGAACAGCTACCTGTTCCTGGATTGCAGTGACATCCACCGGATTCGCGCACAGATCGCAGCAGAGCAGGGCGACCTACGCGACCTGTGGCTGCACCTCAGGTCAACCGTATTCAATACCCTGACCGCATTCCCGACGGACTATGACCCGCAAAACAGTGGAGCGGACGTCATCTGGTGGGGGGCGGGCAATTATGTGCTGCGCGATGTGGCGTTGGTCTACCTGGTCACGGGGGACGGCATGGCGGGCGAAGGCCTGGCGAAATTCCTGAGGCTGGTTCGCGAGAACGTCCCCGGCGGGGTGATGATGACGCATCCGGCGCACGGCGAGGTGCTCGTGCAGTCCATCGTGTTCGGGTACGTCGTCGCACGCCAACACGGCCTGATGACCGATGAGGAGATCGCGGACTATGATCGGTTCTTCATGCGCCAGGCGGAGTACTATGAAAACTGGGCCATGGAGAACGGGAACTTCGTTTCGGTTGACAGCGGGGTGAACCGCAACACCATCGTCGGCGCGAACATCTCGGCGGGCACCATCGCGCTGGCCTTTCCGAATGAGCCCTCCATGCAGGCGCTGTTGGAGCGGGTGCGCCCGCGCCTCGAATGGCAGATCAGCGAGTGGTGGGAGGTGGACGGGGGCTGGGGGGAGAATACGGAGTGGTATGGTTACCGCGTGATGGAGGGCCTGCTTCTTTTAGCCGAAAGCCTGCGGAAGGCGAGCGGCGGCGACATGTTCACGCAGGCCTATAACGGGCGAACGCTTGGCCTTATCTGCGGGTACTTCTTGAACAGCATGACACCGGAGGGCGATGTCATCGCCCTGAACGACAGTGGCTACGGGCAGGTGGATCCCGGGGTATTCCTGCTCTGCGCGGCCCGGACGCGCAACACAGCCCTGCTGTTTGCGCATCTACGCTACCTGGAAGGCAGGTTCAGTGCTTTCGAGCGGGACAATTCTCGCGATGTGACTTCCTTTGAAACGATTGCCTGGGCCGGTCTGAGCGACGAGACACCGACCGAGCCGGGATTTCTATCCCTCGAAATGACGGGGACGGGGTTGAACGTCTTCCGCAGCGGGTGGGACGAAAAGGCCCAATTCCTGGCCGTCCAATACACCAGTTCAAGGATTCACAACGAGGACTCGTTTGCAGATGTGTACCTGTACGACCGCGGGCCGTGGATTGTGGGGAACGGATACTTCTTTCCCGGCCAGGATTACCAGGCCGGGCATCCCACGGACCAGCACTCCACACTGGGATTGGATTATCGGAACCAGGGCACCCCGGGCGGCACTTCACTTGCCTTTGCCGACCTGGGGAATACGGGAATCACCGCGGTCACGCATTTGAGCTACCCCGGACTGCTGCATACCCGCACTATCCTCTGGATTAAGCCCTGGCACCAATGGCTGGTGGTGGACGAGGCCGAGCTGTTGAACTCCGGCCAGCATAGCCTGCAACTGCGCTGGTACGTGCGCGGCGATGTCGATTCGCGCCAGGACAACGCCTGGGTTTTCAGTCGCGCAGCAAACCTCGATCGGTTGCACGTCACGTTGTTACCCGGATTGGAGGCAACCTACACGAAGATCGAAAGGCAATATCCGTATATTGAGTGGATTGTGGATGCCGTTGGGGTCCTGATGGACCTGGAATATCCAGGGAAGCCAATTCGACTGGTTTCGAGCCTGACCAGCGTGGCCGGCGACGGCGATGGTCCGGCGGTCACCCGCCTTGACGAGGACGGCGGGACGCGCATTACCGGCGTGCGCGGGGATGAGAACTGGGAATGGCTGTTCCACCAGACGGGCGCGGCGTCGTCGAACGTGGGAGGCTACGAGTTCGAGGGGCTGGCGGCCTGCGCGAACTCCCGCAGCGGGACGCTGAATGGATACTGCCTGATGGATGGGACGACGCTATCCAGCGCGGGGACGCTGTGGGTTCTGTCGGACCTGCCTGTTTACCTGGAGGCGGACTTCGCTGCCCAGCTGGTCACGCTCCGGGCGCTTGAGCCGGTCACAGTGACTTTCATCTGGAACCAGCCGGTGCAGGGGATCCGCCTGGATGGTGAGGCAATCCAGTTCGACCAGGATGCAGAATGGACCACGGTCTCCGTTCCGGCCGGGCAGCATGTGCTGACCATCGAGTGACAAACAAAAAACCGGATGGCTGGCGCGTCCGGTTTTGGTCTTTCTGGCGGTCCCGACGGGATTTGAACCCGCGATCTCCGCCTTGACAGGGCGGCATGTTAAGCCAAGCTACACCACGGGACCGAGCCGGAAAATCTTACCACGAGGGTACCCCTCCGTCAAGCATGCGCGGCGAACACGCCCCGCCGCGCCGCCCGCCACTTGCCGGGCGGTGGGCGGCTGGTTATACTTATCCGCGCTGCAGGCGGCTGCGGCCCAGGCGAGCGCCATGGAACTTACAACCATCCTCGAATCCCTGCCCGACTATTATTCCCCGGCCGACGTGGAACTGATCGAACGCGCCTACCGGGTGGCGGAGCAATCCCATCGCGGCCAGAAACGCGCCTCTGGTGAGGATTACATCAACCACTGTCTGGCGGTGGCCCAGATCCTGGCGGACCTGCGCGTCCCGGCCGAGGTGGTGGCGGCGGGCCTGCTGCACGACACGGTGGAGGATACGCCGGTCAAGATCGAGGACATCCAGCGCGATTTCGGCGAGGAGATCGCCCGGCTGGTGGACGGCGTGACCAAACTGGATACTCTGCCGCGCGTCTCGCGCAGCGACAACGGCGCCATCAGCGTGGCGGATGAAGCCGCCGAGCGCGCCAGAGAGAAGAGCCGCAAGGCAGAACTGGCCAACGAGACCCTGCGCAAGACCTTCCTGGCGATGGGCGAAGACGTGCGGGTGGTCATCATCAAACTCGCCGACCGGCTGCACAACATGCGCACGCTGGGCTACATGCCGGACGACAAGCGCCGCCGGATTGCCAAGCAGACGCAGGAGATCTTCGCGCCGTTGGCCTCGCGCCTGGGCATCTGGCAGTTGAAATGGGAATTGGAAGACCTGTCTTTCCGCTACAGCGACCCGGAGACCTATAAGGAAATCGCCCGCAGTCTGGCAGAACGCCGCAGCCAACGCGAGACGCAGATGGCGCGCATCGTTGAGCAATTGCAGGACCTGCTGGAGAAGAATGGCATCCAGAGTGAGGTCTCCGGCCGGCCAAAACATATTTACTCGATCTTCAAGAAGATGTACCGCAAAGGGGTGGCCTTCGATCAGTTGCACGACGTGCGCGCCGTGCGCATCATCGTGCTGGACGTGCCGACCTGCTACAGCGTGCTGGGGCTGATCCATATCCACTGGCGGCCGATCCCCGGCGAGTTCGATGACTACATCGCGTCGCCCAAGGACAACTTCTACCAGAGCTTGCATACGGCGGTGATGTACGAGGACGGCAAAACGCTGGAAGTGCAGATCCGCACGGTGGAAATGCATGAGAACGCCGAGTACGGCATCGCCGCTCACTGGCGCTACAAAGAGGGCAAGGCCCGCGACGAGCACTACGAGCGGCGCGTGGTCTACCTGCGCCAGCTGATGGACTGGATCCAGGATGTGGATGACACCGGCGATTTCGTTGACGGCCTCAAGACCGATGTGTTTGGCGACCGGGTGTATGCCTTCACGCCCGCCGGGGACATCATCGACCTGCCGGCCGGCGCCACGCCGATCGACTTTGCCTACCACGTCCACACCGAGGTCGGGCATCGCTGCCGGGGCGCAAAGGTGAACGGCAAACTCGTGGCGCTGGATACCGTGCTAAAGACCGGCGATAAGGTCGAGATCCTTACGGCCAAGCGCGGCGGCCCCAGCCGGGACTGGCTGAACGCCAACCTTGGGCTGGTGCGCACCAACCGGGCGCGCTCCAAGGTGCGGTACTGGTTCAAGCGCCAGGATATCGAACAGAACGTGAGCCAGGGCAAGGCGCAATTGGAGCGGGAACTTCGCCGCCTGGGGCTGGGCGAGGTTAACCTGGATAAACTCGCCAGGGACTTCAGTTTCAAAGCCGCCGAGGACCTGTTCCTGGCCATCGGTATCGGCGATATCAACATCAGCCGGGTGGTCAACTACCTGACGATCAGCGAAAAAACGCAGGACGATTTCGCCGACCTGCCGCCTTACCTGAGAGACGGCGGAAAACCGGAGAGCGTAACCTTTGGCGGCGAGGGCGTGGCCGTCCAGGGACTGAAAGGCCTGCTCACCACGATGGCGAAATGCTGCAACCCGGCCCCCGGCGACGAGATCGTCGGCTACATCACGCGCGGGCGCGGCGCCACGATCCACCGCCAGGACTGCCCCAACGTGCTGCGCGCCCGCGACCGCGAGCGCCTGGTGCGGGTGACCTGGGGCGAACCCAAAACCACCTACCCGGTGGCGGTGCGCATCCAGGCCTACGACCGGGATGGGTTGCTACGCGACGTCTCGACCCTGATCTCCGAAGAAAGCATCAACATGAGCCAGGTAAAGGTGGATGTGAAAGAAAACCGGGCTGTGTTCGACCTGACGCTGGAAGTTGGCAACATCAGCCAGCTCAGCCGGGTGCTTTCCAAACTGGAAAACCTGCCGAACGTGATGGAAGCCCGGCGCGTGAAGCCAGGATAAGGATGCCCTGATGCTCCCGGTCCAAGAAGCCCGGCGGCGCCTGCTGGCCGGCCTGACGCCATTGACGGAACGCGAACGCGTGCCGCTGGCCGCTGCCCTGGGGCGGGTGCTGGCCGCGCCGGTGACGGCCGAGGTCGATTCGCCGGCCTTCGCCAACTCGAGCATGGATGGCTTTGCCGTGCGGGCTGAAGACATCGCCGCGGCCAGCCCGGATGCGCCCACCGCGCTCAGTGTGGTGGGCGATGCGCCAGCCGGGCAGATGCCCCAGGCGGCGGTGGGGCCCGGTACGACGGTGCGCATCATGACCGGCGCGCCACTGCCGCAGGGGGCGGATACGGTCGTGCCAGTGGAACTAACGGATGTGCGCGACCGCTCGGCGGGGGCCAGTCTGCCGCAACGTGTGGCAATCCAGCGTGCTCTTGCGGCTGGAGCCTACGTGCGCGGCCGGGGGGAAGATTTCGCCGCCGGGCAAGCGGTGCTGCCGGCAGGGCGGCGGCTGCGGCCGCAGGAGATCGGTCTGTTGGCGATGCTCGGCCGCGCCCAGGTGGAGGTGTTTCGGCAACCGCGCCTGGCCGTCCTGGCGACCGGGGACGAACTTGTGGCGGTGGAGCAGCCCCTGGCGGCCGGGATGATTCACGATAGCAATTCGCACACGCTGGCGGCGTTGGCAATCTCCTGTGGGGCCGAGGTGACCCGTTTGGGCATCGCGCCGGATGACGCGGATGCCATCCGGGCGCGGCTGGACGAAGCGGCCGCGGGCGGGGCGGACCTCATCCTGACTTCGGCAGGGGTGAGCGTGGGTTCCTATGATTATGTGCGCAAGGTGCTGGAGACCGACGGCGAACTGGATTTCTGGCGGGTGAACATGCGCCCGGGCAAGCCGCTGGCGTTCGGGCGCTACCGCGGCGTGCCGCTGGTTGGCCTGCCGGGCAATCCGGCATCGACCTTTGTGGGCTTCGAAGTTTTCCTGCGACCGGCGCTGCATCACTTGAGCGGCGAGCGCGGCTGGACGCGCCCGACCCTACGAGCCGCGTTGGCCGAGACGGTCGAATCGGATGGGCGCGAGAGTTATTTGCGGGCGCAACTGCGGGTCGGCGAAGACGGCCGCCTGGAGGCCCTGCTGGCCGGGCACCAGGGGTCGGGCAACCTGTATGGCCTGGCTCAGGCGGATGCGCTCATCGTGCTCCCGGCCGGGGTACAATCCCTGCCGGCAGGCAGTATGGTGGATGCCTGGCCCCTGCTGTAGAAACCAGTTCTCTCTGAGGCAACCCGGACATGAACGCTAACCTTGTACGCCGCCTGTCCATCCTGATAGCGGGTATCGGCCTGGTCGACTCCGCCTACCTGGCGTGGATCAAACTCAGCAACAACGAGATCCTGTGCGCCGGAATCGGCGAGTGCGATGTGGTGAACTCCAGCATCTACGCCGAGATCGGCGGCATTCCCATCGCGCTGCTGGGCGCGGCGGCCTATGCGTTCCTGATCTTCCTCTATATCGTCGAGACGCGGGCTGGCTTCTGGGCCGACAACGCCGGCATCCTGAATTTCGGATTGACCCTTGCGGGCGTGCTCTATTCAGCGTATCTTACGTATATCGAAGTGGCGGTCTTGAAAGCCATCTGCCCGTTCTGCGTGGTCTCAGCAGTGGCGATGCTGGCGCTGTTCGTCCTGGCTGTGTGGCGCATGCTGGCCGCCCCTCCTGATTGAAACCCTGGCCGGAAAGGAGAAGGCAATGCCCCGAATCCGATGTTTTTACGAAGACTGTATCCACCTGGACAAGGGTTTTTGCAGCGCGCTGCTGATCGAACTGGATCCGGATGATGGCTGCCTGACCTTCTCAGATGACCCGGCCGACCTGGTGGTGCCGGCCGCGCCGGAGGAACTGGAAGAAGAAGTCGAGGAATCGTGGGATGAGGAGGGCTTTGCCGAACTGGAGGACCTTGACCTGGAGGAGGACGAGGATTTTTGACCGCTTCGCAGGAGGGGACCCGATTGCGTGAGGATTTCGGTTGCCGATTTGAATTGCGAAACAGGGTCTGATTGTATAATGGTTCAGTCATACGTAGTTGGCCGTAAGACTTTTGACTTACGTCGGAGAGGAACAGCGGCCAACTACTACAGTAGCTCACAGGCAATTACGAGGAGAATCACGCTGAAAAGTCGGAGTCCTTTGCAAAAAGACTTTCGGTGAGTTACTTCACACTCAATCGATACCACGGCATTTTCCATGGATGCAGCGAGCAAACAGGAACTCAAACGAGCCTACGCCTATCTGAAGTCCGGCGACCGCAAGTCGGCCAGCCAGATTCTGGTCAGCCTGCTCAAGCACGATTCAGAGATCGAAGAGGCCTGGCTGCTGCTCAGCCTGGCGGTGGACGACCGCAACCGCCAGGTGTATGCCTTGCAGCAGGTATTGCGCCTCAACCCGGATAACGCCAAAGCGCGTGACCGGTTGGCGGGCCTGACCGGCGCGCCCAGCGCCCCGCCGGCGCGCCCAACCGCGCAGCCTGAACCCGCCTATGGCAGGGAAGACGCCGAAGATGATGCGCCTTTTGACAGCAGCGAAGGCGACCTGCTCTCCTCGCGACTGTTCGGCGAAGCCGCGCCGGCCGGCGCGGGCGGCTTCAGCGAGGAGCCAGCCGAAGAGGACGATCAGCCATTTGAGCCCATCGAGCCGGAAGCCCCGAGCAAGAAAGAGCGCCGCCCGAAGCGCGAACGCCAGCCGGGCGGGCGCCGCCGGCTGATGCCGCTTGTGCTGCTGGTCCTGTTATTGGTCATTCTATTGGGCGGCGGATATTTCGCCTGGACGAGCGGGCTGCTGGCGAGTATCCTGCCGCAGGGCGGCGGTGAACCGGGCCCGGGGCCGAGCGCAACCGCCACGGCCGCCGAGCCGGAATTCGCCCTGCCGCCGACCTGGACGCCGACCGTGTTCGTCACCGCCACGCCGACCCACACGCTCACGCCTTCCCCGTTGCCTTCGCCCACCTCGTTGAACGAGGTGCTGCCGGCCAGCGTGCAGGAACGCGTTGTGACGCTGGACGCCCAGGTGGCGAGCGTGCGCGGTATCACCGCCGTGCCGGAGATCGGCCGGGCGCTGGTCTCGCAGTCGGCGCTGGAAGAACTGGTGCGCGCCCGGATGCAGGATGATGCCTTCTTCCGCCGCTCGGGCGATATTACCCACATCTACGCCACGTTCGGGCTGATCTTCCCGGGCGCCAACCTGCACACCTATTATGCCAATTCCCAGGTGCAGCCGTTCGGCGGGCTGTTTGCGCCGGAAGGCAATGCGCTTTACCTGGTGGCGCTGAATTTTGAGGCGCGCCACGAATATGCCTACGCCCACCTGTACGACCTGGCGCTGATTGATGCGCTGGTGGGCCTGGATGACCTTGGCCTGGCCCCGGATTGCCGCCGCGAGGCGGACGAGTGCCGGGCGTTGAACGCCCTGGTGCAGGGTGATGCCACCCTGACGCGCCAACTCTGGGCAACCCGCTACCTGCCTAAAGTGCAAGCCGCCGACGTGCGCGCCCTGGACGACCTGACGGCTTTCATCGCCGACCTCAACGCGCCGCTGTTTGCCGAGGCTGATCTGCGCTTCCCCTACGTGCAGGGGCTGGCGTTCGTGCAGTCTCTTTACGACGAAGGCGGCTGGGAGGCGGTGGATCTGGCCTATACCTCGCCGCCGCTCACGACCGAGCAGATTCTGCATCCGGACAAATACCTGGCGGGCGAACAGGCCGTGGAAGTCATCGACCCGCTGGTGGGCGCGGCCCTGCCGGGTTGGCGGCTGTTGGAGCAGAGTTCGCTGGGCGAGTGGCTGACGTACCTGGTGCTGGGCTACAACGTGCGCGCCGACGCGCCCGTGGGGCTGGAAGCCGCGGCTGCGGCCGCGGCCGGTTGGGGCGGGGATGGCTACCAGGTGTATTATCAGGATTCGACCAGCCAGACCGCCCTGGCGGCGCACTGGGTTTTTGACACGCCCGAAGACGCCGAGGAATTCGATGCCGCCCTGGCGCTCATGCTCAGCGGCCGGTTCCCCGGCGCGCCCGCCGAAGCCATCGACGCCATCTGTTACGGCTCCGCGCCGATTGCCTGTACGGCTCTTCTGGATGCCGAGGTGTACTGGCTGATCGCGCCGGACGCGGCCAGCATGAACGGAATGCTGGATGCCCTGGGTCTGGGGGGTTCGTAGGGCGCAATCGCCGGGATGGAGCAAAACCCGGTTCAGGCAGAGAACGCTAAAAAACGCAAAGAAAGACCGCGCCGGGATCCGGCCGTAGGCAGCCCTTTCCAGCCGCGTGCGAGTGTCCAGGTCTGGTGGGGTGGGAGTCGACGCTTTAGCGGAGAACTCGCCCCACACTCGGCTAAAGCCTCGACTCCGATGCAATACCCACGCGAAGGTGGACACTCCAGCCGCGCGCGGCTGTTTGACACGCTCCCCAAATCGCGTTAAAATTCCCCGGTTACCGGCGAGGTAGCTCAACGGCAGAGCAGTGGACTCATAAGCCATTGGTTGTGGGTTCAAGTCCCACCCTCGCCACACTCACCTCCCACCTCCCATCTCCTAATCACGGCCTGCCAGCACTGGCAGGCTGTGATGATTTCACCCGGTTTCTTCCATAAATTGGGTGTCTGACATAGAATCCGCGTATGCGCTTCAACCGAAACGAGACCCTCGCCTGGCTGCGGGGACGGCCGGGCGTGCCCGTGCTCATCATCGGGGGCGGCATCAACGGGGCTGGGACGTTGCGCGACCTGGCGGTTGGCGGCGTCCCGGCGCTGCTGGCCGAACGGGGCGATTTCAGCGGCGGGGCCAGCGCGGCCAGCAGCCACATGCTGCACGGCGGCATCCGCTATCTGGAGAACGGCGAGTTCCGGCTGGTGCGCGAGGCGGTACAGGAGCGCAACCGATTACTGCGCCTGGCCCCCGACGACGCCCAACCGCTGCCGACCGTTATTCCAATCTTCACGACCTTCTCCGGGTTGTTGAACGCGCCGCTCAGGTTCCTGGGCCTGCGCCGCAGGCCGGCCGAACGCGGCGCGCTGGTCATCCGCATCGGGCTGGCGTTCTATGACGCTTTTGCCGGGCGGGACCGGGTAACGCCGCGCGGCCGCATGCTGGGGCGGGAGGAGGCCCTGCGCCGCTTCCCGCGCCTGAACGCGGACATCCGGGCGGCCGCCCTGTACTACGACGCGCTCATGCCCACCCCCGAGCGATTGTGCATGAAAGTCCTGCTGGATGGGCTGGCAGCGCATCCGGAGGCGCGGGCTGTAAATTACCTGGAGGCGATCGGTGTGGAAGGACGCGCCGTGCGCCTGCGGGATGCCGAGACGGGGGAGGAGTTCATGGTTGAGCCGGGCTGCGTGGTGAACGCGGCTGGGCCGTGGATCGACCGGGCAAACGCCGCGCTGGGCCTGCATACGGCATACATCGGCGGGACGAAGGGCTCACATATCGTCCTCGACCATCCCGGCCTGATGGCGGCCATCGACGGGCACGAATTCTTCTTCGAGAACGCGGATGGCCGCATCGTGCTCATTTGCCCGCTGCACGACCGAACGCTGGTCGGCACATCGGACATCCGCATCGAAGACCCGGACGCGGCCCGCTGCACGCCGGAGGAAGAGGACTATTTCGTCGAGATGCTGGGGCGGGTGTTCCCGGAAATCGGCGGCGTACGCGAAGGCATCGTCTTCCGCTTTTCAGGGGTGCGGCCGCTGCCGCGCGCTTCCGGGCGGACCGGGGAGATTCCCCGTGATCACAGCATCCAAGTAGATGATAGGCTACCGTTCCCGGTGTTCTCGCTGGTGGGCGGCAAATGGACAACGTTCCGGGCGTTCGGCGAACAGGCCGCGGATGCCGTGCTGGCGCGGCTGGGGTTGGCGCGCGCCGGCGACACATGTGCCAGACCCCTGCCGGGGGGCGGCCTAGGCGTTGTGCCGGATGACGACGAAATCCGGCGCATGTGTCGGGAAGAAGCGGTGGTGCATCTGGACGACCTGGCCCTGCGGCGCACGCTGCTGGGGATGCTGGGGCGGCTGGACGGGGAGCGCATGCAGTGGCTGGCGCGCGTGGCGGGCGCTGAACTGGGCTGGGACGCGCGCCGGCAGAATGACGAGATGGAACGCCTGGCAGGCATCCTGCGCGAGCGGCACGGGGCGAACCTGCTGGGCGCCTGAGGGCCATTTGTCCTTGCGATTGAGGGAATGTTGACCCTTTCGGTGGGATTTGGACTGCACCTATACTTGGGTGTACCTCAAAAGGAGCAATCGATGCACAAAGGGCTCAAGCCTTTTTTTGCGCCGCGCGGCGTGGCCGTGGTCGGCGCCTCCCAACATCCTCAGAAACTTGGCTATGGGCTGGCGCGCAACTTGCTGTTGAGCGATTATCAGGGCGCGATTCGCTACGTGAACCCCAAGGGGGGCGTGCTGTTCGGACAACCCATTCACGCCCGCATCGAAGACGCGCCGGGTCCCGTGGACCTGGCCGTTCTGCTGGTGCCGGCCGAGGTCGTTGCTGGGGCGCTGGAGGAGTGCGGGCAGGCGGGCGTCCGGGCCGCCATCATCGCCTCGGGCGGATTCAGCGAAGTGGGCGCGGCCGGGCGTGCCCTGGAGCAGGAGTGCTTGGCGGTCGCCCGCAAGTGGGGCATGCGTGTGGTGGGGCCTAACTGCATCGGCATCCTGGATACGCATTTGCCTCTGGATACCACCTTCCTGCCGCCGCCCGGCCCTCCGGCGGGCAGCGTGGCATTCATCTCCCACAGCGGGGCGATCTGCGCGGCGGTTATCGACTGGGCGCGCGGTCAGGGCTTCGGCCTCTCGCGGCTGGTGAGTCTGGGCAACCAGATCGATGTGAATGAGACCGACGTGCTGGCGGCCGTGGCCGAGGACCGCCACACCCGGGTGGTCACGATGTACCTGGAGGGCGTGAGCGACGGGCGGCGGTTCGTGCAGGCAGCGGGCCGAGTGGCGCAGGAGAAGCCGGTGCTGGCGCTGAAAGTCGGGCGATACGCCAGCGGCCAGCAGGCCGTGGCCTCGCACACCGGGGCGCTGGCCGGGCAGGAAAAGGCGTTTAACGCCGCTTTCCGGCGGGCGGGGGTCATTCGGGCCGACACCAGCGAAGAAATGTTCGATTGGGCGCGGGCGCTGGCCTGGAGCCCATTGCCGCGGGGCCGCCGGGTGGCGGTGCTGACCAACGCCGGCGGGCCGGGGGCGACGGCCGCCGACGCCCTGGAAGCCCACCGGCTGACGCTTGCCCGGCTGGGACCGGAAACCCGGGCGGGGCTGCGCGCCCTGCTGCCGCCAGCTGCCAGTGTTCAAAATCCCGTGGACATGCTTGCTTCGGCCTCTCCCGAACATTACGCCCACAGCCTGGCATTGCTGCTGGACGACGCCGGCGTGGACGCTGTGATGGTCATCCTCCCGCCGCCGCCGATGTACACCGCCGCGGGGGTCGCCAATGCCATGATCCCCATCATCCAGACCGCCGCCAAGCCGGTGGTGGTGGCGCTGATGGGCGAACGCATGATCCAGGAGGCGATGGAACGCCTGCGGGCCGCCCATATCCCTGAATACCGCTTCCCGGAGCGGGCGGCCTCTGCGCTGGCGGTGCTGGCTGACCGGGCGGAGAGCATCGGCCGAAGCCGCGCCAAACCGCGCGTCTATCCGGATGTCAACCGGCGGAGGGTCGCGGCCATTCTACGAAAGGCCGGCCCGGGCGCCAGTGGCTTTCTGAGCGAACGGGACGCGGCCGCCATCCTGGCAGCCTATGGCCTGCCCACGCTGCCCACGTACTGCGCTGCCAACCCGGCGGCGGCCGCGGCGGCGGCTGAAAAGGCGGGGTTCCCGGTGGCGCTGAAGATCGATTCGCCAGACATCCCGCACAAATCGGATGTGGGCGGCGTGGTCCTCAACCTGACGAACGCGGCGGCGGTGGCGCGCGAGGTGGCGGCCATGCTGGCGCGCGTGCAGGTCGCCCGACCGGAGGCCCTGCTGAACGGGGTGCAGGTGCAGCGCATGGCGGCTGACGGGCAGGAGGTCATCCTGGGCGCGGTGCAGGATGACCAGTTTGGGGCGCTGCTGATGTTCGGTTCCGGCGGGGTGGAGGTGGAGGGTCTGGAGGATGTTGCCTTTGCGCTGGCCCCCGCCACCGAAGAAGAGATTCGGTATCTGCTCGACAGCACCTGGGCCGGGCGCAAACTGGCCGGGTTCCGCAGCCTGCCGCCTGCCGACCGGGCGGCGGCCGAAGAGGCACTGGGGCGGCTGGGCCAGCTGGCGGGGGATTTCCCGGTGCTGCAGGAGATCGAAATCAACCCGCTGCGCGTCCTGCCGGCGGGGCAGGGGGCGCTGGCTGTAGATGCACGTATTCGCCTCATCCATCCATATAGTGAAATAAATCACAAATAGGGACGTTTGCCCCGGGAGAAAGGGTGGGAATCACCTTTGACCATTCGGGGAGCGCCGGGGATAATACCTGTGCAAGGAGCCTGTATGGAAAACGCAAACCTGGTAACCGTCAACCTGGACGCCCTGCTGCCGCAGGAAATGGCGCTGAAGGCCGAGGCCATCGGCGTGGCGAAAGCCACAATGGGCTACCGCCGCCTGCTGGCGCTGGGCATCCTGGCGGGGGCCTTCATCGCTCTGGGGGCGGTCTTCGCCACCACGGTGGCGGCGGGCAGCGACGGATTGGCCTACGGCGTGGGACGCCTGCTCGTCGGTCTGTCGTTCTGCCTGGGGCTGATTCTGGTGGTGGTGGGCGGGGCTGAACTGTTCACCGGCAATAACCTGATCGTGATGGCCTGGGCCAGCCGGCGCATCAGTACCCGCCTGTTGCTGCGCAACTGGATGTGGGTCTATCTGGGGAACTTCATTGGCTCGCTGGGGACCGCTCTGCTGGTATTCCTGGGCGGCCAGTACACGTTTGGCGGCGGCGCAGTGGGGGCAACCGCGTTGAATATCGCCCGCGCCAAGGTCGGGCTGGGGTTCGTGGAGGCGCTCATGCTGGGCATCCTGTGCAACGCCCTGGTGTGTCTGGCGGTCTGGCTGACGATGAGCGCCCGTACGACCACGGACAAGATCCTCTCGGTGCTGTTTCCCATCACAGCCTTTGTAGCGGCCGGATTCGAGCACTCGGTCGCGAACATGTATTTCATTCCCATCGGCATCCTCATCCGGCGCTACGCCCCGGCGGCGTTCTGGGGCGCGGCGGGCGTCAACCCGGCGGATTATGGGGCGCTGACCTGGGGGGCGTTCCTGCTGGATAACCTGCTGCCGGTCACCATCGGCAACATCATCGGCGGGACGGCGCTGGTGGGGGCGGTGTATTGGGCGGTCTACCTGCGCAAACGGCCGAAACAAAGCCCCCCTTCCTGAACAGATAGTTCGCGCACAGACGGTCTGAGAATGGACGACTGCGGGTAACCCCTCCGTCAGGCAGGGGTTACCGTAACGACACAGTTGTCCTCGCCGTGTTCGTTGAGGGCGTAGGCCTCGGCGTGCCAGTCGTTGAGCCACTGGCGGCCGTTGAGCAGATAGCGGTAGTGGTAAATGCCCGGCTCCTTGACCTCCACGCTGGCTTTGTAGACACCCTTCTTCAGCCAGGTGAACGGCGTAGCCTCCGGGTTCCAGTCGTTGAAACTCCCGGCTATTCCCAGCGAGCTCACCTCGCCCTCCGGCAGTTCGGCGGGGGGGACTTCAAACGTGAGGCGGTAGACCTTGCGGGCTTTTATGTACGATTGCGTGACCATGTGGGTTCTCCTTTCACGCCTGGGCGCATTTGTCCAGACAACTCTACCATGACTCTGCGCTTTCCCCCGACACGATAACAATTCCTTAACTCGCTTCGGGCGGCTCGATCTCGATCATCCCGGCCAGGCCGGTCTCCAGCGCCAATTCCGCCGCGCCGATCTGCACCACGGTGACAGGTTTCTGCTGCAGGACGGTCACCGTGCGGCCGGGGGCCAGGCCGTGGGCGTGCAGGAGTTCACGCCGCGCCGAGGACAGTTCAGGATGGAAAGCGCGTATACACGCGGGCTGGTTGGGCTGGCAGTCCGCCAGGGTACAGAAGGGCGCGAGCTCACAGGCGGCGGGGGGTGGGGCGGGCCCGTCGCCGCGCTCGAACCAGCGCGCCGCCCAGCGCGCCAGGCGCGAGCCGGCCGGGTCGGGCTGCTGGTAGCCGCAGTTGGGGCAGCACACCAGGCGGCAATCCGAGGCCAGCGGGCAGGCGGCGCAGGCCGAAGGGTCGCCGGCCTGAAACTCAACGCCGCACAACGGGCAGGTAAGCGTGTTCATTCTGTTCACGCTCCAAACCCGATGAACGCAAGCAGGCGCTGGAGCATTCCGCCCACCAGGAAGGCCAATGGAAAGATCAGGACGAACATCCCCAGGGCGACGCGCCAGCCGTGTTCGCGGGCGATGACCAGCACGCTGGCGATGCAGGGGATGAAGAGCGTGATGGTGACCATCGCCACGACGGTCTGGGCCGGGCTGAGCAGGCCGGCGGCGCTGAGGATAAAGAAGCCGGCGGCCCCGAAATCGCGGCGCAGAAAGCCGAGGACGAAGGCCGGGGCGGCGGCGGCCGGGAGGCCCAGCCAGCCGACGGTGAGCGGCTCGGCCAGCCGCACCAGCCCGGCCAGCGCGCCGCTGCGGTCGAGCAGGAACATGAGCAGCGCGCCCAGGAGGAACATCGGGACGACCTCGCGCAGGTACCATTCCAGGCGCGCCAGGGTCTTGACGACGATGTTGGCGAGCAGCGGCCAGCGCAAAGGGGGCAGTTCCAGCACCAGCGGCTGGCGTTCGCCGGGGGCCAGCCGGGCGGCCAGCGCGCCGACCGCAAACAGCACCATCAGCACCACGCCGGCCCACAGCGCGGCGGCGGCGGGGGAGACGCTCGCCAGCAGCCCCATGACCACGCCCAGCTGGGCGGAGCACGGCACAGCCAGCGCCAGCAGCAGGGTTACCAGGAAACGCTCGCGGCGGGTCTCCAGCGTGCGGGTGGTGAGGGTCGCCATGGTCACGCACCCCAGGCCGAGCACCATTGGCAGGATGGCCCGGCCGTTGAGGCCGAGGGCGCGGAACCAGCGGTTGCTTAAGGCGGCCAGGCGCGGCAGGTAACCGGAATCTTCCAGCAGGCCGAACGCCAGGAAGAACGTGGTGACGATGGGCAGGATGAGCGCGGCGGCATACGTGACGCCCAGCGTCCACAGGCCATATTCGCCCACCAGCAGGTCTGCCAGCCATTCGAGCGGTATGGTGCGACGCACGAAGGCCGTGAGAGCCGGGTTAATGACCTCGCCAAACAGGTTCGTTTCGAGCAGGCCAACCAGCCACTGCGCCCCGACCACGCCGACGAACCAGAACAAGGCCACCAGCACGGCCAGCAGGATGGGCAGTCCCCAGAACGGATGTATCGTCCATTGGGCGAGGCGGGAGCGGAAAGGCGGGCGCGTGGCGGCTGGACCATGTACCTGTGCGGCCAAAACCTCGGCGGCCTGCCAGCGGGCTGCCTGCACTGCTTCCGCCAGCGGCTGCGGCAGGAGGGCGGCCTGGGCGCGGCGGCGGATGGAGTTCAGGTTTTCCAACGCTTCAGGCGCGCGGCGGCGGGAAAGCCAGCCTTCGACCTCCGAATCGCCGCAGAGGTAGAGCAGCGCAAGGCCACGCTTGGATGTCTGGCCGGAGGGAAGCAGGGGAATCATTTCGGCAAGGGCGCTTTCAATGGCCGGCGGATAGGGCAGACGGCGGCTGGACGGGCAGGCCTGTGGGAGAGCCGCGCCCAGCTGCGCCAGACCCTGGCCGTGCACCGCGGCGGTCAGGATGACCGGAACCCCGAGCAGACCAGCCAGCCCTTCCGAATCGATTCCCGGGCCGGCTTCATCGACCATATTGAGGGCCAGGACGAGCGGCAGGCCGAGTTCGGCCAACTGCAGGGTGAGGTTGAGCGTCTTGGGCAGATTCTTGGCATCCCCCACCTGCACGACGGCATCCAGGGGTTCATCCAGCAGGACGCGGGCGGTGATGCGCTCGTCTTCGCTTCTGGCAGGCAGGGTGACCACGCCGGGCGTGTCCACCAGCGCCACGCCGGGCGTGGCGAGCAGGCGGCCGCGCGCCAGCGCCACAGTAGTGCCGGGATAATTGGCGACGATGACACGCTGGCCGGTCAGCTTCTGGAACAAAGCGGACTTACCGACGTTGGAATGGCCGACCAGGGCTATCAGCCCGCCGCCCAGGGCGGCGTTGGCGGGGGTGTGGCAGGTCATGCGGGTGTCTCCTTGAGGACGGCGCGAAGTTCGGCCGCGAGCACCGGGGCGATCTCCAGTCGGCCGGATTCAGTTTGCAGGAGCAGGCCCGCCCCGCCCCGGGCCAGGATTTCGACCGGCGCGCCGGGCTTGAGGCCGAGGCGGCTCAGGAAATCGTCTTCGGATGCGGCGCCTTCTCCGGGGGCGAGGATGAGTGGGATGCCCAGGGGAAGACCGGTCAGCGGCTCCCCGACAGTGGGAGGGGCAGCGCGGCCACGCGGCGGAATGGGGCGGCCCAACGGGTCGGCGGCGGGCTGGCCGAGATGGTCATACAGACGGTTGATGATGGCGGCGGGGGTGATGTGTTCGAGGCGGCAGGCGAAGGCGTCGGCCGCGTCCACGCCCAGACCGAGTTCGTTCACCAGGAAGGCCAGCCACACCCGGCGGCGGCGCAGGACGCGCCCGGCCGCCTCGCGGCCCCTGGGCAGCAGAGAGACGCCTTTGTAGGGTTCATAATCCAGGTAGCCGCCGGTTTGCAGTTTGCGTATCATCTGATTGGCGGAGACGGGCTGAACCGCCAGCGCTTCGGCCACCTCGGCCACTGGAATCAGGTCGCGGCCGCCGGCCCGCCCGGCCTGCAGGATGGTGAGGATATACATCTCCTCGCTTTCGCTCAGGGAATCGGTGTTTGGGTTGGACATAGGATTGGCGCCCGAAATGTTTCGGCGCGCCATAAGAATATCCCCGGAGTGCTTGTACCGTAATGAACAAACGTCCCGCGTGGGACGGGACGTTTGACCAGCTTTCACAAGGATACGCAGGGCTTCAGGCCAAGTCCGGCACGGCCAGTTGACGGCCGCGGCTGACGACGTGGGCCGGGACGGGGTGCGCCCGCAGGGCTTCGAAGACATCGGGCGCGTCCAGCACGACGAGGTCGGCGGGCGCGCCGGTTTTCAGGCGATGGTCGGGCAGACCGATGGCGCGGGCGGCTTTGGTTGTGACCATGTCGTAGAGGATATCCATCTCGGCCCGTGTCGTCATCCACAACAGGTGCGAGGCGAGAAAGGCCACCTCCAGCATGTTGTTCTGTCCGTAGGGGTAATAGGCGTCGGAGATGTCGTCCTGCCCCAGGCATACGCCAACGCCTTCTTCGAGCAGTTCGCGCACGCGGGCGTGCAGCGGGCCGGTATGCGGGTCGGTGACGATGTACATGTCCGCTTGTTTTAGCAGGGCGATGAGTTTCTGGAGGGTGGGTTTGGGATAGAGCGCCATGGCGCGGGCATGGTGGGCGAGGGCGCGCCCCTGCCAGCCCTGCTTGATGGCCCGCACGGCCATCATCTCGGTGGTGCGCAGGGTGGCATCGCCAGCGTCGTCCACCAGCATGGAGACCGGTTTGTCGAACTCGGCGGCGATGTCGAACATGGCATCCACATGCGCCTGTGCATCGGCATCGGTGTACTCGATCCACGGGATGCCGCCGACCACGTCCGCGCCCAGTTTCATCGCTTCACGCACCAGGCCGGCTGCGCCGGGTTCGCGGGCCACGCCGTCCTGCGGGAAAGCCACGATCTGCAAATTGACGATATCCCTGAACTCTTCTTTGACCGCCAGCAGGGCCTCAACGCCGATGAGTTTGGCTTTACTGTCGACGTCGGCGAAGGCGCGGATGTGCAACACGCCGTGACGGGCGGCCAGCCATACCGCCCGGCGGACGTTGGGCAGAATCCAGTCGAGGGCGTATTCATCTTTGACGCGGGCGGCCAACTCGATGGCGTTCATGGCCTTGCCCATGCCGCCGCCGTGATAATCCCGCATGGCGAGTTCATCCATGCGCGCCAGAGTGTAGACCTTATCCAGATGCAGGTGGGGGTTGACGAACGATTCGGTCACCAGGCCGCCGCGGGCGTCAATCTCGGCCCCTGCCTCGCCGGTCAATCCGGGTTGGATGGCGGCGATGCGACCCTCGGCGATGGCGATGTCGGCCAGGTCGCCCGGCGGATTGGCGCGCAGTTGGGCCCTGCGAATCAGGAGGTCGAACGTGGTCATGGCATCACCTCAAATGAAGCAGGGGCGCAGCGGAGTTTCGAAACAACTCTTTGCGCTCCTACGAATGCACAGAAGAGGGTCCGATCCTGCGACCGACCTCATTCGGCCTTTGTGGTTTCCACCAATTCCCACAGTCGCTTCGGACTGAGGGGAATCTGGGTGATCTCCAGTTCAATGCCGCCTGCCCGCAGGGCGTCTTCGACGGCCTGCACGAACAGCGGGGCGGCCGGGATGGCCCCGGCTTCGCCAGCGCCTTTGACGCCCATTTCGTTCAACGGCGAGGGGGTTTCGTGATGGCCGACCTCGATGCGCGGCACGTCCAGGGCGGTCGGCAGCAGGTAATCCATGAACGAGCCGTTCAGCAACTGGCCCTGTTCGTCGAAGACCAGTTCTTCGTAAAAAGCGTTGCCCAGGCCCTGGGCCACGCCGCCATGCACCTGGCCGTCGAGGATGAGCGGGTTGATGACTTTGCCGCAGTCGTGCACGACCACGTAGCGTTTGACTTCGATCATCATTGTGTCCGGGTCGATCTCCAGGATCATGGCATGCGCCCCGGCAGCGGTGGCGCCCATCGGCGGGCCGAAGTAGTCGGTGGCTTCGAGGCCCGGCTCACTGCCCGGTTTGACCGCGCCGCGCAGCGGGTTGGCCTTGTTCGCCAGGTCGCCCAACAGCATCGTCTTCTGCGGGTCGCCAATGACGCACACGCGCCCGTTGCCGATCTCGAGTTCTTCGGGCGGCACGTTGAATTCCTCGCTGGCAAGGTCGAGGATGCGCTGGCGCACGCGTTTGGAGGCGGCGTGGATGGCGTTGCCGGCGACGACCGCGCCGCGGCTGGCGAAGGTGCCGACGCCCCAGTGGAACTGGTCGGTGTCGCCGGTGATGACGTCGATCTCATCCGGCGGGATGCCGACCTGATCGGCGACGACCTGGGCAAAAGAGGTGAAGTGGCCCTGGCCCTGCGTGCCAACGCCGGTGGCGACGCTGACGCGGCCGTTGGCTTGAATCTGGACGCGGGCGCCTTCGTAAGGACCGATGCCGGTGCCTTCGACATAGCACACCAGCCCGAGGCCGAGCAGTTTGCCTTCCTTTTCGGCCTGCGGCTTGAGCGTTTTGTAGAACTCATCGTAGCCGATCATTTCCTTGGCCTTGGCGAGAATCGGCTCGTAGTCGCCGCTGTCGTAGGTCAGTTCGGTGAAGTCCTGGTAGATGATCTTGTGGTTGTGGGGAAACTGGTCCGGGGTCAGGAAGTTGCGGCGGCGGATTTCGGTTTTGTCCAGCCCCAATTCTTTGGCGGCGGCATCCAGCAGGCGCTCCATGACGAATACGCCGTGCTGGCGGCCCGCGCCGCGGTAGGGCGTTACGATGGGTTTGTTGGTGAAGACAGCTTTGAACTCGGTGGCGTAGTTGGGGACATCGTACATGCCGAGCAGGGTGCACTGGGTGTTGATGGGCACCGTGAGGCCGTAGGGGTCGTAAGCGCCGCTGTCATGCCAGAAGACATCCCGCACACCGAGGATTTTGCCCTCTTTGCTGAGGGCGATTTCGCTTTCATGCCACTGGCCGCGCTCCTGGGTGGTGGTGTAGAAGTTCTCGGAGCGGTCTTCGATCCACTTGACCGGGCGGTTGAGTTTCATCGCCAGCCAGGGGATGAGCATTTCTTCGGGATAGAACATCATGATTTTGGGGCCGAAGCCGCCGCCGATGAAGGGGGCGATGACGCGCACCTGGCTCTCGGAGAGACCGAGCATGGCGGCCATCCCGTTGCGGATGACGACCGGGGCCTGGGTGGTATCCCAGATGGTGAGTTTCTGGAAGCGGGCATCCCACTGGGCGACCACCCCGCGGTTCTCCATGGCGGCGGCGGTGCCGCGGTCGTACCAGAATTCGCGGGCGATGACCACATCGGCTTTGGCTTTGGCGGCTTCGTAATCGCCCTTGTGCTGGATGACATGGGCGGCGAGGTTCTGGTCGAGGTCTTCGTGGAGGAGGGTCGCGTCCGGTTCAAGCGTCTTGCGCACATCCACGTTCACCGGCAGGGGTTCGTAATCCACGACCACATCCGCCACGGCATCTTCGGCGATGTAGCGGCTCTCCGCGACGATGGCGACCACGCCTTCGCCGACATGGCGCACCTTGTCCTTCGCCAGGATCGGCTGGGTGCGTTCGTTGAAGACAATGTCCCTGACCGGCGGCGGCGAGACCAGCAGCGGGCCGACGCGCCAGTAGTCGCCCAGGTCGGCGGCGGTGTAGGCGGCCGCCACGCCCGGCCGTTCCAGCGCCTTGCTCACGTCGATGCGTTTGATGCGGGCATGGGCGTAGGGGCTGCGGACGTAGGCCACGTGGAGCAGATCGGGGAAGTTAACATCGTCCACGAACAGAGCCTGGCCGGTGAGCAGGCGCGGGTCTTCGTTGCGTTTGATCCGTTGGCCGAAATAGCGGGTGGTCATGCGAACCTCCTGGGACGGTTGGCGGGAGTCGCGTTACGACTATTCTTCCGTAAAGGCCGCGGCGCGGCAGAAGGCGGCTTCGCCGCCCTTGAAGTTCCACGGGAACGCGCCGAGGACGATGCGTTTGTTGTGCAGGGCGGGGTTGCCGATCTCGCCGCCCAGGTTCTCGACGTGGACGCAGTCGTAGGGGAACAGGGCGTTATGGGTCAACTGGTAGGCCTCGTTGGGGAACATCTCATCCACCTTGTCGGCCCCGAATTTGGCTTCGACTTTGGCGCGCACTTTGGCCCAGTGCTCCAGGCCGCCCTTGCCGAGGAAGCGGCCAATGGGCAGGTTCATCGGGTGGTCGGTGGAGATCATGTCCACGCCCCAGAGGTGGATCTTCTTGTCCAGCAGCCACTCGCAGATGCTGTGGTGCGGGCCGGGGTGGCGCTGGATGTAGCGTTCCTCGTCGCCGTCGGGACTGAAGAAGGAGTACTTGTGCCAGCCGGTGTGGATGAAGAGAATGTCGCCGTTCTTGATATCGGCTTTGGCCTCCAGCATCTCGGGGGTAAAGACGTCCAGGTCATCGAGCTGGTCGCTGATATCCACGATGACGCCGGGGCCGTAGAGCCAATCGAGCGGCAGTTGGTCGATGGTCTTGCCGTTGGTGACAAAGTGGCGCGGGGCATCGAGGTGAGTGCCCATGTGGTTGCTGGTCATGATGTATTGGGCGTTGACGCCATGCTCGGACTTGCGCTTGATGTATTTGACTTCAAACGGCGGGTAGAACGGCCAGAATGAGGCGTCGGCGTTGAGGGGTTGGGAGAGGTCGTAGATTTTCATCGGGAGACTCCTTGAGTGTATGGCGGTGATGTTGGTGGGTAATTGGTAAGGGAATTATATACTTGACAAATGCAAGCCTTTTTGCTATACTCTAAGTATCAAACAGGAGTTAGCAAATGGACAACGTAAATTTTAGCACCCTTTCCCGCCTGACCGAAGATGAAGCCCGCGCTTTCATCGAAGAACTGCGCTGGCCCAATGGCCCCATTTGCCCGCATTGTCAGTCAACGGACGTTTACAAGATTACGCCCAAGACTGCCAAGTCCAAGACCCGCCCCGGCCTGTACTCCTGCGCCAAGTGCCGCAAGCAGTTTACTGTCACCGTTGGCACTATCTTTGAGGGAAGCCGAATCCCGTTGAGCAAGTGGGTGGTTGCCTTCTACCTGATGAATTCCAGCAAGAAGGGCATTTCCGCCCACCAGTTGCACCGGACACTAGGTGTCACTTACAAAACCGCGTGGTTCATGGAACACCGCATCCGCGAGTCCATGAGCAAAGAACCAGTTGCAACCCTGCTTAGTGGCGTAGTCGAAGCCGACGAAACTTACATTGGCGGCAAGGAAAAGAACAAACACGCCAGCAAGCGCACAAAGGGTAATCAGGGCCGAAGCACGAAGACCAAGACACCCGTTGCTATCCTTGTTGAGCGCGATGGCCGCGTGCTTGCTCAGAAGGTTGTCAGCACCGATGCCAAGACCTTGAAGCACAATATCCGCAACAACGTCGCCAAGTCCGCCACCATCGTCACCGATGAATGGCAGGCGTACAACGGACTGGATGCGGAATTTGCCGGTCACGAAGTGGTTGAACATCGACGCGGCGAGTATGTCCGAGGCAATGCCTATACCAACACCGCCGAGAGTTGGATTGCCCTATTGAAGCGCGGCATTGTTGGCACTTTCCACCACGTGAGCGAACAGCACCTTGACCGTTACGTCAACGAGTTTGGCTTCCGCTGGAACCACCGCAAGTCCACCGACGTTGAACGGATGAAGGTGGCAATTCGTGGGGCCGAGGGGAAGAGGCTTTACTACCGCGATCCAGTAAAGCACTAAAAGGGGTCTTGACTTTTGTCCTGCTCGATGCTATCTTAGGAATGCTTCGGACGGGACTTGAACCCGTAAGCCCTGCCAGGCGGCAACTTCCAAAGTTGCTGTGTCTACCAGTTCCACCACCGAAGCAAATGTGGGCCACGTCCAACCGGCGTGGCTCTTCCCTTTATTTAGGCTCGATTGCTATTGGATGACAAACCGTTTTCCGCAATCGAGCGTAGACTTCTCCTAAGCATCTGTACCTCCTTCATCCTGTCGATTCTAGGATGAAATGATACTTAAGCGAAGTCCCGGTCAGTATCGAAAAAAGTACTGGAAAAGTACCAAAAAAGTACTGCACCTACAATCCTTTCTCTGCCTTATACATTCTATGCAAAGCCTTAACTCGACTGAGGCTTAGTCCATAATCTTCCGCCAATTCAAACAGAGTGTATTTTTTCCTTGCAGCCTTGCAGCTATGGTAGTAATCAAACCACACGTTTATTCCCGCGCCGCTCAAAGGCTTAATTGGCTCACTATCCGCGTGCAATTGGACATCGGCATATCCAATAGTTTCGTTTTTCCACATACTCGCTAACTTATCAACAAATAGAACTAGGTTTGGCCCAATCGGTTCTTTTTCCATGAAGCCTAGATGTGCGTGATATAGCCACCCATCATAGACTCGAATCGTGGTTACGTTGGGGGAAGATTCAATGGCGTGAATCGTTGCAATGATTTTCGTTCGATATTCCCTTCCATCTTGCCTCGGTTCCATAACCTCAACCTCATACCCCCGCGCCTTTGGATTTATGTCCGAAAGTTTTGCAGACCAATCATCAAAAATACCCAATATTTGCCCGTCTGGCGCAACCCAGCGGTATTTGTTCGGGATCCTATAATCGTCGATGAAGCTGGAAAAATATTCAATTGATCCGGGGTATTTAAAGGTGACAGTTTCCAAAGCAACGCCCTAAATTGGCACAAGGCGCGCAAGGTGCTATAATACAATCACCAGTCGCCTATCCGTGCTGGTCGTGCCGGAAGCCTGCAACGCTGTCCGGCGTTTTGTAAAAGTATATCATTTGAGGCCCGTATGGAAACCAAAGAAGAACCCAAGACAACCAATGAAAAACCCGTCTCGCTTCATGGCCCTGACTTCAAGGAATTGCTAAAGGCATTCCTTCAAGTAAAGCCGGATGAAGCCGAGAAGAAGCCGAAGAAACAGACCAAGAAAAAGGCTAGTCGATAACTGGTCTTTTTTGATTGACTCGCTTGATTAGATTCGCGATAATCTGATATCCACCATCAAGGAAGGGAAATCGAAATGGCTAAGTTAGGCACAATAAACTTTACTGGTAAGTCTGGAAAATCATACGCTTTTGAGTATTGGGACTTCCCCGGTTCTTGGAAAGCTGTTGCTGGCATCTATATCATTGGAGTATTTAACCGAAACGAAAACACAATTCGCCCCATCTACGTAGGGCAAACCGATAACTTGCAGAGCAGACTTGCCAATCATCACAGGCAATCATGCTTTGACGGCAATGGGGCAAATGTCTTGTGTTGGCTAAGCGAAGTTGTCGAAGCCAGCAGGTTGGCCGTTGAAACCGATTTAGTTAATGGACTCGATCCGACATGCAACCGCTAGGATGGCTGTTCTGTGGATAGCGTCGCACTTGAAACAGAAGATGCCTCTTGATAGCGACCCGTTTTGATGTACTCAAATATCGCCTTTGCCCGCACGACAAGCGCGCTCTTATCTGTATTTGCGTCTGCGGTCATCGCAGACAGTTTCAAAGCCTCTAACCTAAGAAGTTCATCATTCATTGCGATTCTCCTTTTAGAATCATGGTTGCGTTTGCCAAGTACACAACTCCCATTGGTAATTGGTAACTGGTAATTGGTTATTGGTTACTGGCAATTCTTTGCTAATCCGGCAAATGGGAGAGATAGGCGAGATCAGAATCGTCGAAGAGCATATCTGGCGCGATATCGCTGCCATAGGGAGGCGGGACTTCCTTGATGGTCTTTGCCTTCTTGCCCTGGGCTCGGGTAATGCCGATGAGAGCGTTGAGCTGGCGGGCGAGTTGGGTAAGATTGGCGGACAGGTCACCGGCAATTGGAGGTTCCATCAGGTTTCGAACGAGGGCGCGGTTGACCCAGTATTTTGTCTCAAACAGGCTGCCCCGGGCATAGTAGAGGAATTTGCTTCGGTCAAGGAAGTGGTAACGGCCATAGGCTTCGGCGATGTTCGCGCCGATCGAATCCGCGGCGCGGCTAATCTGAGATCCCACCGTCTCTTTTTCAAACGCGTTCCACTTTGAGACCGCTGACCAAATAGAATCGGCTATTTCCTCAGCGGTCTTCAACACTTCCAGTTCTTCCAGAGCCATTGCCATTGGGTCACAATCTCCAATTACCAGTTACCAGTTACCAATTACCTATTACAGCCCATACTTCTCCGCGAATGCCACCAGCGCATCTTCAAAAATCTTCATCGGCGGGCGCACCAAACCCGCGCCGACCTGGCCCACGCCGGCCTCGCGATGGGCGATGCCGGTGTTGACGCGCGGCGGGATGCCGAGTTCCACCACCTTGCGGATGTCGATGCCCGTCGGTGTCCCGCGGAAATCCAGTTGCGGGATGGTGAAGGCGGTATGTTCAGCCGCGGTGATCTCATACATCTCCAGCGTGGCGTTGATGGCGTCCTGCGGCGTGCCGGAGATGAAGGTGACGATGGCCGGGGCAGCGGCCATGGCAAAGGCGCCGATGCCGGCCGTCTCGGTGATGGTGCTGTCGCCGATATCCGGGTTGGCGTCGGCGCTGGTGTAGCCGGGGAAGTACAGGCCGTCGGGCACTTCGGCGGGGGCGGTAAACCATTGCTCGCCGAGGCCGCTGACGCGCAGGCCGAAGTCCGTGCCGTTGCGGGCCATCGTCGTAACCACCGTGCTGCCTTCCACGCCGTGGGCGGCGTCGGCCATCGCCTTGCAGGCGGCCATCACCGGGTTGAGGACGCTGAGGGCGTTCTCGCCGAGGAACTTGAGCACTTCGCTGAGCAGGTCCGTGTCTTTCGTGGCCTTCGCCAGCAGGGGAGCCAGTTTGGCGGTGTAGAGAATCGACCCCGCTTTGTTGCGGTTGTGACCCTCGTCGCCCATGTGAAGCGACTCGGAGAGCAGGGCACGGATGTCGATGCCCTCGCCGCTGCTGATGGCCTCGGCCAGCAGCGGGCCCATCTCTTCGTTCATCCAGCGCAGTTTGGCGAGCACTTCTTTGCTGTAGGCCCCGTAGCGGAGCACCTTGCCGTAGCCCTCATTGAGATTGGAGAAGGCTTTGTTGCCGTGGGTGACATTCTCCAGTTCGTAAACCATCATCGAGGCTGAGGTGACGCCCGCCATCGGGCCGACGGTCTGGTGATGGTGGCAGGGATCGAACTGCACTTCTCCGGCCTCCACCATGCCGACGGCCTGCTTTTCATCATTCGCCAATCCCTCCAGGATCAAAGCGCCGATGACGGCGCCACGCAGCGGGCCGGACATGCGCGACCACTCAATGGGCGGGCCGGCGTGCAGAAGGAGGTTGGGCTGCATGCCGGGGATGACATCTCTGGCACGCGCCACGCCTTTGAGAATCGGGCGGGCGGCCATCATGCGTTCGACGGCAGTCTGGTTGGCTTTGTCAATGTCGATGGTCATGCATTGCTCCTGTCATGTTGCCGGGTGATAGGGGCACAGCGTCGCCGTGTCCCTACGGCGTACCGCCCTTCAACCTCTTGCGGCGGACTTCATGCGGGCGAGGATGCCCATCAATTTTTCGTCGCCGCCGGCCGGGGGGCGCCAATCCACCTGCACGGCGGCCGCGCCCTGGGTCTTGAGGTTGTCATAGAACGACTCGAGGCCGACGTTGATGGCCGCCAGCGGGTGCTGGAAGGGGACGATGTCCACCGGCGCGGCGATGCCTGCGGGCGCGGCGGCCAGGCGGCGGCTGACGTGGTTGACGGCTTCTGCCGTGGTGCGGAACACCGTCGCGCCCGCAGATTGCAATTGTTCGATCTGGTTGTCCAGGCCCTGCGGGTCTTCGTTTGTGCCGACCACTATGGCGGCGAATTCCACATCCTTTCGGCCGTTGCGCCCGGCGGCGACGGCCGGGGCCAGTTCGCTGGCTGGGTCCGGGTGGGCGCCTTCGCCGAGGACCACATCCAGCAGAATCAGGGCGGTCTCCGGGTCTTCCAGCTCCTGCTTCAGGCGGCGCAGGCGCAGGTCGTTGTCCATCATCGGGTGCAGACGGCCCTGGGTGAAATCGTCTTCGCCTAGGTCGATGATGGTGTGTCCCTGGCTGTTGAATACGTCTTCCAGTTTCTGATCGGCGGACAAAGGGGTGTTGGAGTACAGCGGCCCAAGTACCCCCTGCAGGCCGAGCAGGGTTTCGTAGGCCAGCGTGCCCCCGGAGAACAGCCCTCGCAGGTGCCCTTTTAGCGGCGTCTGCTCCTTTTCCTGAATCGGCGGTTGGCCGGACAGGGCCACTGCCAATTCGGCGGCCTCGTGCAGACTGGCGGCGAAATGCAGGTTTCCGATCTGACGGCCGGGCGACGGATAGCCGATGAACTCGATTACCACGGGTTTGCCGCATGCCCGAGCTGCGCCTAACAAACGGGCGGCCACAGCCGCAGCGGGCGGTTTGCTGACCAGGACGATGACTCGGGTTTCGGGGTCACGCGCCAGCAGATCCAACGCCAGCAGGGCCGTCAGGCCTCCCACGTCCGTCTTGAGGTCGCGGCCGCCGGTGCCGAACGCCTGCGAGACTCCGCCGCCCAGGTTGTGGATGCCGGCTGTCACGGCCTGCAGGCCGGTGCCGGCGGCCGCGACCAGGCCGATGTCGCCTCGACGTACGCGGTTAGCGAAGCCCAGCCCCACGCCGTTGACGATGGCCGTGCCGCAATCCGGGCCCATCACCAGCAGACCCTTATCGCCCGCTTTGTGTTTCAACTTCACTTCATCTTCCAGGGCGACATTGTCGCTGTATAAGAAGACGTGCCGACCAAGGTCGAGCGCCTGGTCGGCCACGCTGGCGGCGTAGCGACCCGGCACGGAGATGAGCACAAAAGCGGCTTCAGGCAGCTGTTTGGCGGCGGCTTCCAGGCTGCGCGGGCGGAACTCGCTGGCGACGGACGAGCGGCGTTTCTTCAGCAGTTCATCCACCTGGGCGAGCGCATCCACAGCGGTTTTTTCTGATTTGGCGCGCACAACGATGAGCATATCGTCCGGGCGGGCCGCTTTGCCCTCGTCGGTCAGCAGGTCGAACTCGGCCAGGAGTTCAAGGTTGGCAGGCGTTGCCATCACCACGCCGGCATCGTCCACGCCGGGCAAGGCGGCCAGGCTGCGCTGGAGGTGCATGAGCACCACCGAGTCAAAGTACGTACCGGGGCGGATTTCGGTCTTGAGGTTCATGATTGACTCGAACCGTTTCGCAGGACTTCGGCGATCCCGGCCGCCCAGATGAACAGCCGCTCGTCCTGGCCGCCGGCGGCGGCCAGTTGCAGGCCGAGCGGCAGGCCGGCCTTATCCACGCCGGACGGGAGGCTGAGGGTGGGCAGGCCGCTATGAGTCCAGGGCAGGTTCATCACCGGGTCGCCGGTGCTTTCAATTCCGGCCGGAGCGGGGCCGGGCGCAGAAGGCGAGATCCACAGCTCGATCTCGTGGTGAATCATCAGTTCGGTCAGGTGGTTACGCAGCGAGACGCGGCCGAAGCGGTCCTGTTCCAGTTGGGCGGCGCCTATCGCCTGGCCGGAGCGGATGAGTTCGGCGGTCTTGGGGTGATATTTCTCTTCGAACTGCGCGAACCACCCGGCGTGCACTGCGGCGGCTTCGGCGGCCAGGATGCGGTTATGGCGGGCGCGGATGTCTTCGTAATCCGGCATGGCGGCCACTTCGCGGATCTCATAACCGGCCGCGGCAAGCCGGCCGCGCAACTCCTCGAAGTGGGCGCGCATTACCGGCTCGGCGTGCTCCAGGTACGGGCCGGCGGGAACGCCCAGCGTGGGCCGGGCAAGGCTATTGCTGGGCGGCAGCCACTCGTCAATGAGGCGGCTGGCGGCCTGATGCGCCAGCGACAGGTCGGCTGCGAAGAGGCCGATATGGTCGAGCGAGGGTGAAAGCGGGATGACCCCGTCGCGGGAGATGGTGTCGTAGGTCGGCTTGAAACCGATGACCCCGCAGAACGAGGCGGGACGGCAGAGCGAACCTATGGTCTGCGTGCCGAAGGCGAACGGCAGCATGCCGGAGGCCACGGCGGCGGCCGAGCCGCTGCTGGAACCGCCGGGAGTGTGTTCAAGGTTGTGCGGGTTGCGAGTGGGGCCGGGCGCGAAATAGGCGAACTCGGTGGTGATGGTCTTGCCGAACACCAGCGCGCCCAGCTCCTTCATCTTGGTCACAACGGACGCTTCCGGGCCGGCGAGGGCTTCGGGCGGCAACTGGCTTCCTCCAGTGGTGGGCAGGCCATCGGCGTGGAAGATGTCTTTCACGCCGATCATCAGGCCGTAGAAGGGCGGGCGGTCGTCCGGGTGGGGATAGCGGGCTTCCAGTTCGGCGGCGTCGCGGCGCAGGCGCTCGATGCGTTCCGGCTCCGGCACGAAGGCGTGCACCTGGCGCTCGACCTGGAAGAAGTGCGCCTGCAGGCGGTCGATGTATTCGCCCAGGCTCAGGTCGCCGGCGCGCAGAGCGGCCAGCACGGCCCTCGGGTTGGTGGGTTTCTGGGCGAACATCAGCGCTAGGCGTTCATCTTCTGCGCGGCGAGCACGATGGCATCCACGATATGCTGGTAGCCGGTGCAGCGGCAGATGTTGCCGGAAATGGCGTGGCGAATCTCGTCCTCGCTCGGGTTGGGGTGCTCTTCCAAATACGGCACGAGGGTCATCAGGAATCCGGGCGTGCAGAAGCCGCATTGCAGGCCGTGAGCCGCGTGAAAGGCTTCCTGGAGCAGGTGCATGGCTTCCGGCGTGCCGAGGCTTTCCACGGTGCGAATCTCGCGGCCATTCGCCTGCACGGCGAACATCAGGCAGGAGCGCACCGGCTGGCCGTCCAACAGGATTGTACAGGCCCCGCACACGCCGTGCTCGCAGCCGACGTGGCTGCCGGTGAGGCCGAGGTGGTGGCGGATGTAATCGACCAGCAGGAGGCGGGGTTCGGCCTCGCCATGATGCTCCTGGCCGTTAATGGTGAAGTGCAGTTTGAGGCTGTCGGTCATGGGTGGCATCCTTGCGGGCGTTTATGAGGCGGCCTGGGCGCGTTCGTGGGCGCGGCGCAGGGCGCGCTTGGTGAGGACGCGCGCCAGGTGCGTCTGATATTCCGGGCTGGCGTGCACGCTGCCGAATGGGCTGATTTCGGCAGAGGCTTTTTCAGCGGCGGCGGCGCTGCTTTCCGGTGTGATCTTCTCGCCTACCAGCAGCGCGGCCGCGCCTTCCGCATCCACCGGACCTTCGCCCACGTTGAGGTACACCAGGCGGGCCGCTTTGCACTTGCCCTTGCCGTCCAGGGTGACCCGCGCGGCCACGCCGCACATGGCATAATCGCCGTGTCGGCGGGCGACCTCCATGAAGGACCAGCCGGTGCGGGGCGGCATGGCGGGGAAGGCGATCTCGGTCAGGTACTCATTCGGCTGGAGGTCAACGGTGAAGAAACCCTGGAAGAATTGTTTGGCGGGAATCCAGCGTTCGCCGTCCACGCTCTGGGCCTTCATGCGGGCATCCAGCGCCACGGCCGCCACGGGCAATTCGGCGGCCGGGTCGGCGTGGGCGATGCTGCCGCCCAGGGTGCCCCGGTTGCGAATCTGGGGATGGGCGACAAACGGCACGGTCTCGAACAGCAGCGGTTGGTGTTTGGCTGCCAGTTCGCTGCGCTCCAGGGTGTTCTGGGTGGTCATCGCTCCGATGCGGAGTTCGTCGCCTTCCATGCGGATAAAGCGCAGTTCGTCCACGCCGTTCAGGTCCACCAGCAGGGCAGGCTGGGCGATGCGAAAGTTCATGGCGGGGATCAGGCTCTGCCCGCCTGCCAGGGCTTTGGCTTCGTCGCCGTGCTCGGCGCGCAGGGCCAGGGCGGCTTCCAGGCTATCCGGGGCGTGATATTCAAATGGGGCAGGTTTCATGGCGTTCCCTTTGCTGGCAGAATGAATGCGAGGCGCACAACGGACGCAGCGCGCCCCAGGCTGAAACCGAAGGACATCAAGGGCTGGCAGGCTGTCTGACAACACCATTGTATAATGATGGCAGAGGCTTGGCAAGCATGTGAATACGAACCGGGCAATGCGACCAGCGACATCACGGAGACCCGATGAGCAAGCGCACAGATCCAGCGCCTGACGACCGGCTGGACGAACTTGAAAGCAAGCGCCGGCAGGCCGAACAGGCCGGCGGCGAGGAGCGCATCGCCGCCCAACACAAGAAGGGGAAACTGACGGCGCGCGAGCGCCTGGGAATCCTGCTCGACCCCGGCAGTCTGAATGAAATCGACCCCTACCGCGCACACCGGCATCACGCCTTCGGCCTGGACGAACAGCGTTACCCGGGCGACAGCGTGGTGACCGGATTCGGGCGGGTGGATGGCCGCATGCTGGCCGTCTATGCGCAGGATTTCACGGTGCTGGGCGGCTCGTTCAGCGAAGTACAGGGCCAGAAAGTGGCGCGCCTGCTGGATCTGGCGCTGGATGCCGGTGTACCGGTGGTGGGCCTGATGGACTCGGTCGGGGCGCGCATCCAGGAAGGCGTGTACAGCCTGGCGGCGTTCTCCGAACTGTTCTGGCGCAATACCCAGGCCAGCGGCATCGTGCCGCAGATCAGTGTGATGCTGGGACCGTGCGCGGGCGGCTCGGTGTATTCGCCGGGATTGACGGATTTCGTCATTATGGCCGAGGGCAGCAACATGTTCATCACCGGCCCCAAGGTCATCGAGACGGTCACCGGCGAAAAGGTCGGGCTGGACGAACTGGGCGGCGCGGGCGTGCACAACGGCATCAGCGGTGTGGCGCATTTTGCGGCCGCCAGCGAGCAGGAAGCCCTGGCGCTGACCCGCAAACTGCTGGGTTACCTGCCCGCCAACAACGCCGAACCGCCGCCGCGCCGCGCCCCTGCCGACGACCCGCAGCGCATGGAAACTGCGCTGAATTCGCTCGTGCCCGGCGACCCCAGCGAAGCCTACGATATCCGTGCCGTGATTGAGCTGGTCTTCGACCGCGGCAGTTTCCTGGAAGTGCATGCCGGTTTCGCCCAGAACGCGGTGGTGGGTTTCGTCCGCCTGCATGGAGCGGTTGTGGGCGTGCTCGCCAACCAGCCGATGGTCAAGGCGGGCGTGCTGGATATCGATGCTTCGGACAAACTCGCCCGCTTCATCCGCTTCTGCGATGCGTTCAACATCCCACTGGCGACCTTCGTGGACACACCCGGCTTCCTGCCCGGCGTGCGGGAGGAGCATGGCGGCATCATCCGGCACGGGGCCAA
Source organism: Chloroflexota bacterium (assembly GCA_016191875.1). Classification (GTDB taxonomy): domain Bacteria; phylum Chloroflexota; class Anaerolineae; order Anaerolineales; family UBA11579; genus SCUK01. The sequence continues at coordinate 101,844 of JACPVG010000013.1, forward strand.
GATCGTCTATGCGTATAGCGAAGCCACGGTGCCAAAACTGGCGGTCATCACCCGCAAGGCCTACGGCGGGGCGTACATCGTGATGAGCAGCAAATACATCCGCACCGACCTGGTGTACGCTTGGCCGACGGCCGAAATCGCCGTGATGGGGGCGGAGGGCGCGGTGGAGATCCTCTACGCTGACAAACTCAAGGGACGGCCGGACAAGGCCGAGGCCGAGAAGGATTATGTGGACGCGTTCCGGGCGGAGTTCGGTTCGCCCTACGCGGCGGCCGCCAGCGGGCACGTGGATGACGTCATCCGCCCGGAGGAGACCCGCCCCAAACTGATCGCCGCGCTGGAACTGCTGCGCGACAAGCGTGTGCCCAGCCGGCCGCGCAAGCACGGGAATATCCCGTTGTAGGCCGCCATGACGACGCTTGAACAGGGCCTGTTCCTGAGCGCGCTTGGTATGGGGCTGACCTTCGCCGCTCTGGCGGTGGTGATCCTGTTGATTCTGCTCTTGCAGGGGTTGTTCCCGGCGCGGCGACCGGTGCATAAGCCAATCCATGCCCCCAGGTATGCCGCCGCCGAACGCGAGCGTCAGGCGGCCATCGCCGCGGCGGTGTGGTACCTGAGCACTCAGATGCAAGCGCGGAGCAAAGTCGATGCGGCCCTGGGACAGCGGCTGGAGAGCGGCCCCGGTCCGTATTGGCAGTCCTCCCGAATGGATGACGCATGAAGAACAAACACCTGAAAGTGTTCCTGGACGGCACCGAGTTCGATGTGGAGGTGCAGGCGGTGGACGCCCACGGCCTGGAGGTGAGCGTGAACGGCCGCCTGTACAAAGTGGAGTTCGAAGACCTCGACGAGGCCGCGCTCATTCCGGTGATCGCCCCTACGGCTCCGGCCGGGCCAGGCGGCCCACTGCGCGCGCCCATGCCGGGCGACGTAACCCAGGTGATGGTTAAGACAGGCGACGAGGTGGGGGTGGGCCAGGAACTGCTGGTGCTGGAAGCGATGAAGATGAAGAACGTGCTGCGGGCGCCGCGCGCCGGGCGGGTGGCGGCGGTGGATGTGGCAGCCGGGCAAAGCGTGGCGCACGGCGACGTTCTGGTGCGGTTCGAGGAATAGAGCGTGAGCCCAAGCGACCTGCTGCGCCTGCTGGAAGCCCCGCTCCTGCTGGAGTGGAGAGCCCTGGTGATGATGGCTGTGGGCGGCGTGCTCATCTATCTGGCCATCGCCAAAGAATACGAGCCGGTGCTGCTGCTGCCCATTGGCTTCGCGGCCATCCTGACCAACCTGCCACTGACCGGCATCACCGACCCACATGAGGGCCTGCTGGGCATCCTGTTCGAGGCCGGTATCCGTACCGAGTTGTTCCCGCTGCTCATCTTTGTCGGCATCGGCGCGCTGACCGATTTCGGCCCGCTGCTGGAGAACCCGCGCATGGCGCTGTTGGGCGCGGCCGGGCAGGTGGGCATCTTCGGCACGCTGTTGCTGGCGCTGGCGCTGGGCTTCGACCTCAACGAGGCGGCCAGCATCGGCATCATCGGAGCCATCGACGGGCCGACAGCCATTTACGTCTCTTCGCGCCTCGCTCCGCACCTGCTGGGGCCGATTGCGGTGGCGGCGTATTCCTATATGTCGCTGGTGCCGATCATCCAGCCGCCGGTAATGCGCGCCCTGACCACCAAGGCCGAGCGGGCGGTGCGCATGCCGTACTCTCAGAAGCCGGCCTCGCGCACGACGCGCGTGTTGTTCCCGATCGCGGTGACCATCGTGGTCTCACTGCTCTCGCCCAAGGCATCGCCGTTGATCGCCACGCTGATGTTTGGCAACCTGATGCGCGAATCGGGCGTGGTGGAACGGTTGACGAAAGCCGCCCAGAACGAGATCGCCAACGTCACCACCATTTTCCTGGGCCTGGCCATCGGCAGCACGATGACGGGCGATTCCTTCATCCGGGGTGAGTCGCTACTCATCCTGGGGATGGGCCTCCTGGCGTTCGTCATCGATACGGCCGGAGGGGTGCTGTTCGGCAAGGTGCTGTATTGGGCCAGCGGGCGCAAGTTCAACCCGCTCATCGGCGCGGCGGGCATCAGCGCTTTCCCGATGGCGGCGCGCATCGTCCAGCGCATCGGGCAGGAGGAGGATTTCGAAAATTTCCTGCTCATGCATGCCATGGGGGCGAATACGGCCGGGCAGTTGGGCAGCGTCATCGCCGGCGGGGTGGTGCTCACGCTGCTTTCGGGCGGGTTGTAAGGCGGTCGGCCATAGTTGAAGCCTGAATCCAGCGCGACCTGGAGCGAATAAAAACCCTGCGCTCGGCAGGGTTTTTTTATTCATCACTCGTCTTCGGGCGGGGGAGTTCCTTCGCCGCCTTCCTGGGCGGCTTTCTCTTCAGCGGCCTTGCGCGCCGCCTCCATGCGTTCGTCGATCTTCTCGCCGATGGTGTTGAAAATGCTCAACTGGCTGCCCTTCTTGCGGCGCAGGTTCACCCGGTAGCCGAGCAGGTCGCCTTCGCCCATTTCGATGAGCCAGCCCTGGTGGACGAGCGACTTGAGGGCCTTATCCAGTTCCTCTTCACTGATGCGGTCCTTTTCCGGCCAGGATGCCACCAACGTGAGGACGTCTTTGCGCGGCATGGTCACCGCCCGCAGCATGTGGCGCATGATGCGCCGTAACGACTCGGGCAGCTCCAGCAGGTCCACTGTGCTGATGCCGCCTTCTTCATTGCGGTCATCCAGTTCGCTTTGCAATTTGTCGAAAAGGCTCATAGGCTTCTCGCTTTTCCGGGCCGAGGCCGATCAATACAACTCAGGCATCGGAATGGCATCCTGTGGGTCGCACAGGCCGCACCAGATGGCGTCTGCCACCGGAATCAGTTTGGGCGTCTCATTACCGCCCAGGAAGGCGGCCAGGATGAACGGCCGCTTGCTGGCGTGTTCTTTGCATACGAACCGCCCACAGAAGACGCAGGCAGCCTGCGCCGGTTTGTCGCATTCCCAGCATTGCACGGTTTTGCCCTCTAACCTATCTTGAGTATGGTGTCGACCACTTGCCTGATGCCTTTGGACCAGGGGTGGTCGGGGAAGGCCAGCGAGAAGATGTCGCCGCTGGCGTTCTCCACCATGTCTTCGGTCAGCGGCAGCACGGCGGCCACAGGGGTATCGAACACGCCTTCGATCTCAGCCTTCAGGTGGCCAAAGTCGTAGCGGCTGAGGGCCTTGTTCACCAGCAGGTGCAGGTGGTCCACCAGCAGGAGTTTGGCGATGTCGACGGTCACGGCCGTGCCCTGGAAATCCTGGTTATCCGGCCGCATGATGAGGATGAGGATGTCCGAGATCGAAATGGACAGCAGGGTTTCTTCATTCAGACCGGGATGGGTGTCGATGAAGAGATAATCCAGGTTGAGGGTCTTGATCATGTCCTGCAAGCCCTCGTTGAGTTTGTTGGCGTCGTAGCCGTCTTTGAGCACACGGCTGATCTCGGAACCCTTGATGCTGGATGGGAACAGGTAGAGCGCCTGCCCGGCCAGTTTCACCCGGCCGGAGACGTCGCCGGTGTGGTCGCCGATGTTGAAGGCAACTTCCTCTATGGGGACCTCGCCGCGCAGGTATTCGTTGAGGGTATGGCCCATGCTGACGCCATCCAGCCCGAACAGCACGTGGATGCCGGGCGACTGGATGTCCGTATCCACGATGCCGACGCGTTTGCCGGCCAGGGCGACCTGGGCGGCGAGGTTGGCGGTGGTATTGGATTTGCCGGTGCCACCCCGGAAGGAGTGGATGGATACGATCTTGCTCATTGAACGTCCTCCAGGCGATGAGGGATTAGGCCTTCTTGGATTTGTCGCGTTCTTCGCGGATTTGCAGCGTTTCCAGCTTAAGTTTGGCAAAGAAATCTGAGCCGACGATCTGTTCGATCTCGTGGTCGCGCTTACCGCTGTCGATCTGGATGATGAGCTTCTTGACCTGTTCCTTCAGTTCGGCTTCGCGCTTTTGCACATCCTGAGCCATCTGGAAGAAGGCCGCCAGGAAGCGGTTGGCGCGGGCGCTGTCGGAGGCGCTGTGGTCCACGACCGAGCCCGGCCCGCCGGCGGCCTGCTCTTCTTCGAGGAAACTGTAGTCGCCTTCGGCGATCTTGTGGCTCCAGGTGACGGCCTGTTCCAGGTAGGTGAGCACGAAGCGCATGCGTTTGGAGGTCGTGATGAGCATGTGAAGCCCCATCATGGGGTATTGCTCCATGATCTCCAGGAAGTCGCGGCGGGTGAGTTCCAGCACACTCAGTTCGGAAAGGGCAATGACCGAGGCGGAGCGCGGCCGCTGGTCTACCAACGAGAGCTCGCCTACCATTTCGCCCGGCCCGACGTGATTGAGGACCATTTCGCCCTCTTCGCCCTCTTCCGGGATAACGACCTTGACCCAGCCGCTCTGAATCATGAAGACCGAGTCGTCCTGCTGACCGCGCTGGATGATGGCTTCGCCGGGCTGCACGGTGTGGGTCTTGACGCGTTCCATCAGCAGGTGGATGACCTCGTCCGGAAGGTTGGAAAACCATTCCGACTGCTTGAGGAGCGTGTAGATTTCCTGAGTCATGTTGGAATTGATGAAATCGGGCAGGCCGATTCCATCATATCATGATTTGCCGGTCACTATTCGGGCGGCTCTTCGGCGGGGCGCTGCGTGGCGCTATCCAGTTTGCCCCAGATGCCGCCGCCGGGCGCGGGGCGCGGGTCTTGCAGGCGGGCGGTGATGGTATCTTCCAGCTGGCCCCACAGCGGCCCTTCGTCTGGCGGGAAAATGCCGCGCAAGGTCATCATGGTGTAGGTGCCCACCTGGCGGCGCAGGCCGTCCATCTCTTGGCGCAGGCGGGCCATCTCGGCCTTGGTCTCTTCGACCAGCGCCGGGTCCTGGAGTTTGTCCAGGTTCTTGCGGTGGATGCCGAGGCGCGCCTGGATGAGCAGGAAACGTTGCACCTGGGCGGCCTGCTGTTCGCCGAACAATTCCACCAGCGGGGCAAGCAGTTCTTTGGCGTCCTGAATGCTGTTGACCATCTGGGCCTCGCTGGCGGTCACGCGGTCGGCGGCGCCCAGTTTTTCCTGAATCCACTCGCGGGCCTGGCGCAGGCCGGTTTTGATCAGCCGGTAGATGACGACCGTGGCGAACAACCCGACCGCGGCGGCGTAGAGCAGCAGGAGGCCGCTGCTGACGCGGGTGACGAGGTTGTTGAAGGTGACATGCAGAATCATTGCCACCAGCCAACCGCCCAGGATGTACGCCCAGCGACGCAGGCCCTTGTGGAAGCGCGCCAAGCCGAAGGCAATGCCGACCAGGGCGGTGCCGGAGGCGTGGATGAGGTTGGTGGAGATCACGCGCCCGATGGCGATGCTGAGCGCGGCTTCCTGATAGCCGAGGAGGTATTCATAGTTCTCGAAGACGGCGAAACCGATGCCGATGGCGAAGCCGTAGATGGCGCCATCTACGAAGTAGGTGAAGTTAATCTTGCGGAACAGATAAACGAAGAGCAGACCCTTAAGGATTTCTTCGGTGACGGGGGCGATGAACTGCACCAGCAGAAGGGTTTCCACCAGTTCCAGGCGCAGGAGGGTTCGGTTGAGCAGGGAGACCATGGCGAAGACGGCCGCGCCCCAGAAAAAGGAGCCCAGCGCCAGGCCGAAGGAACCGGTCTGGTAGAGATTGCGGGAACGGATGAACCAGAGGACCGCCAGCGGGATGAGGGTGGCGATGGCGAAGGCGATCAGGGCGATAACGTTCATCGGCGCGCCTGCCCGGTCATTTGCGTTGTTTGTAGTAGATGACCAGCAAGGCGGCGCCCGCCACAACCAGGACAACGACCGGCAGCAGCCAGCCGCCCAGCCCGGCCGCGGCGGAGATGCCGCCCTGCGGGGCGAGCAGCGCCCCGGCCACCACGAGCGCCAGGACGCCCACGAACCCGGCCGCCAGGGCATAGGCGGGGACGCGGCTGAGTCCCTGACTCAGGCGGCCCAGCCAGGACTCGCGGCCTTCTTCATGGCCCCGAATTGTCTGCCGGTAGATGTTGAAGACCTCGAGACGCCGGCGTGTGGTCTCGCCAGTTGGCGGGCTGTAGGCAGTGGTCATCTTGTGCAGGCGCTCGGCCAGGGTTTGCAGTTGGCGCGTTTCCATATCGGCATCCTTTTCGCCTGCCCCCCCGCTCAAAAGGTGATCCACGTAATCGGCGAGGGAACGGTCGGTGAGGGCGTCTTTCTCGTTTTGGGGCATCGGCTATTTCACCTCGTCCTGCAAGGCCTGCAAGGCCCGCCGGAACAGGGACTTTGTGGCGTCCAGGGTCTTGTCGGTCTGGCGGGCGATCTCGTCAAACTGCAGGCCATCCACGAAGCGCAGCAAGAGTACCTCACGATAGTGTTCCGGCAGACGGGCCAGACCGCGCCGAAGGGCGATGATCTCTTCGTGGCGGCGCAGGTCCTGGGCCTGGTCGGGCAGGGGGTTCTGGTTTGAGTACAGGTCGCCCTCGTCGGTCAATTTCTGCATCTGGTGCTCGCGGCGGCGGTAATAGTTGGCGACCTGATGGTTGGTGAGCGCGCTCAACCAAGTGGTGAATTTGCTGTCGCCGCGAAAGGATGCCAGCGATTTGATCATGGCGATGAAGATTTCCTGGGTGACGTCTTCAGCGTCCTGCGGCGGTACCATGTGCCAGACCCGGCGATGGACCAGGGGGTAGAAATGGTCGTACAAGGTGGCGAAGGCGTCTTCGTTGCCCATTTGCGCTTTGGTGACGAGGTCCGGGATATCCGGCGCAGGTTTGGCGGCCGCGGCCGCCTTTGGTTGAATCATTAGTCGCTGGTCAGCTTTGAAAGAGGTCGTGGCGGTGAGTTCAATCTGCCGGTCGATGATATTGTACCGTGTTGGAAAGAAGAAATGGTGGGCATTTGCCCACCATTTCTTCTTTCATCGGGCGGCGGCGGACTAACGGCCGCGGCTGCCGTGTTCCTTGCTGGGCGACCACTCCGACCATTTGTCGGTGGCGGGATGGATGGTGAGGTTGCCGTTCGGGCCGCCGTTCCAGGGGGCGGAGAAGATGTTCGGGTCTCCGTCGCGGATGGAGGTGAAGGAGATCTGCGAACCGCCGCAGTCCCAGGTCGGGGAACTATCCGGCCCGACGTAATCGGAAACCAGGTACTCGGTGTTGGTGCGCAGGTCGTAGGAGTAGACATCCAGGTTGCCGTCCCGCTCCGACTGGTAGGCGATGCGGAAGCCCTGCGGCGACCAACTGTGGTTGTCGGCGTTGCGGCCGGGGCCTTCGGTGATGTTGATGGTTTCCTGGGTCTCGAAGTTGTAGATCATCAGGTCCCATTCGCCGTCGTTGTCGCTCAGGTAGGCGAGGTAATCGCCGTTCGGGCTCCAGGCCGGGAAGATCTGGCTGGAGTTCTCGCGGGTGAGCTGGAACTCATCGCCGGTGAGCAGATTGAGCAGGAAGATGTCTTCATTGCCGTTGCGGTTGGACTGGAAGGTGATCCACTCTTCATCCGGCGAGGCGTAGGGGAAGACGTCGTCGGCGCTGTTGGTGGTGAGCTGGCGCTCTTCGCCGGTGCGGATGTTGATGGAGAAGATATCCCAGTTACCGTTGCGGTCAGACTGGAAGACGATGGTCTCGTTGTCCGGCAGGAACATGGGGTTGATGTTGTTGCTGGTGGTGCCGGTGAGGCGCTGCTGGAAGGAGCCGACGTTGTCCGTCAGGTAGATCTCCAGATTGCCGTCGCGGTTGGATTGGAAGGCCACCAGGCTGTCGTTCCAGGCGCGTGAGGGGCGCGAGTCTTCCGAATCTGGCCCCTGAGAGAGGTTGTAGAGACGGTAGTTGCCGCTGCCTTCGACGCCATCCAGGCGGTAGATCTCCAGGTTGCCATCGCGGAAGGTATGGAAGATGATGTACTGGATGCAGACCTGAGGTTCAGGCACTACGTTCAGGACCGGCACTTCCTCTTCTTCCTCCTCATCTTCAGGCGTGGACGTGGGAGTGCGGGTGGGGTCACTGTCGCAGGGCGGGCTTTCTTCAGGGGCATAGAAGAAGTCTTCCGTGTGGCCCTGCTTGAAGTTGTACTGGGCGTCCAGGTGGTCGTTGGTGCCAGCCAGGATGTCCGAATCCGGGATGGTGACCAGCGTGCGAGTGCGGGTGCCGTCGTTATTCAGGGTCACGTGGCAGATCTGTGTAAAGGATTCGGTCGGCGTAGCGGTGGCGGTGGCAGTCTCAGTCGCTGTGCTGGTCGCGGTGGCAGTATCGGTCGGCGTGGAGGTCGAGGTATTGGTCGGCGTCGACGTAGACGTGTTGGTCGGCGTGGACGTGGAGGTGTTCGTTGGCGTCGAGGTCGAGGTGTTGGTCGGCGTGGACGTGGATGTGTTCGTTGGCGTCGATGTCGAGGTGTTGGTCGGCGTCGACGTGGATGTGTTCGTTGGCGTCGATGTCGAGGTGTTGGTCGGCGTCGACGTGGATGTATTGGTCGCGGTCGACGTAGACGTGTTGGTCGGCGTGTTCGTCGATGTGTTTGTCGCGGTAGCAGTGTTAGTGGCAGTGTTGGTCGCGGTCGAAGTCGGGGTCGCGGTGGGCCGCTGGCAGTCCTCGGCCGTGCCGGTCGGGACGTTGGGGTACCCGGCCGGAGCCGAGCCGATCACGAAGTCCTGCTCGTGGCCCACCTGCGGATTACCGTTCTCAAAGAAGTGCCCGCCCTGGTCCTTGAACGCTGCGTTGATCGAAATGGTGATGATCTGGTACGGGTTCGTGGCGCTGGAGGTTACATGACAGATCGTCACGGTCCTCTCGGTGGCGGTGGCCGTCGCGGTCGACGTATTGGTTGGCGTGCTCGTCGAAGTACTTGTGTTCGTCGAGGTATTGGTCGGCGTGGACGTAGACGTGTTGGTCGGCGTACTCGTCGAGGTGTTGGTGGGTGTCGAAGTCGACGTATTCGTCGGCGTGGACGTGGAAGTGTTGGTCGCGGTCGAAGTCGAGGTATTGGTCGGTGTTGACGTAGACGTGTTGGTCGGCGTACTCGTCGAGGTGTTGGTCGGTGTCGACGTAGACGTGTTGGTCGGCGTTGACGTGGAGGTGTTCGTTGGCGTCGATGTCGAGGTGTTGGTCGGCGTGGACGTAGACGTGTTGGTCGGCGTGCTCGTCGATGTGTTTGTCGGTGTCGACGTGGAGGTGTTGGTCGGCGTCGACGTGGACGTGTTGGTCGGCGTGGACGTGGACGTATTGGTCGGCGTCGAAGTGGACGTATTCGTTGGCGTCGAGGTCGAGGTGTTGGTCGGCGTTGATGTGGACGTGGCCGTCGACGTAGACGTAGAAGTAGACGTGTTGGTTGGTGTTGAGGTAGCCGTCACCGTCCGAGTCGCGGTATTTGTGGAGGTCGGCGTGGATGTGTTGGAGAGGCAGGATTCGACATCCGCGCGCGGGCTCTGCGGCTGGGGTGGGTGGCCGGGGCGCTGATCGACGTACAGCCACAACTTGGTCACGCCGGGGGGGAAGTCGAAGTTGCGCGTCCAGGTGTCTCCGGCGGTGCCCTTGGCAGTCAGTTGAAGCGTGCCGCTATCCAGGATGTTGCCATCCTGATCCTCGAGGTGCCAGGTGGTCGGGCCGGCCATGTCGGTGTCGCCGGTGTTGGTGACAGTGAATTCGGCCTGGCCGGTGGTGCGGTTGCAGGAACCGGTGACTTCCACGCTGGTCTTATCCCAGACATCAGTGGCGGTGGCCGTGGCGGTGAGAGTGGTGGTTGCCGTGACGGTGCTCGTCGAAGTGTTGGTCGGTGTCGAGGTAGACGTATTAGTCGGCGTTGACGTGGATGTATTGGTCGCGGTCGCCGTAGACGTATTGGTCGGGGTTGACGTGGACGTGTTGGTCGGCGTGGACGTGGACGTATTCGTTGGCGTCGAAGTCGAGGTATTGGTCGCTGTGGAGGTGGCCGTGTTGGTCGGCGTGGGGGTGGCAGTGGCCTGCTCGGTCCCGGTCGCCGTGGAGGTCTTGGTCGGGGTTGGCGTCGAGGTGCTTACATCCCGGCACGGTTCCACATCGGCGCGCGGGCTCTGCGGTTGGGGCGGGTGGCCGGGGCGCTGGTCGACGTACATCCAGAGTTTGGTCACGCCGGATGGGAAGTCGAAGCGGAAAGTCTGTGATTCGCCGCCGTTCAATTGCAGCGTGCCGCTATGGATGATGTTGCCATCCTGATCCTCGACACGCCAGGTGGTTGGGCCCTGCATATTTCCATCCGGGTTGTCGCCGGTGTTGGTCACTTCAAAGACGGCCTGCCCCGTTGAGGGGCTGCAGGAACCGGTGACTTCAACGCTTGACTTGTCCCAGGTCGTGGATTGGCCCGAAGAGCCGTCATCTGCCCCTTTGGTTTCGGTGGCCGTCGGGGTGGCGGAGGGTGTGGCCGTGTCTTCTTCCACCACGGCCCCCGCCGACTCTTCCGTCTCAGTGGCCGTCGCCTCTTCTGTTTCGGTTGGCTCGGCCTCTTCTGTTGCCGTCGGTTCTTCTTCCTCCTCGGTGGCCGTCGGCTCTTCCTCTTCTTCTTCGGCGGCCTGTTCGGTCAGTTCAGCCGCGGCCTGTTCAGTCTGTTCGGCGGCAGCCTGTTCCGTTTCGGCGGCAGCGGTCTCGGTCTGTTTCTCCTCGCCCACGCCGCCGGCGCCAGCCAGGCCGCCGCCGTCCAATGGGCCGCAGGCGGCCAGAATCATGCTGATGATGACAAGAAAATTGAAAATGCGCAGGGATCGCTGACCAACCTCGCTTGACAAAACCATCCTCTTCCTCCTCCGGAAGACAGAAAACGCGCTGAGAGACGCTCGAGGTATACTGTCGCTATTGCATGCCAAAAAGTGTCGCGGAATTTTCCTCCGCTCCTCACGCTTTCAGTATATCAAAAAGCAATGATTTTTAAGAGACCAAAAACGAGCGGGCGACTTGCGCCGCCCGCTCGTTTTTCTGTGTGATGGGACTAGCGTCCCCGGCTGCCGTGCTCTTTCGAGGGCGACCACTGCGACCACTTATCTGTGGCCGGGTTGTTGGTCAGGTAGCCGTTACCGCCGCCGGTCCAGGGCGCAGCGTAGATGTTCGGATCGCCGTCACGCAGTGAAGTGAAGGAGATCTGCGAACCGCCGCAATCCCAGGTGGGCGTGCTGTCGTTACCTTCGAAGTTGGACACCAGGTACTCGTTATAGGTGTTCAGGTCGAAGGTGTAGACATCCAGGTTGCCGTTGCGGGTGGACTGGTAGGCGATGCGGTTGCCTTCCGGCGACCAGGCCGGGTTCTCGGCATCGCGGTCCATGCCGGTGGTGATGTTGAGCGTCTCGCCAGTGCTCACGTTCATCACGATCAGGTCGGACAGGCCGGTCTCATCCGTAAGGAAGGCCAGGTACTTGCCGTTGGGCGACCAGGTCGGGTAGTACTCGTTCGAGTTCGCCCGGGTAACCTGGAACTCATCGCCGGTGAGCAGGTTCAACAGGTAGACATCGTCATTGCCGCTGCGATTGGATTGGAAGGTGATCCATTCCAGAGACGGAGAGGCGAACGGGAAGATGTCGTCGGCGCTGTTGGTGGTGAGCTGGCGCTCCTCGCCGGTGAGGATGTTGATGCTGAAGATGTCCCAGTTACCGTTGCGGTCGGACTGGAAGATGACGGTCTGGTTATCCGGCAGGAACATCGGGTTGATGTTGTTGCTGGTCGTGAAGGTCAACCGGTTCTGGTAGGAGCCGACCGTGTCGGTGAGGTACAGTTCCACGTTTCCGTCCCGGTTGGACTCGAAGACGATGTACTGGTCGTTCCAGGAGCGCGACGGGCGCGAGTCCTCAGAGTTAGGACCTTTCGAGAGGTTGTAGAGCAGGTAGTCGCTGCTGCCCTCCACGCCGTCCAGGCGGTAGATCTCCAGGTTGCCATCCCGGAACGTGTGGAAGATGATGAACTGCACACACGGCTGGGGCTCGGATTCGATAAAGATATCCGGCGGCTCCGGCAGTGGGGTGGGCGTGTTGGTCGGCGTGGCCGTGGGCGTCCCGGGCGTGTTGGTCGGGGTGGCTGTGGGCGTCGGCGTCTCGGTGGGGCCGCCTGGCGTGTTGGTCGGGGTCAGGGTCGGCGTGTTGCTGGGCGTCGGGGTCGGCAGCGCGCAATCTTCGGCTGTGCCGGTGGGCACGTTCGGGTACTCAGCCGGAGCCGCGCCAATCACAAAGTCCTGTTCATGGCCGACCTGCGGATTGCCATTCTCAAAGAAGTGGCCGCCTTGGTCCTTGAAGGCCGCGTTGATGGACACCGTGATGATGACATACGGGTTGGTGGCGCTTGACGTGGCGTGGCAGATGGTGACCTTCTTGTCAGATGGCGTTGAGGTCGGCGTTGCGGTCGGGCCGCCAGGCGTGTCCGTGGCGGTCGGAGTATTCTGCCGCGGGGTGGGCGTGGCCGTGCTGCTGCTGGCGTAGATAATCTCCACGTGAGAGATCTGCTTGCAGGACGAGCCGGACCCTACCCGATCCACAGTGACATGGCTGGTGCCGATGCCCTGGACGGAGTAGCAGCCGTCATTGGCATCTTGCGTATAGACATACCACGTGGTGCCGGCCTTAATCATCACCTGAGCAATGGGTTCGCCATTCTGCGAGTTGAGGTCATAATGCTCGGCAGAGTAGTCGAACTTCTCATCCGTGCCAGGGTAGTTGCCCTGGCCGCCGCTTTGCTGGGTATTCGTGGGCTGGGCACCTCCGCCGCCGCCGGAGTCAGGCGTATCGGTCGGCTGGCCGCCCCCACCTCCCCCGCCGCCGCCCCCTCCCCCGCCGCCCTGGGGTGTATTGGTCGGGCCGGAGTCAGGCGTATCGGTCGCTGAGCGGCCGCCTCCGCCCCCACCACCGCCTCCACCGCCCCCGGAGTCAGGCGTGTCGGTCGGGTCGCCGCCTCCGCCCCCACCACCGCCTCCGCCCCCGGCGGCTTCGGTCAGTTCGGCTTCAGCGGTCTGCGTCTGTTTCTCGTGCCCGGGCGAGACTCCGCCCGCGCCGGAGAGACCGTCGCCGGTGATCGCGCCGCAGGCGGACAGAATCAGCCCGGCCAGGGCGATCAACGCGACGACCATGAACAGGGCGCGCATCTTTGGGTGTTTGTATGTATCCATGCTCTTCCTTCCTTCTCTAAGTGTTCTTCGTATTCACGACGAAGACTTTCCCAGATTCCACTACAATCTAGTAGTCGGGCGGGCGCTGGAAAAGGGGTCGGGCTTTCAACCCGAAGGGCCAATTTTCGACGACGAAAGATTCAGTTGGAGATGGCCAGCGCCGTCTATGCACACCATTATAGATTATAGTATGATGGATTTGGAAATTCGTGGTGTTTCAAACAGCCCAAGATTCGGCTTGTGAGGAGGATGTGATGTATCGTAAGATCGCCCAAATAACCCTGTTGTCGCTTGTGTTGGCCCTGGTGGTGAGCGCCTGCGGCGGCGGAGGCGAGCCCTCTGCCCAGCCCCCGGCGGTGGATGCACCCACCAGCGAACCCGCCGCGCCGCCCGCGCCTCCCAGCGGGGGCGACACCCAGCCCGCGGTTGCAGAAATGACGACCGTTGTCCCGGCCGACGCCCGCCTGGACCCGGCCTTGGCCACGGAGGCCGATGCTGGTGTGTTGGAAGCCAGCCGCTACGTCTATGACCGCCTGGTGGAATCGCAGGGCGGCCAGATCGTCCCCGGCCTGGCGAGCGAGTGGCTGATCTCTGAAGATGGCCTGACTTATGAGATCACCCTGCGGGCCAACGCCTCATTCGCGGACGGCACCCCGGTCAGCACTGATGTGGTGATGGCGAACTTCAACCGCTGGTATGACCCGACCCACCCGCTGCACGGCCCGGATAGCTCCATCTACCAGGCCTGGGTACAGTATTTTGTCGGCTTCCGGAACGAATTCGACGAGAACGAGAAACCGATTTCGTTGTTCGACGGCATCGAAAAGGTGGACGATCTGCATTTCCTGCTGCATCTGAACGTGCCGATGCCCAACTTCCTGGAGATCCTGGCTCTGCCGCAGTTCAGCATCCTGAACCCGGCCGTGCTCGCCAGCGAAGGCGCGGCCTACGGCACACAGGGCGGCAGCGTGGATGGCAGCGGCGCCTACAGCGTGGAATCGTGGGGCGCGGATGGCCTGCTGCTTGCGCCCAACCCGCTGTATTGGGGGCCGGCCGCTGCACAGCAGGTTCATTTCCCGGGGCAATAATCCGGAGCCCTTCGGCTTACAAGACCCGCTCAGGCTGAGCGGGTCTTTTCTTTGGTATAATCTGGCGGCTGTGGGGCGGAGGGCGTCTTTCTCGGAGAGGTCGCATAGTCTGGCCTAGTGCGCACGCTTGGAAAGCGTGTATACCGAAAGGTATCGAGGGTTCGAATCCCTCCCTCTCCGCCAGTATCTGAACCGGCCGTTGAGCCGGTTCTTTTGTCGGGGGTTGGGCTTAAGTAGTCCACCGAAAGTTTCTAGACAAGGGCACCCTCAAGTTCTGGCCTGTTCGCTCTCGGAGAACCTCCAGGACTACTTTGAAGTAGCCAAATACGCTACTTTGAATAGTTGGCCGCTGTTCCTCTCCGATGGAATTCTAAAGACTTTTGGCCAACTACCTTACAGGAAGTTGGGCAGGAACGCCAGGAGCAACAGACCCATCCCCAGGCCGATAACCCAGCCGCCCAGGATGTCTGAAACGTAGTGCAGGCCCATGGCGATGCGCGCCACCCCCACCAGCGGCCCCCAAACCAGCAGGGAAACCCCGAACCAGGCCGGGCCCAGACCCAGCGCGACCACGCCGATGAGCAGGCCGCGGGCGGCGTGGCCGGAGGGGAAGGAGTGCGGGTCGGTCTTGCGGTAGATCTGTCCCCATTCGCCTTCCGGGCGGCGGCGACGGATGCTGAACTTGAGCGCCATCACCACCAGGGCGGTGACGAGGATGGCAACGGCCAGCACGGCGGCGCGGAACTTCCAGAATGGGCCGCCCGCCGCCCCCAGGAGGAGCAGGCCGAGCAGCCAGAACCACGAATCGCCGGAATGGCCGAGGAAGGCAGCCAGCGTGCGCAGGGGGCCGGGTTTCTCGGCGACGCGCAGGCGGTTGGAAAGGTCGGCGTCGAGCCGCAGCAGGTCTTCGAATTTCATGGAGCCGTCAGCGGGCCAGGTCGGCGCGCAGCAGTTCGAGCTGGTTGGGTTTGTCCACATCCATGCCGATCTCGGCGTAAGGGCATTCGACCACGCGCGCCTTGAGGCCGAGGCGTTTGCTGGCCTGCTTTTCCGCGCCCTTCAGGTCTACCAGACGGAACAGGATCAATAGCAGGGTATCGAAGCCGACCAGGCTGGCCTGTTTGAGAGCGTTCTTGCGCGAGGCTTCCAGCTTTTTCCACAGGCCGCGCTCAGAGAGCACCACCCAGGGCTTGATGACGTTCATGTCGCCGCCGCACACCTGGATGCCCTTGAGTTTGGTGTAGGTGCGGTTGGAACCCGGAAAGCGCTTCTCCATCACGCTGCGCTCAACGACGTTGTAGTACATGTCGTCGTCGGTCTCCAGGCAAGTGGTCACGGTCCAGTCCACCATTTCGGCGGTGATAGTCGGGATATCCGACGAGACGATGAGCACGTGGCTGGCGGCCGGGTTCAGTTCCATCACCCTTTTCGTGCCGGCGCGGATATTGTCCACCATGCCGCCATGGTTGGGGACATAGGCCAGCGGTTTGGCGCATTTCAGGCCGTGGCTTTCGTCCAGGCCGATGATGATGACGTTCTCGACTTTTTTCGCCCCGCTGAGCGCGTCCAGACTCCATTGAATCATGGGCCGGCCGGCCACATCCACCAGCGCCTTTGAAGCGCCTTGCGTATAGGGATAAAGGGGTTCATCGGGCATGGGGATACCGCCGGCGGTGACGATGGCGTCCATACGGTCAGCTCAACTCCTGAATCTGCGGCTCGAACTTCAGCAGGTCGATGAGTTCTTCCAGTTCCTGGTGGGTGAGTTTGCGGCCCTTGCCGGAGGCGGCGATGAGGGCGGCTTCCATCATGTTGGTGCCGAAGGAGCGGCCTTCCAGCACCGGCGTGGCGGTGACCAGGTATTTGACCCCCGCGGCGCGGAACAGTTCCACATCTTCAGGGGTGGTGGTGTTGGTGACGATGATCTTGCCCTCGAGGCGCTCCGGCATGTGGCGCTTGATGTAGTGACAGTCGCCGACGATGCAGGTGGCCCAGTTGTAGTAGTCTGTGAATTTGGGGTCGCGCTTTTCCTGCTTTTCTCCGGTGGGGTAGATCCACTCGAAGGGCAGGCGCCCGGCAATGGGCATGAGCAGGGCGGCCATGCGCTTGACGGACCTGGTCGAATGCAGGGCGATGGGAATGCCCAGGCCGAACATCAAGTCGCCGAACACGCATTCCCAGCCTGCTTCCGAGAACGTGCGGGTGAAACCCCAGCGGTCTGCCCCCAATGTGATAAAGGCGCGCTTTTCCTTGATGTAACCGCCCAGTTCCTTTTCGATCTTCGGCAGAGCGCGGGCTTCGAGCGTGCTCTTGAGGCCGGTGCCGTCCACGATGGGAGTCTTCAGGACGTAGCGCACCATCGGCTTGACGGAGTGCAGGGGATACCATTTGTCATCCACCAGCAGGCCGAGGTCGGCCCCGCCCACGCCGAAGGCATCCACCTGGCCGTCGAGTTCCTTGTATTTCAGGGCGGCGGCTTCCATGTCGCCGTCGGTGCCGATGCGCTCGATGCTGACGCGCTCGCCGAGCAGGTCGATCTCCACGGCCTTGTTTCGTTTTGAAGAACCCAGGCTGATGCTGACGGCTCGTTTCATTGGGGCCTTCCTCCTCGTCGCGGGATGCGATGCGCCGAGTATACTCCCAAAGTCCGGCGGAAATTGGCGTTGGATGAGCGTACACCGGGCGTTGTTTTCTCTCCGGCCAAAACGTGTATAATGATTTTTGTGGAGTCAGGGGAACTGGACGCCGGTCAATTCACACCACTCAGGAGGCTGAATGATGCTCCCATCTTACGCATACTTCAAAGGAAAAATTGTCCCATACTCCGATGCTAAGATCGGGGTGATGACCCATTCGCTGAACTACGGCACGGCCGTGTTCGGCGGCGTGCGGGGCTACTGGAACGAAGAGGAAGAAGAGCTGTTCATCTTCCGCCCGCTGGATCATTTCACCCGTTTTTTGAATTCCGCCAAACTGATGGTGATGGACCTGGGCGTGACCTCTGAAGACATGGTCAACATCACCCTCGAATTGGTGCAGAAGGAAGGCCACCGCCAGGACGTTTACATCCGGCCGCTGGCCTACAAGGCCGATGAGATCATCGGCGTGCGCCTGCACGACCTGATCGACGAATTCACGGTGTTCTCTGTGCCTTTCGACCGCTACGTGAGCAACGATACCGGCGCGCACGTCACGTTCTCTTCGTGGCGGCGGTTGGACGACAACATGATTCCGGCGCGCGGCAAGATCGCCGGGGCGTACGTCAACACTGCCTTCATCAAGACCGACGCGGTGCGGGCCGGGTTCGACGAGGCGCTGGTGCTGAATGTGGACGGCCACCTGAGCGAGGGCAGCGCCGAGAATATCTTTATGGTGCGGGATGGCAAGCTGATCACCCCGCCGGTGACGGACAACATCCTGGAGGGCATCACCCGCCGGAGCGTTATCGAACTGGCGCGCGAAGAACTGAAACTCGACGTGCTGGAGCGCCACATCGACCGCACTGAAGTCTACCTGTGCGACGAGTTCTTCATGACCGGCACGGCCGCCCAGGTGACGGCGGTGACGAAAGTGGACAACCGGCCGCTGGGCGACGGTGAAATGGGACCGATCACGGCCAGCCTGCGGACGCTGTACAACGACGTGGTGCGCGGCAAAGTGAAGAAGTACCGCCACTGGAACCAGCCGGTCTACGAGAAGATGATGGTGAAATAGCCGGAGTCAGATAGCCTACAGCAGCCAGCGGGTGGCGCAAGCTGCCCGCTTTTGTTTGGCGGCTATAATGGCGGCGGAGGTGATGCCATGCAGGTTGAACTTTCGCACGCGGAAATCCTGAGATATTCAAGGCATTTGCTCATCCCCCAGGTGGGGCTGGAGGGCCAGAAGCGGCTGAAGGCCGCGTCCGTGCTGGTGGTGGGGGCGGGCGGGCTGGGGTCGCCGGCGGCCCAATACCTGGCCGCGGCCGGGGTCGGGCGGCTGGGCATCGTGGATTTCGACGCGGTCTCGGAGAGCAATCTCCAACGCCAGGTGCTCTACGGCCAGGCCAGCCTGGGGGCGCGCAAGGCCGGGGCTGCCCGGGCGCGCCTGCTCGACCTCAACCCGGTAATCGAGATTCAGGCGTACGACGAACCCTTCACCAGCGCCACAGCGGAGCGCATTGCCGCGGGCTACGACCTGATCCTGGACGGCACGGATAACTTCCCCACCCGCTACCTGGTGAACGACCTGTGCGTGAAACTGGGCATCCCCAATGTGTATGGGTCAATCTTCCGCTTCGAAGGACAGGTGAGCGTGTTCGACGCCCGCCGCGGCCCGTGCTACCGCTGCCTGTTCCCCGACCCGCCGCCGCCCGGCAGCGTGCCTTCCTGCGCCGAGGGCGGCGTGCTGGGCGTGCTGCCCGGCGTGGTGGGGAGTTTGCAGGCCGGTGAGGCGCTCAAGGTCATCCTGGGCATCGGCGAGCCGCTAACCGGGTGGCTGCTGCTCTACAACGCGCTGGAAGTCTCGTTTGAGAGAATCCGGTTGAAAAAAGACCCCAACTGCCGGTTATGCAGCCTGCCGCCCGAGGCCATCACGCTGATCGATTATGAAGAGTTTTGCGGCGTGCCGGCCCTGGAGCCGCAAGAAGGCCGCGCCGGCGCGGGGCGCGACATCACCGCCGCCGAACTGGCGGCGCGTTTGAAGGACGGCGCACCGCTCACCCTGCTGGACGTGCGCGAACCGCACGAACTGGCGATCTCCGCCCTGGCGGGGGCGCGCAACATCCCGCTGGGCGAACTGGCCGCCCGGCTGCACGAACTGGATTCGGCCGACGAGTTCGTGCTGTTCTGCAAGAGCGGCACGCGTTCGGCACGGGCGCTGGAGATGATGCAGTCGGCAGGGTTCCGCAAGGCGCTCAACCTGGAAGGCGGGATCAACGCCTGGGCTCGGGACGTGGACCCGGCGTTGCCCGTGTATTAGCCCTCACCGGCGGCTCGTGTATAATCGCCCGGGTTGGCCTATGAACACCTCGGACCTCTCAGGAAAGAAAATGCTGGTTGTGATGGCGCACCCGGATGATGAATCGTTCGGGATGGGCGGCACGCTGGCGCACTATGCCCGGCGCGGCGTGGAGATCCGCCTGCTGTGCGGCACGCGCGGCGAGGCCGGCAGCGTCGCGCCGGAGTTCCTGAAAGATGGGCGCAGCATCGCCGAGCTGCGTGAAGGCGAACTGCGCTGTGCAGCCGAAACTTTGGGGTTGGCGAAGGTCGAATTCCTTGGTTATCGCGATTCGGGCATGGCCGGTTCAACCGATAACCTACACCCCGAGTCGCTGGTCTCTGCCCGGTTGGATGATGTGGCCGAGAAGATCGTGCGCGCGCTGAGGGATTTTCGGCCGGACGTGGTGGTGACGTTCGACCCGGTGGGCGGCTACCATCACCCCGACCATATCAAGATTCACGAGGCCACCGTCAGGGCATTTCACGCCGCCGGGGATGATGCTCAGTTCCCGCAGGCGGGTACACCCGCCGCTGCGGGGCAGTTGTATTACACTATCTTCCCGCGCCAGACGCTGCGCTGGCTGGTGCGCACGCTGGATGCCTTGCACCGCAGCCGCTTAGCGCAGGGCGTGGCCCGGCTGGCGGGCAGGCGCATCCCCGACCCGCGCAGGTTTGGCCGCAACCACGACATCGACCTGGTGGCGCTGGTCAGCGACGCGGATTATCCCCTGCACGTCTCGATAGACTACACCAACATGGCAGCGGTGAAAGAGCGCGCCGACGCCTGCCACGCCAGCCAACTCGATTTCGGCCATCAGAGCGGCAGCCGCATCAACCGCTGGCTAAGCCGCATCCGCCGGCACCGCGACCATTTCATGCGCGCGTACCCGGAGACGCCGGCGCGCGCCCGCGCCAGAGACTTCTTCGCCTTTTCTTCCTGAACGAGTTCCCCGGAGGTCCGCATGGAAAGGTATCGCCCGCGCCACATCCTGGCGGTGGACGCCCTTGTGCTGAACGCGGCGGGCGACGTGCTGATGATTGACAGCCCGGCGCGCGGCTGGGAGTTCCCCGGTGGGCAGGTGGAGCCGGGCGAGACCCTGACCCAGGCGCTGGTGCGGGAGGTGTTCGAGGAAACCGGCGTGACCGTCGAGGTCGGGCGGCTGGTGGGCGTGTATCAGAATGTGGTCACCGACATCCTGATGCTCGGTTTCCTCTGTACCTATGTCTCAGGAGCGCCCACGCCCAGCGCCGAGAGCCTGGCCGTGGAATGGGTGGCGCGCGGCGAGGCCCTCGAGCGCATCAAAGCTCCCTTCATCCACGCCCGCATGAAGGATAAACTGGAATTTGATGGGGAAGCGATCTACCGGGCGTACCGCAAACAGCCCGGCGACCTGTACGAAACCTATCAGGTGGTGGAAGAGCGCGGCATCTAGGTCGTTGGCCGGAGCGGCCACGCCTAGGGGCCCCAGGCGGGCGCGGCGGCGGATTCGACCAGTACCACAGACGGCGAGCCGTCGGCCGGAATCAGCGCCAGCGCGCCGAGGGCGTATCCTTCCTGCGGCCGCGGCCCACCTGAGAGGACGCCGAGCGCCAGGCTGGCGTCCGGCGCCCACAAGAGATCGCTCACCGGCCAGGTGTCGGAGCGAAGGGGAGTACGGGCATTTACGTCGGCTACCGGCGCGCGCACCAGCGTGTAGGGCACAATGTCGAGCAAGGTCTCGCCGATGGGCGCGTAGAGGTAGAAAAGTTCATCGCCCACCTGGAGCGGATAGGCGGCGTAATCCGCGGGATAGGAGGGGCCGTCCGGCATTGGCGTCGGCGTCATCAGGCCCATCTCCGCGCCCGTGACAGCGTCGTAACGCCACAGGCCGGTGGTAACCATTCCGGAGGAAGAGCTGGCCGCCCATAGCGTGAGGCTGTCCGGCGACCAGGAGAGGTCGCAGCACACCAAGGATTCGCTCCCCAGGGGGATGAGGGTGTGTGTGGATACGTCGTAGATGATGCGGGTGTACGTTTCCCACGCGCTGAGCGTCAACAGCAGTTTGCCGCCGTCCGGTGACCACTTGACGACCTGGTAGATCTGGAACCCCATGGTGGGGTTGCCCTCCGCGTCGCGGGTCTTATTGGGCAGGATCGCCGTGCTGGATTCGCTCTCGAAGGAATAGACGTTCACCCCGTTCAGGCCATAGGCCAGCGTTCGGCCGTCCGGCGACCACGCCAGCGACCGAATCCGGGTTTCGTTGGGCAAGGAGTCGTCCGGCGGCCCGCCATCCACCAGCCGCGTTCGGGCGGAGCCGTCGGCCTCAATCAGATTGATCTGGTTGGCCGTAAGGTAGGCCACAGAGCCATCCACAGGCGATACGGCGAAAGCTTCTACGGCGGCGGCTTCGTCCGTCAGGCGGGTGAGCGTGACCCCGTCGCGCTCCAGTCGCCAGACTTGCGTGCTGCCGGAAACGTCGCTGAGGAAATATACGGAGCGCGGCAGGATATCTGGCGGAGGGGTTTCGTTGGGCCGCGCGTGCGTCGGGGCCGGGCCGGGTGCAGGCGCCTCCAGCAGGGTGACCGGGGGGACGCCTCTCCAGCAGCCCGCAGTTGCAACAGCCAGTACAAAGAGAATCAGAAACCGTTTGCCGCCCATACTCACCTCGCTCTGCATGGATGGACCCAGTTTACGCCGCTGGGACGCGCACGTCATCCGCCGTTTGGAGGATTGCCCTCAATTGCGCCAATTTTGGGTCGATTCAGACCTGCTCAAACCGCTCCACGTCCAGCACAAACAGTGTGGCGCGTTTGAGGCCTGCCGCGCCGGGGTCGCTGGTCCTGGTTCTGATGACTTCGATCACATCATCCACCTGGTGGCCCTCCACCCCGATCAAAAGCGTGTTGTTGCCGCGCCGGAAGTAGGCCCCGCTGGATGCCAGCACCGTCGCCCGATAGCCCGCTTCGATTAACCCCTTGATCACTTCGTCCCTGTCGGTATCCAGAATGATGCACAAAATCATTTTCATCGGCTGCGCCTTTCACAACTCTTCGTAGCGTTCCACAGGGAGGACGTAGATGTCGCTGTTCACCAGGACGGCTTCGGCGCCGGCGAGTTGCGGCAGCAGGTGGCCCAGGGCCGGCTGGGGTGTCGGGGGCGAGCAGCAGGAAAGGACGGCCTGGATTACGTCCTCTTCCTGCAGGGTCTCAATGCCCATCAACAGCGTTGTAGTGGCCGCCTCGCCGGGCGAGGTGCTGCTGCTGACCCGGGTGGTGGGAATGCCCAGGATATTGAGCGTGTTGAGGGTGTCTTCGAGGTCCACCTCGTTCACCACTGCACTTACCAGCCGGGTGATAGGCGGTTTGTCCTTGCTGCGCAGGAGCAGCAGGTCGCCGTAGTTGATCTCATCGTTTGCCAGGGCGCTGTCGATCTCCGAAACCAGATACGAGAATGTTTCCTCAGAGATCACGCCGCTGGCGAGGAGGTTCTGGAAGGTGCTGCGCTGGGCGCGCAGGGCTTCGCGATAGGCGTTGTTCAACCCGGCCACCTCAACAGTGCGGTCGGAACGCAGCAGTTCGCGGACGCTGTCGCTGCGGGCTTCGATCTGCCGGCGCATGGGCCCTTCCATCAGCGCCCAGGCATGGTCGGAGACGAGGCCCTCGGCGCGCAGACCGCGGATATGTTCGTAGGAGGCCTGGGCGGCCACGGCCCGCGCCTGGCGGCGTTCGTATTCCTCTTCCACCGGGCTGCGTTCGGAGAGGCGCAGGCGCTGGATGAAGCGGCGCATGGTCATACCCTGCACCAGGATGGTGAACAGCACTACGCCGAAAGCCATGCTCTGAATCAAGATGGCATCGGCCTCATTCAAGTGCGTGCCTTCGCCGTGCAGCCCGCTGGTGATGCTCAGCGCCAGAGCCAGCGAGATGGCTCCGCGCAACCCGCCCCAGAACACGACGTGGACGAATTTGTTGGGTATCTCCGGCCGCCACCAGGCATACAGGTAGATGACCACTGCCCGCGCCAGCAGCACCGCCAGGATCGCCAGCAGAATCGCCTGCCAGTTTGCTAACAGGACCTCGATGTTGATCACCAGCCCGATCAGCAGGAACACGACCGAGTTGGCCAGGAAGGCGGCCAGTTCCCAGAAGTTCGCCAGGCTCAGGCGGGTGGTCGGGGACATGCCGCGCGGTCCCAGGTTGCCGCTCACCAATCCGGCCGCCACCACCGCCAGCACGCCGCTGACGCCGAGTTCTTCGGCCAGCAGATACGAACCATAGGCGGCCACCAGCGTCAGTGTGACCTCGATCAGGTAATCGTCTATGGAACTGATGACGCGGGCGATGGCGGCGCTGAAGAGCAGGCCGACCAGGATGCCGCCGCCTGCCACGAGCGTGAATTGGGCGACGACGCGCAGCAGGTCGAAGCGCACTTCCAGGCCGGCCGTGGCTTGGGCGGCCAGGCCGAGCATAAGGGTATACAACACGATGGCCGTGCCGTCGTTGAACAGGCTCTCACCCTCCAGGAGCACTTGCAGGCGCTTGGGCACACCCATCGAGCGGAAGAGCGCCACTACGGCCACTGGGTCGGTGGCGGCGATAAGGGCGCCGAACACCAACGCCACCGGAAAACTCAACTCCGTACCCCAGGCCACTACGGCGCCCACCAGCAGCATGGTGGCAATCACGCCCGGTATGGCGAAAATGACGATGGGCCGCAGGTTGGCGCGCAGTTCCCCCCAGCGAATGTGGAAGGCGGCTTCGAAGACCAGCGGCGGCACCAGCAGGGCCAGAATCAATTGCGGGACGAGGAGCTCGCGTACGTCGCGCCGGGCATACGTGGGCGCGAACTGCAAGATGCCCACCGCCAGCAGCAGGCCGACGAGGACCAGCCCGACCGTGTAGGGCATGCGCGAGCGGCGCACGCCGATGCCCACCAGGCTGGCAAGCAGAATCAGCCCGAAAGCGATCTCTTCGATAAGCTCGATATCCTGTTCCATGAAGGAAGAAGATGCGCGGGCAGGCGCTAGGCGACGCTCGCCAGGTGCGGACCGGCTTCTTCGACGCTGACGGACTGGCCGTCCGGGAAGGTTACGACTGTTTCCGTTTCCAGACATTCCAGTGTCAGTCCGCGATATTGTATCCTGACCGGCCAGGGAAAAGGATTGAGACCGTCCACGACCACCTTCCAGGGCGAGAGGATGCGCACGCCGAGAATCTGGAGGAACAACCCGAGCGGCGGCAGGCCCAGCAGGGAATTGCGTTCGCCCAGGCCGCGCCCGTCCCCGGCGTGGTAACAGCGGCGGAAAGCCTGTTCGCGTTTCAGGTTGGCGGTGATGGCGTTCATCAGTTTGCCGAGCAGGGCGGCCGCTTCGGCGCGGCGGCCATAGCGCAGCAACCCTTCGGCGGCCATCACGTTCCAGGGCAGCCAGGCGGCGTGCAGCGTTTCGGCCTCA
Source organism: Chloroflexota bacterium (assembly GCA_016191875.1). Taxonomy (GTDB): domain Bacteria; phylum Chloroflexota; class Anaerolineae; order Anaerolineales; family UBA11579; genus SCUK01. Next base: position 126,460 of record JACPVG010000013.1, read on the forward strand.
GGCCTGGCGGGGGCTTTCAGGCAGGCGGGCAGGCCAAAGGGCTGGCCGTAGGCGTTCCCTTTCAATAATTTGCGGTCGATCAGCGCCGCAGCGCGACCGGGGTCCGGCAGGCCGGCCCACAGCGGGGTGAGCAGGGTGTGATCTTCAGCGCGGAAATCCACAAGCGTGGCCCTGGCCGAGCCGTTGGGCGGCAGGCCATCCACCTGGATGTGGTCAAGTTCCATGAAGAGCGGGTCCAGGGTGACAGTGGCGCGGCCGCCCAGCCATTGGAAGGCGGAGGGGTTGAGTTTCTCGACGCGATGCTGGCCGGATGGCAGCGTGCCATGCACATAGACCTGGGCCGAAACGCCGGCCGCGCCGCGGGTCTCAAGCCGCACCGCGAGGCGCTGGGGCAGGTCGAAAACCAGATCGAGCGGAATCTGGCCCGGGCCTTTGCGGCGGCCGAGAGTTTCGCCCTTCTGGCTGTTGTGGGCTTCGCGGTCCCAATAGCGATAGGTGGCAGCGCGTCCGTCCCAGGCGGTTTCCAGGGCGGTGCGCAGGTTTTCCGTCAACGCGGCCAGCCCGGCGGCGGGCTCGGGCCGCCCAAGCGCAGCCGCCATATGGATGAGCGCCTGGCACTCGTTGTACAGGAAGGCGCACAGGTCCGGACTTTCAAAGGAGCGGATATCGACGCCCTGCGCCCAGGCATGCCAGGGCGAGAAGAGCGGGTTGTCGTCGAAGCCGGTCTGGGTGGGGTGGTCCCACTCCGGGACGCCGTCGCCGTCGCGGTCCTGGCGCGGGGCGAACCAGGCCTGCACGAAATCGAGCAGGCGCGGGAAGACTTCTTCGAGGAAGCGCAGGTCGTCCGAATGCTGGTAGATACGCCAGGCCAGGTCGGCCAGCAGGGGTGTGGCGAGCATGCGGCCGCGCTGCCCGCCCAGGCCGGGCTTGAAGTCGACGCGGCCGTCTTCGCTCTGGGCGGCAAGGAAGTTGCGCACCAGCCCTTTGGCGGCATCCGGGCTGCCGGGCAGCAGGTTCTGGGCAAGATACCAGGCTTCCAGAGCGGTCTGGCCATTCCAGATATGGCTGTAATCTCCGCCATCGCCGCGCGGCGAGTAGCCGTGATCGGGCTGGCGGGCGCTGACGAACGACGCGTAAGGCAGATGGCTGGTGGGACTGAGCAGCAGACTGTTGGCCTGGCTCTGGCCAAGGGCAAACGCCGCGTCCCAATCCGGTTCGCCGGTGGCAACCTCCAGGGCGGCGGCGTTGACCATCTGGATGCGGGCCAGTTCGGCTTCCCAGTTGCGGGCGGCGGTCTGGCGCGCCAAGCGGAAGCCCTCTTCCGCGTCGGGCAGGCTGGCGAGCACCCAGGTGAAGCGCCGGGCCGCGCCGGGCAGCATGTCAAGTTCCTGGCTGAGGGCCGGGTAGGGGCTGCGAACGCCTTCCGGGCCGCCGGTGAAGAACAGCACCGGCCAGAGTTCGTGTGTGCGACCCTGGAGGATATGCACGGCTTCGCGGCGCACGGGCAACATGGCTTCGCCCTGCGGGCCAATGGGGCTGAGCAGGGCCACAAGGTCGAGGCGCAGCCGGCGGCGGGTGACGCCGGCATTCGTGACCTGGATGCGCCCGGCCAGCAGCGGCCCGCCCGGCGCCCAATAGTCGGCCAGGAGTTCGATGCCGGGGAAGGGGGCATAGGCCAGCCGCAGCCAGTTGGGGGCGAAACCGGCCAGGCGCGGCGGGGTGTCGAAGGCGGCTGGGTCACTGAGGGTCAGTGCGCCTTCAGTGAAGCGCGGGAACAGGCGCAGGTCGCGCGCCCGCAGGCCGTAGGAACCGTGCAGCAGGATGGCGGCCGGGTCGCCGCGCCCGAGAGCCAGTTCCCAGATATGGTCATTGGCGTAATCAATCGGGCTGAGGCGCCAGTCGGCGGCCAGGGTGAGGCACTGCGGCTCGCCGGGGCCAAGGTTCCAGGTGCGCATGGGCGGAATTGTATCGCGGCGCGGGCAACCACGCGACTCCCAGCGGGTTAAACTGGATGGCAGGTATGCTAGAATCCCAACAGCCCATCCCTGGAGGAGCGCATGTCCCCATCCGGCGCCGCGCAGCGCGGCAAATACTTTGAAGAGTTCGAAGTTGGTTTGCAGGTCACCTCGGTCGGCCGCACTGTGACCGAAAGCGACATCGTTACGTTTTCCGGCCTCTCCGGTGATTTCAACCAGATTCACACCGATGCCGAGTTCAGCAAAGGCACGCCCTTCGGCCAGCGGGTGGCGCACGGCATCCTCGGCCTGAGCATCGCCTCGGGACTGGCGGTGCAGACCGGGGTGATGGAAGGCACCATCCTGGCTTTCCGCGAAATCAACGCCTGGAAGTTCATCAAGCCGGTGTTCATTGGGGATACCATCCACGTGGTGCTGGAAGTCCTTGAAACCAAAGCCCTGCCGCGCCTCAAAGCGGGTTCGGTGGTCATCGAGCTGGATGTGAAGAACCAGAATGACGAGACGGTGATGAAAGGCACGTGGACGGCGCTGATCCTGATGCGGCCGGGAGAGTAGGGGGTTTCCTTCAAAGGTGTGAGGACGGGGTCGCGCCTATTTCGGTTGCCCTGCCGGGCGGGTTGTGATTAAACAGAGATCATGGACGAGGAAAAGAAGACCCCCCACAGTTCCGATTCTGAAGAGCCGCCGGAAGGCGACCCGCGCGAACGCTTCCGCCGGCTGACCGGCGGCGATGAAGTCAGTCCTCCGGCGCGCCTGGAACCGCCCACACGGCCGCGCACTGGCGATACCGCGCCCAGCCACGCCGACCGGGAGGAGTTCGTCCCGCCCGATGAAGCCGAGACCATGCCGGCGGACCTCTCGCCTTCAGGCGTGCCCGTGCCGCCCCGGCTGGGAAACACGCCGCCGGCGCCCCCGCCGAGAGTGGATTCGCAAGGGATGCCGCTGCCGCGCCGCGCCCCGGAGACCGACCTGGGGGCCACCCAGGTTTCCGAGGCGGCCTTCACGCCGCCGCCGCGGCCTGCCCGGGGCGGCATCCGGCTGACCCGCCGTGGCGCGCCCCCCGTGGGCAACCGCTCGCCGGCCGGCGGCGCAAGAGGCGGCAACGGCCGCCCGTGGCGCGCCTGGGGCTGCCTGCTGCGCATGGGCATCCTCTCTTTGTTCTCCGGTACGCTGCTACTGCTGGCGGCGCTGATGTTCATGCTCATCCAGTACTACAGCATCGCCCGCACTCTGCCCAGCGTAGACGACCTGCGCGAGCGCACCAGCCAGTTCGAGACCACCCGCATCCTCGACCGGGATGGCAACTTGCTCTATGAGATTCTGGACCCGAACGCCGGGCGGCGCACCTACGTGCCGCTGGAAGATATCTCGCCGTACATGATCGCCGCCACCATCGCGACGGAAGACGGGCAGTTCTACAGCCACCCCGGCTTCAACATCCTCGCTATTTTCCGGGCCTTCTGGCAGAACTATCAGGGCGGCGAGGTGGTCTCCGGCGCGTCCACCATCACGCAGCAGCTGGTGCGCGCCCTGTTGTTCTCCCCGGAAGAGGCCAGCGAACAATCCTACCTGCGCAAAGTCAAAGAAGCCATCCTGGCGACCGAGGCGACGCGCGTCTACTCCAAAGACGAGATCCTGGAACTATACCTGAATGAGATCTATTACGGCAACCAGGCTTATGGCATCGAGGCGGCCGCCGAGACGTACTTCCACACCACCGCCGACCAGCTCAACCTGGAGCAGGCCTCCTTCCTGGCCGGGCTGCCGCAGGCCCCCAGCGTATATGACGTGTACACCAACCCGGATGCAGCCTTCGCCCGCCAGCAGACCGTGCTGCGCCTGATGTACGAGACCAGCGCGGAACAGAACTGCATCTATGTCTCCACTACCGAACAGCGGGTGTGCGTGGACCTGAACACCGCCGCGGCCGCCGCCTATGCCCTGGTAGATTACGAGTTTCCCTCGCCGGACGTGCAGTTGCGTTACCCGCACTGGGTCAACTACATCCGCACCGAGTTGGAAAAGCTCTACGACCCGCAAACCATCTACCGCTCTGGCTTCACGGTGTATACCACGCTCGACCCGCAATTGCAGGATATCGCCCAGGAGATCGTCCGCAAGCAGGTCGCCACGCTCCAGGACCGCAACGTGCAGTCCGGGGCGCTGGTGGCGCTGTTGCCCAGCACGGGCGAGATCATCGTAATGGTCGGCTCGGCGGACTTTGACAACGAGGCCATCGACGGGCAGATTAACATGGCGGTCAGCCCGCGCCAACCGGGCTCAAGCATCAAGCCCATCACCTACACCGCCGCCTTCGAGAAGGGCTGGACGCCCAGCACGCTGATCTGGGACGTGCCGAGCGAGTTCCCGCCTTCCGGCCTGTCGGAGGATACGCGCCCGCCCTACGTGCCAGTGAACTACGACGAAAAATTCCACGGGCCGGTGACGGTGCGGACGGCACTCGCCAATTCTTACAATGTCCCGGCGGTCAAGACGCTGAACTTCGTGGGCGTGTATGGCGAGGGCGGGTTGGTGGCCATGGCCCAGCGGCTGGGCATCACCACGCTCACCAGCGACCAGTACGGCCTGGCGCTTACGCTGGGCGGCGGCGAAGTAACCCTGCTGGAGTTGACCAACGCCTATGCGGTGTTCGCCAACAGCGGCCAGTACGTGCCAGCCTATGCCATCAGCCGCATCACGGATTTCCAGGGCAACGTGGTCTTCGAGCACCGGCGCCCGGAACCGGCCCAGGTCATCCGGCCGGAACACGCCTGGTTGATCACCTCGATTCTTTCGGATAACGCTGCCCGCACGCCCGCCTTCGGCCCCAATTCGGCGCTCAACCTCCCGTTCCCGGTGGCGGCCAAGACTGGCACGACCAACGACTTCCGCGACAACTGGACATTGGGTTACACGCCGGATGTGGCCGTGGGCGTGTGGGTGGGCAACCCTGACTACACGCCGATGGTGAACACCAGCGGCCTGACCGGCGCGGCCCCGATCTGGAATGAGTTCATGATTCTGCTGGTGAACGAGATCAGCGGCGCGGCGGCCAAACCCTTCCCGCGCCCGCCGGGCGTGGTTGAAAAAGTGATCTGCAGCATCTCCGGGGCTGAGCCTTCGCAGTGGTGTCGCTCTGAGCGCAGCGAGTTTTTCGCCAGCGACCAGCCGCCCCTGCCCAAGGAAGAGGACCTGTGGCAGCGGCTGGAGATCGATACCTGGACCGGCCTGCGAGCTTCGCCGGAATGCGACGAATTCACCGAGGAACTGTTCGTTATTAACGTCAGCGACCCGTTTGGGCAGAAGTGGATCCGCGACAGCTCAGCCGGGCGGGGCTGGGCGGAGAGCCAGGGATTTGAGCCGCCGTTCGTCTTCTCGCCGGAACGCGCCTGCCGGGGCGACGACCCGCGCCCAATCCTGGAATTTGCCAACCTGACGGACGGGCAGGTGGTCAACGAAGAGTCGATCCAGATTCGGGCCGCGGCCGGCGCCACCGGGGATTTTGAGGAGTGGGTGCTGGAATGGGGCAAGGGCGCCGAGCCGAACAACTGGCACGAACTCGCCAACGGCAGGAGCCCGGTGAACAGCCCGGAACAGATCTTCCGGCTGAACCTGGACCATGACGACAATGGCATACTCAGCCTGCGCCTGCGGGTGGTGAGCCAGAAAGACGGTTACGCCGAGACCACAATCATCATCGAGATTCGCCTGCCGACGCCCACACCGCCGCCCACGCCAATTCCGAGCGATACGCCGATGCCCACCGAGATTCCCACCGACACGCCGCCCCCGCCGCCCACGGATACGCCTGAACCCAGCGCCACCGAAACGGCGACCCCCAGCGCGACGCCGAGCGCCACGCCCACCCCATGAGCCAGGCGACCGCCGCGCATTTCGCTAGCATCCGCCGGGTGTTGTGGGCGGTGCTGGCCGCCAACCTGGCGGTCACGGCGCTCAAGATCGTTCTGGGGTTGATCTCCGGCGCGCTGGCGGTGGTGGCGGACGGCTTCCACTCGTTGGTGGATTCTTCATCCAACCTGATTGGGCTGGCCGCCATCCGGCTGGCCGACCGTCCGGCCGATGTTCGTCACCCTTACGGTTACCAGCGCTACGAAACGCTCGGCGCGCTGGCGATCGGTGGATTACTGCTGGCCGCGGCTTACGAGATCGGGCGGGCCATCCTGGAGCGCCTGCTGAATGGCTCTGCCCCGATGGTGACCCCGCTGACGGTGGGGCTGATGCTGCTCACGCTGCCCGTGAATGCTCTGGTGGCGTGGATGGAGACGCGGGCCGGTAAACGGCTCGGTTCGGAGATCCTTCTGGCGGATGCCCGCCATACGACCACCGATCTCTACGTTACGGCCGGCGTGCTGGTTTCACTGGCGGGCGTGTGGATGGGCTGGCGCTGGCTGGATGCCCTGGTGGCGGCCGCGGTGGTGGCGCTGATCCTGCGGGCGGCGTTTCACATTCTGAGGACGGCCAGCAGCGCGCTGACGGATGAGGCCGCGTTGGACCCGCAAGCCGTCGAAGCCATCGCCTATGCGTCGCCCGGTGTGCGCTACGTGCATCGCATCCGCTCGCGCCAGGCGGCTGGTTCGGCCTTTGTGGACCTGCACGTAAAGGTGGACCCGGCGATGAGCACGGCCCAGGCTCACGCGGTGGCCTCGGAGGTCGAACGCCGCCTGAAGACCGACCTGGAGAACGTGTCGGATGCGCTGGTGCACATCGAACCCGCCGCCCAGGAGCGTCTGACCAACTGGGAGAGGATGGCTACCGATCTGCGCCAAATCGCCGATGGGCTGGGATTGGGCCTGCACGACCTGCACATACATACCGATTTGGGAGGGCACTACAGCATCGAATTGCACCTGGAGATCGGCGGGGCGGTGAGCCTGGGCGAGGCCCATTCGCTGGCCGATGAATTCGAAAACCGGGTACACGCCCGCTGGCCGGAGGCCGAAGATATCCTCACACATCTGGAGCCCATCCCCGCCCAGGTACTGCCGCCGGGCGAAGCCGCCGGGAAGGAATCTGAAGCCGCTGTGCGGGCTGTTCTGTTGCGCCATGTACGCGCGGGCCAGATCGGCGGGCTGCGGGTGATGGCGATCGACGGACATCTGCAGGCCGCGGTTACACTGCTGTTTCCGGAGGCCACCCTGCTGGCCGAGGCCCATGCCGCCGCCGAACGCATCGAAACCGATCTGCTGGCGAGCGAGCTGGACCTGGCGCGGGTGACCGTGCACGCCGAACCAACGTAGCCGAATGCCTGGGGAGTGGCTAAGTTAATGGACTAAAATAGGGCATGACCAACTGTCCAAGCTGCAACCAATCTACCCGGCAGAACAAGGCTGGCCTCACCGTGGCGGGTTCGCAACGCGTTCGCTGTATGCATTGTGGCAAGCGATACAC
>JACPVG010000017.1 GCA_016191875.1 Chloroflexota bacterium
CCCCGGCGCTGGTGGAATGGCTGACCGCCGCCGGTGTGCTGGCCTTCGGTCTGTTACTGCTCACCCTGGGGGTCAGATACCTGCGGGTGGTGGACCACGACCACGAATCCTGCCGCGCCTGACTGACGCGCTTATCGGTGGACGGGCGGAGGCCCATCGTGCAGCCTCCGCCCGGCTTTTGTTTCGCGAGATGCGCCTGGCATCAGGGTTGACCCGCAGAAGAATCCCTGGAATAGTTTACAAAATCCACCAGGCATGGCAGAATTGCACAGATTGGCGTTATGCTGTTGAAACCGCCACCTTGTGACTAGAGGAGTGAACGCCATGCAGAAGATCTCCCCCTACCTGTGGTTCAACGACCAGGCCGAAGAGGCCGCAATGTTCTACATCTCCCTCTTCAAGAATTCGCGCATCGTCGGCACGATGCCCGGCCCGGAAGGCAGGGTCATGGGCGTCGCCTTCGAACTCGAAGGCCAGGAATTCATCGCCCTCAACGGTGGGCCGCAGTTCACCTTCACCGAAGCCATCTCGTTCTTCGTCCATTGCGAGACGCAGGACGAGGTGGACCATTTCTGGAACGCGCTCATCGCCGATGGCGGCGAAGAGAGCCGCTGCGGCTGGCTGAAGGATAAATACGGCCTGTCCTGGCAGATCATCCCCAACGCCCTTGGCGAACTTATGGGCGACCCAGACCGCGAGCGCGCCAACCGGGCGATGAACGCAATGCTCCAGATGAACAAGATCGTGATCGCGGATTTGCAGAAGGCGTACGACGGGGAATAGAAAGGCCGAGTCGTAATTCGTAAGGTGGTTATATCGTTGACAGACCCAAAAACTGACGGGAGTGGCTAACTCTGTGGGCCACAGTGGGCTTCAGCCCACTGTCTGACCTTCTTTGTGCCTACCTGACAGCAGGCTTTAGCCCGCTGCTGCCGCTGCCAACCCCAGAGACCCACTTTCTTAGCCACTCCCAAACTGACCAATTCCTTGATTTCTGACTCGCGCGATGTTAACCTTGATGTGATGTGGTGATTTGAGTATTAACGGAAATGTCGACTAATTGATGATTGTCAAACCGATTGACAGACTGTATACTTTGTCAAGAGAAGTTGACAATTTGCAGTAAACTTAACAGAGAAAGAAACAAGGGGCGGGAGGATGGGATTCGAACCCATATGCCTGTGTCACCAGGCCAACGATTATTGAGATCTCCGCAATCAGCCAATATGCGACCTCTTGGATCGAAGCTTGAGTAAGTGCTGAAAGCGTTGCTTGAAACGAGACCGACACCGAAAGAAGATGAGGCTGGCAGTAAGTGGCAAAGAAAAACGAAGCGACAGATAGAGACGGCGTAAGTGTGAGGTTATATTGGGAATCTGGGGATGATTTGCCCACCCTTTATACAAACCACCTACTCGTTTCGCATAGCACGGGATCAGAGTTCTTTATTTACTTTGGTCAATTGGCTGCGCCTGCCTTGATGCCGGGAGAGATTCCAGAAGAACTGGCAATCAAGCCTGTCGCTAAGATAGTTCTTAGTCACGAAAGCCTCAGGCGGTTCGTTGATGTTTTGGAAGGAAATCTCTCGAAATTCGAGAGTCTTATGAAGGAAGACAAAGATGGTAATTGATTCAACATCTATGACCGAGGTTATTCATCTTGATCGCTCACAAGGAACCACACGACCGTGGTCGCGTAGTTCAACCGACGAGGCAGGAATCGGCTTTATCATTGTAGATGGAATCATTGTAGAGATTGACATGAGCCAGGCATGGTTTTGGACAAAAGAATGGCAGGCTGGTGAACAAGAGGTTGATGAGCATATTCGCTTAGGGGAATACGAAGAATTCGATTCGCTTGAAGCTCTTTTCAATTCACTTGACACCCCACATGCATGAAGTTTCGGCGAACGCCAAAATTCAGGCGGGATTTTGACAGCCTTGATATCGAATCTAAAAGATTGGTCAGAGAGGCGCGTCCGACTATTGAGGCAGGGCTACAAGGCAGTCCTGAATGGTACCAACACCATAAGATTAAACGAATGAAGGGGCATCATGGGATTTGGGAAGGCCACATAAAGCAGAATCTTGTGTTTACAATGCATTATGAAGACGGGGAAGATGGCGAAAAGATATGCTATTTCAGAAGAGTTGGCACCCACAAAATCTACGATAACCCATGAAAAGCCCCGCTAGTTACGGGGCTTTTTGTTTCCAACAAGACAAGTACTCTAATCTCCAATCGCTGCCAGCGCATCCAGCGAGGCGAGGAGCCACGCCTTGCGCGCCACGCGGGCGGCATCCGGCATGTGTCCCTGGCAACTGGTTACTCGGGTTTCCACCCCGGGTGAATGTCAAACTCGCCTTCCAACATCAGCGCGGTCAGGCCGTTGGTTGACCGGGTCTCATGCTCCTCGCCCGGCTCCCACAACGCCCCCTGCCCGACCCCCAGCGGCACGAACTCGCCCTCAGCGCCGCTGACTTCGCCGCCGCCGGATAGGACAACCAGCAACTGCGGCCCAACAGCGGGGTGGCGCGCCAGCGCGCCGCCGGGTTCCAGCCAGGCCAGCGTGACGGTGTTGCGGCCAGCCCCGCGCCCCACATGCCTGAGCCGAACCCCCGCGCTGCCAAAGTCCGTGATCTGTTTGGCCTGATCAATACCAATGTTCAGGATTTGCATGAGGTCTCCTTCGAGGAAAAGCGAAAGTCGATATTCGAAAGCGGTTAATCGAGGTGCGAGAATGGAAACTCCGGTGTTCGGCTTTCAGGCCGGTTGATGGAGGAATCATCGACTATCGATTTTCGAATATCGAATATCGTTTCGCAAATCTCGGTCATTCCGCTTCTCCCAATAACCCTTCCAGCGCGCCAATGTCCGCCGCCACTACCTCCGGCGCGGCCATCCGGCGCGTGACCGCGTCCGGGTCCTTCAGCCCGTGGCCGGTACACACCGCCACAATCGTCTCGCCGCGCACATCCAGCCCGGCGGCGATCTCGTTCTTCAGCCCGGCCAGCCCCGCCGCGCTGGCGGGTTCCACCCACACGCCCTCGGCGGCCAGCAGGGTTTGCATGGCGAGGATGTCGTCATCGCTGGCGGCGATGATGCGCCCGCCGCTTTCTTCAGCCGCGGCCAGCGCCTGTTCGCCGCGCGCCGGCCTGCCGATGCGGATGGCCGTCGCCACCGTCTCCGGCTGCTCGACGGGATGCCCCAGCGCCAGCGGCGCGGCCCCCGCGGCCTGCACCCCCAGCAGGCGCGGCAGGCCGCTTCCCTGACGTTCATGCATCTGCCGGAAGCCCAGCCAGTAAGCGCAGATATTGCCGGCGTTGCCCACCGGCAGGCACAGGCGGTCGGGCGCTCTTCCCAGCGTCTCGATGATTTCAAAGGCCGCCGTCTTTTGCCCCTCCAGCCGGTAAGGGTTGATCGAGTTCACCAGCGCGATGGGGCGCGTCTCGCTGACCGCCACCACCAGCCCCAGCGCATCGTCAAACGAGCCCTCCACCTGCACCACCTGCGCCCCGTAGGCGGTCGCGCCCGCCAGTTTCCCGGCCGCCACCTTGCCCTGCGGGATGAGCACGATGGCCTTCAACCCGGCCCGCGCCGCGTAGGCCGCCGCGCTGGCGGCAGTATTGCCGGTGCTGGCACAGATGACGGTTCGCACCCCGCGCCCGGCCGCCTCGCTGATGGCGGCGGTCATGCCCCGGTCCTTGAACGAGCCGGTGGGGTTCAGTCCCTCGAACTTGACGAACAGGTCGAAGCCGCCGCCGAGTTCTGCCGCCAGGCGCGGCATGGAAATGAGCGGCGTGTTGCCCTCATACAAAGTAACCTCTGCCGTGTGGGCGGGCAGGTCCAGCAGGTGGCGGTATTTTCTCAGCAGTCCACTCATGGACAATAGATAAACCAGTTACCAGGGAATCCGGCCACACCATGACGCCCATTACGAGTTACCACTTACCAATTACCTCCCCTTCCCACTGAACCATGCGCGCGCCGCCTCATCCATTCCCGCCAGGAGACTCTGCAACTCGTGAGCACTGCGCTGCCGCGCCCCCTCCATTGCATACCAGAACAGCGGGCCGCGCGCCGGGTAATCCAGGTTCATCCGGGCGTGCGAATCGGCCGGCAGGCGCGGCGTCGCCCAGTCGCGCGTACGCTCGAAGAACGTCAGCAATTCGAGCGGGTAATAGACGTTGCCGGAGCGCAGGTCGGGGTGGTTTAGCAGATGCTCATTCAGCCCATCGAAACTCTCGGCTGGCGGCAGGTCCGCCTCGCCATAATGCGCCGCCCACAGGCGCACGTAATTGCTGTGCGCGTAGAAATCCTGCACGGCGTGCAACAGCCGCCCGAAGGCCGCCCAGGCACCTTCTAGCGGCGCGCCGTTTTGCAGCGCCCGGCGGATGACCCCGCGCTGGCTTTCCACATACGCCCAGCCCTCGGCGAACCTGCTTTCGTCGAAGTGGAATTCGGGATGGCCGAAGAAACCGCGCAGGATGGCGTCCTGCCCGGTATTGGCGGCGATGACCGCTTCCAGGGCCTCCGGCGCGAAGAACTCGCCGGCGCTCTCCCGGCACAACTGGCGGTGGTATTCAGCCTTCACCGCCGCGCCTCCCGCGGAGTCGCGGCTTTAGCCGAGTGCTCGCAGCGATCGTTCGACAAAGCCAGGTCACACACGCTTATGGCCCCACCGTGATGAGTTCCCTGATGTCTTCGAAGATTCCGGGGCCAATGCCTGGCACGTTCATGATCTGTTCGATGCGCGTGAACGGCCCGTGTTCGGCGCGGTAGTCCAGGATAGCCTGCGCCCGCGTCGGCCCGATGCCCGGCAGGGCCATCAACTCCTCCAGCGTGGCGGTATTCAGGTCAATAGGGAATGTGACCTCAAGCGTGGCGGTCGCCTGCCCGGCCGGCGTCGGCGGGACGTAACCCTCCGGCGTGGCCGTCGGCTGAAAAGGCACGTTAATCTTCTGGCCGTCGCTCAACGGCGCAGCCAGGTTCAGGTCATCGGCGCGCGCCTCCGGCAGCAACCCGCCCGCCGCCGCGATGGCATCCCGGGCGCGGCTGCCGGGCGGCAGGGCGTACACGTCCGGCGCGGCCACCGCCCCGCTCACCTGGATGAACATCGGCGCCGGGCTGGGCGCGGCCGCCAGCGAGACCGCCGCGCCGCGCGGCGCCGCGTTCGCCACCGCCAGGATGCCAGCCCCCAGCAGTCCGGCCGCCACTCCAACCAATCCCCAGCCCCATTCGGTCTTCCCGCCAGCCATGCGCCCTCTTTTCGCCTACTGTCTATTATCCACTACCTGCTGCCTGCTGCATGCTTCCTGCTCGAAAAGATTATAATCACGCCCATTCCTTTCGCGGAGGCCACAATGACCGGGACATTCCTGAATATCGCTACCGTGCTGGTTGGCGGCGCGCTCGGCCTGTTGTTCGGGGCGCGTCTGCCGGAGCGGGTGCGCGCCACCGTCATCGCCGGTCTTGGCCTGTTCACCGCCGCCATCGGCCTCCAGATGTTCACCAGCACCCGCAACCCCATCATCGTGCTGGGCGGCCTGCTGGTGGGCGGCATCCTCGGCGAGTGGGCGCAGATCGAGTTGCGCCTGCAGGAGTTCGGCGCTTTCCTGGAGCGCCGCTTCGCGGGCGGCACGGGCGAAGGCGGCGCCTCCAACCGCTTCATCCGCGGCTTCCTCACCGCCTCGCTGGTATTCTGCGTCGGCCCGATGACCATCCTCGGCTCGATTCAGGACGGCCTGACCGGCGACTATTCCCTGCTGGCGATCAAGAGCGTGCTGGATGGCTTCGCCGCCCTGGCGTTCGCCTCCTCGCTGGGGGTCGGCGTCCTGTTTTCCATTATCGTCATCCTGGTCTATCAGGGCGGCCTCAGCCTGCTGGCGTTCCAGGCCCAGGCGCTGATCAGCGATGCCATGGTGGCGGAAATGACCGCCGTGGGCGGCGTGCTGCTCATCGGCCTGGCGGTTTCCAGCCTGCTGGAGATCAAGCCCATCCGGGTGGGCAATTTCCTGCCCGCCCTGCTGGTCGCGCCCATCATCGTCGCCCTGCTCACCGCCTTCGGCGTTCAGGGGCCCTGACAAGAAGCCCCCGCTCTCGCAGGGGCTTTCCAATTACCAGTTACCGATTACCAATCACCCCCCTATGGCACACTCCATTCCGGGGCGCGCGGGTGGCTGCGGTTTTCCTTGACGTACTGGCGCAATCCATCCAGGTCGAGAGTCTCGAAACGCTGCATCCACGTCCATGAGGTCGCCACGACCGGTTCGGTCATATCCTCCCACGGAAAGGCGATGACCTTGGCCCCGTCCTCGGCCAACAGGGCGCGCAACTGGCTCTTCAGTTCCTCGCACAGGCCGTCGTAGTTGGCGCAGTTGTACCAGATGATCACGTAGCCGTGCTCCATGGCATGCAGCGCGAACTGGTACGGGTACGGGATTTCCATTTCCGGTGAGTTCTCGTCGTAGAACCCGGCCGGCAGGGCCTGGTCGTAGTGCATTCCGCTGGTGGGCGGGCTGGTGCTGTATTCCACGAACGTGCCCACCGGGACGTGCTGGGCGCTCTCCATCGGCTCTTGTTCGACGCCGGTGGTCGGCTTGTTGAGCGAGGAAATCCCCCACCAGGCAGCGGCCGCCACGGCCACCAGAGCCAGAATGCCCGTCACCCTGGATTTCAGTTTTTGGTTCTGCCGCCGCTGGCGGGCGCGCTCCCGGCGGCTTTCCTTCTTGTTGCCTTCCATGCAGTCTCCTTCACCTCAGAGTTGGATTCACAAATGATACCTGATTAAAACACAAGCGGGCGACGCCAGGTCGCCCGCTTACGGGTTTCTTAGATTGGACAGCCTCAGGGCGCGCTGGCAGCAATGGCCGCATCCAGAGCCGCGAACAGTTCTTCCCAGCTGCTGGCCATATCCACGCGAACGCCATTGATGGCCAGGGTCGGCGTACCGAAGGACTGCCCGCTGTCGATCAGGTCCTGGTTCACGGCCCGGAAATCTTCGCCGTCCTGCTGCACCCGCTCGCGCTGGTCGTCGCTCTTCAGGCACTGGCTGAAAGCGTCGGCGTCCAGTCCGGCCTGCCCGGCCATGGCGGTCAATCTCTCATCGCTGTAACCCCCGGCCCCGGCATGCCCGGCAAAGTTGGCGTACAGCATGTCGTGCATCTCCCAGAACTTGCCCTGTTCCCCGGCGCAGTAGGCCCCTTCGGCGGCGTTGGCCGAGTCAGCACCCAGGAAGTCATTGGCTGAGCGATAGATATACTTCACCTGGCCGGTGCTGATGTATTGCTCGATCAGGATTGGCTCGATCTGCTGCCAGAATGAGGCGCAGGCGCTGCACTGGAAATCGGCGAACTCTTCAAGCACCACGGCCGCGTCCGCCGCGCCCAGCGTGTTGTCCTCTGCCAGCGGATGTTCGCGCGCCGGCGGAACCACGAAAGTCTCATCGCTGGCGGCCCCTCCTGGCGGGAAGATCAGCAGGGCGATGATTCCCACAATGAGCACGAACACGCCTACCACGACCATTCGGGTCATGTTCTTCCGGCGCCGGTGGCTGGCGCGGCGGCGCTCACGGGCTGTCACACCCTTGGGGACTATCTTCTGACCAGATTCACTCGGAATGTGGCGTTCGTCTTTAGGCATGGCTTCTCCACACAATTGAAGTAGTCCATTGAAAGTCTTTTTACAGGGAACGCCTCAATATCCGGCTTGTTCGCCTTTGGAAAGCCCTCGGGACTACTATTAAAAGTTGGCCGCTGTTCCTCTCCGACGGAATTCAAAACGCTTACGGCCAACTACAGGGCATGCAGGCATTTTGCCACGCGGCCTCGCCCAGAAACAGGGACAAATGTCCCTAAATACGCCTGACTTTATCCGTTTAGATGGGAAACCCGGCCTACGGCTCCGGCCCGCCGAACAGCGGGATGCGCGCCCCGTTGATTGTCCCCGCTTCCTCGCAGCACAGGTACAGCATGGCCGCCGCCAGTTCTTCCGGCAGCGTCCAGTTGGCGTTCTTTTCGCTGGGGGCGTTCAGGCGCTCATGTTTGGTATCGATCGTCCGCACCAACAGGATGTTGCTGGTCACGCCGCTGCCTTTCAGTTCCTGGGCCAGGGAAAGCAACAGCCCTTCCTGGGCGGCCTTGGCCGCCGCATAGGGGCTGGCGTTCCCGGCCGGGTAGCGCCCACCCGGGGACACCACCGCCATCACCCGCCCCCAGCCATTGGCGAGCAGGCGCGGCACAAAAGCCTGCGTCATGGCGAAGGTGCTCCACACGTGCTGGTGGAGCATGCTCGTCAGGTCGTCGGCGGGGGTATCCACCAGCGGCTTGCCGCCCGCCCAGCCGCCCACCAGATGCAGGTACACGTCCACCCGCCCGAATTTGGTTTGCACCGCTTCAGCGCAGGCGCGGGCGGTTTCGCCATCGCTCACATCCACGGCATACGGCAGAGCCTGGTCGGCGTTCAAACCAAGTTCGGCGGCCAGCGCCTCCAGTTTATCCAGCCCGCGCCCCAGCAGGGCCAGCCGCGCCCCTTCCCCTGCAAAGGTCCGCGCCACCACGCTGCCCAGCCCGCCGGTGGCCCCCGCCACCACGACCACGCGTCCATTTACAGACATGACTGCCTCCTCCTTAACTCGCTCAGGCCGCGTCCGCCAATTCCTGCACCTCGAACCGGCAGGCGTCGTCGCCCTTGGCCCGGCAGTGGGTTTCCACCACCTGGTACTCCGCGCCGGTGGCCCATTTCACCGCCTCAGTCAGGCTGCCGACATACAGATGGCAGACCGGTGCATCGCTCGTGCGGCCCTCGCAGATGGCGCAGGTGCTCTCAGTGTAGACCAGCCGGCCGCCGTCCTCGGTCACTTCGGCTGCCACCGCCGGATTGCTCTTCTTGAGGGCGTCCGCCACGCTGTTGAGTACGAATTTCACCCGCTGGCGGGCTGGCAGGGCCTTGAGAGCGATGCCCGCCAGCCCCATCAGAACCGGCTGCTCGCGCACGCCATATTGGAAGGAGGCCTTGCCGATGCGCTGCAGGAAGCCGCGCCCGCCCCGGCCGTAGAAATCTTCAATCGCCTGGTTCAGGCGGGCATACTCCACAGCCTTCACCCCCGGCTCAAGGTCATCCGGCGGAAAACTCCCGATGAACCGTTCCAGCCCGGCGGCGCGCAGCACCGCGTTCAGTCCGTTCTCCCCCATCACCTCCTGGATGGCTTCCAGCGCCTGGCGCGCCAGCGCGTTGACTACAAACCGTTCCTCACCCATCGCTCGCTCCTCCGAATACCGATTCTGCCCATGCGGACCATCACTCTCAGACAGCGGCCGCGGCGCTTAGCAGCGCGTGCCCGCGCCGGCTGCGCTTCTTCTCTACTCGAAGTCCAGTTGATAGACCGGGTACTCCTCGCGGGTGCGGCGGAAACCAGCCTTCTCGTAGAGCGCCAGAGAGACTTCGTTGTAGTCCTGCGTGTTGACCGTGATGCGGCTGAGCGGGGGATCTTCGTAATGCTGCTGAAGGTCGCGCACCAGCCTGTAGCCCACGCCGCGCCGCTGGGCGCGCGGGTGCACCGCCAGCCGCGCCAGGTGCGCCCCAAACGGGCTGTGGGTGCTGATCTGGTAACCCAGCAGGCCCGTTTCGTCTTCGGCCACGCAAGCCACCGCAGATTGCTGGAACGCCAACTGGAGCGAGTTGAGCGAATTGCGCCAGATCTCCCCGAAGGCGGCCGAGTCCAGTTCCTGCACCGCGCCCAGGTCGCCGGCCTGCATCGGTCGGATGCGGCAGTCCCCGCGGCTAGGCGGCAGACTGTTGGCAGCGTTATCCCACACCAGCACCACCACGTTGTGGGCGTGCCGGAAGCCATCCTGTTCCAGCAGCGCCCGGAACCAATCCTGCAGCGGGATGGCCGCCGCGCAACTGGCCGGCATCTCCGCCAGCGTTTCCAGCGCCTGAGGCCATAGCAGCCGCCAGGCCAGGTCGGTCGGCTCGCGCCCGGTCACCGCAAACATGCGGATCCAGGCCACCCCTGGTGGGTCCGGTGGGCAGGCCAGCGCCGCCAGGATGCGCTGATTCTGCTCGGCCACCAGGTAGGGCGCGAAGCCCAGCCAGTCCAGCGGCGGCCGCCAATCCAGATGGCGGTGCACCTGGGTCTCGAAGTGGAGCATATTCGCCAATTGGCTGCGGTCGCGTTCTTCCGCCGGGCGAATGGTCACCAGAGTTTCTGTCAGAGTTGGTTGTGAGTTCAAAACGGTTCTGTTCCGATGGAATTCAATACTCTTACGGCCAACCTGGGTCTGTCTATCCGATATATAGCATGAACCGCCGGGCTTGGCAAGGCAGGCGCTTCACTCCCGCTCGCCGAGGATCTCTTCGACGAAGCATCTGACCACATCCGGGTCGAAGGACTTGCCGGACTCTTCCTTGATGTACTTACTGGCCTGTTGGCGGGTCCAGGCCTTGCGGTATGGCCGGTCGCTGGTGAGCGCGTCCCACACGTCCACCACGGCGAAGATGCGGGCGGTGATGGGGATATCCTCTCCCTTAAGCCCGCGCGGGTAGCCGCTGCCATCCCAGCGTTCGTGGTGGCTGTAGGGGATGTCGATGGCCGGCCGCAGGTAATCGATTTCGGCCAGGAACTGGCGGGCGTAGTCGGGATGTTTCTGGATCAGGGCGCGTTCTTCGGCGGTGAGCGGCCCGGGTTTCAGCAGCACGCCGTCCGGGATCGCCATCTTGCCGATGTCGTGCAGCAGCGCGCCGCGCGTGATGTGCTGCAATTCGCCCGCCGGCATGCCGATGATCACCGCCAGGCGGGCGGTCATCTCGGTCACCCGCTGGGTGTGGCCTTCGGTCTCCTTATCGCGCAGGTCGAGCGCCTGCACCCAGCCGCGCAGGGTATTGCTGTAGGCCACTTCCAGTTCGGTCTTGGCGCGCTGCAAACCATCGAACAGTTCGGCATTGTTGACGGCGATGGCGGCCTGTTCGGCCAGGGCTTCCAGGAAGCCGACCCATTCCGCATCCGGGGTGAACGGCTCGCGCCGGAAGATCTCCAGGACCCCTAACGCCTCGCCCTTGGCCACCAGCGGCGCGCCGAAGTAAGACGTGAACCCTTCCTTGCGGAAGAGGTCCCGCCGCACCACCTGGGGGCTGTCCACGCCCGCATGGGTTCCCATCACCAGCCTGCGGTTCAGGAAGGCATCCCCCGCCATGCCCTCGCCGGGGCGCAATTGGGTCTGCTCGATGGCCTTGGTGCGGAAGCCGCGCCCGGCGGAGTAACGCAGCGAGTCGTTCCTGAGGAGCAGCACCGCCGCGGCGTCGGCCTTGAGCTGCACTAGAACCTGGTCAAGCAGCACTTTCAGGGTCAGTTGGATGTCCAGGCTGGACGTGATGGCGATGTCGATGTCGCGCAGAGCCTGGAGCTGACCCAGGCGCTGGCGGGTCTCCTCGAACAGACGGGCGTTTTCGATGGCCAGGGCGGCCCGCTCGGCATAGATGCCCAGCACACGCTCGTCTTCGTCGTTGAAGGCGTCTTTCTCGGCGCTCTGGATGTCGATGACTCCCAGCACACGCCCGCCGGCGCTGAGCGGGATGGCAATTTCCGAGTGGGCGGCCTTCCAGTTAGGCAGATATTCCGGCACAGCGCGCACATCGCCGACGTTGACGATCTCCCCGCCCTGGATGGCGCGCGGCGCCAGGCCCTTGCCATCGATGTACAGCTTGCCTTTGCGCACTTCCTCCGCATAGGCGCCCCCCACGGCGGCCCGCACCAGTTCGCGTTCGCCCGGCTGAACCAGGATGACGCTGCAATTGGACTGGCCGAACTCCTCCAATATCGAAGTGACGATGCGCTCGGCCAGCCCCTTCACGTCCGGCGTTTCGCCCGTCAGCAGGGCTTCGGAGGCGTGGTAGAGGCGCGAGAGCTCCAGGTTGCGCAGGTCGATTTCCTCTTTGGCGCGTTCCAGTTCACCCACCTGCTGCGCCAGCTGGATGGCGGTGTGGCGCGTCTCGGCGAAGAGCGCCTCGGTGGTCTCGAACAGTTCGGCGCGCTGCAGCGCCGCGGCGGTGATGTTGCCGATGGCTTCGAGGATATGCTGGTCTTCGGCCAGGAATGGCTTGCTGCGCCCCACCCACAGCACACCCAGCACGATGCCGTGCGCTTCCAGCGGCAGGGCGGCCGCGGCCGTCATGCCTTTCCACATCTGCGGGCGGGTGAAACGCGGGTCAGGCGTTCTGTGCAGGTCATTGTTGATGTAGGTCTGGGGCTGCTGGACGAGCGCGCCCGTCACGCTTTCGCTCTCGCCAAAACGCAGACCAAGATAGCGCTCCCACTTTCCGTTGGCATACTGGAGGACGTAATCGCCCTGCTGCCGGTCGAGCAGCACCAGCGAAGCCGCCTGGGTCTCCAGCAGGTCGGCTGCCTGCTCCAGCGTGATGGCGCTGATCTCCGGCGTGGCCTCGGCCATCCGCAGCGCCTGGCTCACCTGGGCCACCGCCTGCAGGCGGCGCTCGCGCTGGCGCTGGGCGGTCACATCACGCTTGACGGCGATGAACTGGGCAATGCGGCTCTTGCCGCTGTAGACCGGCGTGATGGTCATCTCTTCCATATACAGGCTGCCATCCTTGCGCCGGTTGATCAGTTCGCCCTGCCAGATGGCTCCGGCCTTGATCGTCTGCCAGAGCGTTTCGTACAGTTTGGGGGGGTTCATGCCGGAGCGCAGGATGCGCGGGTTGGCGCCGATGGCCTCTTCCGGCAGGTAACCGGTCAGGCGCGTGAAAGCCGGGTTGACCCAGGTGATGGTCCCCTCCGGGTCGGTGATCACCATCGCTTCGCCGGCGGCCTCCAGGGCCTTGGCCTGCACCCGCAACTGCTGTTCGGCCTGCACCCGGCTGGAAATGTCGAAGATGCTGCCGCGCACCACGGCCCGTTCGCCGGGCAGGCGCACCAGGCGCACTTCGCAGAGGATGTCGCGGCCGTCCGCCCTGCGGTGTATCCACTCAAACGCCTGCGGTTCGCCGGCCAGCGCCCCAGCGATGTATTCATCCGCCGCCGCCGCCGATGGCCGGCCATCCGGCTGGGTCTCCGGGCTGACCTCCACCGGGCCAAGTTCCAGCAGCTCGGCCCGGCTCAACCCGAACAGGCGCTCGGTCTGCGGGTTGGCGTCAATGAATTTTCTCGTTTCCGTATCCAGCAGCACGATCGCATCCGCGGCGTTGTCCACCAGAGCACGGAAGCGTTCTTCGCTTTCCTGAAGGGCGGCCTCCGCCTGTTTGCGCTGGGTGATATCGAACGCCGTGCCGAGCACGGCCGCCTGGCCGTCCAGGTCCACCAGCGTCCCATTGAACTCCACCCAGCGGGTCTCGCCGGCCTTGGTGAGCAGTTTTACCTCGTAGCGGGCCGGCGTGGGCGCTCCCTCCTGGCGCGCCATCCCGCGCGCTTTCACCATTTCGCGCATATCCGGATGGACCAGTTCCCAGAACTTCATCGCCAGCAGTTCTTCATTGGAATAGCCGGTGATCTCCTGCGCCTGGCGGTTGGCAAAGACCATATCCGTGCCGCGGAACATGAACGCCGCCGCCGAGATCGATTCGATCAGCGTTTCAAAACGTTCGCGGCTCTGCATCAGCCCCTTCTCGGCCAGTTTGCGTTCGGTGACGTCGTAGGCGGTGCCAAGGTAGGACCTGCGGCCCTGGTAGTCGATGACCACGGTGGTGTATTCGATCCAGCGGAAACTGCCGCCTTTGTGTTTCAAACGGGCTTCCAGCCGGCCGGGCAGGCGATCGCCGCGCCTCTGCTTCTCAGCCCGCTCGATCACCTCCTGTTCGTCGTCCGCATGCACGAGTTCGCTGTAATGGGTGTCGGCCAGTTCTTTGAACGTGTAGCCGGACATTTCCTGGGCGCGGGCGTTCGCATACAGCAGGTCATCCGTCTCAGCATCGTAAATGAACACCGCCGCCTGGATCGAATCCACCATCGCCCGGAACAGGCCCTCACTTTCCAGCCGGGCTTTCTCTGCCAGCAGGCGCGCCGTGATGTCGCTGTGCGCCACCACCACGCGGCGCGGCTGGCTGGAAAACAGCGTCACGCGCGCCGTGAACCAGTGCTCCCGCTCTGAATGTTTGAAAAGATAGGTCAGTTCAAAACTGGGCCACGTCCCGGCCAGCACCCCGCGAATGCCGGCGGCCATCTCGTGCGCCACTTCGCCGTCCGGGCCGGCAGCGGCGTCGCACACCGCCAGGTAATTGGCGCCGACCCCCGCGCCTTCCGGGCGCGCCCTGTGCGCCTGGTCGAAGTCCATCCAGGCCCGGTTGACCGCCAGGATGCTGCCATCCTCGGCCAGCACGGCCAGGTGGGCGTCCAGGGCATCCAGCGTGCCCTGAGCAAAGACCTGCGAAGCGCGCAGTTCGGCGATCAGGTCGGCGTTGCGCAGCGCCACCGCCAGATGATTGGCAAAGGCCTGGATGACCGGGACGGTCCGTTCGCTGAATCCCGACCCGGTGACGTTGAGGATGCCAATTGCCCGACCCTCCATGAAGATGGGCGCGAACACCCCCGGGGCGCGACCCAGCAGATCCAGGATCTTCTTGGAGTACCGCCGGGCCTTTTCCGGCAGCAAAGCCCTGGCGACCTCCTCCGAATCAGCGATGAACATCGGCATCCCGGTTGCCAGCACGTCCTTGAAGACGTACGCCTGGTCCGGGCTGAATTTGTGGCCGCGCACTTTGAGCCGCGTCAGCTTCTCCAGCGACGCGATCAGTTTGTTGTCCAACGCCGCGCTCACGAGTTCCAGGGTTTCCCCGCGCTCATCCAGCAGGTGGATGCCGCCGCCCAGCCCCAGGCCGCGCAGTTCATCCACGAACGCCTCAAAGACCTCCTGGCGCGAATGTACCGCCCGTTGGAGCCGGGCGGCGGCGGCGTTCATCGCCTGCATTAACTCGGCCGAAGGATCGAGAGCATCCGCCGGCATGTGTTCTGCCAATGGAACCTTCCTATTTTCAGCCGCCGGGAGCATTCAGCGGCCGCCAAAAGGTACGCAGCCAGTACATTGTTTCGGGGAATGGGCTGGCTGCAACAGGGCAACACAGGTTATCGCGAGCCGTTAGCAGCCTTGCAACACTGCAAACTTGGGCGCGCCCGAAGTGCCGCCAGCCTCATTATAGGCGCTGGAGCGCCCTGCAGTGCCGACAATCGTACTGTCTCTGGTTAAGAGGTGGATGAATGTCTTGACCAAGGCTGTTCTGGGTTGGCCGCCGGTCAGCCGAGGTTGAAGAAACGGCACGGCAGTTCGAGGAGTTTCTTCAACAGGCGCTGGAGCAGGCTGGGCTGCTCCAGCCCCTCGATGCCGGCCTGCATGCTCGCCAGCGCCTCCAGCTGCCGCCCGCCGCGCAGTTGCAGCGCCGAAAGGGCCTTCAGCACCTCGGCGCGCAGTTCCAGTTCTCCCAGTTCCTTCAACAGATCGGCGCTCTGCACGTACGCCTGCTCGGCTTCCGCCAGCCGGCCCAGGCCCTCCAACGCGGCGGCGCGGTTGCCCCAGGCCATGGCCTGCTTCAACCGGTCGCCGGCCTGCTCGAACACCTGGGGGGTGCCCTCCACGGCCGCCAGGGCCGCGGCCGCGTCGCCGGCCTGCACGAGCGCCACGCTGCGGTTGTTTGCCATCTCCGCCGCCAGAACGGGCTGACCCTCGGCGCGGTAGGCGCCCTCGGCCTGTTCAAAGGCTTCGGCCGCCGGGCGGTATTCGCCTTGCTCATACTTGTGCTTTGCTTGCCGGGCCAGTTCTTCTGACTGCATGGGGGTCATCATCTCCGAAGGTCAGCGGTGTGCTGCGTGTTGCGTGAAAAATCTGCCTGATACGCGCCTGCCTGCTTCCCTGTCTTCCCTCTTTCACGTTTTCGCGTCTTCGCGCGCCTAGATCGTGATTTCCAACAGTCCCTCGGCCACGGCGCGCAGCTCTCCGGCCGACATGCCGCTCAACTTCATCGCCAGTTCCAGATAGGGACGGTTGACCGGCTTGCTGATGAAGGCCTGCACGTCCAGCGGCAGGCGGCGGAAGTCCTCGGCGGCGCGCTGCTGCAGGATGTACATGCCCACCGGCGTGCCGGGGTCGACGAAATCCAGCACCGTCAGGCCATACAGGCGCGCCAGCATCTCGAGTTCCGGCAGGGGCGTTGGGCTGTCGCCGGATTCATAGTTCTTGACCCGGCTCTGGGGAATGCCGGTCTTCTCGCGCACGTCTTTCAGGGAGAGGTTGGCTTTCTGGCGGGCCTGTTCAAGCAGGCGTCCCACACCGCGGTCGCGCATCGAAAGCGAATGTTCGATGTGGATGTTTTCCAGCAGGTCCGGCTGGCTGGAGATGATGTCTTCGCTCCAGAAATGCTCCAGCGGCAGGTCCAGGACGTAACACAGCAATTCCAGTTCCGGCAGGGAGGGGCTGCGGCGGCCGGTCTCTATGGATGTCACCGTCCCGGCAGAGACGCCGATGGCTGCACCGGTCTCGGCCTTGGTCCTGCCGGCTGCCTCACGCGCGTCGCGCAGCAGCAGGCCCAGCTTCTTGGCGCGGATGGTCAGTGCCATTTTGGTGCTCATAGAATCGTCCTCCGGGAAAGATGAGTAGCCCACCGAAAGTTCTTTTGCAAAGGGCTCTGATCTTCCAGCGTGGCTCTCCTTGGTAGATGCCGCTGGGCCGACTACATAACGGGCCAGCGCCCGGATTCAATTATAAAGCCGCTTCCCCCGGTGCACAAATTTGCCCTGGCGCCAATTACCGGGCCCCTTACTTCTTCGCGCCGCGCATCTCCGCGGCCCCCTTGATGAACACCTCCGCCCCCAGTTCGAAACCGGCCGCCTTCAGGCGCTCCATGAACAGCGGGCGGATGCCCGTCGGCCGCAGTTCGCCCTGCACTTTGCCGTCGCCGGCCACGCCGGTCTGCTCGAAGTGGAAGATGTCGGTGAGGATGACCGTATCGCCCTCCATCCCGGCCACCTCGGTGATGAAGGTCACTTTGCGGGCGCCATCCGTCAGCCGGGATTGCTGCACGATCAGATCCACCGCCGAGGCGATCTGCTGGCGCACCACTTTAATGGGCAGGTCCATGCCCGCCATCAGCACCATCGTTTCCATGCGCGCCAGGGCATCGCGCGGCGTGTTGGCGTGCAGCGTGGTCAGCGAACCATCGTGGCCGGTGTTCATCGCCTGGAGCATATCCAGGGCCTCGCCGCCGCGCACCTCCCCCACCACAATGCGGTCTGGCCGCATGCGCAAGGAATTGCGCACCAGCCCGCGGATATCCATCCCGCCCCGGCCATCCAGGTTAGGCGTTTTTGTCTCCAGGCGCACCACATGTTCCTGCTGTAAGCGCAGTTCGGCGGCGTCCTCGATAGTGACGATGCGCTCATGTTCTGGGATGAACGAAGACATGATGTTGAGCAGCGTGGTCTTGCCGCTGCCCGTCCCGCCCGAGATGACGATGTTGAGATGAGCTTTCACGCAGGCTTCCAGGAACAGGGCCATCGTATCGGTCATCGAGCCGAACTTCACCAGATCGGCCACCCCCAGGCGCTCTTTGCCGAATTTTCGGATGGTGAGCGAAGGCCCGTCCAGTGCCACCGGCGGCACCACAGCATTCACCCGGCTGCCATCCGGCAGGCGCGCATCCACGGTGGGGTTATCGGCATCCACCCGCCGCCCCAGCGGCAGCACGATGCGGTCAATGACGCGCAGCACGTGGGCGTCGTCCATGAAACTGACCGGGGCGCGTTCCAGCCTGCCCTTGCGCTCCACGTACACATGGCGCGGCCCGTTCACCATCACCTCGGTCACGTCCGGGTCATCCAGCAAGGGCTGGATGGGCCCAAACCCAAGCAGGTCGTTGGTGATCTCGCGGAAGATCGACGCCTTGCTGGCCCGGTCGAGCTGCAGTTTGGTCTGCTGGAAACTGTGCTCCAGGTACTGCTGGATGGCCTCGCCGCGTTTGTTCGCCGGGGGGTTGCCCTCCTCCATCAGACGCACGACCTGCTGGGTGAGGTAGCCGCGCAGTTTTTCCAGATCCGGGCCGCCCAGAGCCGCCTGGCGTCCCGCGCCGGCCTCGCTCACGCCTCTTCCTCCTGCTCGAGCACCCAGTGGATGGCTTCCCGGCGGACAGCCAGGAAGGCCGAGCGCCCGACCTCCTGCCCGGCCAGGTCGTAGATGACCGCATCCGTAACTGCCAGGAATCGTTCGGGCCGGTCCAGCTCATCTTTCAGGCGCTCCTGAGGCCGGATGTGCACCACGCCTTCGATGCGGTGCACACCGGTCTGGATGACCACCGCAAGGGGTTGCTTGGAGATCACTTCAGTGAAGATCTTGCCCTTGTCGTCGTACTCGAGGGTCATGGCGTTCCTCTCAGGCGCGGCTTACGGCCATCGGCCCGGTGGTGCGCTTCTGGAGTTGCTTCAACATTTCGGCGGTGGTCTCGCGCAGGGAGATGGCGGCAACCTCGCCGGGGAACTTATGGTAGATCGGCACGTGCTGGTTGTTGGCCAGGGCGAAATTCCCGCCGATGAAGGGGAAGGACGCCGGGATGGTCAGACCCAGCACGCCTTCGATCTGGGTGCGGGTGAGGCCCTCCTGCCCGACAGCGCGGTTGATGAGCGGGAATAACTGGTCGCGTTCCAGCCCCTTGCTTTCAAGATACTTGATGACCTTTTGGGTGAGTTCCACGGTCGCCTGGTCCACGCTGAGGATGACCGCCACCTGATCCGCCGCCAGGATGATCGGCAGGCTGATGCGCGACAGCGACCGCCCCAGGTCCACGAAAACGTAATCAAAACTGCGCTTCAGCGTGTTGAGGATGACCGGGACGCGGGTTACGTCCAGTTCGTTGGCTTCTTCCGGGTCCGGACAGCCTGCCAGCAGGCGGAAGTGCCACAGCCCGGTGGTGGGCAGGGCATCCTGGTAATACTCTGCGGTGGCTTCCGCCAGCGTCATCCGGGCGGCCTCCACGATATTCAGCGGCCCGTCGTAGCCCACCACCGGCGCGATCGAGCCAAGCGGCAGCACCAGGTCGACGACGACGATGGCGGCATCCGGCTCCATCTCGCCCAACGCCGCGGCCATGTTGGCGCACAGCGAAGAGGTGCCCGTGCCGCCCTTGGCGCTCAGGAAGACCACCAGGCGGCCTTCCTTCTCGGGGGCGGCCGGCTTCACGGCGCGCCCGGCGAAAGAGTGATCGCTCACCCCCTGGCTGCCGTATTCATTCAAGGTCTTCAGCAGCAGCGGCAGGGCGTCGCCTTCCTTGGCAAAATACGAGTTGAAGCCCAGGTCGATCGCCCGCTGGATCTCCTCCGGGTCGCGCAGGCTGGAAAAGGCCACCAGCGGCCGGTTGGCCGTACGGTTGTCGCCGCGGATCTTCTGGATGAACTCAGCCACCGGCATGTCGGTGAACGCCGGGTCGAGGATGATGACGTGCGGGCGGTCGCGCCAGGCGACGATCAGTCCTTCCTTGCCGCCGCCGGCGGATTTGGGTTCAAACCCGGCCTTCTTGAGTTCATACAGAAGGTAGTTGACAGTCGCTGGGTCTTTGTCTACGATCAGCACTCGGGTAGCCACGCGCTAATTCCTTGCTTCCAGAACGGGCATGGTGTAGCCCATGCCGGAACGGGTGACGATGTGGCCCGGCCGCTTGGGGTTCTCTTCCAGTTTCTGGCGCAGGCGCGAGATGCACACCCACAGAATCTCCTTGTCGCCGGCGTATTCTTCGCCCCACACACTCTTCAGCAGGGTCTCGGCCGTCAGGGTCACGCCGATATGATGGGCGAATTGCAGCAGCAACCGGTATTCCGTGGCAGAGAGGAAAACCTGCCGCCCTGCGGCGCGCACTTCGGCGCTGGCGAAATCGATCTCCAGGTCGCCATGCTTGAAAACGCTGCCCTGCCCGGTGGTTTCTTCCGGGTGGGCGCGCCGCAGCACGGCCCGGACGCGCGCCACAAGTTCCTGGGCTGAGAAGGGTTTGACCACATAGTCATCCGCGCCCCGGTTCAGCCCTTCCACCCGGTCGGCTTCCTCGCCCTTGGCGGTCAGCATAATGACCGGCACCATGGAGAATTCGCGAATGCGGTCGAGGGCGCTGAAGCCATCCAGCACAGGCATCATCACGTCCAGCAACACCAGGTCTGGGGCTTCATCGGCCACGCGCTTGACCGCGTCCTGCCCATTTGGGCTGGTCAGGACGGTAAAGCCTTCCGTCGAGAGATTGGCTTCCACCAGCCGCAGGAAGCGCGGCTCGTCGTCCACCACCAGGATCGTTTCAGGCATGGGGGGTCGCTCCCTTCTCTTCCGCCGGGTCGGCGAGCGGCAATCGAATGATGAAGGTCGTGCCGTTGCCCGGTTTCGATTCCACCCCGATCGTGCCGCCGTGCGCCTGGATGAGCTGTTCACAGATGAACAGCCCCAGGCCGGTGCCGCGCACGCCGGCCGCCCGTTCCGGAACCCGGTAGAATCGCTTGAACAGGTGCGGCAGGTGCTCTTCCGGGATACCGGGGCCGTCGTCGCTCAGGCGCACTTCGGCCTCCCCGCCCTGCTTTCCGGCCCGGATGCGCAATTCGCTGTTGGGTGCATATTTAACTGCATTGGCGACCAGGTTGTCGAACACCTGCGAGAATCGCTTGGCGTCCACCCGCACGTACAGGTCCGCCTCGGGCGATTCGGATGAAATCCTGAGGGTATTATAGCGTGTTTGAGTGCGGTTCAAGATATCCCCCAGCAGGTCGCCCAGGGCGACGGGCTTCAATTCAATATGCAGCGTTCCGCTTTGCAGGCGCGAGGAATCCAGCAGGTTCTCGATCAACTCGCTCAAGCGGTCGGTTTCCTCATCGATGATGTTGAGGAACTCGCGCAGGGTGTTTTCGTCCCAGGCAGTATCGCGCCGCAGCAGCGTGGTGGTGTAGCCCTTGATGAACCCCAGCGGAGTGAGGAGTTCGTGCGAAACCATGGCGATGAATTCGTCTTGCAGGCGCGCCAGGCGGCGTTCGGCTTCCAGGTTCGCCACCCGCTCCACCAGCAGCTGGCGCTCGAACAACTGCGAAACGTGTGTGGCGATGAAGGCCGCCAGGTTGACCTGCTCACCGGTGTAGGCCGGCCCGCCGAAGCGGATGAACACCAGCACGCCATTGGTCTTTCCACCCGCCACCATGGGCAGGGCCAGGTAGAAATGCTGGTCCAGCCGGTCGGTGCCGCGCCGCACGCTGGGTTCGCGCACGAAGGTCTCGCCGGTTTCCAGCACCCGGTTGGCGGCCACCTCGCCCCACACCAGGTCGGTGGGCGCCGAGCGGCCGCGCCCCACCACGCGCGCAAACAACGGCTCGAGCGGCTCCGGGCCGGTCTGCCGCCGGTAGAGCACGGCGCTGTCAAAGATGAATACCGCGCGCGTCAGTCCGGTGATCTCGTCCATGGCCGCGTCGATGTTCTCGGCCTCGGAAACCACTTTGCTGATGGCGTATACGGCTTCGAGTTCGTTGGGGCGCAGCGAGGCGGTATCGGCGGCGGGTCGTCTCATAGCGATTCCGCCGTTGGGCCTGCGTGCTTGCGTCTATCAATCCACATGGTCGGCCAGCCGCCAGAAGCAGCCCGAAAGAATGCCATGGGGAGATTCTTGAAGGAATTCAGGAGCCGCATCCACAAAGGCCCTCATTGGGCCGCCTCGGCCTGCTCCAGGCTGAATTCAAAGCACGAGCCCTTGCCCACCTCCGAGCGCACCTGGATGTGGCTGCCGTGCGATTCAACGATCTGGCGCGCCAGCGCCAGCCCCAGGCCGGTGCCGCCCTGGTGCCGCGTTGGAGAGCCATCCAGTTGATGGAAAGGCTCAAAGACCTCTGCCAGGCGTTCGGGCGGGATGCCGATGCCGGTGTCTTCCACTTCGAAGCGCACGCGCCCATCCGCGACTGCGGCGCGCAGAAAGACCTGCCCGCCCGCGCGGTTGAACTTGATGGCGTTCTCCACCAGTTGCTCGAACACCCAGCCCATCTTGTCTGCATCGGCCTGCACCCACAGCGGGTTGCCCGCTTCCGGCAGGCCGATGGCAATGGACTGCGCAGTTGCCAGTTCGCTGTTCTTCCGGGCGCCGGCCTGCAACAGGTCCAGCGCCGCCACCGGCCGCACGTCCACCTTGACCTCGCCCTGCGCCATCACCGCCACTTGAATGAGGTTTTCAATAAGTGTGTCCAGCCGCTTGTAGGCCCGCAGCATCACGTCCAGCGCGCTGCGCTGCTGGGCGCTCACCTCCCCCAGCGCGCCTTCATTCATCAGTTCCAGATAGCCGCTCAGGTGAGTGAGCGGCGTGCGCAGTTCGTGAGATACATTGGAAATGAAGTTGTTCTTGAGCTGGCTCAATTCCGTCAGGCGGTCCAGGGCGGCCTGCAATTCCGCCGTGCGCGCCCGCACACGCTTCTCCAGGTCCTGATTGCTGCGTTTCAACGCATCCTGAAGAAGGACGATCTGCTCGGTCACTGCCCGGTCGAGCGCCGGCCTTTCGATCATGCCCAGCGCCACCAGGGCCTGGCCCAGCAGCACCACCTGGCCGTGCTGGCTCTCTTCTCGCTGGTAGGCCAGCCCGGCCTCCAACTGCTCGGCGGTCACATAGCCTTTCTCCACCAGGTATTGCCCCAGCCGGGGTATGAGTTGTTCCGGGGCCAGCGGGGCGTCTTCGGCATCCTCCGCGGCGCGCGCAATCCGCCGCTCGGCCATGGCCGCCGCCAGGGCGATGTTGGCCCCGCAGTTCGGGCAATCCATCGCCCGGCGGGGGACGCGTTCAGCGCAATTGGGACAAATGATGGTATCTGCCATGATGGCCGGCGTTCACAGACGCCAGATGAAGTATACGTCAGGCCGAGACCGCAAGCAACCCAACCTCCGGGAGATTGACTTGAAGCCCCCTGCACGGATGAACATTTATCGCCTTAGGAGCCTTTTCCTTCACCGAAGCACAGGGTGTACATTCCCTTGGCGAAACTATCCAGGCTCTCTCCCGCCGCGGCCATCTCCGGGCTGTTCATGGCGGCTTTCAGTGCATCCTTATCGGCAAAGGTCATCGTCGCCAGCATGTATGGGGCGCGGTTGCCGACCACCACCCGCGTCAGTTTGACCACCTGGAGTTCCAGCAGGCCGGGCACTTTCTTGATGAGCGGGAGATGGCTCTCGAAATACGCCTTCTCGAAGGCTTCCGGGTCTTTGGGCGCAGCATAGATGGCAACGAGTTTCATAAGCGGCTCCTTCTCAGTTGATTTGTACGGCGGGCGCGAGGCCCAGCGATTGAAGCACGATCGTCAGGACCACGCACACCAATACCCCGACGACCACCCGCAAGGTCAGCCCCCGGTTCATCCCGGCCTCCAGCGCCCGCCCGGCGATGGCCCCGCCCACGCCCAGTTCCAGCGCCTGCCCCACGACCCAGCCCACGGCCAGCGGGAGCGGGACGGTGGAGATCGAGACGAGTCCGAGCACCAGCGCGCCCCAT
Source organism: Chloroflexota bacterium (assembly GCA_016191875.1). Taxonomy (GTDB): domain Bacteria; phylum Chloroflexota; class Anaerolineae; order Anaerolineales; family UBA11579; genus SCUK01. The sequence goes on from JACPVG010000017.1 coordinate 23,467, forward strand.
GCCAAACCGCCAAGTTTGAGGCCAAACCAGAACCCGGCGCGCGCCCCGGTGATTCCGGCCAGCGGCATCAGCCACGCCAGCAGGGCGGCCAGCAGCAGGAACGCCAGATATCCCAGCGGAATGAGCCGGAAGGAGTCCAGCGGCGGCAGCAGGAACGGGCTGGCTTGCAGGTAGAGCCTCGCCAATAGGCCGGCATGCAGCAGGAAATCGATTCCCACCATCCCCAGCCAGACGAGGAGAATTACGCCAATCCTGTGTTTCATATCGCTCTTCCTAGAGGGGCTTGAACAGTTCGAAAGGCTGCTGGCAGTTGTTGCAGTAGAAGATCATCCGGCAGGGCGTCGGCCCAAATGAGTTCTTTATTGAGGTATTGAACGAATCGCAATAGGGGCAGGTCACCGGCGCATCCAGCACGGCGATGAAATCGCCTCCATGTACGCGCGGTGGGGCCAGCCCGATGCCCTTGAGTTTGGCGCGCGCCGCGTCGCTGATCCAGTCCGAACTCCACGGCGGGTCGAGCGCTTTTTCCACCCGCACGTCCTCCAGCCCCATCTGCGCCAGCCGGGCCTTGATATCCCCCTCCATGACCTCCAGCGCCGGGCAGCCGGAGAACGTCGGCGTCATCGTCACCACCACGCGCGCGCCGTCCAGTATCACCGCGCGGATGATGCCCATCTCCACCAGCGATACGACCGGTATCTCGGGATCCACCACTTCATCCAGCGCGTCCCAGATTTCCTGTTCGGTAACGACCTGTGTTTGCATTCTCTGCCTGCTTCCAATTACATGATCCGAGATTCGTTATTCGAATTCAGGGCTGACTATTCATTGTTCGATATTCGTGATTCGAAGTTCTGCTCACGAATATCGAATACCCAATAACCAATTACAAGTTACCACTCACCACCTTGCCTCCGGATTCGCCCGCGCCACCATCTGCATCTCCGCCAGCAGGTCCATCAGATGTTCGGTCTGCTGGCTGCGCGGCCGCAGCACGGGGATGAAGTCATCCGGCGGAGTGAGGTTTGCCGCTTTCAACTCGGCCTCAACCTGCTCGCGCCAGGCCGCTTCCAGCCCGCCGGTCTCCGGCACCACGCCTGCGCCCGCCAGCGCCGCCTCGCCCGGCAACGGCAGGAACAGTTGGGCGGCATAGGGCCACAATTCGTCCAGCGCGGCCTGCATCCGCCGGTGGCTCTCCTCGGTACCCAGCCCCAGGCGCAGCAGCCAGGCTTTGCCGTGGCGCAGGTGATAGCGTTCTTCGTTCAGGATCTTGGCGGCCGCCTCGGCCAGCGGCGCGTGCGCGCTCGACTTCAAACCTTCCAGCCGCAGCACTTCGAGCGCGTCGAACAGATACCGCCGCAGCAGCGTGAAGGCCCAGTCGCCGCGCGGCAGCGTTACCCATTGCACACAACGCCACTCGGAAGCGTCCCGGAAATACGCCAGGTGGTCGGGGAAGCGCGCCGGCTCCTCGTCCAGCAGCGCCGCCGCCAGTTCGTACCAGGTGCGGGCGTGGCCGAGTTCGTCCACCGCCAGGTTGGCGAAGGCGATGTCCTCTTCCAGGATCGGCGCGTGCCCGCACCACTCGGAGTCGCGGTGAGACAGGATGAGTTCGTCGTCGCCCAGGGCGATGAGGTATTCCGCCAGAGCGGAATTGAGTTTCTTCTGCACGTCAGTCCTCGAGCTTGCCTTTGGCGCGCATCTGGCGCATCATCGTGATGACCGGGTAAAAGGCCTGGTTCTTGAAATCGTGGCTCTCCGAGAACTGGAACAGGCTCTCAGCCTCGGCCTCGTCGGAATACAGCGTGCGCGCCGCCGGGAACACCCACCACACCAGCACCGGCTTGCCGCCAAAGCCCTCGATGGCGCGCTTCATCGCCATTGGCGCGCTGGCGGCCTCGACCATGCCGAGTTGATCCAGCTGGCCCAGGTGGTGGAGTTTGCCGAAGACGTGGTATTTCTCCTCCGCGCCGCCGGCGTCCTGCACGCCCGCCAGCCAGGTCCCATCGGCGAGTTCCTGGGCCGTCTTGGCAAAGATGCACTCGACCGGCGTCACCCACATGGCATGCGCCCTCGGCCGCCGCACGAACACGTCCCGCCCGTTCAGCAGCGCCATCTCGATATCCGGGGCGTGCACAGTGCCGTTGTGAACCAGCGGCTCACCGGGAGCCATCTGCTGGAAGACCATGAAGCGCGGCCACTGCGTATCGGGCATCACAGCCTCAATTCAAACTGCCATGCTTCTCAGCATACGCAGCCAGCGCCTGGCGCACCCACAGGCCGTCGTCGTGCGCCCTGCGCCGCGCCGCCATGCGCTGGGCGTTCATCGGTCCGTCGCCCTTCACCACCCGCCAGAATTCGTCCCAGTCGATGGAACCGAATTCCCAGTGCCCGGTCTCTTCGTTGTATTTCAGGTCCGGGTCGGGCAGGGTCAGGCCCAGCGCCATCAGGTCGGGCGCCAGCTGGTCGACGAAGTCCTGGCGCAGTTCGTCGTTGGTGCGGGTCTTGATGCCCCACTTCACCAGCGTGGGCGTGTTGGGCGAGTCGGTGTCGTGCGGCCCGAACATCATCAGCGTCGGCCACCACCAGCGCGTGATGGCGTCCTGCATCATCCTGCGCTGGGCCGGCGTGCCCTGCGACAGCAGGATGACCTGCTCCTGGCCCTGCTTCTTGTGGAAGTTCTCTTCCATGCAGATTCGCACCATCGCCCGCGAATAGGGGCCATACGAGCAGCGCGCCAGCATGGTCTGATTCATGATGGCCGCCCCATCCACCAGCCAGCCAATGGTGCCGATGTCGGCCCAGTTGAGCGTCGGGTAGTTGAAGATGTTGGAGTATTTGGCCGCGCCGGTGAGCAGCATTTCCACCATTTCTTCGCGCGTCGCGCCCAGCGTTTCGGCGGCGTGGTAGAGGTACTGGCCGTGCCCGGCCTCGTCCTGCACCTTGGCCAGCAGGATTAACTTTCGCTTCAAGCTGGGCGCACGCGTGATCCATGCCCCCTCTGGCAGCATGCCGACGATTTCGCTATGCGCATGCTGCGAGATCATCCGAATCAACTGCTTGCGGTACTCGGCCGGCATCCAGTCGCCCGGCTCGATCTTCTCGCCGCGCGCGATGCGGGCTTCGAACTCTGCCAGTCTTTCCGGCTCTGCCTTGCCATCCTGTTTTATGTCATCCACGCTTGCGCCGTACATTGAGCCTCCAAAAAAGGGTGATGAGTTCTGAGTTATGCGTAACGAGGTAACTGCACATCTCGTATTGCGCGATTTGTACTTCATCCGTTATTCGTGAACCGATATTCGATTCTCTACTCACGAATATCGAATATCCAATTACCAGTTACCAATTACCTCATCACTGCATCCCCACCCACACCGTTTTCACCTGCGTATACAACTCGATGGCTTCCTTGCCCATCTCGCGCCCGAAGCCGGACTGCTTGTAGCCGCCGAACGGCGCGGCCGGGTCGATCATGCCGTAGCCGTTAATCCACACCGTCCCGGCCTGCACGGCGTGGGCGTAGCGGTGCGCCTTGCCGATGTCGCGCGTCCACACTCCGGCCGCCAGCCCGTAAATGGTGTTGTTGGCGCGCGCGATGAGTTCGTCCCAATCGTCGAAGGCCGTCACCGCCGCCACCGGCCCGAAGATCTCATCGGTCACGATGGACAGCGAGTCATCCTGATAGGCGAACACCGTCGGCTGGACGAAGTAACCGCCGCCCAGTTCTTCGACGCGGCCGCCGCCGGTCACCACCTCGGCCCCGGCTTTCTTGCCCTCCTCGATATAGCCAACGATGCGGCTCATCTGCTGTTCCGTGATGACCGGCCCGACATGCACTTTCTCGGCGAAGCCGTGATTCACAACCATCTTCTCGACCTGCGCCTTCAGCCCTTCGACCACCTGCTCGTAGGCAGCGCGCTCGACGAACAGCCGCGTGCCAGCCACGCACTCCTGCCCGGCGGTGCTGAACACCGCCCACTGCGCCCCGCGGATGGCGGCATTGACATCGGCATCCGCGAAGATGACATTGGGCGACTTGCCGCCCAGTTCCAGGCTCACCCGTTTGAGGTTGCTGTTGGCGGCCGCCTCCATGATTTTGCGCCCCACCTCGGTCGAGCCGGTGAAGGCCAGTTTGTCGATTCCCATGTGCTTCGCCAGCGCCGCGCCGGTGGGCAGGCCTGGGCCGGGCAGCACGTTCACCACCCCCGGCGGGAACCCGGCTTCCTTCACCAGGTCGGCCAGATACAGCGCCGTCAGTGGCGTCTGCTCGGCCGGCTTGAGAATCAGCGTGTTGCCGGCCGTGAGCGCCGGGCCGAGTTTCCAGATCGCCATCAGCAGCGGGAAATTCCAGGGGATGATGCCCGCCACCACACCCAGCGGCTCGCGCCGCGTGTAGACGAACTGGTCCGGGTACGTGACCGGCACGGTGCTGCCTTCGATCTTGTCCGCCCAGCCGGCCTGGTAGCGCAGGTGCTTGGTCACGTAGGGCAAATCGCCGCGGCGCGCCACCCGCAGGGGTTTACCGTTGTCCAGCGTTTCCAGTTCGGCCAGCGCATCGGCGTGCGCGTCGATCAGGTCGGCCAGTTTGAACAGCCGCGCGGCCCGGTCGGCGGCAGCCAACTGGCTCCACGGCCCGCGAAAGGCTGTCCGCGCCGCCGCCACGGCGGCATCCACGTCCGCCTCACCTGCCAGAGCCACCTCGGCCAGCACATCGCCGCTGGCCGGGTTCCGCGTTTCGAAGGTTTCGCCGCTCTGCGCCGCGAGCCACTCGTTGTTGATGAACAGGTTCTTGGGGTGCTTCTCCAGGAACTCCAGCGTCCCCGGCTGCAATTTCACGTCCGGCAGTTTCAGCGCGCTCATTCGTCCTTCACCTCATGGTCGTCGAATTCGGGGAGTTCGCCGCCCAGCCATTCCGGGCGGCCGTCTTCCGCCCAGCGGCGGCGGATTTCATCGTAGCGTTGCGGGCGCTTCTGGTCGAACGATGCCACGCCCTCCCAGGTCTCCGGGCTGGTGTTGTGGATCGCCAGCCAGTCACGGCCGTGCCCGATGGTCAGATGCCACGACAGGTCGCGCCAGAAGTTCAACTGCTGCTTGGTGTAGCGCGTCTTTTCCGGGAACTTATTCTTCAACTTTTCCACAACTTCGTCCACCTTGGCGTCCAGGTCGGCGCGCGGCACGATCCAGTTCACCAGCCCCCATTCATAGGCTTTCTGGGCCGGTATCTCTTCATTCAGAAACAGGATTTCGCGAGCGCGCCGGTCGCCGACCAGCAGCGGCAGGAACTGGGTCGCGCCGGCCAGCGCCACGCTGCCGTGGCTGGTGCCCACCTGGCGGATGTAGATGTCGTCGGCCGCCACCGCCAGGTCGCAGGACAGGTTGAACTCGTTGCCGCCCCCGACGACGATGCCGTTCAGCCGGGCGACCGTGGGCTTGCCCAGGTTGCGCAGCCGTTCGTGGGCCTCGATGAATTCGCCCATCCACTTCCAGTAATCGCGCGGCCGCTCCAGGAATTGCTTCTGCTCGTTCAGGTCGGCCCCGGTGCAGAAGGCTTTCTTGCCCGCGCCGGTGACCACCAGCACGGCCACGCTGTCGTCCCAACTGGCATCCTTGAAGGCCGCGTTGAGTTCGCTCAACACCTGGTGGTTGATCGCGTTGAGTTTTTCCGGCCGGTTAAACGTCACCGTGGCGCGGCCGTCCGCTTTTTCGTACAGGATGCTCTTGAAGTTGAATTCTCCGGCGGGCTTGCCGGTGAAGATGCGTTCGGCCAAAGGTGGACTCTCCAATCGGGCAGGTCGTCGCGCCTATTTTACCCGATGGGAGGCAGCAGGTAGTAGGCAGAAGACAGTGGGCAGTTAACAGAAAACCGCAGTCAGCAAGGAGACCGCGAATTACCAGTTACCGATTACCGCTTACCAACTCTCCAGCACACTCACATGCACCCGCAGCAGGTCCGGCAGGTTATCCTGGATGGCCAGGCAGATCTTCTCGTGCAGCGTGGGATACCACACGCTCTGGCTCTGATCCAGCCAGCGTGCCTCCTGGACCTCGTCGCTCAGTCCGGAAACGGACGCATCGTCCACCATGATCAAATACCACAGGTTGAGCGTTTGGGTTGCGTGGTAGTAATCCACCACCAGTTTCTCGCGCCAGCGTTCGTCGGCATCCACCAGTCGGATGCCCTCTTCTTCCAGTTCGCGCATCAGCGCCCCATCGGCGCTCTCGCCATCGTGCACGTGCCCGCCCGGCAGGGTGTATTTGCCATCCGTGCGGTGGCTGTGGATGACGCCCAGCACCGCGCCGTCGCGGCGGCGGATGAGGATGGCGCGGGCAGTGACCTCATCGAAGGGCAACTCGATGGTGGATTGGGGGATCTGTTGCTTGCGGGGGTCGAGCGTGGCGCGCATCATGGCGTGATTATAGCCTTGCCGGCGAGTTCGTCAAATCCCGGCGGTCTTTCAAAACGAGAAACTCAGGCCGATGGTGTAAGCAACCAGCAGGGCCAACGCCGCGCCGGCGTACACCAGATACAGCCATGCACAGGCCAGCGCCAGTCGGTAGCGCTTGAAGGCCAGCGCAAGCCAGCCCGCGAAGACGGTGACAAGAGCAACGTAGGGGTACGCCCGTAGGGCGGCTGCCAGCCAGACCGCCAGGCGCGCCGGCCCTGGCAGCGCCTCCGGCCTCGCCAGCCAACCGGTGTTGAAGGCCCGCCAGGGCAGCCCGCAGGCCAGCGCCAGGCCGGTGGCCGCCAGCAGCAGCAGCAGGACGCGGCGCACCCGCCGCTCGTACGTGGTCAGCTCGGGCGCTTCCATGCCTGCAACTATACAACGCCAGGGATAGGCCCGCAACCCGCCGCCGCCGGATACGTATAGGAGGTGTCACCCTGAATCGAGGAGAACCATGAAAACATCACGCAACATCATCCTGGGTCTGGTCTTGCTGGTCGTCGGCGGCTACCTGCTCCTGCAGAATTTCGGCATTGTGCCGGAACTGAGGGGCAGCGCCTGGACCTACGTGTTCGCCGCCGCCAGCCTGCTCTTCTTGCTCATCTACGTTTCAGCCGGTTGGCGCGAATGGGGCTGGCTGTTTCCGGTCACCATCGGCGCGGCGCTGGCGTTCGGCGGCTTTACGGAAGGGCGCAGCATCAACGGCGAACTGGTCGGTTCGCTCTTCCTGTGGAGCATCGCCGTCCCCTTCTGGGTGGCGCGCTTCGCCCGCCGCGAGAACTGGTGGGCGGTCATCCCGGCCGGGGTTCTCACCGTCATCGGCGCCATCCCGGTGCTCACCACCCTGCGCGGCGGCGACGAACTCGTGCCCGTGGTCATGATGTACGGCCTGGCGCTGGTGTTCGTGGTCGTCTACCTGCAGAACCGCGGTCAGTGGTGGCCGATCATCCCGGCCGGTTCGCTGGCCGCCGTCGGCACGGTCATCCTGCTGGCCGAGTCTCGCCTGCCCGGAAACTGGGAAGGCCAGCTCATCGGCGCGGCCCTCTTCGGGCTGATGGCGCTCACCTTCGGCCTGCTCTATTGGCTGCACCGCCCGGAGACCGGCTGGGCGCGCTATCCGGCCATCGTGCTGGCGATTCTGGCGGCCGTCACTCTCGTGGCCGGCCCGGCGGCGCAATACGTGTTCCCCTTGCTGATGATCGGCATCGGCGCCTGGCTGCTCATCCGCCGCCGCTGATCGAGCTCCGAACAAGACTTAAGTAGAGAACCATCGCGGGTAGGGGCGACGCAAGAGTTGCGCAGCAACTCCATTCGCCCCTACCCGTTATTCAGCACGCGAGGCTCACGCCCGGCCGTAGAACGGCGACAGCCGCAGCAGCCACCAGCGCGCCAGCGGGCGCAGCGCGACGGCCACATTCCGCCAGCCGCCCAGCCGGGCGCGCAATTCCCGTATGTAATCGTCAAGCGTGTGGTTCTGGTAATCCAGCAGCCGTTGGCTTTCTTCGGTGTCCAGCCAGTCCGTGCTGTAGGGCACGGTTGTGAAGGCTTCGTCCGGGAAACCCCCCACCCCCGCCGTCTCCAGGATCCGGTTCATCAGGTCGCGGTAGACGAACTGGCAGCGCGCCCCGCCGCCGATGAGCAGCGTCCGCCCCCAGACCTCTTCGCTTTCCACTCCGTTGGCAAGCGCCACGGCCACGTCCGGCCCGAAGACGTATTCGATGCGGTTGCCGGGCGGCACCTCGAACATGCCGCGGTCCAGGATGAGCCGTAATGGCAGCGCGGCCGCGAAGCGGAAGATGCTCCACTGCAATCGAGACGCGCGCACCATGCGCTCTTTCTCCACTTTGTGCCGGGCATAGTGCTCCACCGGGTTGACCGGGTCGCTGGCCCGGCGCGGCGGCGGCAGGTGCTGGGTATGGCCGAAGACGTGCAGCGACGAACCGAGGATGAGGCGCGGCGGGCGCGGCTGCCCTTCCATCCGCTCGATGAGGTTGCGCGTGCCGCCCACGTTGACCTGCTCGGCCAGTTCCGGGTGCTCTTCGCTCTTCTTGCCAGTTACCGAGAGATGCGGGATGAGCGCCGCCAGGTGGATGACCACGTCCTGCCCGGTCACCGCCGGCGACAGGTCTTCGCCGCGGCGGATGTCGCCCCACACAACCTTCAGCCCAGTACCAAAAGAGCGCGCCGCCCGCCGGTTGCGCCGCGTGTCCAGGTCAAACGCCGTGATGCGCTGGCCGCGCCGCACAAGTTCTGAAAGCGTGTGCAACCCCAGGTTGCCAAACGCGCCGGTGACCAGTATGTTCTTTTCCATGCCCGGATTCTACACCCCGAGCAGGCGAGATTGACGGTTGAGACCATTTGGACGATTAAGACGGTTCTGCTATCTGCGCGCCGCCAGCCAGGCCTCGATCAGGTCCGGCACGCCGTCGCCGTCCTCGTCCACGTCCAGGTCGGTCAGGTTGGCCGGGTTCTGGAATGCCAGTGTGGAGGCCGGGTCGCCGGGCGGTTCGCCATGCGGCGCATGGCAGCCGTTGCATTGGCGCACCTCGCCCGGGGCGACCTCGGTGTAGAACCGTTCCTGCACCAGCAGATTGCCCTGGGCGTCCAACAATTGCCAGGTCAGCGGCGTGTTGGCCGGGACGAAGACCGCGAACGAGCCGTCCGCGGCGATGGGCACGTCGCCCAGGAACTTGTCGGTCGGGTCGGCATACTCCGGAAACTCGTCGTAGTAGTTGGGGTCGCGTCCGGCGATGAACAGGCGCAGGATGGCCGCCTGGCCCGCGCCCACTTCGAGCTGGCAGTCGCCGTTGGTCACATCATCGCAGTTGATGCCGCGCAGGGCGACATCCAGGCTGGTGAGCAGGCCGTAGGCGAAGCCGGGCAGCGCCGCGCCCTGGGCCAGCGGGCCTGCGGCGCGTGGCGCGGCCTCCACCGGCTGCCACAGCCAGAAGCCGGAATCTTCCAGCAGCGTCGCCTGGTTGCCGCCGTCCATATCCAGCACCACCAGGGAGAAGTCCGGCGTCAGGCTGCGGCGGCACTCGTCTTCGCAATACGTCAGGCTGTCCGCATGAGCGGCCAGCAGGCGGCCGTCGGCGGTGGGGTATGGGTCGCGGTAGCGCGGGCTGTCCGGGTTCTCGTCCAGATACACCAGCGGCGTGATGGGCGAAAAGTAATCGCTGTCGAAATCCAGGTTGGGGTCGGGAAAGAAGCGCACCAGCGTGCCGCTGCCCCAGGTGAAGAACTCATCCGCCAGCGTGGCAACGAACCAGCCCGGCGCGCCGGGCAGTTCACGCGCCTGCACAAACCCGCCGCCGAAATCGTAGAGCAGGTGCGCCCCGAAAGAGGGGTGGCCTTCCCGGCTGCCGTCGCTGGCTATCTTCCACAGCAGGAATTTGTTGGTGTCCAGGTCGCAGTTGTCCATCCCGATGCTCGTCCGGCAGTCGTGGAAATCCCATTGCGTGAAGTGGATCAGGCCGTCCGAGCCGGGCAGCGGGTTGAACTGGCCGCTGGGGTTGTTGGAAAGCAGCCTGGGGTTGCTGCCGTCGGCGTCCATGAGCCAGAGTTGCGCGCTGGGCAGGTTCTCGTAGCCGTCGCTCCAGCGCAGCCGGTCGGAGGTGAACACAATGGTCCCGTCTGGAAGGTAGGCGGGGTCGAGGTCGTTGTGCGTCTCATCATGGCTCACTTTGCGCAGGCCGCTGCCATCTACGTAAATCTCATAGATCTGCCACGCCGCGCACGGCGAGGTCTTCATCGAGAACAGCACCCGCAGGCCGTCGAAGGAGATCTCCGGGTCGCGGGCCGCGCCGTTGTGCAGGCGCGTCAGGTTGGTCAGCGTGCCATCCGGGTCCAGGCGCATCAGGTCGCCGCCGCCCGGCATCCCAAAGTAATAATCCACCGGGTCGGGGTCATCGCAGCCATCGTTCTCGGCGTAATAGTTGCCGTAACTGCGGAAGTTGCCGAAGATGTCGCTGATGGTGTTGAAATTGAACGGCACTTTCGCCTGCCGCACGAAAATAACCGGGTATTGGATCGGCAGGGCGGCGTCCGGCCAGGGGGTGGCGGCCGGCAACGGGGCGGCCGGCTCCAGACCCGGCTGGGTTGGTTCAGCCGCAATATCTTGAGCGGGTGGGCTGCCGCCCAGGTTGCAGGCCAGCGCCAGCAGCGCCAGGCCGGTGAGCCACGTCAGATGTCTCATAGCGAGTCTCCTCCCGCCATGTAGTTGGCCGTAGGCCATCACGAATAACAATCTACCCGAACGGCCAACTACAAAAGTAGCCGAAGGCATGCGATGAAAAGTGCCCTCCGGGGAAGAAAAATTCCTTCGCACACGGGCCTTCGACGGGCTACTTCACTATCGCGCCGCCCGTCCGCCACGCCAATAGCCTGATGGGGGCAGTATAATTCCCGCCGGCGATGGCGTTCAGTAGTTGGCCGCAAGGAGGTTGAATTCCTTCAGCGAGGACCGGCGGCCAACTATAGGAGTAGCCCAGAGATTTAGCGCGAGAAAGGCTCCAGCGATAGGCTGGGTTCCTTTGTAGGAGAGGTTTCGAAGGGGCTACTCCGCCCCGGCGCCGGGTCCTCCGGCTGCCCAACCGCCTCCGGCTGATGACGCCTAGATCTTTGCAGTCTTAGGAGGCTCGTATGCGAATGCTGTTGTTCGTGGGGGTCGGCGGATTCCTGGGGGCCGCCCTGCGCTATGTCCTCGGGGACTGGGCCCAGCAGGCCAGCCGCAGCGTCAGTTTCCCCTACGGCACGCTGGCAGTCAACCTGTTGGGCTGTTTCATCATCGGCGCGCTGGCCTACCTGCTGGAAGCCCGCAGCGCCTTCACCCCGGAGATGCGTTCGCTGGTGTTCCGCGGCATCCTGGGCGGGCTGACCACCTTCTCCACCTTTGGGCTGGAAACTTTCAACCTGCTGCGCGCCGGGGAACTGGGGGCGGGTGTTTCCAACGTGGCGCTGAACAACCTGGCCGGGCTGGGCCTGGTGTGGGCCGGCTACGCGGCCGCCGCCCTGCTGTGGAGGTGAACTCATGGAACTGCTGAAGGAAGCCTACCTGCTGCGCATGTTCATCGGCGAAAGCGACAAGACCGAAGGCAAACCCCTCTACGAATGGCTGGTGCATGAAGCCAAGGCCCAGGGCCTGGCCGGGGCCACCGTGCTGCGCGGTCTGATGGGCTTTGGCCCGCGCAGCCGCATTTACACCACCAAAATCCTGCGCCTCTCCGAAGACCTGCCCATCGTGGTCGAGATCGTCGACACCGCCGACCGCCTGGAGGCGTTCCTGGCGCATGCCGAGCCCCACATCCACGACGGCATGGCGACCCTCGAAAAAGCCCAGGTGCGTTTCTACAAAGAGGGGAAGAAAGAATAAAGGCTAGGGCAGCGCCGCCTGCCCGGTTTCCCCCTGCAGGCAGGCCAGCCACGCCGCCGCGTCGCCCTGCGGCTCGCTTTCGGCCAGCGCCAGCAGCGGCACGCTCACTCCAAGCGGAATAGCGTTCACCTCACCCGTCGGCCAGAAAACGGGCAGCACGGCCGCCGCGGCCGGGTCGGCCGCCACCTCTGCCAGCAATTGCTCGACCGACCCCGCCAGCCGTGTTTCCGGCGCGGAGAGCCCGCCCTCCAGAATGAACCGCCCGAAGGCAGCCTGCAAATCGCTGCCGTCCGCCAGCGCCCAGGGCTGGATGGGCAGGTCCTCGCCGCCCAGGTCCGCCCAATTGCGGGCGCGCCCGCTGAACAACGCCTGCGCCTGCGTGAGGGTCAGTTCGCGCAGCGGGTTGTCCGGCGATAGCGTCAGCGCCAGTTCCACCTCGCCCAGCGCGTACAGCGGGCCGCCCCACCCCTCCGGTTCGCCCATCTGGATCACCAGGTCGGCGCCCGCCTCTTCATATTGGGCCGGCAGCCGGTCGAGGATCGCCAGATACACCCCCGCCTCGCCCGCGCAGGCTTGCAGGGCCGGGTTGAGCGGCCGCAAGGCAGGCGTACGCGCCACCCGCACGGGCGTTAATGCCGTCGGGGTGACCTGGATAACGGGGCTGCCGCACGCCGCCAGCAGCAGCGCCAGCGCAGCCGGGAAGAGCCAGCCGGTCTTCATCATCCTCCCAACAGAACGGCCAGCGCCCCGGCCGCCAGCAGGTAGAGCGCGAAGCCATTCATGGAATGGCGCGCCAGGTAGCCCAGCAGCCAGCCGATGGTCAGGTAGCCCACCACGGCCGCGGCCAATGTGCCGGCCAGCAGGGGCAAGATGAACTCGCCCGCCGCCGGCAGGCCGAAGATGTCCAGGCCCTTGTACAGCCCGGCCGCCAGCAGGATGGGAATCGACATGAGGAACGAGAAGCGCGCCGTAGCCGGGCGTTCCAGCCCGCGCGCCAGACCGCCGGTGATGGTGGCACCGGAGCGCGACAGCCCGGGGAAGAGCGCCAGCGCCTGGAAGGCCCCAATGACCAGCGCATCCAACCACGTCAGCGTTTCCAACCCCCGGTTGCGGCGTGCGATGCGTTCGCCCAGCCACAGCAGCCCGGCCGTCACCAGCAGGAAGCCGCCCGTGGCCCGCAGGCTGCTGAAGGCCGCTTCCACCTGCGCTTCCAGCAGCAGCGCCGCCAGTCCGGCCGGGATGCTGGCTGCCAGCAGGTACAGCCCCAGCCGCACCTGCGGCTGCGCCCACCCGCCCGGGTTCCACAGGCTGGCGATGGTGGCGCGCGTGATGTCCCAGATTTCGCCGCGGAAATAGACGAATACGGCCAGCAGCGTGCCCATTTGCACCACGGTGTCGAACACGAACGTTTCGTCTTGTGGGAACTGCCACCCGAACAGATGCGCCGCCAGCACCAGATGCCCGGAACTGGAGACCGGCAGGAACTCGGTCAGCCCTTGGACGATGCCCAGGACGATGGCTTGGAGGATGGTCATGTTCAGGGGACTAATCTACGAAACGATACTTCACCAGCGTCCAGAGCGCCTCGACCCCGTCCCAGGCGCCGATCTTCTTGCCCTCGCTGTAGTCACGCGGGTTGAAAACGATCGGCACTTCATAGATGCGCACCTTGCGCTTGAGCACCTTGGCAGTGAACTCCGGCTCGAAATCGAAACGCCGGGCGTGAATCGTCATGCCCTGCACCACTTCGCGCTTGAAGACCTTGTAGCCGGTCTCCATGTCGGTGAGGATGTTATTGTACAGGATGTTGGTGACCAGCGTGAGAAACTTGTTGGCGACCATGTTCCAGAACAGGATCGGCCGCCGCGCCGCGCCCAGAAAGCGCGAGCCGTAGACCACATCGGCCAGTCCCTCCTCGATCGGCTTCAGCAGATTGGGGTATTCGCGCGGGTCGTATTCCAGGTCGGCGTCCTGGATCAGCAGCACATCGCCGGACGCGGCCTGGATGCCGGTGCGCACCGCCGCGCCTTTGCCCTGGTTCCTCTCATGCAGGATCACCTGCACACTGGGGAGTTTTTCAATCTCGGGCAGCAGGTCGCGGGTGCCGTCCACCGAACCGTCATCCACCAGGATGACCTCCGTCGCCAGCCCGACCGCCAGCACACGCCGGACGATCTCCCGTAAGGTGTTTTTCTCGTTGTAGACCGGAATGATAACGCTCAGTTTCATGGCGGGCGGATTATATCATCCGGCTTTTTGCCTTTGGGTGTCTCCGCGCCTCCCCCAGGCCCCGCAAAAGCCGCAGGGCGCGGCCGCAAGCCCGCTTTTTGAGCGCATGCTATAATCACCTCAACCGGCGTTAAGGTGCGGCTTTCCTTGCGTCGGCCGGAGAAGAGACCCCGCGCCGCGCCGCTCGGCCCGGTTTGGGGTCAGGAGGATGCATGACCGGACAAACAGGCTCCGCCGGGAATACAGGCGCATCGTCGTTCCTGCCGGGCGCCATCACCAAGGTCGAAGACACGGGTATCTCGATTCTCTGGCTCCAGGACCTGGCGCTGAAGATTCTGTATTTCGGCGGCTACCTGAGCGGCTTCAAGATCGCTGAAGAGATCGCCCTGCCCTTCGCCGGCGTGGTGGACGCGATCATGGAATCGCTCAAGCGCGACAAACTCGTGGAAGTGCGCTCGTCGCAGATGGGCGGCCTGGGCGAAGGCGCCTACACCTACGCCATCACCAGCGCCGGCATCGACCGCGCCCGCGAAGCCCTCGAACGCAGCCAGTACGCCGGCCCGGCCCCCGTTCCCATCGACGTCTACGTCAAAGCCATGCTCAAACAGGGGCGCGGCCGCACCAACGTCACCGCCCGCGTCATGCGCCAGGCCCTGGCCGATATCATCCTCAACCAGAAGACCTTCCACCAGATCGGCCCGGCGGTCAACTCCGGCACCTCCCTGTTTCTCTACGGCCCGCCCGGCAATGGCAAGACCTCCATCGCCCGCGCCATCGGCCAGCTCCGGGGCACCGACTCGATGTACATCCCCTATTCCATCTACATTGACGGCCAGGTGGTCAAACTGTACGACGATGTCAACCATGTGCGCGCCCCGGACGAAGACGCCACCGGTAGCGGCACAGGCAGCCTGCGGGCCGGCAGCCGCCGCGACCCGCGTTGGGTGCACATCCACCGCCCATTCATCGTAGTCGGCGGCGAACTCACCCTCGAAGGGCTCGACTTGGTCTTCGACGACACCAACAAGTTCTACGAGGCCCCCTTCCAGGTCAAGGCCACCGGCGGCATCCTGCTCATCGACGACTTTGGCCGCCAACAGGTGCGCCCGCGCGACCTGCTCAACCGCTGGATCGTTCCGCTGGAGAACCGGGTGGACTTCCTCACCCTGCACACCGGCCGCAAGATCGAAGTGCCCTTCGACGTGCTGGTCATCTTCTCCACCAACCTGCCCCCCAAAGACCTGGTGGACGAGGCTTTCCTGCGCCGCCTGCGCCACAAGATCGAGATCGGCGACCCCTCCTACGAGGAATTCCGCGAGATCTTCAAGCGCGTCGCCCAGGGCAAGGGCGTACAATACAGCGACCAGGGCCTGGCCTATCTCCTCCAGGAATGGTATATCAAGCACAACCGCAAGCTGCGCGCCTCGCACCCCCGCGACATCTGTGACCAGATTCTGGATATTTCCGCCTATCTGGGCGTGCAGCCCGCGATGGAACGCGATCTGCTCGACCGCGCCGCCGGGGCATACTTTGTAGACCTGTGAACCATCTTTTGGCTCTGCCGCGCCCGGCCATCTTCGGCCACCGCGGCGCCAGCGCCCATGCGCCTGAAAACACCCTGGCCGCCTTCCGGCTGGCCCACAGCCAGGGGGCCGAAGGCATCGAATTTGACGTGCGCCTGACCGGTGACGGGCAGGTGGCCGTCATCCACGACGATTCGGTCGGGCGCACCACGGATGGCGCCGGGCGCGTCAGCCGCCTGCCCCTGGCCGCCCTGCGCGAGTTCGATGCCGGCGCCTGGTGCGACCCGGCCTTCGCCGGCGAACGCATCCCCACCCTTGAGGAAGTCCTGGAAATGGCGGGAGACGACCTGATTCTGAATATCGAACTCAAGCCTGCGCCCGGCGGGCGCCGCGCCCTGGCTGCGGCGGTGGCCGCCCGGGTGCGCCGCCACGCCCGCCAGGCGCAGGTGTTGCTGTCATCATTCGACCGGCAGGCGCTGGCCTTAGCGCGCCGCGCCCTCCCGGAGACCGCCACCGGCGTGCTGGCCATGCCCGGGGCAGCCGGCGGGTGGGCGCGCTGGCGCTATGCCGGCCGCGGCCCGCATCGGACCCTGCATCTCCACCACAGCGATGTTTCGCCGCGCCTGCTGCGGCGCGCCCACCGCGCCGGGCAGGCGTTGTTTGCCTACACCGTCAACGCCCCGGAAGATCTGCGCCGCCTGTTCGCTCTCGGCGTGGATGGCATCTTCACCGACGACCCGGCCCTGGCCGGGCGCGTTCGGCGCGGGGAGGGGGCATGAGGCCGGGCCTCGCCGCCGCATTCCGCTGGCTGGCGCTGGCGGCCCTGTTGCTCAATGCCCTGGGCGGCCCCCCGGCGCGCGCCTACCAGGCGGACGACCCGGGTACCCGCGCCGCCGCTTTGCTGGAGGATCTCTCCCCGGAAGAACGCGTCGGCCAGCTATTTATCGTCTCGGTTGACGGTATTGACGCTTCCAGCCAGAGCCAGATCTACGACCTGATCGTCAATTACCACATCGGCGGCGTAGCCCTGGATACCGAGCACGATAATTTCACCGGCGAATCCAGCACCCTGGTGAATGCCTGGAGCCTCATTCAGGACCTCCAGCGCGCCGAATCGGCCTCCAGCACCCGCCCGCAGACCGACCCGGTGACCGCCGAACCCTTCACCCCGGCCTACATTCCTCTGTTCGTCGGCATCAGCCAGGACGGCGGCGGCGCGCCCTACGATGAGATCACCCGCGCCCTCACCCCCCTGCCCAGCCAGCTGGCCATCGGCGCCACCTGGGACCCTGCCCTGGGCCAACGGGTGGGCGAAGTGCTCGGCCGCGAACTGCGCGCTCTGGGTTTCAATATGCTGTTCGGCCCTTCGCTGGACGTGCTGGAAGACCCCAACCCCGAACGGGCTGGCGACCTGGGCGTGCGCTCCTTTGGCGGCGACCCCTATTGGGTCGGGATCATGGGCCAGGCGTACGTCTCCGGCTTGCACGCCGGCAGCGACGGCCGCCTGCTGGTGGTCGGCAAGCACTTCCCCGGCCATGGCGGCTCAGACCGCCCGCCGGAGGAAGAGGTCCCCACCATCCGCAAATCGCTGGAGCAGCTCACCCAGATCGAACTCGCGCCCTTCTTTGCCGTCACCGGCCAGGCCCCCGGCCCGGCCGAGCGGGTGGATGGGCTGCTGCTTTCCCACATCCGCTATCAGGGCTTTCAGGGCAACATCCGCGCCACCACCCGCCCGCTGAGTTTTGACCCCCAGGCCTTCGCCCTGGTGATGGCCCTGCCCGACTTCGCCAGCTGGCGCGCCGGGGGCGGCCTGATCGTGAGCGATGAACTGGGCTCGCGGGCGGTGCGCCGCTTCTACGACCCCACCGAAGCCACCTTCAATGGCCGCCTGGTAGCCCGCGACGCCCTGCTGGCCGGCAACGACCTGCTGGTGCTGGGCGATTTCAAATCCCACGACGCCGAAGATACGTATACAACCATCCTGCGCGCCCTGGCCTTCTTCGCCCAGAAATACCGCGAAGACCCGGCCTTCGCCCAGCGCGTGGATGAAGCCGTCTTGCGCATCCTGACCGCCAAGTACCGCCTCTACCCGCTCTTCCGCCTGGACCAGGTGCTCACCCCGGTCAGCGGCCTGCAGGCCATCGGCCAATCCCAAGCGGTCTCGTTCGATGTCGCCCGCCAGGCGGTGACGCTTCTCAGCCCGGATGCCAGCGAACTGGCCGCCGCCCTGCCCAACCCGCCGGATGTGCTCCAGCGTATCGTGTTCATCACCGATTCCTACGACGTCCAGCAATGCAGCGCCTGTGAACTGCGCCAGACCCCCACCGTGGATGCTCTCGCCCAGGTGGTATTGCGCTTGTACGGCCCGGATGCCGGCAACCAGATCTCGCCTGCCAACCTGTTTTCGTTCACCTATCAGGACCTGATCAACACCCTGGACGGCGCAGAGGAGGGCCAGCGCCTGCTTTCCGAACTGCGCATCGCCCAATGGGTCGTGTTCGCCGCCCAGGATGTGAAGACCGACCGGCCGGCCTCTCAGGCCCTGCGGCGCTTCCTCTCCGAGCGTCCGGACCTCCTGCAGGGCCGGCACGTCATCGTCTTCGCTTTTAACGCGCCCTACTATCTGGATGCCACGGATATCTCCAAACTGACCGCCTACTACAGCCTCTACAGTAAACAGCCCCAGTTCCTGGAGATCGCCGCCCGCCTGCTGTTCCGGGAACTCCCGACCCCGGGCGCGTCTCCGGTCTCCGTGGAAGGCATCGGCTATAACCTTATTACCGCCACTCTGCCGGATCCCAACCAGGTCATCAGCCTGGCGGTGAGCGTGGCCGGTGAGCAGATTCTCCCCACGCCCGAAGGTTCCGAGGCTGCCGCCCCGCTGGAGGTGCGCGTCGGCGAGACCATCACCCTTCTGACCGGCGTGATTCTCGACCGCAACGGCCACCGCGTCCCTGACAATACGCCGGTGACCTTCGCGCTGAACACCATCACCGAGACCGCCACGCTCCAGCGCGAACTGAGCGCCACCACCCGCAATGGCATCGCCCAGATCTCATTCGCGGTTGAGACCGGCGGCAGCCTTGAGATTCGCGTGTCCAGCGGTGAGCCGCCCGCCCGTTCGAATGTGGTGCAGTTCGACGTCAGCGGCCCCGGGGTTGCCGGGCCGATCGTCGTCGAGACGACCAGCAGCGGCGAGACCCCTCCGGCGGTTGAGACCACGCCGGTTTCCGGCCCGCCGGATTCTCAGGCCGCCCCGCGCACGCAGGTCAACGCCGGCGACTGGATGCTGATGACGCTGGTGACCGCTTTCATCAGCCTGTTTGCCTATCAGGTCGGGGCGCTGGCAGGCCAGGTGCGCTGGGGCGTGCGCTGGGCCCTGCTGGCCCTGGCGGGCGGCGCGCTGGCGAACCTCTACCTGGCGTTCGACCTTCCAGGAACGGGCACGGTCATGGCGGTCTGGCAGGTGTGGGGCGTGGCGGTCATCGCCCTGCTGGGCGCCACGGCGGGCTGGGCCGGCGGCCTGCTGTGGCGCGCCCTCGAAGAGTAGCGGCTCAAATCAGACCTGGAATGATAAACCGTAGCATAGCCCCTGGGGGGCGCTTCAGCGCCCCCCCAGCGAGGCAATCAGGCTGAAAAGCAGCAACCCCATCGAGAGCCACAGCAAATTGCGCTCGACCCGTGAATTGATGATGTCGATCAGTTTGGGCGGCGGCATGGCGCGGCGCGGCTGGGTATTCGGGTTCCAATCGCCCAGCAGCGCCTCTTTTAGTTCAAGTATTGAACCGGGCCGGTCGTCCGGGTGCAGGCTCATCGCCCACAGCACAGCCCGCTGGGTGCGCGGGCTGAGTTCCGGGTTGTACTGCTGGAGCGCCGCCAGCCCTTCCGGATTCAGGAAACGCTCGCGCGCCTCCATCGGCGGTTCGTTGGTCAGCAGGTGATACAGCGTCGCCCCAAACGCATAGACGTCGCTGCGCACATCGGTGTGGCCCGTGTCGCCGCCGTACTGTTCCAGCGGGGTATACAAGGCTGTGCCGCGCCCCTGCACAATGGTGATGGTGGCATCGCCCGGCGCCAGGATCTTCACCAGGCCGAAATCCACCAGTTTCACCACCCCGTTGGGGGTGAGTTTCAGGTTGCTCGGCTTGATGTCGCGGTGCAGGATCGGCGGCTCCTGGCTGTGCAGGTAACCGAGCGCGTCGGCCAGCTGCCCGGCCCACGCCAGCACTTCGCGCTCGGCCAGGAACTCGCCGCGCTGGCGCGCCTCGGCCATCAGCGTGCGCAGGTCCTTGCCCGGCACAAAATCCATCACCAGGTAGTCGCGCTCGGCTTCGGAGAAGATGTCGGAGACTTTGGGCAGGTTGGGGTGGTCCAGCCGCGCCAGGATGTTCGCCTCGCGCTGGAACTGGTCGCGGGTTTGCTTGAGCGTTTCGGGCGGGAGGGAGGGGTCCAGCCGCACTTCCTTGACGGCGCACAGGCGGCCTTCCAGCCGCAGGTCTTCGGCCTGGTAGATGCTCCCCATTCCGCCCTGGCTGATGAAGCGCAGAATCTTATAGCGCTCGCGGAGAGTGTCTCCGCCTTTCAGGGACATGGGCGTTGTCTCTTCTTCCTCTGCCGGACGTGGCGTCGTCCGGCCCTCAACGTTGATTATACCTGCATGAGTGACTCTCCTCAGGCGCGGCTCCGGCAGCCCTCCACGGCGCGGGTTTGGTATTATACTAACCGGACTTGGCCGCCTAAGTAGTCCACCGAAAGTTTTTAGACAAGGGCGCCCTCAAGTTCTGGCCTGTTCGCTCTCGGAGAACCTCCAGGACTACTTTTAATAGTTGGCCGTTTGGGCGCACTGCTATTTCTAATCACTTACGGCCAACTACGTAACAGTTATGCAAGGTCGGGATACCGGCGGCGATTTGCATTAAGGAGCTGGAGATGCAGCATCCAGAGGAGAACCCCCTATTCATCGCGCAAGCCGGCCCGCTGGAAGGCCAGCGCTGGGCCATCCGCGACTCGCTCCTGATCGGCCGTGACCCGGATTGCGACATCATTGTGGTGACGCCTGACAAGCAGGTCTCGCGTCATCATGCCCGCCTGACCTGCACGTCGGAAGGGTTGGAACTGGCGGACCTCGACAGCAAGAACGGCACGCACGTCAACGGCCGTCGCATCGAGGTGCCGGTGCTCCTGGCCGACGGCGACACCGTCCAGGTGGCCCTCGCCCAGCAGTTCGTCTATCTGAGTTCGGACGCCACCGTGCCGCTGGAGTTGGGCGCGGCGGCCGCGCCGCTGGGCATGGGCCTCCTGCGCCTGGAGAAGCGCGCCCGGCGGGTGTGGATTGGCAACCGCGAGATCATCCCGCCGCTTTCGGTAGCCCAGTTCTCGATGCTCCAACTGCTCTACGAGGCCAGCGGCGAGGTCGTTTCGCGCAATCAGTTGATTCACTCGGTCTGGGGCGAAGACGAGGCTTACGATGTCTCCAACCAGGCGCTGGACGCCCTGGTGCGCCGCCTGCGCGACCGCCTGGCTGAAGTGGACGACGAGCACGAGTTCATCGTCACTGTGCGCGGCCACGGCCTGCGTTTGGAAAACCCCCGTTAACGAAAGAAAACCGATTTCTCAGAGAGACCGGTTTTCTTGGATGGACACGCCCGGCTCTACCCCCCGCTTTTCATCTTCGCCTGCATGCTGAAGCGCACCGCCTCGCGGTACACCTGGCGCGCCTTCTCCGCTAGTTCCTTGTTCTGCGAGTCGCCGTCCAACTGCATCACCACTCCGGTGAGCGCCTCCACGAACGCGTCGTCGATCTTGGCGGCGTTGTCCTGCATCAGTTTCAGGCGGGCGGCCTTATCCGGCGCGTCCAGCAGGCTTTGCAGCAGTTCGCCATCCGGCCCGGCCGCCGCCTGGCTGACCTCCTGCAGCGCGGCCACCACCTGCTCCAGCTTGGTGAGCCGGTCGTTGTCTTTGGACTCCTCGGCCGCACG
The DNA here is from genome assembly GCA_016191875.1 of Chloroflexota bacterium. GTDB lineage: Bacteria > Chloroflexota > Anaerolineae > Anaerolineales > UBA11579 > SCUK01. The sequence continues at coordinate 45,008 of JACPVG010000017.1, forward strand.
GTAGGCGGCATCCAGCGCGGCGATGAAGAAATCGTCGATGGCTGGCAGGTTGGCGAGCGTGGCAGCCTTGATGTCATTTTGCAGCAGGAGGATATCCAGGTTCTTTTCCGCCGCCGCGCGCCGGGCGGCGGTCTGTTCGTCCACCTGGCGGGTGGCCTCCAGCAGTTGGGCGCGGATGCCCTCCAGCCGGGCCTTTTGGTCGCCGCTGGCGGCTTCGATTTTCTCGCTCAACAGTTGAAAGAACTGGTAATCCATTCCGCCGCGCGCCAGGCCGGCGTAGGCCTCGCGCTGGGTGTCGCTCGCGGCGGCCAGTACCAGCTCCAGCAGTTTTTCGCGCGTCAGGCTTTGCCCGGCGTCGCGCAGGCTCTTGACCGCCGCTTCGATCTCGTCGGCCCGCGCTTTGAGTTCCTTGCCGAAGGTGGTTTTTTCCACCAGCACGTTTTGCAAATTCGCCAGGGCCTGGGCCCCGCGCTGGTCGCCCTGCGCCAGGCTGGTCTCAACCAACTGGGTCAGCAACCTGAAGAAGTCGTTGTCGATGTGCGCGTCTTCTTCCTTCAGCACGACATCGAGCGATTCTTCATCGCTGATGGCCGCCAGCCGCTGCAAGAGACTCAGGCGCTGCTTCTGGGCGTCCAGCATCTCCTTGGTCACGCCCTCTTTCTCCAGCACGCGCTCCACCATCCCCTGCAGCGTGAGCGCCGCCTGGGGGCTGAACAGGTAGCCGCGCCGCTGTTCCTGCGGCAGGGCATTGACCACCTGCTGGATCAACCCGCCGATGACCCGTTCCTGCTCGTTGCGCGGCAGGTTCAACTGCGGCGGCACGAACGACATCAGCAGGTCATGGGCCGGGTCGTGATACAGCAGCGGCGACGCCAGCGTGCCGTGGTAGCCGCAGGCCGGGCAGGTGACAATGTTGAACTGGCCGGAGAGGAACCGTTGTTTGGCGCTCGGGTCCTGGGCCGCATCGAAGACCTGCTCGATCTCGGCGGCGATGGGGGCGCGGCAATTGGGGCACGGAAGGCTGGTACGGACTTTGGGCATGGCTCTCTCGGTTCTCAAAGCGAAGGGCAACCCTCCGCGGGATTTTCACAAGGGGCTATTGTAACGCAAGGACGGTCGCTGGGAAGTGGGAATGGCTCGGTTGCAAAGAGGCAAATCCTGTCACCCTGAGCGAAGGGTCGCGAGTCGGGGTCTCTTTCAGGTCTGGAAAAGGCCGCTGAACGGGACCCCTCGCCTGGCCCAGCGCATTATTTCTCATCCGGCCGCGGCAGCGAGAAACACACCCGCGCGCCCTCCCGCACCGTCGGGTCCACCCAGATATTGCCCCGGTGGGCCTCGATGACCGCCCGCGCCAGGTACAGCCCCAGGCCCGCCCCGCTGGTCTTGCGCTGGGCGTCGTTGGCGCGGTAGAAGCGGTCGAACACATGCGGCAGGTCGCCGGCGGCGATGCCCTTGCCGTGGTCGCGCACGCACACCACCACCTGCTCCGGCCGCACGTCGCCGCTCACGCACACCTCTCCGCCCTCCGGAGAGTACTTGATGGCATTGCCGATCAGGTTGTACAGCACCTGCGAGATGCGCTCCTCGTCGGCCAGCACCACCGGGAAATCCTCCGGGAATTCAGTCTTGAGCGTGTGCTTACCCGTCTGAGTCTGGAAGCGTTCCACCAGCCGTTTCGCCAGCGCCGGCAGGGAGAGGTCGGCGGCGTTCAGCGCCAGCACGCCCGCTTCCAGACGTGTGGCATCCAGCAGGTTCTCGATCAATTCGGCCAGCCGGTCGGCCTCCTCCTCGATCACCGCCAGGCTGTCTTCCACCACCTTGCGCTCCCAGCGGGCGTCCTCGCGCCGCAGGGTGCTCACGTAGCCCTTGATGAGCGCCACCGGCGTTTTCAGTTCGTGGCTGATGACCGATACGAACGTGCGCTTGAGGTCTTCCGCCTGGCGGAAATGGGTGATGTCGCGCGCCGAGGCGATGATGTTCAGCAACGTGCCATCCTCGGAGTGCAGCGGCGCGTACGTGATGCCCACCGGCAGCCCGCCGCCATCCGGCTTCTGCAGGTCGCCTTCCACGTACAGCGTGGCCTGGGCCGATAGCGGCCAGCCGCCTGCCTCGGCCTTCTCCAGGGTGACGCCATGCGCCAGCTTGCTCCAGCGGATGACCTCATCGTGGTGGCGGCCGATGATCTCGTCCGCCGGCTGGCCCCACAGGCGCGCAAAGGCCGGGTTGACGTGTTCGATGGTGTGGTCCGTCTTCATGATCAGGATACCGTCGGCGGCCGAATCCAGCAGGGCTTCGGTGCGTTGCTTGGCCTGGCGCAACTGCGAGTACAGCTGGGCGTTGGAAACCGCCACCGCCGCCTGGTCGGCGAAACTCTGCAAGAGGGCGTAATCGTTTTCGGAGAAACCGCCCTTCGTACTGCGAAAGACAAAGATGACCCCGATGACCTGGTTGCGGGCGATGAGCGGCAGGCCCACGCCGGTGAGCAGCCCCAGGCTCACCTGCCGGGCGATCTGCTGCAGGATGCGGTTGACCTCCGGCAGTTCGAAGTGGGCCGGGTTCTGCGTCTCCGGCAATTGCGCCAGCAGCGCGTCCAGGTACTTCAGCAACTGGTCGCTGATGCCGTGCGAAACCGCCAGCCGCCAGCCGCCGTCCTCGCCGCGCAGGGCGATCAACCCGGCCTGCCCGGCCAGCATCTCGGCGCTCAATTGCAGGATGCGCCGCAGCAGTTTGTCCTGGTCCAGTTCCTGGGTCAGGGCGCGGGCGATCTCCAGCAAGTAATCCCGCTGGCGGACGCGGAAATCTGGCAGCAACATGTTTCCTTTGTACCATATCTGAACCGGGCGGAGTGTAGGAGGAGTGTCAACAAAGAGGTAATTGGTAACTGGTAATTGACCCCTTGCAAGTTGCGCCGCCATGCAGGAACAGGAGATCTGAGCGCAGGGGCGGACCACCCGCCACAGGCGGTGTGCCTGGCCTGCCTGCCCTGAACGCAGTGAAGGGAGCGAAGAATCTACCGGTCGGTTGCGCGAATCAGCCGGGAGGGGAAGTTCCTTGCTGACAGGTCATCGCTTTGCGACAGCAGCGCGTCGCCCAGGTGATACTGCCACTCCTGCCCCTGCCGCAATTCCGTGGTTCTGGAGGGCCTACCCCGCCGGGATACTGCGCGCCACGATCTCCAGCGCCTTGTCCACCACATCCTCCGGCGTGTCCAGCATCCCCCGGAAGCGAATGCTGTTCGAACCGGATTTCAACGCCTTCAAGCCATTATCCGAAAGCGTGCGCAGCATTTCGTTGCGCTTTTCGCGGTCCGGCAGGTCATAGGCCAGCATAAAGCCTTTGCCGCGCACGTTGCTCATCACCCCGTTGCTCTCCTCCGCAATCTGCTCCAGTCCGTCGATCATCTTCTCGCCCACGCGGGCGGTGTGCTCCAGCAGCCGCTCCTCTTCGATGATCTCCAGGTAGCGGGTGGCGCGCACCATATCCACCAGGTTGCCGCCCCAGGTGGAATTGATGCGGCTGGATTCCTCGAAGACGTGGTGCTTCACTTCCTTCAGGCGCGGCCCGGCGATTACGCCGCACACCTGGGCCTTCTTGCCAAAGGCGATCAGGTCCGGCATCACGCCGGTGTGCTCCATCGCCCACATCTTGCCGGTCACGCCCATGCCGCTCTGCACCTCGTCCACGATGAACAGGAACTCGTGCTTGTCGGCCAGGGCGCGCACGGCCTGCATGAATTCGTTGCGGAAGTGGTTGTCGCCGCCTTCGCCCTGGATCGGTTCGATGATCAACCCGGCGATGTCGCCGCGAAACTGCTTGACGGCCGTCTCGATCTGCGAAAGGGCGATGTCTTCGATGCGCCTGACCTCCGCCAGCACCTCGTCGGTCGCCGGGAAGCGCAGCTTGGGGTTGACGATGCGCGGCCAGTTGAACTTGGGGAAATACATGTATTTGCGCGGGTCGTCCGTGTTGGTGAGCGAGAGCGTGTAGCCGGAACGCCCATGGAAGGCTTCTTTGAAATGGATGATCTTGCTGCCAAACCCATCGATGAACATCTTCTGGGCGGCTTCCGGATCGGCCTGGATGCGCTTGAAGTTCTTGCGCACCTTCCAGTCAAAGGCGGTCTTCAAGGCGTTCTCCACCGCCAGCGCCCCGCCGCTGATGAGGAACAGGTGATGGAACCCGGCCGGCATCGCCACCCGGCCGAACACCTCGACGAAACGCGCCATGTGCACGGTGTAGAAATCCGAGGACGACGGCTTGGTCAGGGCGGCTTCCAGCAGAGCCTCGGTGAATTCCGGTTCGCGCAGTTTGGGATGGTTGTAGCCCACCGGCTGGCTGCCGTAGAAGGTGAAAAAATCGATGTAATCGCGGTCGGCCAGCGCATCGTGGATGTAGGCTCCGTGGCTGTTCGCCAGGTCAAGCACGAATTCTTCGCCGTCGCCGAGCATGTATTTCCGGATGGTGGCGTGCACGTCTTGGGGTCGCATAGAAAGGGATCTCCTGGAGCGGTGTCGCTGCGCTGGGCGGCAAAAACCCCCGCTCAGGGGGTTCGGAATGGCTATGAGTTCCTGGCCGCGTCGGGCAGGCGCATTATATCACCGCCCGGGGCGGGGCTATAATGATTGGCAGGGTATCGCGGTGGCTGGTATCGCTCCGCGCCGCCTATTACGCCGTGGCTCCCCTGTGGCGGAGCCATTACCACTTACCAGTTACCACTTACCGATTTCCTTATGACCCCCGCCATCCTCCTCACCCTGGGCATCCTGGGGGGCGCCATGCTGCTCTTCATCACCGAGCGCCTGCGCATGGACCTGATCGCCCTGGTGGTGCTGTGCGCCCTCCTGCTGGCCGGGCTGATCTCCCCGGAACAGGCTCTTTCCGGGTTTTCCAGCAGCGCGGTGGTCGTCATGTGGACGATGTTCATCCTCAGCGCCGGGCTGGCGCGCACCGGCGTGGCGGGCGTCCTTGGGCGGTTCATCCAGCGGCTGGGCGGGCGGCGCGAAGGCCGCCTGATGGCTGTGCTCATGCTTGTCGCTGCGGCTCTTTCCAGCGTGATGAACAACCTGGGCGTGGTCGCCCTGCTGCTGCCGGTGGCGCTGGATGTCGCCCGCCGGGCGCGCCAGTCGCCCTCCAAACTGCTCATCCCGCTCTCCTACGCCACCCTGCTGGGCGGCCTGATCACCCTCATCGGCACGCCGCCCAACCTCATCGCCGGCGATGCCCTGCGCGAGTACGGCTATCCCGGCTTCCGCCTGTTGGATTTCGCCCCCCTCGGCCTGGCGGCGACCGCCGCCGGCATCCTCTATTTCCTGCTCATCGGCCGCCGCCTGCTGCCCAGCCGCGACCCGGCCCGCGATCTGGGCCGCCCCAGCCGCCTGGAGGAAGGCTCCTTCGGCCTGGAGGAGCGCCTGTTCGTCGTCGCCCTGCCGGTCGGCTCGCCCCTCGCGGGCCGCACCCTGGCCGAGAGCCACCTGGGTTCCGCCCTGGGCGTGAACGTCGTCGGCGTCATGCGCAGAGGTCAGACCACCCTCGCTCCTGAGCCGCACCTGCGCCTGGCGGTCAGCGACCGGCTGCTGGTTTCCGGCCGCCAGGACCGCCTGGCCGAACTGCGCCGCGGCGCCCAGCTGCTGGTGGAAGAGCCCCATTACGTCGTCGAACACCTCACCGGCGGCGATGTCCAGCTGGCCGAGATCGCCCTGGACCCGCGCTCGCCCATGCTCGGCCAGACGCTGGAAGGGCTGGATTTCCGCAAACGCTACGGCTGCAATGTGCTGGCCATCTGGCGCGACGGCCGCCCCATCCGCACCAACCTGCAGAACCTGCCCCTGCGCGACGGCGACGTCCTGCTGGTGCAATCCACCACCGGGCGGCTGGAAGCCCTGCGCCAGCAGCCGGATTTCTTCGTCTCGGCCGCCCGCAGCACCCAGCTCTACCGCCTGGACGAGCGCATGATGCTGGTGCGCATCCCCGAGGATTCAGCCCTGGCGGGCAAGACCCTGGCCGAAAGCCGCCTGGCGGATAGCTTCGGTTTCGCCGCCCTGACCATCCTGCGCGACGGCCAGACCCTGCCGATGCCCACCGCCGACGAAGTCCTCCAGCCCGGCGACCGGGTGGTGGTCGAGGCCCGCCCCGAAGACCTGGACGCCTTCCGCGGCCTGCAGGGGCTTGAAGTGGACGCGGATGCACCGCCCTTTTACACCGAGATGCAGTCCGACCAGGTGGGGCTGGTGCCGGTCGTCCTTTCGCCGCAGTCGCGCCTGAACGGCAAAACCCTGCGCCAGGTGCACTTCCGCGAGAAATACGGCCTGAGCGTCCTGGCGATCTGGCGCGCCGGCCGCCCCTACCGCTTCAACCTGCGCGACATGGAGATCCGCTTCGGCGACGCCCTGCTCATCTACGGCTCGCGCGCCCGCCTCAAAGTGCTCTCCGGCGAGTCGGACTTCCTCGTCCTCAGCGAGGAGATCAAAGACCCGCCGCTTCTGGATAAGGCGCCGCTGGCCGCCGGCCTCCTGCTCGGCATGGTGCTGCTGGTGGCCCTCGGCGCGCTGCCCATCACCACCGCCGCCCTGGTGACCGCCACCCTGATGGTGCTGACCGGCTGCCTCTCCATGGAGGAAGCCTACCGGGCCATCGACTGGCGGGCGGTGTTTCTGGTGGCCGCCATGCTGCCGCTGGGCATCGCCATCCAGAACAGCGGCACGGCCGCCTTGCTGGCCGATGGGTTTGCTCAGGCCACCCTGGCCCTTAGCCCCCAGACGCGCATCGCCGCCCTGTTCCTGCTCACCGCCCTGGCCTCGCAGGCGGTGCCCAGCGCCGCCCTGGTGGTGCTGATGGCCCCGGTGGCGATCACCACCAGCGTCCAGGTCGGCATCCCGGCCCCGGCGCTGGTGCTCACCGTGGCGGCCGCGGCTTCGTGCAATTTCATCACACCGGTCAGCCACCCCGGCAACGTCATCGTCATGGGGCCGGGCGGCTATCGCTTCCGCGACTACGTCAAGGCCGGCCTGCCGCTCACCGCCATCCTCCTGGCCATTGTCCTGCTGGTCCTGCCCGTGATGTATCCGTAAAGCGTGACCTCCCGCTCTCCAGGAATTCCGCAGTGGGGGTCGGGGGATGAGGTCTCTGTGGTAAAAAGGGCTCTGCCGACAATTCCATGAACCCATCCCGCCTCCTCCGCGCCCTCGCCCTGCTCCTGGCCGTCCTCGGCCTGCTGGCCTTCGCCGCCGCCCTGGCCGGCTACGACGCCCTCAAACCCCTCGCCGACCAACTGGCCGCCGACGGGACGCTGGAACTCTTCACCCCCGAAGTCCACGCCGGGCTGGTCTGGGCGCTCGGCGTGTCGGGCGGCCTCCTGCTCCTGGCCGCCTGGGCGCTGCGCCGCCGCGCCGAACGGCTGGCCGCCGCCCTGGCCGCCTTCTCCTGGCGGGCGCAATTCGCCCCGCTGGCCGCCCTCCTGCGGCCCGAACCCGGCGAACGGCCTTTCGGCCTCGCCCTGCTGGCCGTCACGCTGGCCGGGGCGTTGGGCCGCGCCCTGCTGCTCAACCAGCCGATGGGCCACGACGAAGCCTACACCTACGTGGCCTTCGCCGCGCGCGGCCTCAAAGTCGTCCTCACCGACTACCACCTGCCCAACAACCACGTCCTGCACAGCGCGCTGGTCTTCTTCAGCACGCGCCTGTTCGGCGACGCCCCCTGGGCCGTGCGCCTGCCCGCCTGGCTGGCCGGCGTGGCGCTCATCCCGCTCATCTATCTTGTTGGCCGCGCCTTCTACAACCGGGCGGTCGGCCTGCTGGCCGCGGCCTTCACTGCCGCCCTGCCTGTGCTCGTGGATTTCAGCGCCGACGCCCGTGGCTACACGCTCATGGCCGTCTTCGCCCTGCTGGCCTTCCTCACCGCCGAGGCCCAGCGCCGCGCCCCGACCGCCCTCGGTTGGGCGTTGCTGGCGCTGTGGTTCGGCCTGGGGCTGTACACCCTGCCCATCATGCTCCTGCCGATGGCGTTGCTCGGCGGCTGGTGGCTGGCCGAGTGGCTGGCGGGCGGGCGGCGGCGGAGCAATCTGTTTGGCATGGCAGCCTCCGCCCTAGGCGGGCTGGCCCTCATGCTCCTGCTCTATTCGCCCATCTACGTCTTCGGCACCGGCTTCGACTCGGTGTTCTTCAACCGCTTCGTGCGCCCACTGCCGCCCGACGAGTTCGGCCCGACCCTCGGGCTGCGCCTGGGCCAGACCCGCACGCTGTGGACCTTGGGCCAGCCCTGGCTCGACCTCCTGCTGGCGGGCGGTTTCATCCTCTCCCTGCTGTTCCACCGCCGCCTGGCAAAAAGCCGGTTCCCGGTCCAGATTCCCGGCCTGCTGGCGATGGCGGCCATCATGGCGGCGCGCGGCCTGGCCCCCCTGCCGCGCAACTGGGCCTTCATCGCCCCCTTCGTCCTGCTGTGGGTTGCGGCCGGCTGGGTCGGTCTGGGCGGCTGGCTGCTCGCCCGGCTCAACCGTCCGGCCTGGGGTCGCGCCCTGCTGCTGTCCGCCGTGGCCGCCGCCGCCCTCGGCGGGTTGGCTTTTTCGGCGCAGACCGCCCGCGTCCGCCTGGCCCAGCCGGGCGTGGAGGAGCGCGTCGCCGCCTATCTCGACGAATACGCCGGCCCCGGTGGCCGCATCCTGACCACCAGCCCGCTGCGCGCCCCGCTGTCCTATTACCTCTCTCGCCGCGGCGACCTGGAGGCCTACCTCTACACCGAGGGCGACGCCGTGGACTGGGTGGTGGCTGTCATCGGCCTGCAGAACGAAACGCTCGAAAGCGACGCCGCCAAGCACGGCTGGGCGGGTTGGCTGGATATCCCCGCCGCCGAGCGTCTGACCACCATCGGTTATGCCGAACTGTGGGGCGTACCGGTGATTGTTCCGTAAGTTGAGAGCCCCCGGGGTCGAGGCTTCAGCCGAGAGGATTTCTGATTGTTGATTGTTGATTGCGGATTGTTGATTTGTCCCCCGACATGGCTATAATTTGCTTATGAGCGCGGGCGATTTTACAGAGTGTTTACAAGTGCGGGAAAAAGCGCGCCAAGAAAGCATCTATGTCCCTTATCTTAACCGGTGGTCCCAACCTGATACGATTGTACCAAATCCGACTAATCCCCAGAGTCTAAATCGGTACAGTTACGTGTTCAACAACCCCGTAAATCTCGTGGATCCCACTGGTCATGATGGTAAATGCCTGCGTTACCTGGATGATCAATGTGTTGTCTACCAGACAAATGGCGGAGGTACAACGGCTCAGGCGCCTTCTACCACGCTTACAACTCAAGAGGAGCAGATGCTGGAAGAAGAGTTAAAGACTGAGGTTTGCGGTCAAGGTGGCCCTCAACTAGATATCTGTTTTGAGGAACCGGATGACCTACCGGATACAAACACCTGTGATGTCTATCCCGATCTGCCCGGTTGCCGACGCGTGTCTGCGCAACCGGGTGAGTGCTTCGTAAACATGTCATGCGAACCTTCAAGTATATGCAACCTGAACATGACCTGCGATCCAAGCCTGCTACAGTTCACTGAATACCCCCTTTACTTCCCTGCTACCTATCTGCCTGAATGGACGATCTATTACGATGCTTCACAGATTGATTGGCTAGGTCTGGGCATCGATGTATTTGGAATAGGTGGAGATATAGCATTAGGTTTGAACCCGATAATCGGGGCACCTATCTGGTTTGCTAGCGAGATCCCCGAATTCCTGACAATCGGTTCCGATTTCGACGCTCTGGATATGCAGGAAGGCGACTCTGTTGTTTCGGTATTGCTAGGGCTTGGTACTACCCTTGCGCAGGAACTCAAGTTAGTCCCTGAAGTGGGCTCGCTCGGTAATGCTGTCAGTATTCTTGATAACATCGGTGTTGCACCGTGGGAGGTAAGATACAATTGGAGGCCGTAGATGTTTCTTAGGTATGTACTAGACTTCTACCTAGTTTGGGTGGCTCTTAGGATGCTTCGTGATGGGATAAAGACCAAGAAGGCCCGTTCCGATAATGAATTCTATTTGCAGTTCCCACTATTCTATCTTCTGCCAAGTTCTTCAGGTTTGAAGGTCAAGGAATGGAATGAGAAGTACTATCGAGGAAACCGAAAGAGATCTGCTGATTACGCAATCATGGTAGGGGGCTCGGTTGCGCTATTCTTCATAATTGAAATAGTTCTGGTCACAATCGTCCTTCTTGCAAAAGAGTACTAGCATGGCTATCAGGCGGGGTTCCACCAACGCCCGCATCTCAGTAGACGCCCCAGTAAAATCCCGTTTACAAAGATTTACACGGGTTTTACACGCGGGCGATTCGAGGCGAACCAACGAGGGGCAAAATAGGGTTGGCGCCCCCTGCAAGACTCCGTACAGCATCTGGCGGCCGTGTGGCGAGCCTCTGCTTGTTGCCGTGACCGCGTGAAATAGAATGAAGCGCAGGGTTACCGCGCCAAAAACGGGGGTTCCAGCCAGCGAAGGGCATTCACTCATCTTCGGCCTCCCTCAACGGGCATTATTCAACCTGCGCCTCGCTTGACAATTCCACTTCCCTGCTACCGCTCTCGCCCGACCCATGCTATCATTCCCCATCCGGGGGCTTCGTAGTCTGTCAATCCTTTTCATCAGTGCTCATCCGTGTTTATCTGTGGTTAAAAGCCTTTCGCATTTCGCTTTTCTTTGCAAGGCTATCTTTACCGCCCAGGCTGTCTTCACCGCCCGCTATCTTCACCGCGCCGCTTGGCATGAGCCGCCTTTGGCTTCTCCCGCGCACAAAACGATGCATCGGGCCATAAAATGACGCAGCAAACCTACAAAACGACGCATCGAATCTACCAAAATGGTGCACCTTTTGCCGCTTTTGGTGCACTTTCTCAGAG
>JACPVG010000020.1 GCA_016191875.1 Chloroflexota bacterium
TCATCGACCAACTCTTCTTTGCGCGCCTGAATCGCCGCGTCCAGCGTCAGGTCCGGCTGGCCGTCCACCGCTTTCTGAATGGCGGCGCGGGCCAGCTTGGCCGACTCGATCACCTCCGCGGCCGTGGCTGCGTGGTCCGCCTCGGTAAAACCCACCACATGGACGATATGTGGCCGGAGCGCCATCTGAACATAGACGCTGGTGGCAAGATGACTGCGCGCCGCATCAAAGTCTGTTGGATAACTGAGCAGGCCGGTGCGCGTCTGGCGATAGATTCGGAAGTCGGGTCCCGCTAACTGCTGAGTTAGCTCTAGGGTTGCCAGCATCTTAGCCAGATCCATCCGGTCAGACAATCCGGCAGGGCTATTGAACATGAATTGCACAATATGATCTCTGACGCCAAAGGCGCGTGCGTTATAGGCCGCCAGATAACCCGCAACCACCGATACCACGTCCGGCGCCGAACGCATCCCCCAATGGTGCGCCTCGTTCAATTCCACCGGGATGCCCCGCTCCCCATACCATGCCAGCAGTTCTTGGTGCTTCACAATTGAGTCATGCAAGGAATAGGGGCCGCGACCATCCATCCGGTTGAACCAAAACAGCGGCACAGCCGGCCAGGCGATATTGATGGTGTCGACGTACAGCTCCGCCAGCGCAAGGAAATCATCCGTCCCGGAATAAGTTCGCATCAGCGGAAAATTGCCGCGGCGGCTGGCTTGATACAAGGCGCGGTAATCGTCTGCGGAGCGCACGGGAACGCCGCCTGCACCCTTCCGGCGCGGGTCTTGCCGCTCCGGGTGAAAGAAATTTTCCTGCGCATCCTGGTCGATTCCCAGCGAGATAACATCCAGGATTCCGGCTTCGGCAATCTGAGCGATGCCATCGGTGGTTGCCTGCAGGTCGGGCAATCCGAAATGGTGGCGGATAAGCGGCAGGGGGGTCTTCCAGGCCATGCGGTCCAACGTGGTCTGAGGGAAGTCCGTTTCGCTGATTTGGTTCATCGGTGTGCCGCGTAGGAAAGCAATCAGTTGCTCAACAGGCTCTCGACCATCAAAAACGCCATCAAAGAAGCCCAGCACCCGGGCGCGGTCTGCCACCGGCGGTGTCCCACCAAACGCGAATCGCACGCCGCGGCTCCGCAGGCCGTCTGCGTTTTCGGCAAATTCTCCCAGGAGCAGTTCTCCGTTTTCCGGCGTCAACCGGTACGAGACGCCCACAAGTTCTGCGTTTTCTTCTTCCGCCACCCGCAAGACCTCATGTATCGGCACGGCGGGGCCCAGAAAGATTGTCCGCCAACCAGCCTGCTCAGCAAGTTTCAAGAATTTAGCAATTCCTGCCACATGTACGCATTCGCCAATTGCGGCGGCAACAACGGTCTTTTTCATTGAGTATTCCCTTCAAGCAAGTTCGGTGGCCGTCACGGTCTCGGATCGACCAATCAGGCTGCCATCTAACTCATCGCCAAATTGCCTGGCAAAGATTCTGTAATACAGTGTTTCTTCCCGCGAACGGGGCTTCCATGGCGCAGATTGACGGGCGTCCATCATGTCTCCCTCGGATATTTTCTCGCGCGCGTAGTCGGTGAGCAGGTTCATTGAGCCGGCGCCACTCGAGAATTTCTGTTTCTTGCGAAACAGGACATTTTCCGGCAATAGGCCCGTGAATGCCTTACGCAGCAGAGCCTTCTCCGGGCGGCCTTTCTTCTGCAGCTTCCAACGTGCCGGCAGATTGAGCGACTTTCGCACAAAGGCCTTGTCCAGGAAGGGCACCCTGGCTTCCAGCCCAAATGCCATCCCCATCCGGTCCGCGCGTTGCAGGTTGGTGTTGTGCAGCTTACGGGTGATCGATACCAGTTCTGCATGAAGTGCGGCAGGGTCCTGGATTGGCGCAAGCGATTCGTACCCGGCGTACAGCTCATCCGCTCCTTCCCCCGTCAAGATGACCTTCACATGTTCTGCGGCCAGTCGTGCGAGAAAGTAATTTGGGATCGCGCTCCGCACCAGCGCGGCATCATAGGACTCCAGATGATAGATGATGCGCGGCAGCGCATCGATCATGTCTTGGGCAGTGTATTGAATCTGGAAGTGGGTTGTCCCTAGTTGCTCTGCTACTCGGCGCGCCATTTCCAGGTCTTGGCTGCCTTCAGTCCCCACGGCAAAACTCATTAATCGGTCCTGTTGCCGACGGGCAATTGCCGAGACCAGGCTGCTGTCCAACCCGCCGCTCAAACTCACGCCCACCGCAACCGACTCATCGGCCAGAAGTCGCTTGCTTACAGCATCTTCCAGCCCTGCGCGTATGGCCGCATAATCGGATTCCTGTGGCATCTCATTTTCTGGACGGGGGAGATTCCCAAAAGGGATTGGATGGTAGCATTGCAGGCCCTGTTTGTTGTGCCACCAGTGGCCCGGAGGGAACTCGTGGATGTCAGTTGTGATGTTGAGGATGGCTTTCAGTTCAGACGCAAAATAGAGGTTGTCGTCCTTGAACCCGATGTACAGGGGCTTGATTCCCAGTGGATCTCGTGCCAGAAACAATTCCTCGCCGCTGAGCACCGCAAAGGCAAACATGCCATCCAGCAGGGTTACACAGTCCGGGCCAAGCGTCTGGTACAGACGAAGAATAGCCTCGGTGTCGCTTTCGGTCTGAACGGGGCTGGGCAGCAGGCGCAGCAACTTCCTGAAATTATAGACTTCTCCGTTGAACACGATCCAATCCCCTTCGCGGTTCATCGGCTGGTGAGCATGCGCCACATCCAGGATCGCCAATCGCGTTTGCGCGAACGACCCGCGGGACGCGCGAATCAGCCTCTGGGCATCCGGACCGCGATGTCTGAGACGTTCCAGACTGGTCGCCAGATTCTTGGGGTCGGCATTGGGGTAACTGCCTGCAATTCCGCACATGGCGTCGGTGGCCTCCTTTGGACGAAATGAAGCATTGCAACGCTGCCTCGTTGAGAGGGGAGGGTGCATGCGTCCTGGTTGGTCGACGGGAATACCAATTCCGGGCGCTGCCTGAACCCTTTGAACAATACTTCCCACCTGTTCTAAGGGGTGTAGGTCAGCGAGGTGTACCGATGGAATTGGTGACTCTTAAAGTATACCAGCGTTTGTTCTTGGAGTCAGACAATCAGTGCAACGATTGGAGAGATAATACCATTCGTATGGAACACACCAACTACAAACGACTGAGCAATTGTGAACGCGAGGAAATAAGCCGCGGCTTGGCAGCCGGACAGCCCTACGCCTGGGACGCCAACGGCAACCTGCTCAGCGATGGCACATCTAACTACACCTATGACCACGGCAATCGGCTGGAGGCCGTGGGGCAGGGCGGGGTGACCTATACCTATGCCTACAATGGCGATGGCGACCGGCTGCAGCAGACGGTGGATGGCGTAACGACAAACTACACGCTCGACCTGGCCGCCGGGAGTGCCAACAGCGTTCTGGGTTATCGGCCGCCGGCGCCAGCTGCACTTCCTGTCCAGCAGCCTTCACAGTTTGAAGGGCTTGGACTAACATAACAACTGGCGCTGACAACGGGGTCGGGTCAGCCGCCTGGGGGCGGGGAGTCACCCTGCGTGGGTCCCGCGCCACAATCGAAGCAGTTATGATTCGGCAGGAGTTGGCTATGGATATCGGCATTGTAGGTTTAGGCAAAATGGGGGCTAACATGGCCGTGAGGCTCATTCGGGCAGGGCACCGAGTGGTGGGAACCACTCGATCACCTGAAACCGTCCAGAGTCTGGCGGCCGAAGAAGGGATGGTACCGGCTTTCAGCCTTTCAGAACTTGTCGCCGCGTTGGCCGCGCCGCGGGCGGTATGGGTGATGGTTCCAGCCGGTCAAGCCACGGAAGACGTCATCAAAGAACTGACCGGCCTGCTTGCGCCGGACGACATTATCCTGGATGGGGGGAACACCTACTACAAAGATGATATTCGCCGGGCGGAGGGGTTGGGCGCCAACGGCATCCACTACATCGATGTCGGCACCAGCGGGGGCATCTGGGGGCTGGCCGAAGGATACAGCCTGATGATTGGCGGCGGCGTCGAGCAGGTTGCCAGGCTGCGGCCGATCTTTGAAACGCTTGCGCCCGCGCACGACCAGGGCTGGGGGCACGTCGGCCCGACCGGCGCGGGGCACTTTGTCAAAATGGTGCACAATGGAATCGAATACGGGTTAATGCAAGCCTACGCGGAAGGCTTTGAGATCATGAGCGCCAAGACTGCATTGGGTCTGGATCTCCACCAGGTGGCTCAAATTTGGCGCCATGGCAGCGTGGTGCGCTCCTGGCTGCTCGATCTGGCAGCGAATGCCCTGGCCGAGGACCCGCGCCTGGCGGGGATTGCCGGTTGGGTGGCCGATAGCGGCGAGGGCCGCTGGACGGTATTTGAGGCGGTGGACCTGGACGTGCCCGCGCCGGTGCTCACGCTGGCGCTGCAACAACGGTTCATCAGCCGCCAGGACGAAAGCTTTGCCGCCAAGCTGCTGGCGGCGCTGCGCAACCAGTTTGGCGGTCACGAAGTGAAACGGGTCGAATGATGCCCGAGGGCGCTGACTCCACCGGCATCGTCATCTTCGGCGCCAGTGGCGACCTGACCACACGGAAACTCATCCCGGCGCTGTATAACAACTACCGAAAAAACCGGCTCCCGGCCAGATTGCGCATTGTGGGCTTTGCCCGCCGACCCTACACTCCGGCTCAGTTTCGGGATGTACTTCGTCAGGCGGTTCAGGAGTTCAGCGCGAGTTCTTTCTCTGAATCTTCCTGGGAGGACTTCGCCGGCCAACTTGACTATGTAGCGGGCGACTTGAACAGCCTGGCTGACCTGGAGGCATTGGATGTCACTCTGCGGAGTCAGGAGGATGGCCCGGCCAACCGGTTGTACTATCTGGCCGTCGCCCCCGAGCACTATACGCGTGCCACCAACCACCTGGGCGCAGCGCAAATGGGCAGGACCGTCCAGAAGTCTTCAGGCTGGCGTCGCATCGTTGTGGAGAAACCATTCGGTCGGGACCTGTCGTCCGCGCAGGCGTTAAACGAATCGCTGCACGCGGCCTTTGACGAAGACCAGGTGTATCGCATCGATCATTATCTCGGCAAGGAAACATCGCAGAACATCCTGTTCTTTCGTTTCGCCAACACCGTCTTCGAGCCGGTCTGGAATCGCCGCTACATCAAGAATGTGCAGATTACGGTCGCAGAGACGGTGGATGTCGGACGGCGTGCTGGTTACTACGACTCTGCCGGCGTGCTGAGAGATATGTTTCAAAACCACCTGCTTCAATTGCTTTGCCTGGTCGCCATGGAGCCGCCCGGATCATTTGATGCGGATGCCATTCGGAATGAAAAGGTCAAAATTCTGCGGAGCATCCGGCCCGTGGCTGTGGAGGATACGGTCTGCGCCCAATACGAAGGGTATCGCGAGTTACAGGGCGTCAGCCCAGACTCCGCCACGCCGACGTATGCCGCCCTCCGGCTGCGGGTGGACAACTGGCGCTGGCAGGGTGTGCCTTTCTATTTGCGCTCGGGCAAGGCGCTCAACCGGAAAATTTCGGAGATCGTCATTGAATTTCAGCGACCGCCGCACTTGATGTTCCACCTGCCACCGGGCAGCGAATTCACCCCCAACATTCTGTCCCTATGCATCCAGCCGGATGAAGGCATCCACCTGCGCTTTGAGGCCAAGGTCCCCGATTCGGAGCAGGCCATGCGCTCGGTGGATATGAATTTTCACTACCGGTCATCCTTCGATGGCGAGCCCCTCCCGGAGGCCTATGAGCGTTTGCTTCTGGACGCGCTCGAAGGCGACGCCGCGTTGTTTACCCGGGCGGATGAACTCGAAGCCGCCTGGCGGCTTATCGATCCGATTGTATCGGGCTGGGAATCTGGCCGCGGGCCCGGGCTGGCAACATACCCGCGCGGGAGCTGGGGCCCCGCCGCCGCAGACGAGCTCCTCGCCAGGGACGGGCACCTGTGGAGGCTCGGCTGCCTCGACCATCCAGCCGTCGGAGGCTGACGCTGGCAGAGTGGACTGTATTCAAGGATGAATACGGGCTGGCTGCTGCTTTCGCAGACCGGTTCGCCTGGTTGGCCCAGGAAGCCGTTGATGCACGCGGGCGCTTTCTCGCGACGCTCAGCGGCGGCCAGACACCGCTCCGCTCCTATCGTCTGCTGGGGGTCGAACCGCACAAGTCCAGCATCCCATGGAATGGAGTGCATGTTTTCTGGGGGGACGA
>JACPVG010000006.1 GCA_016191875.1 Chloroflexota bacterium
ACGGTTTGCGATCAGCTGCCGGAACTGGAAGTACTGATCCGAAAGTCGAAGCGGAGATTGCAGCGCAAGCCGAAAATTATCCAGGCTTTCGTGCGGGACGCAGGGTATGAAGTTTAAATACATGCGCAAGTGTCAGTAGGTTCAGAAACTATTATCGCATCGGTCATTCTGCCATTGCAGTTTTTCTGAGAGGGTTGGCGGTGTGCAACCGGAAGATTCTTCAATCGTTGTCGGGAAACCTATCCCCTGCCCCACGTATTCCCCCTCAATTTCCGCGGTTACATGGATTATTGATTCCTGGCTATCTGCTGCAGAAGTTCGGGTTTCTGGACAAACAGGTGCTGATTTCTGGAAATCACAATCCCTTCCCTTTCCCATTTGCTCATGATTCTGCTTACCGTGAAGAGGGTGGTCCCAGCCATCTCAGAGATTTCCTGTCGGGTGAGTTTGATCGATATGAATTTTTCGCCGGCATCGTTCACCTCGCTTGCCTTATCAGCCAGACGCAGGATGGAATATGCAATGCGGCTTTCTGCTTTCTCAGAAGATAGTTGCTGGATGCGCTGCTGGAAATCAATGATGAACTTGGACAGAATATTGATGGCGTTCAGGGCAAGATGTGGGTGATCAGTCATTAGTTGCAGAATCGTATCTCGGTTCCAGCGCAAGAGGATGGTATTCTCTACGGCCTGGGCGGTCACAGGGAACTCCGATGAGCGAAGTACTGCAATAATGCCGAATGCCTCGCCCACACCTGGATGATGGTGAACAATCTGCTGGCCTTCCTCATTAGTTTGAGTCAAACGGATACGACCGCTTAACACTATGTACATTCGGTCAGCGCTGTCACCCTGGAAAAATATATATTCGTTTTCGAGAATTTCTTCTACTTGCCCATGATTAAGAATGTCCAGCCTGGCACCCTCTTGAATTCCATTGAAGAATTCAACGGTGTCCAAATACTTGAGATATGAACGCAACTCGATTTCCACAAATGAAGTTTACTCCAACTCCGCCAGAATTCGGTGTGTCCATTACAAGTGTCCATTGTGACAACTGTCCCTGCAAATCCGGGCGCTCTTCCTCTAGACAATGGGCGAATCCATATGAAAATCGTAGGGGCAATCTAGCAGAGGCTACCCCTAGCCAGATCATGGCAGAGAGGAAACTATGGCTTCTATCCGAACCATCATTATGGGCGCTGCGGGTCGTGACTTCCATAATTTCAACACGTTCTTTCGTGACAACTCGGACTATGAGGTCGTTGCGTTCACCGCTACGCAGATTCCCAATATCGAAGACAGGCGTTATCCCGCCGCGCTGGCTGGGGATCTGTATCCTTTGGGCATTCCTATTCACCCAGAGAGCGACTTATCTAAACTGATTTCGTCGGAACGAATCGATCAGGTCATATTTGCGTACAGTGACGTTTCTTATCAGTATGTTATGCATAAGGCGTCGGAGATCCTGGCTGCCGGCGCCGATTTTCGCCTGATGGGTTTGAAGACTACGCAAGTTAAATCCAGCAAACCTGTCATCTCCGTATGCGCGGTTCGGACGGGTGCGGGCAAGAGCCAAACTTCCAGGCAGGTCGCCCGGGTATTGCAAGAACTTGGATATCGTGTCGCTGTAGTCAGGCATCCCATGCCTTATGGTGATCTGGAGAAACAGCGAGTGCAGCGCTTTGGAGATTACGCGGATCTGGAGCGCCACAACTGTACGATTGAAGAAAGAGAGGAATACGAACCTCATCTGGAGAGCGGGGTTATCGTTTTTGCGGGCGTGGATTATGAAGCTATCTTACGAGAAGCCGAGCGGGAAGCAGACTTTGTGTTGTGGGATGGCGGCAACAACGATTTGCCTTTCTACATCTCAGATATGCATATTGTGGTGGCTGATCCCCATCGACCTGGACATGAAGTCGGATATCACCCTGGCGAGGCAAATGCGCGTATCGCGGATGTTTTTGTGATAAACAAAGTGGATACTGCCGGGATTCAGGAAGTTCTGGCGGTCCGCGAAAACCTTCTACGCATCAATCCCAGCGCGACGGTCATCGAGGCGGCCTCCCCACTTTCTGTCCCCGACCCGGCGGCGATTCGCGGGAAACGAGTGCTGGTCATTGAAGATGGGCCAACGCTGACGCATGGCGAAATGGCATATGGCGCCGGTTGGATGGCGGCGATGCGCTTCGGCGCCGCAGAAATCGTTGACCCGCGCCCCTTCGCGGTCGGTTCTATTCAAGCCACCTACGCCAAGTATCCTCATATGGGCCCGATACTCCCAGCAATGGGCTATGGAGCGCAGATGACTGAGGAGCTGATGACGACCATCAATCACGCCTCGGCCGATATGGTAATAATCGGCACGCCAATAGACCTTGGGAAACTGCTGGATCTTAACAAGCCTTCGCAGCGGGTCACATACGAGCTCCAGGAAATTGGGAAGCCCACATTGGCCCAATTGATCGGCGAGAGATTTGGCAAGCCTTAGAGGGTTAGAAACCCACAGGCATCACGCGCTGCCCAACAACCTTTTGTCTCAAGTGCCCAGATCTATTAGACTTCGCGCCCAAAGTCTTCGACTACAATGGGGCGATAGCGACTCCCAGATGTAGAGGATACCCATATGCCCTGGTATGCATTTCCGCTGGCTGTGCTGGCGGGTTTTCTCAGCGGGTTCATCAACACAGTGGCCGGCAGTGGCTCACTGATCACCTTGCCCCTCTTGATCTTCATCGGGCTGCCGGCTACTGTGGCGAACGGGACAAATCGGATTGCCATCTTGCTTCAAAACGTGGTAGCCGCTTCTAGCTTTCAAAAAAGGGGCGTCCTGGATATTCGCGGTACGCTGCTGTTGGGGATACCTGCAGTGGTGGGATCGATATTGGGCGCCCAGATCGCCGTAGATCTTGATGAAGTATTGATGCGCCAGGTCATTGGTGCCGTTATGATCTTGATGCTTGCAATTATTATCCTGAAACCGGATCGATGGTTGGTCGCTTCGCGGGAACAAGTGCAGGGGCTTCCATCGCTTGCCCTGGTTCTGGTGTTTTTCGCGATTGGCGTCTATGGCGGGTTCATCCAGGCTGGCGTCGGAATTTTCCTGCTTGGTGGATTGGTGCTGGGGGCCGGGTATGATCTGGTCCGGGGTAACGCAGCAAAAGTGGGGATCGTCCTGTTGTTCACAATTTCTGCACTCTTAGTGTTTGTTCGAAACGATCAGGTTGAGTGGCTGATTGGGACGGTAATGGCGGTAGGGAGTATGTTTGGGGCCTGGGTTGGTGCCAAGTTTGCGATTGAACAGGGCAGCGTTTGGGTGCGGCGACTTTTGATTGTAATTGTGGGAGTGTCGGCCCTTGAACTGATGGGAGTCTTCCGCCTGCTGGCAAATCTGATTTAGAATTCGCTTCCAATTCACATCCTGCAATTTGGTCTAAATATGGAGTAATGGAAATGGAGAATTTCTGGAATGTTGCTGTTGCGCTGTTGACCCTGACTGCTCTGGAAGTAGTCTTGGGAATTGACAATATAGTGTTCATCACGATATTGACCGAGAAATTGCCAAAGACCCAACAGCCATTGGCCAGGCGGGTTGGCTTGGGTCTTGCGCTGGGGACTCGAATTCTATTGTTGCTTTCTCTGGCATGGATCATAGGACTGACCGAACCTTGGCTTAACATTCTGGGATTCGCCCTCTCCGGGCGAGATACGATTCTTATAATTGGCGGCCTATTCCTACTAGCCAAGAGTACGTATGAAATCCATACCAGATTAGAAGGGGATGAAGGACACAGCTCACCCAGAGTCCGCCCCACATTTCGGGGGATTGTGTTTCAGATCATGTTACTCGACATAGTATTTTCCCTGGATTCTGTAATCACAGCTGTGGGTATGGTGGATCGGGTGAGCGTGATGGTCGCCGCTGTGGTAATCGCCATAATCATCATGTTAATCTCGGTGGACAGAATTTCAGCTTTCGTTTCTGGGCATCCGACCATCAAAATGCTCGCTCTCAGCTTCCTGCTGCTGATTGGCTTCTCGCTGGTTACCGAGGGGCTGCATCAGCATATTGAAAAGGGTTACATCTATTTTGCTATGGGCTTTTCCCTTTTTGTGGAATTCCTGAACTTGCGGCTGAGGCAGCGAACCAAAGAACCGGTTGTTCTACGTTCTCCTTACACCGAAAGTTAGGTTCGGCGGTGAAAATGGCGCGAAACTTCCTGATAGCTCTGGTGCGAGTATTCTTCAAGGTTATTGCGCGGGTGAAGTACGAGTCCCTGGAAAATCTGCTCGTTGAAGGACCTACTGTTGTGGTATCCAACCACCTGGGTCGGCTGGACGCGCTCTTGATCCTATCGACTGATGCGTTTACGCATCATCCCAATCTGGTTGTTGTTGTGGCCGAAAAATATCGCAAGTATTGGATCTATCGGTGGGGAGTTAAAGTGATGGACTTCCTGTGGCTGAACAGATTTGATGCGGATGTGGGCGCGCTGCGGGAAGTAATCAGGCGGCTGCAGAAAGGCGGCCTAATGGTTATTGCACCCGAGGGGACGCGCAGTGCAGATGAAGGCTTGATCGAGGGAAAACCGGGCGCAGCGTATCTTGCCGCTAGGACTGGTGCCACAATTGTGCCTGTGGCAGTTACAGGAACAGAAGACCGAATCGTTACGGAGAATCTTCGCAGATTCAAACGCTGTGACATCTTTCTGCGAATTGGATCTCCATTCAAACTCCCACCCATCCCCTTGAAAAACAAAGAAGATTACTTGAAAGCTGCCACCGACGAGATAATGTGCCAGATTGGTGCGCTTCTGCCCCCATCTTACAGGGGCTTCTACGGCGAATTCCCCCGGCTTAAAGAACTGATTGATTCTGAAAGCGACGGCCAGTAAGAGTTATGGGGAAACCCACTCGTAAGAGCACCCTTCGGCGGGTCACTCGCTCCGAATTGCGGCGTTCAGATGGGTATAGTGGTGCTCCCAAGTTTGTTGCTTGGAATGGCCTCGTTTTTGATGTGACCGAGTGCCCTAAGTGGCGAACCGATATGCATGAAGAGCAGCACTTCCCGGGGCAGGAGCTGACAACTGCACTCCAAGAGGCGCCTCACAAGCATGAGGTTTTCGATTATCCTTGTGTAAAGCAAATCGGCATTTTGGTCGACGACTAGGTGTGAGTATCCAGCCCCCAAGAGGTCCTCATGAACGTTGCAGGTAACGTGATTATCGACGCCGAACGGAATCGGGTCTGGGAGTTTCTAACCGATCCGCAGGGCGTGTCAAGTTGTGTTCCAGGTTTAGAGAGTATGTCTGTGATTGAGACCGACAGGCGGTTCAATGCAATTGCGTCGGTAGGCTTTGGAAATCTCAAAGTCAGGTTTTCAACCGAAGTTGAATGGCTTGAATTGGCGAAACCTGGATATGCCCGACTGAAAGCCCATGGCAGCGCTCCCGGAAGTGTGGTTGACGTTGTTGCGGAGATCCGTCTAGAGGAAATGGAGCAGAAGCATACCGCTTTGGAGTGGTCGGCTGACGTTACAATTTCAGGGACAATCTCTGCGTTGGCCAGCAGGATGATGGGAAGTGTTACCGAGAAGTTGTCTGCCCAATTCTTTACCTGTGTCCAGAATAAGATCCAACATTGATCAGATTTCGATCTAATGCGCGGAACATCTGCTGAAATGCATCCCCAAAATGCTAGATATTCTTGAGGATGTCCGCGACTGGCACAGGAGTGGAGAGAAGATTGCCCTGTGCACAGTACTTGAGACCTGGGGGTCCTCACCGCGCAGGGCTGGCGCACACATGGCCGTGATTGCTGATGGCCGCATTGCCGGGTCTGTGAGCGGAGGGTGTGTGGAGGGGGCGGTCATTCAGGCGGCGATGGAAAGTCTTTCGGTTGACGCGCCGAAACTTTTGCACTTTGGGGTCACTGATGATGTTGCCTGGGAAGTTGGGCTAGCCTGCGGGGGTGAGATTGATATTCTGGTGTTTCCCCTCCCTTCCGAATTTCTCGCACAGTTGACAACCGAACTTGAGATCAATGGACGCGCGGCCTATGAGGTAATAGTAGATGCGTCTCAGAACGCCAGAGTCGAGTTGAATGTCGTTCCTCTGGACGATGAGAAACGTCAACCGTGTTTGCTGCGGGAGAATGGCAAGTTACGCTTCTACAACCCCATCCAGCCTGGGCTTGAGTTGATTCTTATTGGGGGTGGTCACGTTGCACAGGCGCTGGCCAGGTTTGCAGCATTGCTAAGTTTTCCTGTCTGCGTTATTGATCCGCGCGCCACATTTGCCAAGTTGGGCAGATTTCCATCTTCAACAAATGTCATTCATGGCTGGCCGCAGGATGTTCTGGTTCCGGACTTCATTTCGCGACATCACGCGGTGGTAACTCTTTCACATGATCCAAAGATTGATGACCCTGCCCTAACGGCCGCGCTGAGGAGTAAGGCATGGTTCATTGGCGCTTTGGGGAGTCATCGAACTCATTTGCAGCGGGTTTCGCGATTACGGATGAAGGGTTTTTCTGATGATGACTTAGCGCGGGTTTATGGGCCTGTTGGGTTTGATTTGGGTGCCTTTTCTGTTGAGGAGTTGGGGTTGGAAATACTAAGTGAAATTATGGCTATGCGCAATTTGACTTCAGACAAACCTTACAAAGACTCGATTCCCGAGCACGCGCCCCCGCCGGGATAAGCGAATTCGTTCCCCGTCATCCTCTAGCAGTCCCTGCTTTTCCAACTCCCGTATCACACCCGGAAATGCCGTATCAAGATCCTTATCGAATCGCGCCAGAAATTTCGGCCTGGAAACTCCCTCTTCGAGCAGTCTCAGGCCCATCATCATCGTTTCCCCGATTTCGTCCTGGCGGTCTACAGCCTTTGCAGCTGCGGTGGCTGGTGTGCGGGGTATGGCTCTTTCCCGAACGGGAAGGCTCCGCATTCGAGCAACATAACTTCCTGGCGCCAGGACACCAACTGTCCGGACATTCGCGAAATAACCGTGAGCCCCTGCTCCAAAACCAAGATAGGGCTGATTGCGCCAGTATTGCAAGTTGTGCAGGCTGGCCATGAGGTGGTTTTGTTCATCCCGTTTCGCCCAGTTAGAGATTTCGTAATGGCAAAAGCCTGCCTCCGCCAGGCGATTCATGCTCCATTCATACATATCTGCCGCAGCATCCTGGTCGATCTCCTCGATCAGGCCACGGCTGAACATGCGCTGCATCGGCGTGCCATGCTCAATGGATAGTGCATAGAGGGAAATATGGTCGGGATTTAGAGCCAGGCCGTCTTCAAGCACCCGTTGCCAATGAGCCAGTTGCTGTGCCGGCAGCCCAAATATCAGGTCGATGCTGACGTTTTGAAAACCAGCCTCACGGCAGAATTTCATTGCCTGTATCGCCGCGCCAAAGTCGTGCTCGCGTTCCAGTATGGTCAGTTCCTGGGGTCTGCTGGACTGCACGCCCATGCTGATCCGGTTCACGCCAAGGCTCCGCAGCGCCCGAAAATATCCAGATGTCACTGTCCCCGGGTTAGCCTCAAGCGTGATTTCACAGCCGGGCAGCACAAGGAACGCTTCGCCAACCGCTCGCAGGATCGCCTCGACCTGCGCAGCTGATAAGAGCGAAGGCGTTCCCCCACCAAGAAAGATGCTCTGAACAACCACTGGCCCCAAAACACGCTCACCCACGTATCTGATTTCCTTGACGACGGCATCTACGTAAGCCGGAATCAAAGCCGCCAACCCCTCGTACGTATTGAAATCACAATATCCGCAGCGATGGGTGCAGAACGGAATGTGGATATAGACGCTTGTTTCTGTCATAAAAGTATGGGGAGTATAGCAGATGACGCACTTCTGAGCCCGCGTGCTCAAGGCTGGTATAATCCCGCTGCCTATGACCGAAAACCTGTCATCAACGACCAAGCTCTGCCCAACTTGTGGAACACGAGTGAGCCTTGATGCCTCTCGCTGCCCGATCTGCGGAACGCAATTCGATGCAAAAGCCAAGGCGTCTGGCCAACCCCGAGCCGTTCAAGGAACGCGCATCCCCGAGATCACGATCAGCCTTCCCGTGGTGATCTTGCTCTTCGCCGTCTTCCTCCTTTCTGGGGCCGGCCTCACCTACCTTGGGCTCAGCGCCGCCAATCGGGTCGCCGAACCCTCGGCGATTCCTTCAGAGACTGTCACACCAACCCCGTCACTGACCCCGACCCCGGAAACACCCACACCCACTTTTACGCCCCAGCCTACTGGAACGCCGCTCAGTTATGTCGTCAAAGCCAATGACACCTGCGGCAGCATCGCATTTGCCTTCAGTGTTTCGGTTCAGAGCATCATCCTCCAAAACAGTCTCTCAGCGGATTGCGCCCTGTTCATCAACCAGGAACTCAAGATTCCCCAACCGACGGCAACGCCCTCTCCGATGGCCTCGGCAACGCTCTCGGACCCGGAAGCGACGATCGCTGCATGCGAAACCACTCTGCATGTGGTCCAGGAAGGGGAAACGCTCAGCCAGATCGCGGTCAGCTACGGCTTTGAGGGCGTGGATGCGATCATGGAGTGGAATGGAAAGACAGTAGACACTGCCTTTCTGGGCGAACGCCTGGTCATCCCGTTGTGCCAGCGCCAATTCGTACTCGGCATAGGCACAGTTACCCCCTCCCCCGCGCCCCCCTACCCCGCACCCGAACTTCTCCTCCCTAGAAATGGCGAGGCCTTCGCCATCCAGCAAGATGCGATTTCCCTGCAATGGTCTTCCGTTGGCGAGCTCCGAACGAACGAATTTTATCAGGTGACGGTTACCGACATCACCAGCGGCGGAAATATTTCCCTGACAGTCGAGGTCAAAGATACACGCTTCAACCTTCCCCTCAGCCTGCGCCCCAGCGAGAGCAGGCCCCACATCTTTGAGTGGCAGGTTGTGGTCGTCGCACAAATCGGCGTCAAAGAAGATGGCAGTCCGATTTTCGTCAGCGGCGGAAGCGCAAGCGAGAAGAAGGTATTCTCATGGTCCGGAGGCACAGGCACACCGAGCCCAGCCTGACAAACAAAAGAGGACGCTCTTTCAACGAGCGCCCTCTCTCTTAGCCAAGCGACCAGTTATCTCTTGGTTATTGCTACATAGTCGCGCTTCTCCGGCCCGATGTACACTTGCCGGGGCCGGGCGATTTTCTGCTCAGAATCGCCAAGCATTTCCTGCCACTGAGCCAGCCACCCTACAGTGCGCGGAATGGCAAACAGGACAGGGAACATCGTCGCCGGAAGCCCCATCGCCTCATAAATTATCCCTGAATAAAAATCGACGTTTGGATAAAGCTTCCGTTCGATGAAGTAGTCTTCATTGAGCGCAATCTTTTCCAATTCGAGGGCGATATCCAGCAACGGGTTGCGGCCGGTCACTTCAAAGACCTCTTCGGCTGTCTTCTTGATAATGCTTGCCCGAGGGTCGTAATTCTTGTACACCCGATGCCCGAAGCCCATCAATCGCCGATCACCGTTCTTCACGCTCTGAATGAAGTCTGGAATATTCTCAACGCTCCCGATTGCCCGCAGCATGCGTAGCACTGCCTCATTGGCGCCACCATGCAGCGGACCGTACAGACCTGCCGCCGCGCCAGCCATCGCCGAATAGGGATCGACATGGCTGGATCCGATCGAGCGCATAGCATTCGTGCCGCAGTTCTGTTCGTGATCGGCATGCAGGATAAAGAGCACATCCAATGCTCGTTCCAGCGCGGGGTTGGGCTCATACTTGAGCTCGGTCATCTTGAACATCATGTTCAGGAAATTACCCGTATAGCTCAGGTCGTTATCAGGATACATGTAGGGCAAGCCACGACTGTGACGGTAAGAAAACGCCGCAATTGTTGGTACCTTGGCAATCAGGCGCTGAATCTGAATTAGCCGGTTGTTGGGGTCGTGAATGTTGGGAGCTTCCGGGTAGAATGTTGAAAGCGCCGCCACGGTGCTGATAAACATCCCCATCGGGTGAGCATCATAGCGAAATGCATGGATAAAGTCCTTGATGTTTTCATGCATGATCGTATGGTGGGTGATGTCATACCGCCAGCTTTCGAACTGCTCTTTGGTTGGCAGTTCGCCGAACAGGATGAGGTAGGCCACCTCGAGATAATCGCTCTTTTCGGCCAATTGCTCAATTGGGTAGCCGCGGTAACGCAATACGCCTCGTTCACCGTCGAGATAAGTTATGGCGCTCTTCGTACTGGCGGTATTGGTGAATGCGGGGTCATAGCTCATCATGCCAAAATCATCGTCAGTCACTTTTATTTGGCGGAGGTCCAGTGCCTTGATCGTATTCTCCCAGATCGGAATTTCGTACTCCTTCCCGGTACGGTTATCTTTGACAGTAAGGGTATCTTTTGGCATCGCGCACTCCTTCGGCAGATTAGATCTTCAACGATTGCATCGTTTCGCGCACGGCTGCGGCAGATGCGTCGAGCATTTCTTTTTCAGCAGGGGTCAGTTCGTATTCGTGAACTCGTTCAAGCCCGTTCCGGCCCAGTTGAGCGGGCACACCGAAGAACATGTCACTTAGACCATACTCCCCCTCCAGCCATACCGAACATGGCACAATAAGATGCTTGTTCTTGAGGATAGCCTCGACCATCTGGGCAACGGCCGCCGCCGGAGCGTAAAAGGCGCTCCCGGTTTTCAACAAACTGACGATCTCACCACCGCCCTTGCGGGTGCGTTCGACGATCGCATCAAGGCGTTCCCTGGAGATGAACTTGTCAAGCGGCAGGCCGCCGATATTGGAATGACGGACAAGAGGCACCATCTCATCGCCATGGCCGCCCAGAACATAGCAAGCTATGTTCTCCACACTCACACCTGTTTCCGTAGCCACAAAAGCGCGCATTCTGGCAGAATCGAGAATTCCAGCTTGCCCAATGATGCGCTCGCGGGACAGGTTCCCTTTTTTCATCGCCACAAAACACATGACATCCAGGGGATTTGTGAGCACCACGTAGATCGCATCCGGGGAATTCTTCATCGTCGACTCGACTGCGCTTCCAACGATTCCCGAATTCGTGGCCAACAGGTCGTCCCGGCTCATGCCCGGCTTACGCGGAATACCGGCTGTGATTACGATGATGTCAGAGTTCGCAGTTTCATCATAGCCATTGCTCCCCGTAATCCTGACATCCTTGCCGACGATTGGCATGGACTGCTGCATGTCAAGAGCTTTCCCTTGCGGCATCCCTTCCAAAATATCCACAAGAACAATATCCGCAATTTCCTTCTCAGCAAGCCAGTGGGCAGTTGTTGAGCCCGTCATTCCAGCTCCAATAATTGATACTTTTGCAGTCATTCATGCATCTCCTGTGTCAGCGATATCGAATCCGGCGCCAACATACCTGTATAGAAATACCGCCGAATACAATCTTCCTCCAGAGGCAACTGCCCCGCGTTTATAGGACAATCGTCATCTGGATTGAATTATAACATTTCGACTCCAATTAAAAGATGTGCCCCGGGACGGGGCACATCTTGGAGACTGCACCTGGCTATTCGGCTTCAAGAAAGCGTGTAGCCTGGATGGCAGCCGCGGCACCCATGCCAGCTGAAGTAATTACCTGCCGAAAGTGGGGGTCGGCGACTTCACCGGCCGCGAAAACACCAGCGATGCTGGTTTCCATGTACTTGTTCACCACCACGTAGCTGGCCTCATCCAACTCGAGCTGACCCCGGAAGAGATCCGTATTTGGGCTGTGCCCGATGAATATAAAGACTCCATCTGTCTTGAACCGGGTTGGATCGCCGCTCTTCAAATTCCTCAGGCGCACTTCCTGAACTGTCCCATCGCCGGAGATATGGTCGATTTCGGTATCCCAGATGAATTCAATCTTCGGATTCTCCCGGGCACGTTTCTCAAGTATCGAACTTGCGCGTAGCTTATCCCGACGGTGAATGACCGTAACCTTATTTGCAAAGCGGGTGAGAAATACCCCCTCCTCCATGGCACTATCACCTCCTCCCACCACGACCACATCCTTGTTCTTGAAGAAGAACCCATCGCAGGTACCGCAATACGATACGCCTCGTCCGGTAAAATCCACTTCGCCGGGGACGTCCAGGTGTCTGGGAGTAGCGCCGGTCGCAATGATGATAGTCTTTGCCAGGAAGCTGCCCCCATAAGTATCCACTTGGAAAGGGCGCTGCGAAAAATCAACTTCGGTGGCACTGTCATACACGATTTCAGCGCCAAACCTCTCGGCATGTGTCTTGAACAACTCGCCCAGTTCCGGGCCTCCCAATCCTTCTGAGAATCCCGGGTAGTTCTCAACGATGTGCGTGATCGCCACCTGCCCCCCCATCGTCATGCCCGTCAGAACCACCGGCTTCAGTTCAGCTCTGGCAGCATAAAGCGCGGCGGCAAGCCCTGCAGGCCCTGCGCCAATTATGAGGACATCCACATGCCTGGAATCGGCTTGGCGTGCCTCTATTCCGGAATTTGCTTTGATCTCCATTCGTCTCATTTCCCTGCGTCTATCAGTGGTTTCATATCTCCGACGGCCGTGTTCATGAGATTATTACGTCCAGAAATATGAGTGTTTAATCAGTCCCTGGAGCTTACTCACGCGGACCCGCCCGGAACACCCGCTCTTCGACATAGGGCTTGTATTGCTCAAAGTTCTTGGTAAACCGGCCCACCAGTTCCGCGGCCACCCGGTCATAATCCTCCGGGTTTCCCCAGGTATCGCGCGGGTTCAATACCGAATCGGGGACACCCGAAACACTCTTCGGAATTGCCAAGCCAAACACCGGATCTGCCTGGAAGGGCCGGCCAGCCAATTGGCCATCAAGAGCTGCCGCGATCATGCTGCGCGTATGTGGAAGTGAAATACGCTTTCCAACACCAAACGCACCCCCGGTCCAGCCGGTATTCACCAGCCAGACGTTGGTCGCGTCATGGGCCTTGAGTTTCTCCTCCAACATTTCAGCATAGACGCTGGGTCGCAACGGCAGGAAAGGGGCGCCAAAACATGCCGAAAACGTGGTTTGTGGCTCCTGCCCAAGCCCCTTTTCAGTCCCAGCCAGTTTGGAGGTGTAACCAGACAGAAAGTAGTACAACGCCTGATCATTCGTCAACTTTGCAATTGGCGGTATGACCCCGAACGCGTCAGCGGTAAGGAAAAAGATGTCAGTTGGATGACCCGCCCGACCCTCTTCCACGATGTTGGGCAGATATCCTATCGGATAGGACACTCGGGTGTTCTCCGTATAGGTGTCATCATCGAAATCCACTCGGCGCGTGTTTGGATCAATGCACACGTTCTCAAGTACAGAACCAAAGTGACGGGTGGCCTGATAAATCAGTGGTTCGAGATCGGGATTGAGTCGAATTGCCTTGGCATAGCACCCGCCCTCGAAGTTAAATACGCCATCGTTCCCCCAGCCATGCTCATCATCGCCAATCAGCATTCGCGAAGCATCTGAGGAAAGGGTTGTCTTCCCAGTTCCGGACAAGCCAAAGAACAATGCCACCCGGTCGCCTCCCCCGACGTTGGCTGAACAGTGCATTGGAAAAACGCCTCTTTTGGGAAGCAGGTAATTAAGGACTGAGAAAATGGATTTCTTGATCTCACCAGCATAGCTCGTGCCGCCGATCAAGACCACCTTCTTCGTAAAATTCAGTATGATGAAGGCTTCGGAGTTCGTTCCCTCTTCTTCGGGACTCGCCTGAAATCTAGGAGCTTGAATCACAGTGAATTCGGGAACATGTTGTTCCAGCCGGTCGAACGGCAAGCGGACAAACATGTTGCGCGCAAAAAGGTTGTGCCATGCGCTTTCGGTGATCACTCGAATCGGCATCACATGATCCGGGTGGTTGGCAGCCAGAACA
This sequence comes from Chloroflexota bacterium, assembly GCA_016191875.1. Lineage (GTDB taxonomy): Bacteria > Chloroflexota > Anaerolineae > Anaerolineales > UBA11579 > SCUK01. The sequence continues at coordinate 13,878 of JACPVG010000006.1, forward strand.
TCCTGCACGAACACGTCACGGCCCTGAAAGTAGGCCGTCATACGCAGATAAAGTCGGTCGAAGGCTTCCGGCGTAATCGGCTGGTTGACCTTCCCCCACCACACGTCTTCGGTCGTCAGGTCATCCCGGACGATAAACTTGTCATTGGGTGCCCGCCCAGTATGCTGGCCAGTTCGCACCACGACGCCGCCCTCATGGGCCAGAATGCCCTCTCGCCGCGACACAATGCGTTCGATAAGCGGCGCGGTTGGAAGGGTCCAGTATTCCATGGTGGTATTACGGATGCCGTGATTCTCCAAGCCATAACGACTGGGTGTGCCCATCTGATTTGTCATGCAGTTCTCCTCGCCAAATCGGTATAATGTCGAGCATTATATCGCCGAATGATTTTGACCCAGCGGGCTTACCGAGTCACTCGTAGTAGAATCTACAGTCAACGCAATGATTACACCAGCCTACCGATTCTGTCTGGAAACCTTGGCATGGTTCCCGCATCCCGGCTCACCCCTGGTTTTGGCGAGCGGGCCGGATTGCATCGCCTTCTTCCAGCGTCAGACGACAAACGATCTGCGCTTGCTTGGTCCTCGCCTTATTGTTGTCGCGGCGCTGACCGACGCATCCGCCCGAATCCTTGACCTGTTGGAATTTATTGCGCTAGGGCCAGAAGCAATCGGAATTCGCTCGAACTGCAGTTCATCTGAGGAACTTGCGCGCTATCTCGCCGCTCGAATCTTCCTAATGGATAAATTGACGATCGAGCTCTCATCAGAAGACTATTGCGCCATCGATATAGAAGGCCCGAAGGCAATCGAGACTTTGGAGCGCGTGGGATTCGGCCTCTCCGTGGAAGCGAACATCGGCAACGTCCTTAACCCAACGGATAAGAGCAGCCGACTGCACGCCTACATCCGACCCGGAATTGGGGGAAGGTTTGGTGTGCGTGTGCTCGGCCCGGCGAATGAGACCAGAGCGCTGGGCGGGACGTTATCGGAAGTGGCTCCGCAATTGGGCGAACTCGATTGGCAGATTCTCCGCATCGAAGCCTGCCAATCTGCTCCACACGCTGAACTCTCGGCTGCATACACGCCACTCGAAGTAGGGCTGAATTGGGTGATAAACAATGATAAGGGATGCTATACCGGGCAGGAAGTGATCGCACGGCAGCAAACATATGGAAAGGTCTCAAAATCCTTAACCTGCCTTCAATGCGAGGTCCCCCTATACCCGGGACAGACGCTTCACTCAGCCCAAGGAATTGCTGGGACGGTGACCACTGCTGGGGAGTCGCCGGAGTTTGGGCACATCGGGCTGGCCGTCCTCAGGAAACCCTATCATCTTCCCGGGACGCGGCTTCTGATCGGAGATGAGTCCGGGCAGAGTGCTGTCGTCACTCGTCTGCGCTCATCAACCTCATAAATGAAAATGACGCCATTTTCTGATCAAGGCGATTTCCTCGGGATCTAGAAGCGGCGGCAATCTCCCCATTGCCAGGCATCCCAGAATCTCAAACGCGGTGCGCTCTATGATAAGGGCAATGTCTGCAGCCTTTCGCAGGCTGGAGGCCGCTACCACCAGGCCATGATTCTGCATCATCACAGCCACTCGGGAACTGCCGAGAGCTCGTGCAACCGCTCTCCCCAATTCAGCGGTGCCGGGGAGCACAAAAGGCACCCTGGGGACCTCGCCAACGATCACGGCCCCAGTTGAAACCGGCAGGAAGGGTACGCCCGAAAGCGACAGAATTGAACTCTGAGGGGCATGGGCGTGAATTACAGCATGGATATCCTCGCGCGCCCGGTAGATTTCACAGTGGACAAACTTCTCACTGCTTGGCTCAAACTGTGAATGCGTCAGCACATTTCCATCCAAATCGATTCCGACAAGCATGTCCCCCGAGATGTTCCCTTTATGAACGCCGCTCGGCATGATCCAGATCTGCCCGTCTTTTTCGTGCTCGCGAAAACTGATATTTCCGCCAGTTGATGTGACTAGCCCATTCGAGAACAACTCGCCCAGTATAGCCAGCAATTCCTTTTTGGTCGCCGTTATATCGCTCATATTTACCCTTTCAGATGCCATGCCCACAACAAGCGAATCACACGCTGGTCGGGAATAGTATAATTCCCTGGATGGAAACCACCGGGGCGACAGAAGCCTTCTTCCTGAATATCGCACGACGATTCTGGCCCGAGTTGAGTTCGATGAACTTGGCGCGCCGCCTGGTCGGCGTTGGGGATGTCCTTACCTCGCTGTACGCCACGGTTCTTTCCCTGGCGGGCCTTGGTTGGCTGCTGATTGTTACTGACTGGCCGGTGCTCGTTGCCAATCTGGGTCAATTCATATTGATCACTGCGCTGATCATTATGTTCACGCAACTCAGCTTCTTCATGATCATTGAATTCAGGCAGGATCGCTACGGAAGCGCCGATGGCGCCTTCAACAGCATGATGGTCTGGACAGGGGTGTTGCTGTACGGACCTACTGCCCTATGGCCGATTCTTCTTCTGCGCATCGCAGAATTCATTTGGATCTGGCGAACCTTGCCAAATGCGGCTACTCGATGGGATAACGTCAGAAATCTGGCACTTACGGTCTCGGGATTTACGTTGCCTTACCTGTTGAGCCTGAAACTCTATGTTTCACTCGGAGGTCAATTCCCCCTCGCAGTCCTGGATGCCAGGACACTGCTCATTTGCTTGCTAGCAATCTTCGTCAATTTTATTTTATTCTTCCTAACCTGGATGCCATATCTCCTCTATGCGATTTACACCCAACGCCGGTTGACCCAGGCCTCAGAAACGCGACCCATTCTAGTCTTCTTCGCCCTGGCCCTTATTCTGCCGACGATGGCACATCCCTTCGCGGTTCTGGCAGCCGGATTGCTGACTCTGCATGGAGTGGCTGTCTTTCTATTCTTTGTCACTGGTCTAATCATCGTAGCGTTTCTCGCCCGGCAGTTCAGTTGGATTGCTGAAAGCAACCGTCAACAGAGCCGTCAACTCGAACGTCTTGAACAGCTCGGCCGGGCCTTGTTGAACGCCCCCGCTGACATATCCGCCCTGCCGGATATTCTCGAGACACACCTGCCGAACATGTTTCCTTCTGGCAATCTGGCGATCTGGTTAATTCCCGGCCAGGTGATCTACAAATCAACCGCCGAGTGGGAAATGGATTTCCCACCTATCTGGGATTGGACCGGGGAACAGAAGGAGGCGAAGGCATTTCTCGCTGACGGTCCGCTTCCATGGGCGGTTGAGGGCGAAACCCATCGCCCTGTGGTTGTCTGCCCCATTGTTGCCCATGAAGGCAGCGAGGTCATCGGCGGCATCTATCTCGAGTTGCGCCGGTTGGCCCAGCCATGGGACATGAAGGCCCTGACAAAGCTGTTCCCCGGTATGCACGCCCTTTCAGACCAAATTGCCTCTGCGGTTCACCAGGCTGAAGAATACGCCAATTCGCTGGCCCTTCAGAAGGTCGGCCAGGAAATACAGATCGCCGGACAGATTCAGGCGAGTTTCCTGCCAAACGAATTCCCCAACATTCCCGGCTGGCAGCTTTCAGTTTCGCTGGAGCCTGCAGGTGGCCTGTCTGGAGACTTTTTCGACTTCATCCCACTTTCGCGCGGGCGCCTGGGTCTGGTAATCGCTGATGTCGCAGACAAAGGCCTGGGCGCCGCCCTGTACATGGCGTTATGCCGAACCCTTATTCGCACCTACGCACTTGAATATCACTCTCGTCCAGATATCGTTTTCAGCGAGACCAACGAACGGGTAATATCGGATGCCCGCGCGAGCCTTTTCATCACCGCCTTCTATGGAGTGCTGGACCCGGCCAACGGAACGCTGACCTACTGCAACGCAGGCCATAACCCGCCGATGCTATTTGGGCCTGGTCGAGAAACACCTATCGAGCTGGATCGGACTGGTATACCCATTGGGATAGAAACAGATGCGAATTGGGCGCGCCAAACGATCGAGTTTCTTCCCGGAGACGTCCTAGTGCTCTACACAGATGGGGTTACCGAGGCCCAGAATTCCTCGGGAGAGTATTTTTCAGAGGAGGGATTAGTAAGATCAGTTGTAAGTTGTTCCGTAAGCAACGCGTTTGAAATCCAAACCAGCATCCTGGCGCACGTTCGCGAATTCATCGCCACGGGCGCTCAATACGATGACATTACGCTAATGGTCCTGTCCCGAGACACTGAAGACGAGAACGAGTAGCAGGACAGGCCTGCATTAGCAACACTCCGCCTATTGGCTTTTCTTCTGTTTGAACATAGTCAGGCTCGTGCCAGATTTCTCGTCGAACTCAAAATCCACCTCATCCATGAGTTTCTTCATCAGGTAGATGCCCGCCCCGCGCGACCCAAGTTCTTCCAGAGGTCCTGATACCTTCGGTTCGGGGACCTTGCCCGGGTCGAAGGCTTTCCCGTGATCCGTCAGGACAATTTCCAACCCGCTGGCTTTTGGGGTACAGGAACAGGTGATTTCCCCCAACCCCTCGCCGCCGTATCCATGCTCAATGATGTTGGTACAGGCTTCATCGACGGCGAGTTGGACGGCATAGACTTCGTCATCATTCAATCCTGCGTCAACAGCCTGCTTCTCAACAAAGTGAGCAATCGCTGACAAGCTGCTGAAGTGACCTGGAAATACCTGGGTTACCATAACTCAGATCAGAAATGTCCCACCGCCGCGACTGTGTCTTCGAAGATCTTAAAATAGTTGCTCATCCCCACCAGATCCAGGGAGGACAGAATCCGCGCGGGTACATTCGCCAGGACCAACTCACCACGATTGTAGCGGCGGCACGCCTTCTGAGTTTCAATCAGCACCCACCACCCTTTGCTGGACATGAATTCGACATTGGTCATGTCGAAAACGATCTTATACTGGCCGCTGTCCACCAGCGCCATCAACGACTTATGAAGATCATCCCCGGTCGCGCTGTCAATTCGGCCATCCATTGCAACGACCTGACAACGCTTGTATGCGGTGGTCGTAATCGCCATCGATTCTTCTCCTCTTCACAAGATATGATGTAAGTGGGCGGATTATATCATGGGCAATTCAAGCGAGGCATCCGGCACCCTGAATGAAGGTGAACTTGCGTTCCCAAAGCATGGCATAATGAGAACCGCGCATCGCTGATTGCTACTTCATCCAAATGCCTATCTCCCGCGGCCGCCTTCTCGGAATTCTTGGATTGTCTTTTGCCACAACTCTCAGCGCCAACATTATGAACCCGGGACTCTTCGGGTATAAGGTGCTGCAAGTTGCGCCCAGCGGATTCCACAACACATATCTGGGTCTGCTGACCTTTGTCTGGTCCACGATAACCATTGTCAATTTGCCGTTGGTTGGCGCCCTATCCGACGCCACATCGTCGCCATTGGGCAAGCGCATCCCTTTCTTCATTCTGGGCGCTGCAGGCATGAGCCTGGCCGTGGTGGCGGTTGCATTCGCGCCATCGCTTGGCATTCTCGTATTGGCTGTTGTCTTCTTGTCATTGTTTGATGACACGATCATCGCCCCCTGGTTGGCCTATTTCCGGGAGAGCATTCCCGCAGGACAACGCGGCGAGGCTGCGGGCTTCAAAGCGCTGCTCGACATCCTTGCCGTCGTTTTGGGGCGGCAGTTGGCAGGTTACTTTCTCGGCTCGATGCCCATTGGTGAACTCTTGAGCCTAATAACCCTGTCCGTCATCATAATGGCAGCTCTTTGGGTCAGTACAGGTTTGTCCCCCCGGCAGCAATCTACTTTCTCGATCACCCGCGACAGGAAAAGCATCCGGTCGCAGGATCTGTTCACAAGACTCTCAAATATCTATTCGGTGGATTGGAAGAAGTATCCAGCCTTTACCTGGTGGTTCGCAAATCGTCTGCTGTTCTGGATGGCATTCATCATCCTCGGCACGTTTACGTTGTTTTTCGCAATCGACGCCCTCGGCTATGGGGAGGCCCAGGCGCAACGCTTTGTCGCCACGATCTCAACCCTCATCGGCCTCATGATATTGTTGATTGCAGTTCCGGCGGGGCGACTGGCGGACCGGATCGATAACCGGGCAATTGTCTTCGTGGCCTGCTTGCTGGCTGCTATGGGCACGGCTGCGCTTCTGGTCGATCAGCGTCCGATGTTTCTTTGGGGCGGGGCACTATTGGTGGGCACCGCTTCGGGTGTGTATATGAGCGCCAATCTCGCCTTGGTAACCAGAATCGTCCCAGCGAACGAGGCTGGGCGCTACCTGGGCATCAGTGGTGTAGCTTCAGCAATTGGCGGCGCGCTGGCCCGGTTGTTGGGTGGCTTGATCATCGATCCGATAAACATCGCCGCAGGCAGTACTCGGCTCGGCCACATCGTGTTGTTTTCAATCGCGGCCGGGCTGTTCGCCCTGGCAGGGGTAACCATTCTTGGCGTTCGGCCTGCAATTTCCAGTGAGCTGCGGGTTGCTAACTCGGTTGAAATGCCGGAGGACATCGGCTAAACTATGGGCACGGAGGTAGTCCATGCCAGCGCTTCGATTGATTGGATATGTCGTTGCCGGGTTTGCAGTAGTCTTCGGATTCCTGTTCATTCTGGGCGCGTTTAGCCCCGACGGTTCAACCGGCTGGTTGCTCACCGGTTCCATTCTCACTCTGATAGGCTTAGGAATTATTTGGCTTGTCTCGAGGGGGGCTGCCTCTGCATCAACCACCCACCAGACGAACACTACACTCAAGCTGGACCTGCCGGCAGACGTCAATATGGAACGCTTCAAATGCCAGGATTGCGGTGCGCAACTGTCGATGGACAATGTGAAAATGGTGGCTGGCGCACCGATGGTGGACTGCCCCTATTGCGGCGCGGCCTACCAACTATCGGAGAACCCGAAATGGTGAGGCCCGCCAAGGCGCTCCGACTCGCTTTCCGAGTTGCCCTTCCGGCCGTCGTGATGCTGACGCTCCTGCTCCCGCTCCCAGCCGAGCCTGCTGCGGCCCAGACCTATGCTTTTTCGTTGGACAGCGAAACCGTGGATGTCTATTGGCAGAACAATGGCACCCTTTCACTGGGTTACGAATTTGTGTTTACCAATGCCGCCTATGCCAGCCCGCTGGATTTTGTTGATGTTGGAATGCCCACTTCGGGAGTAAACCCACCAGACGTGAGCGCAACGATTAATGGTATTGCCATCACCCACATAGCCGACTCTCCCTACGTGACCAACGGCATTGAGCTGGGTCTTGGAGTCAATGCCATTCGCCCCGGAGATACGGGTGTCGTTCGAGTCCAGGTTTCCGAAATCAACAATGTGCTCTATGTGGACTCTACCGACCCAGACTATGCCAGTGCGGTGTTCTCCCCTACCTGGTTTGGGAGCGAGTTTGTGTCCGGCTCTACAAACTTTACGGTCACCTTCCATCTGCCGGCCGGGGTGCAGCCAGACGAGCCTCGCTTCCACCGTGCCCCCTATGGCTGGCCGGAGGAGCCGATTACTGGTTTTGACAACGAAGGAAGGATTACATATACGTGGCAAAACTCGGTCGCTAATGGCTATACGCAATATCTATTTGGGGCATCGTTCCCGGCCAGACTGGTTCCATCGAGTGCCATCGTTCAGCCATCGCTCTGGCAGCGCCTGGGGATTGAGCCGGAGGCGCTGATCGGGTTTGGCATCTTCTGTACAGTAGGTCTGTTTATTTTCGGCATCCCGGTGATCGCAATCAGCGGAGAGCGCCGAAGAAAAATGAAGTACCTCCCCCCCAGAATCGCCGTTCAGGGCCACGGCATCAAGCGCGGCCTGACCGCCATCGAAGCGGCAATTCTTCTAGAGCAGCCGATGGATCGCATACTGGCGATGATCCTGTTCGCTACCCTCAAGAAGAGTGCGGCGGCCGTCATGACAGAAAAGCCACTAAGGCTTGAGGTCGCGGCCCCTTTGCCTCCCGACTTGCGGCCCTACGAGACCGACTTCCTGGATGCCATGAAGGAAACCAACACCGCCAAGCGACGCAAATTGCTGCAGGAAGCGATGATCAGACTGATAAGGAGCGTGGCGCAGAAGATGAAAGGCTTCAGCCATCGTGAGACCGTCTCCTACTACAAGGACATTATGGAGCGCGCCTGGCAGGAAGTCGAAGCCGCAAAGACCCCAGAAATGCTATCCGAGACTTATGACAAGGTCATGGAATGGACCATGTTGGATAAAGAGTACGAGGATCGAAGTCGGGACGTTTTTCAAAACCGGCCAATCTATGCCCCACACTGGTACGGGCGATATAACCCGACCTACGGCTCGCGCCCATCGGGTACATCGGCAAAGTCTGGCGCTCCTGCCTCACGCCCGACTCCTGGCGGAGTTGGACTGCCGCACCTCCCGGGTTCAGATTTTGCCGCCTCAATTGTCAACGGAGTCCAGAATTTTTCCGCCGGCGTCATCGGCAATCTTTCAGACTTCACTGGCGGCGTCACAAAAACCACCAATCCGCCGCCAGTCACTTCGACCTCCAGCTACAGGAGCAGTGGCGGTAGCGGATGCGCATGTGCCTGCGCCTGTGCTGGCTGCGCGTGCGCATGCGCCGGAGGAGGCCGATAATGCTAGAGCGGGTGAGAGAACTGTTTGCGAGGCCTGCGCCAGCCCTACCTCTGCCACCGGGGGTGTATCATTATCAGGCTCCAGCCAACGACCCTGAAAACTACCGGATGCATCTTCGCATCGAAGCGGATGGCTCAGGATTTCTGCTGCTGAACGCGGCGACCGTCCTGCACCTGAACCAGACCGCGGCCGAGTACGCATACTTGTATGTCAAGCAAGCAGATGTGGACGAAGCGGCAGCCCACATCACCCAGCGATACCATGGGGTTCGCCGGGATGATGCCGCCGAACAATACGCGCAGTTCAAAGATCAGATCCACACTCTGCTGACTTCCCAGGATCTCGACCCCATGATGCTTATTGGCTGCGACAGGGAATCCTTGTACGCAGGCGAACCATCCGCGCCATACCGTCTGGACTGTGCGCTGACATATGCCACACCCGGGTCCGCAGACCCCACCGTGGCCCCGATTCAGCGCGCCAACACCGAGCTGTCAACCCACCAATGGATCACCGTGCTGGACAAAGCCTGGCAGAACGGGATTCCGCATGTGATTTTCACAGGCGGAGAACCCACGCTGCGCAACGATCTGCCGGAGTTGATAGCCCACGCTGAACGGAACGGCCAGGTCACCGGGTTGCTCACCAGTGGGCACCGACTCAGCGAGTCGGGTTATCTCAAAGCGCTGCTCACCGCCGGCCTTGATCACACGTTGATCACGCTCACCGGCGAGCACCTCGACGCCTGGGGGGCCATATCCTCATTCACCTATTGGAAAGATTTGCTCAAGGAAGACATTTCTGTCGCCGCCCACATTACAATCAGCAACCAGAACTTCGGCGATGTCATCCAACTGTTCGATCGAATCGCTGAAGCCGGCATTTCTTCAATCTCCCTGACTGCGAACTCGGCGTCGTTGACACAGCTGCTTGAGCAAGCGCGTGAAGAAGCCGGCAGACGCGGCCTTGACCTGATATGGGACTTGCCCGTCCCCTACTCGGCCATGAACCCGGTGGCATTGGAGCTGGCCCAGGACGCCGAAGAGCGACAGATCCCGGGCGCGGGGAAAGCCTGGCTGTATGTTGAGCCGGATGGCGATGTCCTGCCGTCTCAGGGAATTGATCATCCGCTGGGAAACATGCTGACGGCGAGCTGGGACGAAATCTGGGGGGAGGCCAGACGGTACCAGGAGCAATACTTGCGGCCAAAATAGTGCTGGCCACCCACGAACATCAAGCCCTCCTTATATTGGCACAGTTTATGCATCTCCGAGGATGTTGCGCGCTTGTAACCCAATCAAGTGGCGCGTTCCCTGACCCTCTTGTATAGTTGTTCGTGGCGCGAAGTACGCCGGGATGATGCCAAATGGAGTGGAAGATGTCCCAGAAGAAACTAGTTGCAGTTTTGCTCCTCGCCACACTTGCTGTGCTTCTGGCAGGCTGTGGGGCGCTGGCCCAGCGATTCGCCGGGGCCAATGACACTCCCGGAGTCACAGAAGATGCTGAGATTCAGCCCGAGGTGTCCCTGGAACCTGGTGAAGGGATTGGCGGGGGAGCGCTTGAACCCGCCGATATTGGAACAGCCATTCAGCAGACGCTTGACGCCGCGTTGACTGAAGGGGCTGCGTCGGAAGACTCTGCTCCGGAGGCGACCGACACGCCGGTGCCTCCTTCCGCAACCGAACCCCAGCCGACCAGCACGTCGGCAGCCTCACCTACAATCCCTGGCGCCCAGTTCACGCAGCTCTATCAGACGCTGACAGCAATCGCCGCGTCTTCAACCCCCACGTCGACTGAAGAGGTTGGCCCCGCCGATGAGTCAACGGATTCTCCGGCGAACGACGCTTCCTCCACACCATTGACGACGCCGTCCTCCGGCGCGTCGCCCACGGCCACCCCGAACCTCACCCAACAGGCTATCGCCGCTAGGCCCTGCCTGGCCTTGCGCTTTATCGCTGACGTGACCATTCCAGATGGGACTCCTGTTCAGCCCAGCAGCACATTTTTCAAATCCTGGTATGTACAAAACGTTGGCAGCTGCCGATGGAAACCAGAGTTCAAACTGATTTTCCATTCCGGCGCGGCGCTCGGCGCGCGATCGGAATATGAACTGGGAACTTTTGTGAACCCAGATCAATATGTGACCTTGAGCGCTCAGATGCAGGCGCCGGCAACGGGTGGCTACTATACGAGCTTCTGGGGTCTCGCGGACGAAAATGGCCTGTTCTTCGGCTGGAGCGCTGACGACGGCCAGACATTCGACCAGCCATTCTACGTGCTGATATACGTATTGGGCAGCTCCTCGGGAGCCTTAGGGCCGGGAATCGGCCAGCCGGGCGTTGTCTCCACGGCGCCACCCTATACGCCTGTGCCGTGATCGGGCAGGTTTTTTCCGGTAAGCACCTTCAGGGCGCCGTACAAGCGCCCCGATTTCTTTCGTATAGAGGCGCTGGGAGTAATCCAACTGTGGAGCCGTCTCCGCCGTATAATGGCAGAATGGCACATTTGCCAGATTCCTCTTCTCAATTTAGGGAATATTGGGCTGCCTATGAGTGGCTACTGTCGCTCATTCAGGACCCGCAGGGGAAACGCTACCTGACCGCTAGGTCAAAGGAGGAGCGGCTTGTGGAAATGAAATCGCAGATTCCCCGCCTGCAGCAATTCCTTGACTTCACCAATAACCCCGAAGATGAGTTTCATTCAATCCACATTGCGGGCACCAGCGGGAAGGGTTCGGTTACTATGATGTTGGCGTCAATCCTAAACGCGTCCGGCATACGGAGCGGACATCACGTAAGCCCCTATTTGCAGTTGTGTAATGAAAAACTTGTCTTCGAGGGCAGACCCATTCCTCCTTGGCTTTTCGCTTTGCTGGTGGAATCGTTTCGAACTGATTATTCGACCTGGCAATCTCAGGCCGCTGGAAATCACCTCAAATACGGCGAAGCCTGGGTAGCCCTTACCCTTCGTTTTTTTGCGCAACAGCGCCCGGAATGGGTTGTGCTTGAAACGGGTATGGGCGGACGCTTCGACCCCACAAACGTGGTCGCAAGCGAGTTGGCGATCATCACGAACATTGACTACGATCATACCGAGTCGCTCGGAGCAAGTCTAGAAGAAATCGCTTGGCACAAAGCGGGTATCATCAAGCCGGGCAAGGCGATTATCACGGCAGAGCAGCACCCCGCGACGCTCAGGGTCATTGAAGGCGAAGCCCGCAGCCTGGAGGCTCCTCTGTACAGACTTGGCCACGAGTTCGATTTTGAAGTTAACTCGGAAGACTTGGTCCTGCGTGTCCACACCCCATTCGGGGAGCACGCAATCCCGCGATTCGAGCCCCGGGGTCGTCACCAGGCCGCGAACGCCAGCCTGACCGTTACTGCCATTGATCTGCTTCGCAGCCACTACGGCCTGATGGTTTCAGAGGATGATTTGCAAAACGGTCTGGGTTCTGTTCGCCTGGAAGGCCGATTTGAGACTGTTCAGACAGACCCGCTGGTAATATTGGATGGCGCCCATAACCCGGCAAAGATGGCTGCCCTGGCCAGTAACCTGAACGCAAGTTTTCCCGGAAGACGGGTCTCGATGGTATTCGGTATGCTGGGGATGAAGGAAGGCGATGCGATGCTGCGTCTGATTTCTCCATTTGTCCAGCGCTGGTTTCTCACCCAACCGTCCGTGCTCGGCAAGCCTGCAATGCCCATCAGGCAGCTCGCCAATCTTCTGGCGCACGTAGACCCGGAGGCCAAATACACTACTCATCCAGAACTGAACGATGCCATTGATGCCGCCCTGATGGCGATAAACCAAGGGGAAGTCCTGGTCATCACTGGATCGATCTACCTGGTGGGCGCGGCGCGCAACCGCTGGGTGCACCCCGAGCAGCTGCTCGCGACGTGGGAAGCTGATTGGCCAAACCCTCAATAATCGAGGGTCTAGCGTTCTGGAGCACCTGCTTCGATCCAGTCACGCAGCGCGTTCAGTTGGTCGGGGCTCAGCCTTCCGGGATGTTCCTGGCGCTGGGGCCAGATTACCGCCAGACTGATTCCGGATGCGTTCGGAACGACCGCCAGACCAGAATCCCCGCCTGCCAGCGCCCCCGAATAGGTCAGCAGATCCAGATTGCCCGGACTGCCCTGCCCCTGATGGCATAGCCCGCAGCTCGCGGCGAACATGTCTCCAATTCCGTTTTCCCAGGTCGTGCCAATTTTCTCTGCGTCAAAGCGGGCGGCCGCCAGAGTCGGAAATGGGGTTGGTGTCAACGGAGTAAAACCGCTCGCCCGCCCCAGGTCCGGGATGACGGATGGCTGGGCGACCGCGGTTTGCTCAACGCTTACGAACCACACAACTCCCAGCACCAGTAAAAACGCCGCACCGCCGTAGCCATAGGCGAACTTTCTGCGGCGCGCCAGATATTCCTCATCGGTTGTTTCGATTGTCGGAGCTACATAATCCTGATTTTCCAGGGCCAGCGGATGCTCTTCAGCCATTTCATGGGCACTCAGATATCCTGTGAACATACTCTTGTTCTGATGTTTGATAAGCACATGATAGAAATGCCATAGGATGATCGAAAGCACGGCCAGAAGGGCTTCGCCCCCGTGAGCCGCCTTGGCTGCCGGGATCCACTCCCCCGACAAAAATTGCGTTGCCGTGATCGGGTTCCACAGGAAGAATCCGGTTAGCACCATCACGAAGGTACCCCAGATCAGTGCCCAATACTCAAACTTCTCTTCGAATGTGAAGAGACCCTGGCGTGGTTTTTCCTTTGAGATGCCCAGGTTGAATCGTACTTGTTCCCAGGCGTTGCGCGCGTCGCTAAGCTCCGGGAGGATGTGTGGGCTCCCGCGCTCCACGTACCAGTAGTAGATCAGCGTTCCAAAGTGATAGATGGTTAGCAAAACAAGAACTACCGCTGCTACGCGATGAAGGATGCGGGCCACCTCCAGCCCGCCCATCAACCACAGCAGCCACTCTGAAACGCGAAACTGGCTGAACTTCTGGGGTATCCCTGTGGCAGTCAGGACGGCGAACGAGCCCACCAGCGTCCAATGCTCAATCCGCCGAGTCTGGGAAAAGCGCAGGTAGCTTTGTTGCTCAGGCATGGTTCTTTCCTTGGCCGCGGCCTTCGCGCCGCTGCCGCAGAATGTCTGTGACAATAAAGAACCCCATTCCAGTCAGCGTTCCCGGAATGAAGAGTTTGTAGAACAGGTCTACCAGGTATACAACGGCGTAATGCTCTAGATCGGGCGGATAGTGTCCAAGCCAGGCGTCGGAGAAATTCGGGGTGGCATCAACATGGCAGCGCTGGCAGGTCCCCAGCAGGTTCTGCTTAATCACATTACTGTTCTCGTCGGTAGGCTTGCGGATGTCGTGAACCCCGTGGCAGTCAACACAAACTGGCTTATTGGTTTGCTGGTCAGGGGCAATCCGCTCAAAGATTGAAACGGTGGTGCCGTGAAAGTCCGAGATATAAGTATCGAACACCTGAGTATTGACTCCGTACTTCGCCATTAGGGATTCATCCGCATGGCACCGAGCGCAAATATCGGGAGAGAAGAGATGGAAGGACGGGTCGGTTGGCCCGCGCGTGCCGTGGTAGTCGTGGCAATCGATGCACGAAGGGACATCCGCGTTGAAGTCGTTCAGTAGCGCATCCCCATGGACGCTCTCTTTGTAGACGTCAAAAATTTGTGAGTGACAACCCTCACAGGTTTTGGCTATCTTTGTCCTGGAGGCGCCGAGTTCATTCAGGGCATGTGGGTTGTGACAATCGGAGCAAATCGCAGCCTCGAGATTCCCCCCGGCAACACTTTCGGCATGCCGGCCACCGGCATATTGTTCCTGGGCACCGGCATGGCAGTTCTGGCAGACCCCAACCATGCTGACCCGAAGCTCCCTTGAGGTACCGGCGCTGGCCTGCGGATGCGGGTAGCCGCTGATGTCAAGGTGACACTGCACGCAGGCATAGCCTCGCCGTCCATGAGACGACGCCCCAAAGAGGATGGGGTCGATGGTCAGGTAGAGCGCGTCATCGTCCGAAAACGGGAGCACCATCCCCGGCTGGGCGTGGCAGTCCAGGCATTCCCGGTTTCCCATCAATACGGCCGATGGGTTCGGTGGAGGGTCGCCTTGGGCCGCTTCCCGGGCGCTGGCGATGCCCACAGCCGCCAGCGCGATCGCAAGGACCACCAGGCCAAGAAACCAACCTGCCGGCTTCCCAAACCATGCCCATTGGCGACGCTCCGACAAGTTCATCACAACTCGAGAAAGGTGATCCATATCGGCCATGAATAGCTAGGGACAAATATCAGTCGCCATCGCCGTCAGCGGAATCGTGATAGCCGTTGGCCACTTCTGCCAACTGGTTAACGGGCAGCTCGGTCACGATCTCTCCATTGTGGCAGGAACCACAGACATACTCCAGCGTCAGATAGGGCATAACGGTGTCACCATCCGGGCTGAACTGGGGAGCCTGCGGATCGACATTTATTGAGAAGAGGTGAGAGCTGATATCTCCCCGGTGTTGGTCCAGGTCGCCCGCCGCCGACAACCCAATGGGGGCCATGTGGCAGGCCAAGCACGAAACAAATCCCGGCGCGTGCTTGCTGACTTTCCGCTCAGTCTGCTGCCAATGGCAGCCGGTGCAAGCGACATTTAACCCCTGCTCCGGATTGACCTCCGCATCCTGGTAAACAGAACTCGCATGCGGGTCATGGCAAGTAACGCAGCTTAGCGCGAAATGCTTGGAGTTCAGGAGCTCGGTGTACTGTTGCTCGCTGACTTCGAAACCATCAGCTGCGGCGATATCCTGGCCCTTGCTGCTCGCATGGCACGCTCCACAGGCCTGAGATGAACGGTCGAGCACCATCTGGTAGCCATATGGGTTGCCGGCGTGCAGGCTGCCGGGCCCGTGACAGGCCTCGCACTGAACGCCCGGAAATTCCCAAGTGCCAAGGATTCCTTCCAATCCATCCTGATGTCCTTGCGGCCGGTATCCGGTCGAGTGGCAGGAGCCGCAGTCGTAAATCTTCTGTTCACCCGCATGAAGCGCCGTCCAGTCCTTGGGCGTTTCTAGTAGTTCGTTTGCATAGACGTATTGGGTTTGCGAGTCTGCTTCACCGGTGATCAAATAGCCATCCAAATCAAGGAAATTCGCCTTCCAACCGTACCCGCCCACAACGTAACTTATGTCCTCCCAAGAGTATCCGTCGGGGGGATTGGGCAAGCCGCCCGTGAATCTGTCGTAGGGAAAGACCGGAGGCCTTCCATTGCTGACCGGGGTAAGCTGGTAAGGATGGCCGGATAGGGCGAACTTCTGATACTCCTCCACGTGGCACTGGCTGCATCGAGTGCTGCCCACGTAGGTCTGGGCGGCGGAAGCGCTCTCCCCGGGTGGCCCCACCGGCCCAATTGGCCCCGGCGGCCCCTGCGGCCCCACCAGAGCCTGCTCGGAAGACCGTGCGCCGCACGCGGACAGGAACAACCCTGCCATCGCCAGAAAGACGTATCGGCTTAATGCAGGTTTCGGATTCATCTTCACTCCTCCGGTATTCACGCACATTATAAGGAGACCTGATAGGATTATTTTACAACAGCCCGGTCATCTGAATCTATCCAACACAAGCGCAATGATAGCGATACCCAGTAGCAGAATCGCTCCCTTCAAGGTAACCAGGTCTACCCAGAGCAAGACAATCGCTCCGAGCGACATAACGAATGCCAGTGTACGCAGGGCGAGATCCAGCCAATTGGGTTCAGGCGAAGGGATTGGGCTTTGGGTTGCCATTGAATGCCATTATTCTCTTTGTTGAACTAAAGATACTAATGGCATCTGATGCCATTTTTCAGGGACAATTGTCACCAAAATGGTGGGCAATTTTCAACCGGTGAGCACTCGTAGAATCATCGCTTTTTCCGTGCTGTCGAGCCCGGGAAGGTCGTTGACGGCCGGGCCAGCATAAAGCGCATTTCTGATTTCCGGCGAGGCAGCGAGATGTGCTAACCCCGCCTGGGCCAGCAAGCCCCATCCCGACGCGTTCAACATCTGTGCGGCTCGATAGAACACATTGATCATTTCTTGGTTAAGCAGGCCCGGGTAGGGGCCCTCTTGAGTAGTCGGTCCATATTCGATATTGAGATAACCGGCCAGGGCGCTGCGATCCGAATCACTGATATTCCTCAACTCCATGAGCAGCGGACCGCGATACTCTGCCGTCCGGTCGTTGACCAGCTCGGCCAAACCCAAGCGTTCCACCATCGTCCAGCCCGGCAGGCCGAGCAGGCCAGCTAAGCGATAGATCGCGTTAATCATCATCTGGTTTGTAATTCCCGAGTACGGTACGGGCGATTGATCGTCGGGAGGCACCTGTGCAAAGACGATACCGAAAACCTTGCTCAGGGCATCCATCTGCGCGCCCGACAGAGACTCGATCGTCTCGAGCCGGGGTCCCCGATACCTGGCCTGTCGGTCATTCGCCAGATGGGCAAGCCCGGCGGAGTGCAGCAAGGCCCATCCGCCCTGTCCCAGGGTCTCCGCGGCCTCATAAAAACCGTTGATGACCTGTTGGTTCGTCAGTGCGTAGAGCGGGTAGGTCGAGACAGTTCCTGCCCTGTCCGCGAGTATCAGATCGACCTGGGTCATAAGCGAATCCAGAATCGGTTCTGGGATATCCAGATCTAGCGGAGCCAGGCCATCATAAGGGAGAGGCGCATAGGCTGCATCCTGTAGATAACCCAGCCTCAACGAATCCAACAACAGGACCAGGTTTGCCCCGTGCTTCTTCGTCGCCGCCCCGATCGCCGCAAGCATTTCGGCGTTGCTCAACTCAGGCACAGTGTGAGGTAGACCCGCGATCCCCAACCATCCCAGGAGCTGCTGCTCTGTCCCCTGGTAGTAGTTCATGTCGACGGGCGGGCGCCCCTGATTGACGCCCGGCACCGCGCCCCGATCCGTGAACTGCCAGAACGTCCAACCGCTGCCGGCCCACCCCCCCGCCGGAACAATCGGCGCCGCGACCCCATAATTTGCAATCCACAAGGGGTGGCGCGTCAGGGTTGCTGTGTCGCCCAGCGACGTTCGCCAGGTGTCCGGGTTTGTGTAGATTATCGGCGTTCGCCCGGTATTTCGGAGGACCTCCTCAAGCCAGGCCCTAATGCCACCGATTCGTTGGGCCGGGCTCATGCCCTGGAACGCCTCGCGCACGAAGGCGGGCGAATTCTCCACATCCAGCACCGGAGGCATGTCGAACTCGTGAAGGAACGGCTGGATGCGTTGGAGGAAGTGCCGCGCCTGCGCCAGCGCGTCTATGTCTGGGCGATAAAAGTGGTAGGCACCCCGAATAAGTCCGGCCGAGCGCATCTTCACCCAGTTGCTAACGAATTGGGGGTCAATGAAACCCACCCCCTCAGTGGCCTTCACAAATGCGAAAGAGACTCCGGAGTGGCGGACCGCACTCCAGTCAACTTCCCCGCGGTGATAACTTACATCGATGCCTTTGGCTTTCTCCAGCATGGCTATGGTAACGACAATGCAACTAGCATGCCACGCCCAATTATGTGTGGAGTTTTCTTGGGGATGCTGGCCTGATGCGCTAGATGGAGCTGAACAAGTTGACCGGAGACAGCCCGGCGTCGATACGCCCCTGTATAGATATTTAGGCAGGCGGACTAGATATCGCCTTCTACCGGCGGTTTGGATGCATGAGTCTCGCGCCGCACATAGTCACCGACACGCACTGCGGACCTGTACCTCCCCATTTCCCCGGCGCGTTCAGCGGCGCAATCGTTGCACTCCCAAGTGCGAAAACCCTGCTCGCTGCCCGCATCGCGCTCAAATGCCCATGCGGGCTTTGTCTGCTTACACGTCTCGCAACGCGCGGCAAGGCCCGCGTAATAGCCGCGATTTCTTTTCGCATACGGATGCGCTATCAGGGCCGCGCGATGGTGCACCCGCGGAACCGGCTGCCAGCCATGTGAAGGCTTGCGGTTGTTGCCACCCACCAAGGAATTCGCCAGGTTCCAATCTTCAGCAGATATGCGAACGATGCTACGCGCCTCCCAGGAGTTTTTTCGCAACCGATAGGCCAGCGCCCAGCCATGGCTGGTTTTCCAGATTCGTATGGCGCCTTCACTCACGACCTGCTCGATAGCTTCATCCCAGGTCATTCTCTCTCCTGCAACACAATCATCTAATCACTTCCAGGTCATCCGGGTCGATCAACCAGTCGTCGCCGCTTTCCTCTGCAGGCAAGAGACCGGCGGCGATGTATCCAAGCAGTTCGGCGACATCCAGCCCAACCCGTTCAGCGGCTTCAGCGAGTGATATCTTCACTTTGTTGCCCATTCTGCAATTATATCCACTTCCGGAACTTGCTTGACCAATCTAGTCTCCAATGGCTTTGTAGAAGTTGGTTACTCTGGCCGTAGAGAGAAGTACGCCCCGCCCTTCGTGCTGGATGTCCACCTGATGGACGATCAACTGCGTAGAGCGGCGAATCACGCGTCCATCCGCCCGGATCCAACCGTTTTTGGCAGACCCGACATGGCTGCCATTGATTTCAATACCAACCGGGACTACCTTGCTCAGATCGACGCCCCAGCAGGCATGTAGGCTCGCCACCGATTCTGCCAGCGCCATGCAGATTCCGCCGTGCAGCAGTCCATTTGGCTGGCGGACCTTATCCGTGATCGGCATCCGCATGACCAATCCCTCATCCCAGACGTCCACGATTTCAATCTCCAGAAACCCTAGCGCGGCAGTGGTTGTTATGGAGCGCATCGCTACCAGCCAGCCATCTTTATCAACGATTTGGTCCTTCATCCATGCTCTCCGTAGAGTGTAACAAAGCACATCCTCATGCGTTAGGTTAACAGTTGGCGGATATTGCTCCGCTAACCCTTTCTCCATCCGCCTTCGCCCCGCGCCGCCCGTCGCGGGGTGAACGGTTTAATTCAGACTTTTGCCCATGCAGTCCAGCGTGCGCTGATAGCAATGTTCAAGCGCCGTTCGCCGTCAGCCTCTGGAATCGCCAACTCACTGAATTCAGCCTTTCCCTGGTCAATAGGCACCAGCGCGTCGAGGTACTGCTCAAGAAAACTTGGCGGCTGGTTGAGGCCGTACGCCGTCAACACAATGAAAGAACTCTGCGGCTCAAGGATAGTGCGGCACGCCTGACATAGGTTTAGCATGTCCGCACTAAACTGCCAGCTCTCATTCTTGGGTCCTTTTCCATACACTGGAGGATCCAGAATAAGACCGTGATATTTACGACCCCGGCGTATTTCCCGCTGCACGAATTTCTGAGCATCATCAACCAGCCACCGAATGCGTCGGTCTCCCAATCCAGAGAGAATCTGATTGGACTTAGCGATTCGCAAGGCACGTCGGGAAGAATCTACATGCGTGACCTCCCCACCCTCGCGTGCGGCGACCAGGCTGGCAATTCCGGTATAGCCGAACAAATTCAGGATTGTTCCAGCAGCCGGCGATTCTCTCATCACCTGCTGAATCCATTTCCACTGCATGGCATTCTCGGGGAAGACTCCTACCTGTTTCGAATCTCCGATCTCACATGTAAACCGGATCGACTCGAAAGTCATCTCCCAGGTCTGCCTCCGCCGCTCGCCCTCCCTCCAGATCCAACCCTTGCCCTCGCGAAACTCTGCCTGCGCTGACCGCCACATGTCTCCTGGCATTGTCGGTCTCCATGTTGCGCGTTCTTCCGGGCGAATGAGCACCATGTCGGCGAAGCGTTCGAGCTTGCGGCCATTGCCGGAGTCAAGCAAAGAGTAATCCAGCAATGATGAAGACAGGGTCTGTATTTGCGTCATGGTCTCAGTCCGAAATACGCGGTCAAGTCATCCAGCGCGGCCTCCACCGCCCGCGCCCGATGGCTTAATCGATTCTTGATGGCAGGGGGAAGCTCTGCCATCGTGCGGCCCGTTCCTTCGACCTCGAATATCGAATCGTATCCAAACCCATCGGTACCCCGTTCCTCAGGAACAATCTTCCCGCCGCATTCACCCTTCCACACCGCGATTCTCCCTTCGCGGTCTACGAATGCGAGCCAGCAGATGAACCTGGCAGTCCACGGTCCAGGCAATCCAGTGAGCGATTCCAACAGGTACTGGCGACGCGCACTATCAGAATAGCCCCCCAACCCACCAAATCGGGCTGAATAAACACCTGGCGCGCCATCCAGCGCATCGACCTCCAGGCCGCTGTCATCCGCAATGCAGGGCATCCCAGACGCCGCCTGGAACGCTCGGGCTTTTATCTCAGCATTAATCCGGTAATCCGAATCCTTCTCTTCTGGAAGGATGTCGAGTCCGATATCCGCCGGACGGAGCAGTTCAACCCATTCCAGGGGCGCCAGGAGTTCAAAGAATTCTCTAGCCTTACCGGGATTGTTCGTAGCAATTAGCAATTTATTTTGCATATTGACTCTGATTTCAAAATTTATTATAATTCATCTAATCCTGCAAAAAATCTTGCTGATTACCGTGAACACATTCCACTCTCAGTCGCCGCAAGCGGCACACCGCTATCAAATGCCCAAGCCCAAATTCAATCCTTTGCGCGTCAACGTTGGGTTCATTATCCATGAGGCGCCTGGTTATTCCCGCACCTTTGATTTCGACCTCCCGGAGTTTGAGTTGGCAGAAGACCTTCAGGTGACTGCGCTCAAGGGAACAGCACAGTTCACTCGGACACAACAAGGGCTGTTGGCAGAGGTCACTATGCTGGCGCTCCATCCCGCAGAATGCGCGCGCTGTCTTAATCAGTTTGGTCAGTCGCTGAAAACATCATTTACGGAATTATACGTGTTCGACCGCTCAATGAAGTCCGACGAAACGGAATTGGTGGTCCCGGAAGAGGGTTACATTGACCTGAGGCCCGTTCTGCGAGAATATCTGTTGCTGGATGATCCGATAAACCCACTCTGCAGACCGGATTGCAGAGGCCTGTGCGTTGTTTGTGGCGCGAACCGCAACGAGACAGATTGCGGGCATCAGCAGTCTTCTGCCTCTGACTTTCCCCAAGTTGACGACCCGCGAATTGACGAGTGACGTTCTCTGCGAGGAGGAGAACCAATGGCCTACCCGTCCAACAAGATCGCCGATACCGATAACTTCGCACTCATTTTTGAGAAAGAGGATCTCGACTCGCTTGTCGGCCTCTTTACAAAGGACGCCGACGATGTAGACGATCTCGAACTCTATTATCAGGAGATCGTCGAGCAGGCTTCCGAGGTGGACACCGAGAGCGAAGAGGCGGATGCCCCAGACGAACTTGAGGAGGCACCGGAAATTGAACCCATTGAGGCCCTCTTCCCAAGCCTCGACACGCTCAAAGGCGAAGGGATAGATGCCGTTGGCCTGTACCTCAAGGAAATGTCCCGTGTTCCCCTGCTCAACACCGAAGAAGAGGTTCAAATCGCCAAGCGAATTGAGATGGCCCGCAAGGCCGAGCGAAAGCTTGCGAAGCTCAATGGCCATACGCCGGTGAGGGAGAAAGAAAAACTGAACTCGCTGATTGAGGATGGCAAGCGCGCGCGCGATCACCTCATTGAGGCAAATACCCGTTTGGTGGTCAGCATTGCAAAGAAATATCTTGGCCGAGGGGTTCCATTCCTTGACCTCATTCAAGAGGGAAACCTTGGATTGATGAAGGCGGTCAACAAATACGATTACCGGCGCGGTTTTCGATTTTCGACGTATGCCACCTGGTGGATTCGCCAGACCATCACTCGCTCCATCGCCGATCAGGGTCGGACAATCCGCGTGCCCGTTCACATGATCGACCGCATCCGGCAACTCTACAAAGCCGCCCGCCATCTGGAACAGGAATTGGGTCGGCCGGCCAAGATTGAGGAACTGGCCGGGCATCTGCAGGTGGATACGCGCAAGGTGCAGTGGATGCTCAAAGTATCCTGGCTCCCACTCTCGCTCGAAAGTCCGGTGGGCGAAGACGAGGATTCTGAGCTGGGAATGTTCGTCGAGGACGAAAAGACCCCCTCCCCCACCCAAGCGACGTATCAGAATCTCCTTTGCCAGAAGATCGAAGACGTGCTCAAGACGCTAACCCCCCGCGAGGCTCGCATCCTGCGCCTGCGTTTTGGCCTGGAGAATGGTCGGACGTACACCCTGGAAGAAGTCGGCGAAAAGTTCGGCCTCACGCGCGAACGAATCCGCCAGATCGAGGGTAAAGCCCTTCGCCGCCTGCGGCATCCGATGCGCGCCCGCCAACTGCGTGATTACCTCTAATGGTCGAAGACGGGGGCCGCCTACTGCACCAACATCCTAATCGCCAAAACTGATTCCCAGTCCCCTGGCAGTTCTGATTGCATCGCCCTCAACATCCACGCGCTTTGGTTGCGCCAGCACCTCATCCAATCCTACGTCAATCACCTTGGCATCCTGCAGAGCAACCATTCTCCCGAATCTTCCTTCAGCCGCCAGACGTACCGCGCCTCCACCGTATCGGGTGGCAAGCCAGCGATCGAAAGCGGTTGGAGTACCCCCGCGCTGAATGTGCCCCAACACGGTAACCCGGGTCTCTGCGCCGCAGGCGGACTCGACAAACTTCCCAACGGCCTGGCCAATTCCGCCCAGGCGGGCCACGAACACTTCATCGCCTCCGCGCGCAAATACCTGTTGCCCTCCTTCCGGTTGGGCACCTTCCGAAACCGCGACCATGCTGAACTTGCTTCCGGAGGAGATACGCTCCTGCACTTTCTCACAGATTTTCTCGTATCGAAATGGAATTTCAGGAATCAAGATGATGTCCGCTCCGCCGGCAACCCCGGCATGTAGGGCGATAAACCCGGCATCCCTTCCCATCAGCTCCAGAATCATGACCCGATGATGCGATTCGGCAGTCGTGTGGAGTCTGTCCAGAGCCTCCATAGCGATATTCAAGGCAGTGTCAAATCCGAAAGTCACCTCGGTTCCGGCGACATCGTTGTCAATCGTCTTAGGCACCCCCACGATGGGAACACCTTTGGCATAAAGCTCGCGCCCGATCTTGAGGGTTCCATCTCCGCCCACGACGATGACCGCGTCCAGTTTCAGCTTTTCGATGGCCGCCACACACTGATCGCTCACATCCTCGACGATTTCTTCTCCATCCCGGATGGTCTTTCTGGCAAACGGGTTACCCCTGTTGGCTGCTCCGAGAATCGTGCCACCGCGCTGAAGAATCCCTCTTACTGAGGCGATATCCAGAACCATCAAGCCATCCGGCTCGATGAACCCGTCGTAGCCATGTCGCACGCCGATGACTTCACATCCATACTCGTTGATGGCGATCTTTACGGCTGCGCGTATGACCGCGTTCAGCCCCGGGGCATCCCCGCCCCCAGTCAATATGGCGATTCTCTTCATCGAATACTCCCATGTTCACTGAAACGACACCATGACCTCCATCCATTGTATAGCAAATTCCATAGCGTTTTTGTTTGACAGGCCAGGCAGTCTGGCTACACTAGTGTAAATGACTATGCGAAGAGGAGTAAGTCATGGCAGGCGTCTCCCTTTCCCCCGCTCACATTAACCAAATTTCACCCCTCAAGCCCTGCATTGAGGCATGGAGAATCTTTTTAGACGACCAGGGGCGATCGATTCATACAATCAAGGCATTTGTTGCCGATGTCAATCTGCTGGCCGGGTTCCTCTCGCCCGACCGTCAGGTCGGCAGCATCAGCACCAAAGACCTGAACGTTTTTCTGGAATGGATGCAGCATGAGCGCGGCGTTCCATGCAGCCCCAAGACCCTATCCCGCCGAATCACCTCCCTGAAGTCGTTCTTCAAGTGGCTTAACGACAAGGCTGTCATCAGCATCGACCCGGCCGAGCGGGTGGTTCAAAAATCAGTGCTCAGCCCGTTGCCAGCCGTCCTCGATCGCGAAGAAGTGGCGCTGGTTCTAGACGTCGCCGACAAGTTTCGGTCCGCGGACCGCTCAGATGCCCGTCCCTACGCGCTGCTGAAATTCTTGTTGGATACCGGTGTAAAAAAGGGCGAACTCCTTGCCCTGTCAACAAACCATCTTGAGCTCGAGGTCGATTCTCCCTTCGTCTTCATCCGGTACGGCAGCCCGAACCATCGCTACAAGGAGAGAAAGATTTCCCTTACGCCAGAATGGATCAAGGCATTCTACGAATATCGCGCCCAGTACGACCTCAGTCAAAGATTGTTTCCGTGGTCGCCACGGCGATTGGAATACTTGCTGCAGGAGCTCGGCGAACAGGCCGGGATTGAAACTCAACTCTCGTTTCTCATGTGTCGTTGGACGTCAGCACTCACGGATTACCTGGACAATGTCGAGCCGATCAAGATTCGCCAAAAGCTGGGAGTATCCGAAATACAGTGGCGAGAGATAAACATGAAACTCCAGAAGTTGGTGTCCGGGTAACCATTCCCCTACTCTCCGATCCTCACCAGGCGCAGACGAAAAAAAGGCGCCCCGGATGCTCCGTGGCCTTCTTCAGAGGCACGCAGCATGGGCACCCAGATCACCCGGTCTCCAAGACAGATCACCGGCCAATTGTCGCGCAAGGGGGCGAGGACTTTGTGATTGATAAAGAGATCAGAAAGCAATACCGAATGACCTCCCATTCCAAAAGGTCTCAGCCGCTCTCCGAGCATTCGTTTCCTTGCTGTGAGTTCCCCCACTGTGAGCCCCCCCCCAGCGAGAAGATCGGGCGTGAGCCGGATCTCCAATTTCCCCAAATCTGGGTTGTCGCTGGAATCTAACTCCTTCGCGACAGCCGCAAGGGACAACTCCAGCGCCCAGTGCGAGTTAAGTGAGTAATTGCCCGGTTCTTTGAGTTTGATGCAATCCTGCTCCAACTGCGGAAATTCGCCCGGTCCGAAAAGGGGTACGCCGACCCTGCCAATCCTGAATTCATTGCCAGTTCGCAACCCCCATATTTCGTCACCAAATTCGAGGCATGCAGGCGCAGCATCAGCCTCCGCCCACTCCAGTAGTCGCGCAATTTGGTCGTAGCCCAACTCAACATCGGGCGCCGCCTGCTTGCACCAATGGCGCACAAGACGCCTGCGGACGGCCAGACTCTCTAGAAGAAACCGCCCACGTTGCACAACCACTCCGCCCTCCGGGAGGGGAGTGCTGATCACTTTGGATCTTTGGACGGCAATCTCAGCAAGGAAATCGTCCTCCCCACGCAGAACCTGACTAAGCTTCAAGATAGTAGTCTTAATCTGTGGATTGTAGGTCGCGAGCCCGGGAATCAATTGGTGGCGAATACGGTTTCGCGCCCAGCGCTCGTCGCGATTGGTTTCGTCGTCCATGGGCTCGAGTCCATGGACGCGACAATACTCTTCGATGTCAGCGCGCCAGACAGCCAACAACGGTCGGGCGAGGGGAATTGAATCACTCCACTGCGGGATAACGATCCGGGGGCGCATTCCGGCCAGACCTTCACTCCCAGCACCTCGAAGCATATGCATCAACACAGTCTCAACCTGGTCATCCGCGGTGTGGGCAACAACCACGGCCGCGGCCCGCAATCTATTGGCCACTTCGAACAAGAACCGGTAGCGAAGCGCACGGGCAGCCTCCTCAACTGACATCTTATTCTCCAGGGCAAATTCGGTCGTCAGTTGACGATCGGCGTGAAAAGGCAGGCCCCACTCCGCGCACATTTGGCGAACCCGTTCCGCGTCTTGCGCAGAGGAGGGCCGTAAGGCGTGATCAAAGTGGCCGACGTGAATCTGATAATTCAGTTGTTTGAGGGCGTGAGTCAATGCAAGGCTGTCTGGGCCGCCCGAAAGGCCGACCACCAGCAGGCAGCGTCGGTCGAATCCGGCATCCAGCAGCGATTTCCGAACGAGGTCCAGCATCGAGTGGATTATAGCATTTGGGCTCCCGCGTCCGAAGACTGGCATAATCCTTCCGTTGTATAATACCCTGGCTGCTCAAACTACGGTCAAAGGACAACCATGCAGGGCAAAATCCTTATCGTCGACGATGACATTGATACCCTCCAGTTGGTAGGCACGATGCTGGAGCGGCAGGGTTTCAAGATCGTGGCCGCCAACAACGGGCAGCAGGCGATTCAGAAGGCCTCGGACGAGAAACCCGACCTCATTATTTTGGATGTGATGATGCCGGGCATGGACGGCTACGAGGTCACACGCAAGCTCCGGGCCATGGAACACACTGCCTTTATCCCGATCATTCTGTTCACGGCTAAAACGCAGGTCGATGATAAGGTCACCGGCTTTGAATCCGGGGCAGACGACTACCTGACCAAACCCACCCACCCCACCGAATTGATTGCCCGGGTGCGCTCGATACTCACGCGCCCCAAGACAGGTTCCTTGAGCCTCGAACAGGCCCATCAGGAAGAACCCGCAGGCAAGTCCACTGTGATTGGCTTGATCGCAGCGAAGGGCGGTTTGGGCGTAAGCACGCTGGCGCTCAACCTGGCCATTAGTATCCACAGCGCGACAGACGACTATGTGACGCTAGCCGAAATGCGCCCCGGGCAAGGGGACATAAGCGTTTATCTTGGCTATGCCGACAACGATGCGCTCGGTCAACTGCTCTCCCGGCCCTATCAGGAGATTCGCCTGCAAGACGTGGAAGAGCGCTTAGTCACTCACGGCTCAGGAATCCAGATGTTGCTCGCGTCCTATAACCCCAAGAATATGGTGTTGTTGCAGGCCGTCGAGCAATTCGAGACCATTGTGAAGCATTTGTCCAGAATCGCTCCCTACACGATCCTGGATCTTGGGGTCGGGATGTCGGATGCCAACCGGAAAATGCTTGCCCAGTGCTCCAAGGTCGTGGTTATCATCGAGCCGAGCCCTCACGTGATCGCCCATTCCATCGCACTCCTCGAGAATCTAAAGGAACGTGGGATTCCGGACGACCAGATCTATCCAGTGATTGTCAACCGCCAACGACTCGAAATTACGATGCCAATCGCCCAGATTCAAAAAGCCATCGGCCGCCCGCCATCGGTCGTCATGACACCCGCGCCAGAACTCGCCTATCAGTCAGCGCTGCGCAAAGAGCCGATGATTACTCAGCAGCCGCAAAGTCTCGTGGCTGGTCAGATCAGCAAACTCGCCGAGATTCTGACTGCGGAAGGGCAAAAGTAAGCCGGTCACATGATGGGGCACCTGGAACTCGCGCGAATTATCCAGAACGCCGAATACCTGGTCGTGCTAACGGGCGCCGGCATTTCCACCCCATCAGGCATCCCAGACTTTCGCTCGGATAAAGGCGGACTGTGGGCGCGCGTTGATCCGATGGAGGTTGCCTCCTTATCTGCGTTCAGGACGAACCCCCAGAGGTTTTTTGAGTGGATGAGGCCACTGGCAGTCCAAATCATCGGGGCCAAGCCTAACCCTGCGCACTATGCGCTAGCGGAGATTGAAGAACACGGCATTCGCACCACCATCATCACCCAGAACATCGATGGCCTCCATCAGAAGGCAGGTTCCACGAACGTCTTGGAAGTCCACGGCACGCTGAATACCCTGACATGCGTACATTGCTCCAACCAGCGCTGCGTCACGGATTTCATGGATGCTCTGGTTGAGGAGCTACAGATGCCACGCTGCCCTCAATGCGGCCACATCTTAAAACCTGATGTAATTCTATACGAAGAGCAGCTACCGGTTCGAATCTGGCAGGCCGCCGAGAAGGCAGTCGCGGACTGTGATGTGTTGATGGTGGCAGGTTCATCACTCGAGGTTCTGCCCGTGGCGGGGTTGCCACTGCGCGCGCTGGAACATGGAGCGAACCTTATCGTGATCAACCAATCAGAGACCTTTTTGGACGATCGTGCAGCCGAGGTCGTACGTGACGACCTGGCCGAAGCGCTTCCCAGGATCGCCAATGAAATCGGATAAGAACTCCCGGGGAGCGCTGCTCCAGCGTTACCTGAGCCTTCTGGAGATCAGCCGCGATTTGTCATCTGTGCTGGATCTGGATGTGCTCCTGCATCGAATCGTGAATGCGGCCGCGGCAGTAACCGGCTCAACTGCCGCTTCCATCCTGCTGTACGATGAATCTAAACACGAGCTCTACTTCCAGGCATCCACGAATCTCGATACGCCCCTGATGAAGGGGTTGATCGTTCCGGTTGAGGGAAGCATAGCGGGTGCTATCGTCACACAACGTGAACCGCTGATTGTCCAGAACACCCGGGAAGACCCTCGGCATTTCGCGGGTATCGGAAAGTCGACCCAGTTCGAAACCGAATCACTCTTGGGCGTTCCCTTGCTGGCAAAAGACAAAGTGGTGGGGGTGCTTGAGGCCTTGAACAAGCGCGAAGTCGATTTCACCGACGATGACCAGACCCTGTTGTTGGCGCTGGGCTCCCAGGCCGCCATTGCTATAGAAAACGCGCGACTGTTCCAGCAATCGGACCTCATCGCCGAGATGGTTCACGAAATTCGCACTCCGCTGGCATCGATAAACACCGCCACTCACCTGTTGCTTCATAAGAACCTGGACGGCCAGCAGCGCTCCAGGATGGCCGAAACAATTCAACGAGAGACCCAACGCCTGTCAGAACTGGCGACTACATTCCTGGACCTGGCCCGGCTAGAATCCGGTCGAAATCAGTTCAAAATCGAACCGGTAGAGATCCCCGCAGTGCTTGACGATGCCCGTCAGGTAATGAGCGCACGGATGGAAGAACAAAGGCTTGCCCTGGTGTGGCTGGTGGAAGAAGCCGTCCCGATAGTCCAGGGCGACACCGACAAACTAAAACAGGTCGCACTGAACCTAATCAGCAATGCAATTAAGTACAACAGCAAGAATGGTTCGATCACTATTGGGTGCGGCCATGACAAGGAAAAAGTGTATTTTTACGTGGAAGACACCGGCAGAGGCATGCTCCCAGAACACATCGATTCCCTCTTTGAAAAGTTCTATCGGATTCCGGGATCCGAAACCGTGGCTGAAGGTACCGGTTTAGGGCTCTCGATATGCAAGAAAATCGTCGAGGCGCATGGCGGCTCAATCGAAGTGAAGAGTACGCTGGGCAAGGGCACGCGCTTCACGGTTAAACTACCACGCGGGCCAATCCCAGAGTGAAATCAGATCGCGCCCTTGCGGCCAAATTGCCGCTCCAGCAGGTCAAGTGAAATGTGAATCATGGTGGGCCGCCCATGTGGGCATGTGCGCGGCGCCCGGCAACCCTCCAGACCCTGAAGCAACGCTTTCTGCTCTTCCACGCGGAGTGCCTGGCCCGCCTTCACTGCCGCCCGCTTGCAGATGCGCGCGATCAGGCGGGCTTCGAGCTCCGAGGTCAGGGGCGTTTCGTCCTCTTCGAAATCCCCTATAACGACCCTGAGCGCTTGAGCCGGATCTGCACCTACTACTGCGGCAGGAACCGCCCTGACCCTGAAAAGATAGGGGCCGAATGCCTCAACTTCAAACCCCAGCGATTTGAGCGTCGGTAGTTGCTCATCCAGCATGCGCGCCTCTTCAGGCGAGAGTTGGATGACGGCGGGCTCCAGCAACACTTGTGAGGCAATGCCATCCTGCCGTTCATTCATCATTCGCTCATATAGGACGCGTTCGTGAGCAGCGTGCTGGTCAATCAAATAAAGCCCATCCGGTCCCTCAGCGACCAGAAACGCATTCCCGATTTGACCGATCAATCGCAGCAGCGGGAAACTGCTCATCATCGGTGTGTCCAGGCTGGCCGCATACGGGTCGCGATGCGTGGCCGCTGGCTGGCTGCCCCCCTGCTCAATGTCCATCGCCATCGAGTTAGCCTGAAGGGCGTTAGGTGCAGACCCGGACTCCCATTCTCCTGTTGGTCTGGTCCATCGTGGCGGGCCGGATAGTTGGGGAACTGGTGTGAACGCCAGCAATCCTCGCTTGACCGCCCGCTGAACAGCGCTGAATAGCGCGCCCGGATCCTGAAACCTCACCTCGGACTTGGTTGGATGGACATTGATATCCACCTGATCCGGTGAGAGGTCAATAAACAAGAACACTATTGGATAGCGCCCCACCATCAGCATGCCGTGATAGGCTTGTATCAAGGCCGCGTTGAGCGCGTTATCCCGAATCCAGCGTCCATTCACAAAGAACGTGATGGCAGAGCGGTTCCCGCGCGTCTCACTGGTCGGGCTCACATAACCGCGGACGCGCATACCGTCGTAATCCGCATCGATCTCCAGCATCTGACGTGCCAGCGAGGCATCATACAACAGGCCAAGGATTTCCCGCTGGTCACCACTTCCACTAGTCTTGAGTCCCATCCGCCCATCCTGCTCAAAACCAAACCGGAGGTATGGGTAAGCAATTGCATATCGGGTAACAAAGGCATCGATGTTCTTCTTTTCAGTCGTATCGCTCTTGAGGAATTTAAGTCGTGCTGGGACATTGAAGAATAGATTTTCCACTTGAATCACGGTTCCCTGTGCGGCTGATACGGGTCGCAAGTTCCCGATGTGACCGCCTTCAACCACCAGCTGAGAGCCCTCATTATGGTCCCTGGAACGCGAGGTGATCGTCATCCGGCTTACCGAGCCAATTGAGGCCAACGCTTCACCGCGGAATCCCAGCGAGTGGATGCGGTGGAGGTCAGCCACTTCCCTCAGTTTGCTGGTGGCATGCCGGGCAACGGCCAGAGTCAGTTCGCTCGGCGCTATGCCCTCGCCATTATCCGCCACTTCGATTGTCCGACGTCCTGCTTCAATTACGGAGATCTGGATGCTGCGGGCACCCGCATCGATCGAATTTTCAACCAGCTCTTTGACCACAGATACCGGCCGCTCGACCACTTCACCAGCTGCGATCTGTGAGGCAACCTCGTCGGGGAGTATGCGGATGCTCATCGCAAGTCAAGACTAAATCAACTCTGAGAGCCTGTCAAACGATTTCGCGAACCGGTCAGTCAGGAGATAAAAAAGCGCTTCCTAAAAACGGAGGCGCTTCGTAGTCGAATACTGCTCTATTCTGCAGGCTTTTCCAACAAAATTATCCCCTCTTTCGCTCCCATCGCGATGCACTCAACCGCCTTTATGCGCAGGATTTCGCCGCCCGTTGCCCACTTGGATGCCGAATTCAGCACGCCGACGGCGAGATGGCAAACAGGCTCGTCCGCCGTCCGGCCCCAGCACATAGGGCAGCGCTCGATGATCCACTTCCAGGCGGCCTCATCTTCTTCTACTCGAACTTTCTGATCGCTTACCGTATTGAAGAACTTTGCGAAGAACAACAGGCCAGCCTTGAGACGTGTACGCGCAGAACCGAGGGCCATGGCCGCCTGGGCTGCTTTCTGGACTTTTTCGTACTTGTCCAGGCTATAGGTAAATGTCTCTTCGCCGCCACGCGTTGCAAACACCCGAGCGCCCTTGGATCCATACATATCCCACAGCGCTTTCTGGATCGCGGAAACATGCTCAAATGGGAAGTCTTTTTTGATATTGTCAGGGGGATAATTATCAATGTACTGCGGCAGGCCGGCAAGGTTCAAGAGCGCGTTCACGCCATTCTTGCCCAGAATCTCTTCCGCCGCGACCAGTACGCCGCGGCCCCAAATGTTCGGATAAAAATAGGCTTCACTCATACGCGTCTCGCCTCAACGTGGAGTTTTTAAGCGCATCCCCATTGTACTATGGCTGCCAATTTTCCATGGGAGCGCCCATTCTCAGACCTATTTTACTATACCACCGTCGGTCAATTTGCGCAGGTCTCCAAGCACATCGGCGATCTCCTGGGTCGTAATGCTTCGGTTTTCCAGGACGTGCACAAGAGTCCCCGCCGCTGCTTTCTCCATAGCGACTTCGGCAATACTTCGATTAGCGGCTAACGCCTCCTTTACCAGGGCGGCCCCGGCTTGATAGCCGATTAGGGGATTCAAGGCCGTGACGATGATCGCATTGCGCGCTAACCAGCTTTCGGCTTTTGCGCGATTCGCCGAAACGAGCAGCACACATTTGGTCGTAAACGCGTTCAGAGCGCCAATCGTCACTTGCATCATCTCAAATAGATTGTGCGCTATAACCGGCATCATCACATTCAGTTCAAGTTGCCCTGCCTGGGCTGCCAGCATCACGGCAGTGTCACAGCCGATGATGTGGTACATCGCCATATTGGTCATCTCAGCTAGAACCGGGTTTACCTTACCCGGCATGATGCTGGAGCCCGGCTGTACCGCCGCGAGGCGCAGTTCGTCCAGGCCGGTTGCCGGGCCGGAAGCCAACAGGCGGAAATCGTTAGCGATTCGAGTCATGGTAATCGCCAGAGTCCGCAGAGCCGCCGAGTAATCCGCCGGATCTGCCATGGATTGCATACTCTCAAACAAATCGTCCGAAGCATAGAGCTTCAGGTCGGTGAGAGCTGCGATCCGTGTCACCATGCGCGCGTGGTATTCGGGATGAGCATTCAAGCCGGTCCCCACCGCAGTTCCCCCGATTCCGATGCGCCTGAGCCCCTCGGCCGCCCGCTCAATCCTCTCCTTGTCGCGCCGGACGGCAGTTGCGTAGCCTGAAAATTCCTGGCCCAATCGAATTGGAACGGCATCCTGAAGGTGAGTCCGACCGGATTTCACAATGTCATCAAATTCAACCGCCTTAGCTGCCAGGGCATTAGCCAACTGCTCAACAACATCGATCAACTCATTATGCCGCCATAGACAGCCAAGGCGAATGGCCGTCGGAATCGTGTCGTTGGTCGATTGGGCCATATTGACATGGTCGTTGGGATGTACCCGGTACTCCCCAAACTCCCCACCCAATATCTGCGTGGCGCGATTCGCAATGACTTCATTGGTGTTCATGTTCTGGCTGGTGCCGGCCCCCGCCTGAAACGGATCCACTGCGAACTGAGCGTCCCACTTTCCGGCGATAACCTCGTCGGCCGCTTGCGATATCGCTCCCGCAATCTCGCCATCCAGCAATCCAAGTTCGGCATTTACATCGGCAGCCGCACGTTTGATCACCGCCATAGCCCAGATGAATGCCCGCCAGGGTCGCAAGCCGGAGATCGGGAAATTCTCGATCGCGCGCTGGGTCTGGGCGCCATACAAGGCGTCGCTTGGCAGCGTCACGTCGCCCAGCGAGTCTTTTTCAGTCCGCATTCTTGTCTTCACCATTTTATTCACTCCGGGATTGACTGTTGCGGCCGGTCTTTACTCACACTGGCCGACTCGAAAAGAGGCCATCTGGCGATGGCCTCTTTCAAGAGCATGATCAGATTACTTGCCGTGGTCCTGCCAGCCGTCCCAGTACCCCGGGCCTTTCTGGAAATACTCGTAGTTCGGCTGAATGTCGGGGGTCAGGTCCACAACCTCTCCGGCTTCCAGTGCCTTGGCGCTGGTCAACTTCACCTTCACGCCATGGTGATTATCGCCCTCCCAAGTTGCGCTGAATCCAGCTGTCCCGGCAGGCATGCTCAGGTACTCGCCACCGCGGCCTTCATAGGCCGCAGGCACTTCATCTTCCGTGAAGATGGCTTCATACGGGCATTCGGGAATGCATGCACCGCAGTCTATGCACGTGTCTGGGTCGATGTAATACCAGGGCCACTTATCCTGTGGCAAGCCTGGCACAATGCACTCCACCGGGCATACCTCGACACAGCCGCCGTCGCGCAAACAGAGGCTGGTGATGATATGGGTCATAGTTGTGTTCCTCCGATTGAATGATGTTTTTGCTACGCCGAAAACCGGCGGCTCACTTCGTCCCAGTTTACCACGTTCCACCAGGCAGCGATGTAGTCCGGCCGGCGATTCTGATAGTTAAGATAGTAAGCGTGTTCCCATACGTCCAGGCCCAGCAATGGCTTCAGGCCATCGGCGAATGGAGTGTCCTGATTTGGGGTCGAAGTTACCACCAGGCCGCCATCGTCCTTCTTGCACAACCAGGCCCAGCCGCTGCCAAAACGCGTCGCCGCGGCTTTCGAAAACTTCTCCTTGAAAGCGTCAAAGGAGCCGAACGCGGAGTCAATCGCATCGGCCAGTTTCCCCGCTGGCTGACCACCGCCATTCGGCGACATGGACGGCCAGAACAAGGCGTGGTTGTAATATCCACCGCCGTTATTGCGGACCACGGCGCGAATGTCATCGGGCACGCTCTCTAGATCGCTCAAAAGGTCCTCGATCGTCTTGGCCGCCAGATCGGGATACTTCTCAAGAGCAGCGTTCAGATTGTTAGTATATGCCGCGTGGTGTTTCCCATGGTGTATTTCCATGGTCTGGGCATCAATGTGGGGCTCAAGCGCATCATGGGCATAAGGCAGATTCATCAGTTCAAAAGCCATTTGGCTATCCTCCAGAATATAGTTCGGTCCAGGATTCTCTTCAAAGAGGCCAACCCGGAATCGCGGTGTTTTCTTGATTGTAGCCTCCCCAAAATCCCTTGTCAAGAAAATCACAAATCGCTCAGGCAGGACTACTGGATTAGCGGCTATCATTAGCCAATGGATCGTAGCTCACTTCCCACCCGGCCAGTTATCTCAATCATTGTCGGCATAGCCGCAGTTTCCACTGCATCCCTCCTTATTCGCTTAGCCCAGAACGAGGCGAGTTCTCTGACCATCGCCGCCATCCGCCTTTCCCTGGCCAGTCTGGTTCTCATTCCCCTTGCCCTGCTGAGATACCGGCGTGAGATCGCCTCGCTTTCCAGCAAGGAGTTCATCCTGGCTCTAGGCTCAGGTGCTTTCCTGGCAATCCATTTTGCAGCCTGGATCACTTCACTGGCCTACACCTCGGTTGCCAGTTCGATTGTCCTGGTATCGACCCTGCCAATCTGGGTAGCAATCGCCTCGCCGATGATACTTGGAGAGTCTGCCGAGCGTCGAGTATTCGCCGGACTCGCTTTGGCGAGTTTGGGAAGTCTGTTGATCGCGCTTTTGGACGTGTGCACTATCGCCGGTCAGTTCAGGTGTCCGCCCTCGAGCGAACTGGCAGGAGGGACTGCATTTATCGGCGATCTGCTTGCGCTCGTAGGCGCCTGGTCGGGAGCAGGCTACATGCTCATCGGGCGATTGCTCCGAAAGCGGTTATCGATTATCCCCTATATCACGCTGGTC
This sequence comes from Chloroflexota bacterium, assembly GCA_016191875.1. Lineage (GTDB taxonomy): Bacteria > Chloroflexota > Anaerolineae > Anaerolineales > UBA11579 > SCUK01. The sequence goes on from JACPVG010000006.1 coordinate 49,484, forward strand.
TATTCTGCATCAGCAGTACTGCTGATGGCAAGCGCCATCTTGACCGGGCAACAAATACTTGGATTCTCGACTCCAACCTATGCATGGCTGGTCTTGCTTGCGCTCGTGCCTCAACTCCTGGGGCATTCGTCTTTCAACTATGCTTTGGGGCACCTGCCTGCATCATTTGTCAGCATTACTTTGTTGGGGGAACCCGTTGGCACGATCATCTTGGCCTATTTTTTCCTTGGCGAAGTTCCTGGCATGTACAAACTCGTTGGTGCTATACTCATCTTAAGTGGCATCATCGTCGCTTCGCGCGTGAGCACAGACGGTCACGGGCGCAACAGCAATCCCTGACCCAGGAGTACGCCATGCAGATTATGCAGACCTGCACACATTGCCGAACACCCTATTCGCTAAAGGAACCGGAGATCGTTTCGGCGTTGGCCCAGATCACCGCCAATAACTTCAAATATTACACGGCATCCTGCCCAAATTGCGGGAAACCCAACAAGATTCCTGCCGCTCAGCTTCGGAGGGTTGCGCCGAAATCAACAAGTGCCTCCACAGCCAAGGCGGCTCCCCGGCCGAAAGCGCAAAGAAAAGCAGCCGCCACGGCGGCCAACCCAAAGGCTGGCTCCAAGAAACCCGAGAAATCCACCAGGTCTGAAGCTGGCGATTGACCTTTAGCGGGCATGGCAAAGAAGCAGACGTTGTCGGTTGCGCCGGACGAGATTTTGGTCGCCGAATTCAATTACATCGTTCAGACCGCCATTCAAGCCAATGAGGATCGCGCCCGGGTTACAAGCTTCTACATGGTATCAGTCGGCAGCTTCATCGCCGGCCTGATCACCGCTCAGATCGAGGCCCTGCAGGTTCAGATCGTTTTCCTGGCTTTTGGCGGATTGTTTCTCTTGCTCTTTATTGCCGGAATTCTGACGCTCAAACAGCTCATCCGCCTCAGACTGGCATGGCTTGAAAGCATCGCTGCCCTGAATCAGATCAAGGAATATTATGCCGCGGCCAACTACCAGCTGGACAGCGCCTTTCGATGGTCAAACAAGAACGCACCGCCGGGGTATTCTCCTGGCAGCGTTTCCCATCTGCTTGCGATTCAGGTCAGCCTTCTGAGCGCGATCATGCTCTTTGTGGCGGTGTTATTCATCCAGTTCGGATTCGCGGTACCGGCTCCTGAAAACATCCTGGCCAGCGGTGCCAGTCTGGCTTTTGGCCTGGTGGCGATGCTGCAATACTATCGTTTGATTCTAGTCAAGAACTCTTCGAGTTAATTCGATAGTCGCCCAGTTCTCTCACCCAATTTGCGAACTCTATCGGCCAGCCTATCTGTTAGCATTCCCGCATGGAAGCGCCACTGCCAGTTCCCAGCCGGCGCGCTGGGGAAGTTCATTCGCCCCGCATCCCCCACCCCAAGGAAATCTTGCATTTGGGCAAGTACTAGGCGCGCGGGCGAAGCCCATAATGCCTCGATCAGAGCCCAATGAATCTCTTTGCCATCCGCCCCAAGATATTCTCTCGCAGTCTGCCGATTCTCTTCCGTCGCGTTCTGATACCAACCCACAGCGGTTTCATTATCGTGTGTACCCGTGTAGGCAACACAGTTTTCCGGGTACATGTGCGGAAGGAATTCGTGGTCAGGGTCCCCTGAAAACCCGAATTGAAGGATCTTCATCCCCGGGAACCCAAACTGTTCTCTCAGTTCGATCACGTCAGGCGTGATCTCGCCCAGATCCTCGGCGATGATGGGGAGTTTGCCCATATCCTGCTCAAGCGCAGCAAATAACGCAGCGCCCGGCCCGGGCACCCAACGCCCCCTGACAGCCGTGAGTTCGCCGGCCGGCACCTCCCAGTAGCCAGCGAACCCCCGGAAGTGATCCAGCCGGATGACATCGACTGTGTTAAGCGCAGCCCTGACACGCGCCTTCCACCAATCATAATCTCGCTCAGCCAGCTTTCCCCAGCGATAGATTGGATTTCCCCAAAGCTGGCCGAACTTGGAGAAATAATCTGGCGGGACGCCAGCCAGTACCGTTGGCTTCCCCACGTCGTCGAGCTCAAACAGTTCCGGGTTTCCCCAGACATCCGAGCTATCATGAGCCACGTAGATCGGGATGTCGCCGATAATGCGGACGTTATTTGCGCGAGCGTACTCTCTCAGTTTCTTCCATTGCTGAAAGAAAAGGAACTGAATGAAACTATGCCGCATCACATCCGCGGCATTCTTGTCTCCAAAGTTCGAGAGCGCCTGGGCGTCGCGTTCGCGAAATTCTGGCGGCCAATCGACCCAGGGTGCACCGCCGAATTTTTCCTTGAGTGCAATAAATACAGCGTAATCCGCCAGCCAACTTCGTTCATCTTTCACGAAGGATTCGAATTCTTCTTGCAACAATCGCCTGGCGTGGAAGTTTGAATAGGCGATATTGAGCAATTGCGTCTTCCATGGAATCACTGCGCCAAAGTCCACTCGGTCAGCATGAAAGTCTGGGTGATTCGCCAGGTCCGCTCTGCTGATGAGCCCATCTTCATGTAGCGCTTCAGGACTAATGATGTAAGGATTGCCAGCGAATGCCGAGAAGCTCTGATATGGCGAGTCGCCATAGCCAGTTGGGTTCAAGGGCAGGACCTGCCACAAACCCATGCCGCTTGCTGAGAGAAAGTCGATGAACTCAAAAGCATTTGGCCCAATGTCGCCGATGCCGAATTTCCCCGGAAAGCTCGTCGGATGGACTAGTATACCGCCAGAACGATCTGAATTCATCGCACGTCCCTTGTTTGTTTACCTGCCATTCGATTCCGCTCCGCCTGCCGGATCGAGTGAATTTGCCGATAGAGGTCAAGGTAAAGTCGGGCGGATGCACGCCACGAGAAGTCCTGTTTCATCGCGTTGCGTTGCATACGCTTCCAGGTCTTCTTGTCCTTATAGACCCGCAATGCCCTGCGCATTCCTTCGCTGAATTCAGGCTCTGACATGCCGGGGACAAGAAACCCTGTCCCGTCGCCCCCATTCCCGTCGTCAACAATCGTGTCCGTGAGCCCACCCGCGGCTCGCGCGATCGGCAGACAGCCGTAGCGCATTCCAAACATCTGTGTCAGCCCGCAAGGCTCATAACGGCTTGGGATGAGTAGCGCATCTGCGCCCGCGTAGATTCGGTGTGCCAGCGGGCCGTCATACGTCAGGATCGCTCGCGCTCGATCCGGGTACTGCCTGCAGAATTCAAGGATCGCGGCTTCCAGTGCAGGGTCGCCGGTGCCCAGGAAAACGACGCTCCAGGCAAGATCAAGGGACAGCACCAGTGCCGCCAGAGCGACATCCACTCCCTTTTGAACATCGATGCGGCCGATCATTGCCAGCAGGGGGACTGCCGCGCTTGCTCCCAAACCCAACTCCGCCTGCAGGGCAAGCTTGTTCTTGGCGCGGTCGGCAAGCCTCGACAGATCGAACCGGTGGGCGAGATACGCGTCAGTGGTAGGGTTCCAACTCTCGGTGTCTATGCCATTCAGGATGCCTGACAGATCGTCGCGCCGCGCCGTCAGCAAAGGATCCAGACCCGCCCCATGATCGTGAGTCAGAATTTCCCAGGCATAGCCTGGAGATACTGTGTTAACCTTATCTGCGGCCGAGATTCCCAGAGCCAGGGGAAAGCCGCGCGCCCATTCCGGAACGCATGGGTCGGCGCTCAGCGGAAGATCGAATTCTGGCAGCGCCGACTCGGCGCCCTGGCCCTGATACGGCAGGTTGTGTATCGTCTGGAGACTCCCGGTCTCGGTCCAAAACGGCTCCGAGCCGTAGCGCTGTTTCAGAGCGTAGACCGCAAACGCGGTGTGCCAATCATTGGCGTGGATGATATCCGGCCGCCAGCCAATCTGTCGACAGAACTCGAGCGCCGCCAGCGAAAAGAACAAGTACTTGGGGCCGTCGGCCGCAGCGCTTGGCCGATACACTGGCCCGTCCGGATCGATCCCATCCCCAGAGACAAAATACACCGGGGAACCACTGGCCACGGTTTCATACACTTGCACCTTCCATTCGCGTGTATAGCCTAGCATGCCAAAGCTTGCAATCAGCCTTAGTCCAAGATCGCGCGAATCGAAACCTCCATGCAACGGGAGCATCAAACGGACGTCGGGTTCTGCAGGCAGGGCGCGCAGAGCATCTGGAAGGGAACCGGCCACATCTCCGAGGCCACCCACCTTCATGAACGGGCTGGCCTCAGCCGCGAGAAAAAGCACTGACAGTTTTCGTTCGCTCACGGTCCGGCCAAACCCTCGAGGAATTTCCCAACCTGAAATTCTGAATGTTCTAGAGCCCTCAGGAGTCGCTTATGGACCGCGTACAGCTTGGCGACTCTGACGGCGACCTCTTCCCAAGGCTGCGATTCCACTACCCGAAGAACTTCAAGCACAAACACGAGCGACAGCCAGCCTTCCATGCGCTCCTCGCTGAACCAGGTCTTTCCGAAGAAGTCGTTCACCCCCAATGCGCGCTGGATGGCGGGATCCTCAAACCAGCGCCCAACCGCGGCCAGCGATTTCTTCGACATGCGTCCCTTCCCACCCCAGGGCATCCAATCCGTGAGGCAAATCAACCCCTCACACAGTTCGGAAAGCGACTCAGCTTCTTGCGGACTAGAACCACTGTCAAGCGCGCATTTCATCACGCCTCTGCTCCAACCGTAATAGCGATACCAGGCCTGCCTGTCCGCAGTCGAGCGGAGACCTTGGGCAGCCTCCTCCAGTGATTGCAATACGTTGACCGACAACATCGCCAGCCAGACCGGTCTTTCGGTCAGCCGCTCCTTGATCCACCTCGTGGCCGCAGCGTAGTTTCGCGATCCGGGCAGAGGGTGGAGCGAGTTCAGTCGGGGCATATCAATCAAATGCTTGAGCCGCTTAACAATCTTCTCGGCTGTGCCCGCAGATATCTGCCCGCCGCCATGACTGGAAAACGCGGCGATCAGCTGGTAAATACCCGCGACGATTCGTTGAATCGGCTCATCCTGAATGTTGAGGGGTTGGTTTCCGAGCGCAGCATCGGCCAAGTAATTGATCGCCATAGGGTTTGCCAGATCGGCGAATCTCCCAATGAGCGACTCTCTCTCAAGTTCCAGCAAGGCCTGCGCAATCGAAGGCACCCCCCGGCCATTCGTCTGCTCACACAGAAGCCCGTAGGGCTCGCTCACCGTCGGTTGAATGACCCTGAAATCATGCAGCACTCGCGTCTCGTAGGCCTCCAGCTCAAAACCCAACCCGGACCTCACAACCTCTTCATAGCTCCAAACATACTCCAGTCCTGATACCATATCTGCAGCCACCAGGTATGCAGCCGGAAAGTCTGCCAAGCCCAGGTCAGCCGCAAATTGCGTGGAACGCAGATCCCCGGAAGCATCTTTGAAGGCAACTGACTGCCTGATTTTAGCTCGGACGTGTGCATAACGATTGTGGAAGAGCACAAGATGGGCATCGCCACCACGCCCGTTCAGGTAGGCAAATACATCTTCTTCCACCTTACCGCCTGAGGTAACCGCATCGTAGAAACGAAAACTGGCTGTCCCGGCGAACAGGCTGCGCTTGCGGAAGAGAGGGAAAATCTGCCTTGCATGCTCCGCAATCAAGTTTGGGTCTTCGTTCTCGGTGCGCCTTGGGCGGCGAAATTCCATCCCGTATTTTTCGGAAAACCCCTCGAGCTGTCCATGGCCGACCATAGGCAGCCCCGGCAAAGTTGCCATCAGGGTCGCAACGCCAAAATACTTTGCGCCGGTTCCAAATTGCTCACGGGCGGTTTCTTCATCCGGGTTGTTCAGGAAGTTCACAAATCGCTTGAGGACTTCCGGGTTGTACGCCAGGGTGTTCTTTATCGCCGCGCGATACTCGCGGTTACGTTCGTCCCGCAGCATGTGCATGAATGCGCTGTTGTACACGCGGTGCAGTCCCAACGTGCGCACAAAGTAGCCTTCCATCATCCAGAATGCTTCAGCAAGCAGGAGCGTGTCGGGTGCCTCAGCCGCCACTCGCTCCACGACTTCTCGCCAGAACTCAACTGGGATGAGTTCATCGAACTGTTTGCGGGGCATCCCACGTCCGGCACGTGAAGGAATGGCCCCGCCTGTTCCCGGCTCGGGGAACCACAGGCGCTGGATGTGCTTCTTGGCAAGCGTCATAGCGGCATCGAAACGGATGATGGGAAACTCGCGGGCCACAGCCACTATCATCCGAATAACAGCCTCGCGCACTTCGGGCAGAAGATAGTTTAGCTGGGCTGTGTCATTCCAGGGCATGCTGGTTCCATCGTTGCCATGATAGATGTACTGGCGGGCGCCTGTCCGGTTGTCGACTCTCAGGAAGACGACGGATGCATCGGAGCGCTGATAATAATGGTCTTCAAGAAATATGCTCGCACGGGCGTCATCGCTCAGGTTCACCCCATTGAACGAGTAGGTCGGATATGGGGATTCAGGCAGGCTAAGGAAGCGATCAGGGTGTTCGATCACCCAGCGCGAGTCGATGCCCATGTGGTTGGGGACCATGTCGCTTGCCAGCCGGATTCCCCTCTGCCCGGCACGCCAGCGAAGATTTGCGAGAGCCTCAAACCCCCCAAGATCACTCGCGATGACATAATCCAGGAGCGAATAAGCCGATGCTTCTGCGTCGTCATCACCCATTATGCGCTTGATCTTCCGGGAAGCCGGGCTTCGCTCCCAAAGTCCGATGAGCCATAACCCGCTAATGCCGAAGCCCGCCAGCCGATCCAGTTCGGCATCCGGAATCTCGTCCAGCCTGCGAATTTCGCGGCCGTAGGATTCCGACAACTGTGCCAGCCAGACGTACGTGTTCTTAGCGATCAGTACCAAGCCGGCCATCCATTCGCGATCCACGCTGAACCGTTCCTCCTGGGCATCTGGAGTGATCCAACCGCCGGGCTCGGTCGGCCCCGGCCCGCCAAAGGCCGACTTATGCTCTTCCGCCAGAACATCCAGGCCGGTCAGCAGTTGGTTGCGCAGATCGCCAAGCAAATGCCCCCAGGTCTCAAGGATGTAGGTCAACTGGTCTCTCAACGAGTCGGGAAAGAGGCGGGCCGGCGCCAGCAGCACCGCCGCCAGGTTCGCCAGCATCCCCGCCAGCGGTAGTTCCCGGGATTCGGCCGCTTCGATGTCCTCTCCCAGAAGCCGCCGAAACCAGGCGCGTTCCGAGAATCGAGAGATATCCAAAAGCTCCAGGCAGGCGCCGACCGCGGGGTTGCGGTTAGCAAGTGAGATCAGGAACGCCTCCTGGAGCGCCCGCGCCAGATTGGCCTCCTCGCCCGGCTCGCCCTGGATGAAGTCATCCAGGGTCTGGTCGCCGCGGAATATCGATGCCAGCGGAAACTCGCCGAGGAAACCGAATATTTCACCGTCGATTGCGGCGGCGTCGACTTCCCCCGGCAACACCATCTTCTGTGGGTTGAACAGTTGGATGCCAAGTTCCGCCTCATGATGCCGGAGAATCGCCCGCCAGACTAGATGGATGACGCCAATTGCATAGATATCGCCCGCTCGAACTACACTACTAGAATCATCATTCTGCACTGGGTTCTGATTCATCCTGGCAGCGAGTTCCTGCACGGCATCCAGGCCGGCTTCAATAGAGCCCTCCCCCAGTGCAAACAACTCGCGCGCGAAACGATAGCGCTTGCGCGCCTCGACGCTGATCAGCCATTCCAACTGCTTCTCGGTCTCTTCGCTCGCCACGACTGGTTCCGTGCCTCTGTTGCTTGCGCGAAATCTGGGTCAACGTCATTTTACACCTTATGAATTCTCGGTCCTGGGCTCTGGCAGAAAAACGCCTGTGATAAACTGATTTCGCTCCGGGTGAGCCTTCATTCTGATGTCTGCACTAGATGCCATTACCGACGCACCTGGAATCCTGGTGGGCCAAGCCCAAGACCAGGAAGCCCTCACCGGCTGCACGGTGATCCTGTGTGAGCGTGGTGCCATAGCAGGAATTGACCAACGCGGCGGTGCACCAGGCACGCGCGAGACCGATGCTCTCTCTCCCATCAACCTTGTCCAGCAGGTCCATGCAGTTCTTCTTGCCGGAGGCTCAGCCTTCGGGCTGGATGCCGCGGCCGGAGTAATGCGCTATCTCCGTGAGAAGGGAATCGGGTATAAGGCAGGTCCGGCCAGGGTTCCCATCGTCCCGGCCGCGATACTCTTCGATCTTGGAATTGGTCGGCCAGATGTCTTCCCAGATGCGGAAATGGCTTATGCAGCCTGCCAGTCCGCCTCCCAGAAAACTCCTTTGCAGGGAAACTACGGAGCAGGCACGGGAGCAACCATCGGCAAGATTCTTGGTCCAGGGCGAGCCACCAAATCCGGTATCGGGACCGCAAGCATTCGCCTCCGCGGCGGAGGGCGCGTCGGGGCCATCCTCGCTATCAACGCATTTGGCGATGTGGTTGATCCGAAGTCTGGGAACATCCTTGCAGGCGTACGTACCCGTCAATCTGGAACGCGAAAAATACAGGCTGAGGAAGGCGACGCTTGGGCAGATACTCTCAGCATCATGAAGTCAGGCACTCGGACCTTGAGGATGAAAGCGACAGTTCAGACAAATACGGTTGTCGGGGTAGTGGCCACGAATGCGCGGCTCACCAAGCCTGAAGCCACCAGGGTCGCACGAATGGCCCAGGTCGGCCTTGCCCGCGTTATCCGGCCGGCAAATACAATGCTGGATGGCGATACGCTTTTCGCTTTGTCGACAGGCGACAAGCAGGTGGACGTGAATGTCGTCGGCGCGCTGGCGGCGGAAGTGGTGGCTTCTGCAATTCTGAATGCCGTCAGATTTGCCCGTTCGGCGGGCGGCATCCCTGCCGCCGATATCGGGCCAGGCAACGGGTGACCGTCAGAGACGCTGGAACTCCGCTTATTTGCCCCTTCTTCAACTTTCGCGACCCATCGCCGGCAACGTGGGCAGCATCTCGACGAATTTGGATCTGGCAAAGACGTGATCCGCGCCTGCGTCCAATGCGGTCTTGAAGTCATTGGTTCGCTTATGTGAACCGAAGGCGACAATGAACGCTTCCGGCGAACGCAACCGGACTTCGTTCAACAATCCTGCCCACTCCCCCATTGAATTCATATCGACGATCCATACGCCAGAATGTTGCTCTTCGGCGGCAATGATGAGTGCATCCGGTACAGAACACGTGTACACTTCATAGCCCGCGCTTTCGAAGACGGACTCTATCCGTACCTGAAAGTATAGATCATCCCCTACGATCATCGCCTTTGGTCTTTCTGCTTCCATAGCTCAATCTTACCAGAGGCGATCCACTTGACGAACGTTTGTTCTTATACTAAACTTGCGCCATGCCGCGCCTCACGCTAACCCCGCAGGTCGTAATCGACAAACCCACAGCACGTCGCTTCCTCTTGTTCCATCACAATCTTCTGCCGCCCCGCTCGCTGGCGGGCAAGTCCGGGGTAAAGGCATTCTTTAAGCGCGTTGGCTGCATTCAGTATGACACCATCAATGTCGTCGGGCGGAACCCTGACCTCGTCCTGCAATCCCGGATAAGAGACTACACGCCCGGTCTTCTGGATGAGATGCTGTACCTGGAACGCTCACTGATCGACGGCTGGGATAAACTCGCTTCAATTTACCTGGTCAGGGACTGGCCGTATTTCCGCCGCCAGCGGGCGGCGATGTACCTGCACCAGCAAAAGCGCTCCAGCGAACCCATCGCGCTGGAGCCCGCTGTGAAATCCCGAATCGCCGCCGAAGGGCCTTTGTCTTCTCTTGATTATGATGGCGAGGAGCACGGCAGCGTCCACTGGTTTTGGGGTTCCACCAAACTTGCCCGCGCAACCCTGGAGTTACTGTTTGCAAAGGGGGAACTCGGGATTCACCATAAAGTCGGAACGCGGAGAATCTTTGATCTTATCGAAAACCTTCTGCCCGAAGAGCTTTTGGATGCTGATGATCCTAACCCCACATTTGAATCCTACCAGGATTGGCACATCGCCCGCCGGATTGGCAGTCTGGGAATCGCCGCGAATCGTTCGGGGGAGTTCTGGATGGGTATTCACAAGACAAAAGCCCCGGAGAGGGCGGAGAGCCTTCTGCGACTGTGTGAACAGGGCAAAATTCTCCCGCTTTCCGTTGATGGCGCGGCAACTGCCCCGTTGTTCGTCCGCACGCAAGATTGGGCAAAATTCACAGCCACTCAGGCGAATCCGTCTGCCGCTGCCGCATTTCTTGCCCCCCTCGATAATTTGATGTGGGATCGTAAGTTGATCGCGGAGATCTTCGACTTCCAATACACCTGGGAGGTCTATAAGCCGCCTCCGCAACGCGTCTATGGGTACTACGTCCTGCCGGTTCTCTATGGAAATCGTTTCATTGGCCGAATGGAAAGCAAGTTTGATCGGAAGACAAAGGCGCTGAGAATCCTGGGATGGTGGTGGGAGTCGGACGTAGTCGTTGAGGACGCCGTGGTCGCTGCTCTTCAGTCATGCTTCTCACAGTTCGGAAGTTACCTCGACTGCGAAACGTACGATTTCAGCCGAGTGCCGGAACTCCAAGCCCTACTGGGGTTTATTGACCGTTAAGGGTATTCCGAAAACTCCGTGTAGGGGCTGATTTCCTGAAATACCCCTGCACTCTCCACTCGCCGCATCTGCATGAATGGGGAAAACTGATACTCGCCGCTGAAGCTGATGATTGCCAGCCCATTCAAGACCTGCACTCCGTCCAGCCCGACAAGTTCCCCTCGCAGGTCCTGGCCCGTGAAATCACCTCCTCCGCCTTTCTCCAGGAGCGCCCGGATCGCAAAATGGACGACCCCGACCGCCTGGTATCCGATCAGGCGGCCAAGGCTCTTGTCGGCGGGCGTGCGGTGGGCTTCTTCAAGGTCTGCGGTCAAAGCAGCCATCAGCGGGTTCTCGGAATCCGACCACCACGCCAGGCTTGACGGCGCCAGAAACCCGTCGAAGTACTCGGGCTTGGTCAGGTAACCATAGACGGAGGTATCCAGCGCCCAACTCGGCCCGGCCACCAGCGCTTGATCCTGCAATCCCATCCAGTAGTAGTCATTCAGCACGATGGCCGGACCGTGGGCAAAGGCTTGCACATAGATCACATTGGCGCCAGCGCGCATCGCCTGCCGGAGGAGCGGGGAGGCGTCTTCCGCATAGGAGGCGTTGAACGTGTCTTCGTACACCAGTTCAATTCGAATCGCTTCAAGGTGTTTTCGGGCATCGTCAGTCAAACCGGCGCGGCCGAATCCATTGGGCCAGCCGATCACGGCCAGCTTCAGTTCACTTAGGGCGAGACTCGGCTTATACTCCTCCCAATTCTCCTGCAGGAACTGGAGTGTATATATCAGTTCCACATCCATCGGGGGCGCCAGGCCAAAGATGTAATTCTCCGCGGCGGCTGCCAGCATTTCCTTGTATGCGTACGGCAATAGAACGGGGATCTTGAGTTCGCTGAGTTCGGAACCGAGTTCCGCGATAAGTTCCGCGTCAAGAAAGATCAGTACGGCCGGCCGCACATTTTCTTGCACATGGAAAAGTATCTGGCGAGCGGCCTCCGCCTCCCCAGACGTATTGTAGGTCTCCAGGGCCAGTTCAGCGCCGAATAATCCGTCCTCGACGTTCGCGCGCTCCACGGCATCCTGAACTCCCCGGACCATTGGAAGGATGAATTCACTGCCACGGCCAGTCATGTTCCCCATCTGGACGATCAGGATTTTGCGTCCGCGCAGATCCATCGCGGTGGGTGAAGCCGCGCTGGGCGGTGGTGTTCGCTCGCTCTCACCAGTCGGCATGCCGGTCGGCGGGATCGTTGTCTGAAGGCCGCCGGAGGATGTCGAGCATGATGCCGCCCCGACTGCCAGGACGAACACGATGGAGATGAACTGAATGCCCCAGGTCGTCTTCAGTTGGCGGCGGTTGCTTCTGAAATTAGCCATACACCTGCTCGCTATAAAGGTCGTCTGTCTTGGCGGCGCAGACAAAGTCGTTCATGTGAAGGCCACCGATGATGTGCGTCCACCACGAGACTGTCACCCGCCCCCATTCGACGAGCATGGCCGGATGATGCATCTGCTCCTCTGCCATATTTCCAATGGCGTCGGAAAGCCTCATGGCCGCAGCAAAGTCTGGCACCGTGAAATCTTTCATCAATCTTTCGATGCCGTTCACCGTTACAAGATTCCAATCATTCAATTGGGATGCCAGCCGCTGCTTAAGTTCATCCGGCATTAGCGGCGCTCCCTTCCGGCAGGGTACACACGCCAGTCGACTCAGTTCGGTCGCCATCGCATCTGCCTTTCCAGCCGTGTATTGTACCGGAAGGACGCCGCCCGCGCTCGTTCATCACGGGAATCGGTCAGGAATTCAACAAAGAAGGCGCAACCCGGGCTGCGCCTTCTCCTATGTTCCAGCAAAAACCCCACCTTGCCGTGTGTGGCCAAGTTTTGAACCTGCCTTCGCAGGTCCGGGGCTCGCCTTGAAGGTTCAGCCTTGGCTTGCGCCTATCGCATCGCCCTCACAGATGTGAGCCCCATCTCTAGAGTGTTGGCTCAAAACGTCACAGCCTCATCACGAACAAGGTAGGGCTGCCTTTCTTATACCACAACTGCGCTGGCATGAACAGCAAAACTAGGTTTTCGGCAAATCAACCCTGACATGTAGCTCTTTGAACTGGGCTGGGTCGGCTAGCGAGGGCGCATCCGCCATGATGTCTCTGGCTGCCTGGTTCTTCGGGAAGGCGATCACTTCCCGAATACTGTCCTCGCCGGCAAGAATCATGACCAGTCGGTCGATTCCGCTGGCGATGCCGCCATGGGGGGGAGCGCCATATTCAAAAGCCTCAAGCATGTGTCCAAAGCGCTCCCTGGCAACGTTTTCATCCAGGCCGATGAGATTGAAGATGCGCGACTGAAGCTCGCGGTCGTGGATTCGGATCGAACCGCCAGCCACCTCGTTGTTGTTCACCACCATGTCATACTGGGTACCGCGCATCTTTCCGGGTTCTGAATCCATCAAGGAGATGTCCTCCAGCATGGGCGACGTGAACAGGTGCTGGCTCGGATCCCAGCGTCGTTCTTCTTCGTTCCAGAAAGCAAACGGAAAGTCAATCACCCAGCAGAAACCCAGAACGTTTGGGTCGCATAGCCCAAGACGCTCGCCAAGATGTACTCGCAGCCGGCCAAGCGCATCGAACACCACCGCCGGCTTGTCAGCCACGAAGAGCAGCAGGTCGTTTGCTTCGGCCTGCATGCGCGCCTTGATCTCAGCCAGGACGGCAACTGGAAGGAACTTGGCAAACGACGACCGCTCCTCTCCTTCTGGGCTGATGGCGAGATAAGCCAGGCCTTTGGCGCCGAATGTCTTAGCGTACTCGGTCAGCTCATCGATCTGCTTACGGCTGTATCCGCCAAGACCCTTGGCATTGATGCCGCGTACGTGCCCGCCGCTTGCGGCAGTATCGGCGAACACCTGGAAGCCGCTGGTCGCCGCCAAATCAGTTACATCTACCAGCTCCAGTCCAAAGCGGATGTCGGGGTTATCCTTGCCGAACCGTTCCAGGGCCTCCGGGTAGCGGATACGCGGCCAGGGCACATGGAGAATCTGTTTCTCGGGGACCAGCGCTGCGATCATTTGAGTGTACATATCTTCCATCAACGCCATGACATCTTCGCGTTCGACCCAGGACATCTCGATGTCAAGTTGAGTGAATTCTGGCTGCCGATCGCCACGCAGGTCTTCATCCCGAAAACACCGCGCGATCTGGAAATATTTCTCGATGCCAGCCACCATCAAAAGTTGTTTCAACTGCTGAGGCGACTGGGGCAGCGCATACACCATCCCCGGATGGACCCTCGATGGGACAAGGTAATCCCGCGCGCCCTCGGGCGTGGTCTTGAACAGGATCGGGGTTTCGACTTCCAAAAATCCGGCCGCATCCAGATAATCCCGGATGAACTTCACGACTCGGTGGCGCAATTCCAGATTCACCCGCATGCGTTCGCGGCGCAGGTCCAGATAGCGGTACTTCAGCCTCACGCTTTCATCAACGTCATCTTCTTTGTTGATGGTGAAGGGCGGCGTCTTGGCAGGGTTGAGCACCTTCACCTGGTGCACTTCCACTTCCACCTCTCCCGTCGCCAGGTCCGGGTTGACCATTTCAGCCGGGCGCTTGCGCACAACGCCTTCCACCTGGATGACCCACTCGGCGCGGATTGGATCCAGGGCGGCATGGGCCTCCGGCGTTTTATCTGGATCTGCCACCAGTTGCACCACCCCCCATCGGTCCCGCAGGTCCACAAAGATCAATCCACCATGGTCGCGCCGGCGATGCACCCAGCCAGCCAGCAGCACTTTCTCTCCAGCTATGCCAAGATTGATCTTTCCACATTCATGTGTTTTGAGCATAACGATCTCCAAACTGGATGTTCGATTCAACAGACAAAGAAAAAGCCCGTCGGGCCTGTGGCCGCGCCGGGCATGTGCATGTTGCCGTCCTGAATCTACCGACTCAAAACGCGCACAGTCGCCCGGCGCGGCGGATTCAGGTTGTTGACCAGAAGATAAGAGAACGACCAAAAGAGTGTCGCTATGGGCAAATTATAGCATAAGCGACCTGGATTTCAAATGCCCGCAGGCCCTATTTGTGGGGAGATAGATCAGTTTTCTCGCGCCGCTGCCGCCACCATCCCAATATACCCGACAGCACCGCGCCGGCAATCAACACCAAAAGGTCGTCCTGTGGGCCCAGGAGGATATCCGGAAGAACAGCGTAAAGACTGCCCAGGAGTACCGGCAGCCAACTCCAATCACGGATTTGCAGGAAGGAATATGCAGCCAGGACTAGGAAGAACGCAAACACCCCTGCCCCGACGATCAGGCCGCTTCGAAGGTCAATGCCGTACCACACCGCCAGCCAGGCCAATAGGCCCAGGAACACAGCAGCACCCAGTAGGAGAAAGCCAAGACAGGATTTCTGAGCATCTGCCATGAACGGCTACTCCTCGCCTGCCAAAGGGGAATCCGCTTCAGGATCGCCGCCCTTGGCCGGCGAATAATATGGGTTGGTGCCGGCTTCGTGCTCAGTATGGTCGATGACTGCTCGGATTTCAGGCACATGCTGCAGGATCAAGCGCTCAATGCCCTGCCTCAATGTTACTTCTGAGAGTCCACACCCCTGGCAGCCGCCGCCCATCTCGACAATCGCAGCGTCATCGATTACATCCTGTAGCATCACCCAGCCGCCGTGAGCGGCAATGCCCGGGTTGATGTGTTCATCAATTACGTTTTGGACAGCAATCGCCACTGGCTCTGCCCACTCTTTGTGCTTCCAACTCGCCGGATTCGCGGCAATTTGCGGCGGGTATTCAATGTGGAATCCGGTCGGATAGCGCCGTTCGTCGAAATCCACGGTGGCTCCCCGAATGCTTGCTGCGCAACCGCGGTCGAAGTAGAGTTTGAACTTTCCCGTATCCTGAACTACATCGGATGGTTTCAGATCATCCCGGCCGACGAATTTGAACTCACTCTGGAAGCCACCGCCCGGCAAACGACCACGCAGCACGACGCGCACCGCCAGCTCCCCGCGCTCACGGCTATCAATCAATTCCCGAATCTTGCCGATGGCCGAATCCGTGATCGCAATAACGCTCTGAGTTTTTGTCGAATCGCTCATTGTTGCACTACGTTCCTAATGTTGTCCATGCAGTCCACAATTATACCGGTTCAATCTGCCAGCGGTTACTTTCGAACATAAGAAGTTTATCAGCGGATGTCGAATTCAAGCAGTTCATGGGCAGCCCGCAAGCTGTTCTCGACTTCGCCCGGGGTACTTGCCCTGGCGAATATGAAGCCGAGATACTGCCCACCGCGCGGCAATGGGATCACTATCTGGCCCGGGCGTATCGACAGGATGATCTCAGTCACATCCGGCCAGTTCCGGGCCTCTTCCAGCCCGTAGACTCCGTGCAGAACTCCCGGTCGCGGGATGGGTATCATCATCACGCCGCTAGAGGCCGCCTCGCGTTCAAGTCCCTCAAGGCTTTCGCCCATGGCGGCCCGCAGGATGACTTCTTCCAATGAGCGACCCTCGCCAAATCGCAGGGCCTTTGAACAGTACCCGCCGATTGAGCGCGGTGCCATGTCGATGACAAACACGCCGCCCGCATTGACCCGGCACTCGATGTGTACCGGCCCTTCACCCAACCCAACTGCCCTGACCGCCAACCTGGCCTCATCACGGATGGCATCCTGGACCGCCTGGGAGGCGCGCGAAGGTGTCACATAGATTGTTTCCTCGAACACCGGCCCGGTGAGCGGGTCCGGCTTGTCGAAGAGCGCCAGGAGGGTCAGATCCCCATCTGAAAGCAAGCCCTCGAGGGCGAATTCGTCGCCCTCGATGTATTCTTCCACCAGGATGCGCCGGGCCGCCGCGCCGCCCTCGCGTTGCATAGCGGGAGCAGTCAGCAGCATCTTGATCTCTGTCCAGGCCATCTCGAACTCATTCGTGTCATCCGCGCGGATAACCCCACGGCTGGCCGAGAGGAATGTCGGCTTGAGCACGGCCGGAAATGCAACCCGTTTGGCAACCGTTCGTGGATTTTCTGAAGTGTCGAAAATCCAATATTGGGGCCCGCGCAATCCGGCCCTCTCTAGGGCTTCACGCATCACATCCTTACGCCTGGCCGCGCGCACGGCCAGCGGTCGGTTGTGGGCCAGCCCCAGTGCCTCGGCTGCCTGAGCGGCAATTTCCTGGCCCTCGTCTTCTGCCGCCAGGATCGCCGAGAGAGGGAAGCGCTGGTGAAACCGGACAATCTCTTCGACTGCGCCTTCAGTATCCAGCAGGTCAACTGGTAGGAAGAGTCCTTCGCTCCCCCCGGTAAGAGTATCGCCGTGATCCGACGCCAGCGTAACGGGATAGCCAGAAGCACTGGCAGCCTCCAGAAAGGCCCCAGCGCGGTAACTCCGCCGTGAAAGGACCAGCAAGACACGATTCTGTTCAGGCATTCCCCGATTCTAGCCCCAAATTCCTCTCGCCTGCTGCTACTATTGACACGCGCTAACACAGCATGTAAACTCTCGTCATGGGCGCACTAAGCGCAGCGCTGATGTTTGCTATGCAGATGCCTGGCCGTACGGCCGGTCCGGTACGTGTGTGGGCAACCCCAGCCCTAAAGCGCACGAGTCTCTAGCGTTTTCCTGGCTACAGGCCCGGGCTGCCCAATGGCAGCCTTTTTGTTTCATTCAGTTCTTCTTGATGGAGTCACTCCGATGAGCAATCAAGATTCAAATCACATTCTCGTGGCAGTCGCCTGGCCGTATGCCAGTTCAGAGATCCACGTTGGTAACATTGCCGGTTCCTATCTGCCAGCCGACACATTTGCGCGCTACCACCGGCTCAAAGGCAACCGGGTCTTGATGGTATCCGGCTCGGATGCACATGGAACTCCCATCACCGTTCGGGCAGATACCGAAGGCGTCGCCGATGAGGTTATTTACCGGCGCTTTCATACGGGATTCATCCAGCTCTTTCAGCAACTGGGGCTGACCTATGATCTGTTCACCAGCACGCACACTGAAAACCATTTCAAGGTATCGCAAGCTATCTTTCTGGCATTGAAAGAAAACGGTTATCTGTACACCGCCAGCGAACAGCAATGGTATTCCGAGGAACAAGAAAGATTCCTGCCCGATCGCTATGTGGAAGGCACATGCGCTGTCTGCGGAAACCCCAATGCTCGCAGCGACCAATGTGAACGCTGCGGCACGCTCTTGGAACTTTCTCAACTACTGGAACCCCGAAGCAAGGTGGATGGCTCGACACCTGTGCGCAAGGAAACCGAACACTTCTACCTGGACCTGTCGAAGCTCGAATCAAGAGTTATCGAATTCCTTGAAGCGCGACAATCCTACTGGAGGCCGAACGTCGTCAAACAGTCCCTCGGCCAGATGCGCGCCAACCCCCTGCGCGGCCGGGCGATTACCCGCGACCTGGACTGGGGCATCCCTGTACCCGTCGAAGGCTGGGAAGGAAAGCGCCTCTACGTATGGTTTGAAGCTGTGATCGGCTACCTCAGCGCGGCCATCGAATGGGCTCACCTCAACAGCGAACCCGAAGCCTGGCAGAATTGGTGGACAAACCCTGGCGCGCGAGCCTATTACTTCATTGGCAAGGACAATATTCCGTTCCATGCCGTAATGTGGCCGGCCCAGCTGATTGGCGTTGGTGAAACTTTCCTCCGGCTCTTTGCGGAAGTGGATGGCAAGGAACTGATCTTGCCATTCGATGTCCCTGCCAACGAGTTTCTGAATCTGGAGGATCGCAAGATCTCAGGAAGCCAGAACTGGGGGGTGTGGGGGTTAGACTTCCTCACCCGCTACGACCCTGACCCGCTGCGATTCTACCTGACGATGAACAGCCCCGAGACGCGCGATGGCAATTGGGACTGGGCGGAATTTGTGGCTCGAAACAATAACGAGCTGGTGGCTACCTGGGGCAACTTAGCCAATCGCGTCCTTTCGTTCGCCTACAAACATTGGGACGGCCGCGTCCCCACCCCCGGGGAGCTGTCATCCGAAGATGAAGCACTACTTTCCAAAATCGAAGCGGGTTTTGGCGTCGTGGGCGATCTCATCGAGCAGGTAAAACTGCGGTCAGCGCTGCAGGAGGCCCTGGCGCTGGCGACAGAAGTGAACAAGTACCTAGATGTCAGCGCGCCATGGAGTCTGGTAAAGACTGACAGGGCCGCAGCGGGCACGCGCATTTTCTGTGCCCTCAAGGCAATTGACTCGCTCAAAACGATTTTTGCGCCATTTCTGCCATTCAGCAGCCAGCAACTGCATTACTTTTTTGGCTATACGCACACACTGTTCGGTGCATCTCATGTGGGGGAAGTCAGCGATGGGCTTGGGGCTCACGCGACTCTTCAGTACGACGGACGCCCGGCGGCAGGACGCTGGAAGCCATCAGGCTTGGCCCCTGGTACGGAGCTGAATCAGCCCGCGCCGTTGTTCAAGAAACTTGATGAGTCTGTGATCGAACTAGAACGCGCCAGATTGGGCACGCCTGGCTACTAGTTCCAAACATACCGACGCGGACCAGGCAGGACCCCTACCAGGCTGATCCGCGCCATGAATACAAAATCACTGAAATCCGCTCAAGCCCCTTCAGGGATGATCGAGCGCTGGTGATGAATCAGGCTGATTGCAGTATAGTAGATGGGAAAGAAGAGCGACAGCGTTGCCGCGCGTTCACCAACAGCTGTGTCGAATTGGAACAGCGCGAATAAGACCAAGGCTCCCCAGATTCCTGCCAAGAGAATCGTTAACCGCATCAGCCAGCGTGCCCGCGTGGGGTATATGTAGCGAATCGGCCAGAAGACCATCAAGCTGAGCGCCACAAGAATCACGGCATTCATCGCAGCCGGCCACCGAAAAACCAGCAAATAGAACACCACCACATTCCAATAGGACGGGAACCCCACGAACGAGTCCGCTGTCTTGGCGCCCACCTGACTGAACCCGTATCCGCTGGCGATCAGCGGGAGAAGGACCAGCCAATCCATCCCATTGGGAAGAAGCGCCCAATGATCCGCGGCCAGCATCGGAAGGAAGACATAGGTCAGGTAATCGGTGAGGTCATCCAGCTTGCGTCCATCGAACTCCGGCAATGCCTGCCCTACATGAAATTGCCGCGCGAAGTAACCGTCCGTGCTATCGATAAGAACAGCAACCGCCAGCCAGAGGAAAAAAGCTGTCAAATCGCTTCGGCGCATGGCCTGATAGGCGAAAAACGCGCACACCAATCCCAGGGCCGTATATCCATGCACGCCCCACGCAATCACCCTTGACCTCACCGGCAGGTTCAGATGGGCCATACCAGCGGGACCAACAAGATGGCGATCAGATAGACAAGCACAGTCAATATGGAGCCCACTTTGAAGAAATCTATGAAACGGTAATTTCCCGGGCCGTAAACCATCAAACAGGAAGGCTCCAGCGGAGTGAGAAACGAGCAACTGGCCCCCAGCGCGATCATCACTGCAAATGCTCTCGGGTTGTAGCCGAGCTGGAAGGCAGTCTGCATCGCGATTGGTACAGTCACCACGGCGGCGGCCTGATTGGACATCGGCTGGGTGAGGAAAAGACTCAGCGCGAAAAACCCGCTCAACAACCACTTTGGGTCAGTCGTGCCGGTGAATTGGACGATAAGCGTGGCCAAGAATTGCGCCGCGCCAGTGACCTCCATCGCTGTTCCCAGCGACAGCATACAGCCGATGAGGATGATCGCACGCCAATCGATATCCCGGTAGGCCTCTTCAGAGGTGATCGCCCGGCTGACAAACGCCAACAGCACTCCTACCATGACAGCCACGGGCAACGGCAGCAGGTCAAGGGCCGTGACCAGGATTACCCCAACAAAAATCGCAATCGCCTTTGGCGCGTTGCGCTCATTCGTCCTCCGAGTGGGAACCGCGCTCAACACCCGGAAGGCGTTCTCTTGCTCAAGGGCTTCCACAGTTTCAGGATCCCCCTGGATGAGCAGTTCGTCGCCCACAAACATTCGCGTGTCGCTGATCTTCCGTAGAATCGTCTGGCCATGGCGCCGAATCCCCAGCACCTGCAACCCGTAACGCTCGCGCAATCGCAACCTTCTCAGCGTCCGGCGCACAAAGGGCGACCCTTGCAAGATTACTGCCTCGACCAGCCGCACATCTTCACTTTGCAGCGATGGATCCGAAACTGCTACATGCCCACGCACAGCCAGACCCAGCGTTTGCCCCAACCGGTCGATTTCCTCGAGTGGAGCCTCCACCAGCAGAGTGTCTCCTGCACGCAGCCGAAGCGTGGCCCGGGGCGCAAGAAAGCGGTTGCGCTTGCGAATCACCCTCAATACGGTAAGATCGTGGTCCTCGCCCAATCCGCTTTCTCCGATGGATTTGCCAATGAAGGCCGAGCCGGGCTGAATGGATATTTCCGACAGGTAGGGCTGAATGGCGAACGGCTGCTCCGGCCCGTCGGCCGTCTCGCGTATCGGTATTAGCCGCCAGCCCAGCGTCAACATATAGGCCAGTCCGGCGAGCATGATCGGCAGGCCGACCGGAGTCAGCTCGAACATCCCGAGTGGCTCCAGGCCGCGCTGCACCATCAGTCCGCTGATCACGATGTTAGTGGATGTTCCAATCAGCGTGACCGAACTCGCCAGGATGGAGGCAAAGGCCAACGGCATGAGCAATCTGGAAGGGCTTGTCTTTGCTTGCTGCGCGAGGCCCAGGGTGATGGGCACAAAAAAGGCCGTGGCCGCAGTATTGCTCATGAACGAAGACAGCGTCGCGACCGAAAGCATGACGACCCAGAGCAATCGATTGGATTCGGACCCTGTCTTGCGCATGATCGCCCGGCCGACCCGGTCGACCACCCCAGTGTTGACCAGCGCCTGCGTCAGCACCAGGAGCCCGAGGATCATGATGACCGCATCGCTGCCAAACCCGGAAAACGCTTCCGCGGGCGAAAGTACGCCCGCAAGGATGAGAGCCAGCATGATGCCTAGCGCAGTGATGTCCGCCGGCACTCGCTCGAAAGAAAACAAGAGCAAAGCAATCAGGAGTATGAGCAGCAGGATGCCGATTTCCAGCGTCATAAGGGTTCCAATAATGGGCGCGTCAACTCAGACCAGCGGCACCGTTGGCCGGTCATGCCCCTTGACTACATACCATTCTCCGGATGGCGCAATTAAGAGCTCAAAGACCTGACTGGCGGGTAACACCATGACCAGAATATGACGCCCTTGGTCGGTTACCCAACCGCGCCCAATGTCGCTGACACGGCACCAATCTCCCCGATAGAAGAAACTGGCGGGAATCCGCCTGCCTTCCTGGTCGGCTCGGGTAACAACCTCTATTCGTTCCATCTAACCTTCCCGCAGGCGTTCAGCAAGCCAGTTCAAAGCAAACTCAGCGGCCTGTTCTTTGACCGCGATACGATTCCCTTCAAAGACCTGGCTCACGGCGCTCCGCGTTCCTACTGAGTGAAACGCAAAGTATACCAACCCGACAGGTTTCTGCGCCGTGCCGCCATCAGGTCCCGCGATTCCACTGATTGCCAGGCCGGCATCCGCGTCGAATACCTTACATGCGCCCGCAGCCATCTCAAGCACCGTTTCAGAACTGACCGCACCGTAAAGATCCAGCGTGGCGGGACGTACTCCGATCAGTCTCATCTTGGCCTCATACGAGTATGCCGTGACACCACCCAGATAATAGGCCGAAGAACCAGGAACGTTTGTGATACGGTGCCCAACAAGCCCTCCCGTGCACGATTCGGCCAGAGCAAGCTTCCTTCCGCTCTGTACAAGCAGGTCGGCAATGACTTCTTCCGGCAGCAGGTGCATGCGGCAGATTATAAGGCTTATGATCAAAAAGCGAGCGTTTGAGGATATCTGGGAGTGGCTAAATTAGTGGGGCAAGGAAATCCTTGACATGCGCCTTGTCCTTGTATTTGGGGTATTGGTGTTTGTAGAGTTGGCGGCTGTTGAAGCAATAGATGAACAACTTCAAGGCGCAGACCAGCGCATAGGGACAA
>JACPVG010000021.1 GCA_016191875.1 Chloroflexota bacterium
ACCCCGTGTGCAAGTTATTCGGGGCTTGAAAAGAAAATGGGAACTCTCTAAACTGAAGATGTCTAAACCACCAGTTAGAGGAGCTCCCAAATGGATACTAACACACTCATTGTCACGGTGTACTGCGTCGTGGATGATTTTATGAAGTCCTTTCTGGCCGGTAAGCGGCTGCGGCAACGGGGTCCGCAACCCACCCTGAGCGACAGCGAAACCTTGACGATAGAGATTGTCGGGGAGTTTCTGGGCTTGGATGAAGAGAAGGCCATGTTTGGGTTCTTTCGGAGTGTCTATGACGATTGGTTTCCGGCGTTGCGCAAGATTGATCGCACGACCTTTGTGCGCCAGGCGGCGAACTTGTGGAAAGTGAAAGAAAAGCTCTGGGAGCACTTGTTGGGACAGATTGCCTTTGACCCTCAAATCAGCCTGGTGGATAGCTTTCCGCTGCCGATTTGCCGCTTTGCACGAGCTCACCGCTGTCGCCGATTGCGCGAAATCGCTGAATTTGGGCATGATGAGGTCGCCCGTCAGACCTTTTTGGGCCTGCGCATCCACCTGCAAGTGGCTTGGCCCGGAGCGATTGTCGGGTATCGGCTGGCGCCTGCCAATGTTCATGAACTGCCGGTGGCGGTTGAACTGTTGGAAGCCACAACGGGTTGGGTTTTGGGTGACCGAAACTATTGGAGCCCTGAAGTAGCCTCGACTGCCAGAACCCGCGGATTGCATTGGTTGACGCCTTACAAATCGGCTAAGCGCGAGAAATTTCCCTGGCCGCGCTGGTTGACCCACAAACGCTATCGGATCGAGACGGTCATCGGCCAAATGGTGGCGCGTTTTAACGTCAAAACGATTTGGGCCAGAGATGCCTGGCATCTGGTCTCGCGGTGGCTGCGCAAACTGCTCAGTCATACAATATCGGTTCTGCTCTGCCAACAAGCCGGATTACCGCCTTTACAATTCGCCAAACTGGTGACCCTGTGAAACTTGCACACGGGGTTGTTTACTTGTTTACTTATTTACCTGCCTCACCAATTACCAGTCACCACTTACTCCGTGCTGAGCCGCGTGGTCGCGCCGCCATCCACGATGAGCGGCTGGCCGGTCATGAAGGAGGATTGCTCATTGTCCGCCAGGAAGTAAATGCCGCGGGCGATCTCGTCCGGCGTGCCGATGCGGCCGATGACGGTGCGCGCCGCCAGGGCTTCGAGGCGTTGATCGACGTCACTCTCGCCAAATACATCGCGCTCAACGCCGCCGCGCAGCATCTGCGTGTCCACCGCGCCGGGAAGGATGGCGTTGGCGCGCACGCCGTCCGGGGCGAACTCGATGGCCATGGCGCGCGTGAGCGCCAGTAGCGCGCCCTTGCTGGCGGCATAGGCCGCCACCTGCACGCTGGTGGCGACGGCATGCACCGACGACACGTTGACCACCGCGCCGTGCGCTGCCTTCAGCAGCGGGTAGGCGTGCTGGGCGCACAGGAACGGCGCCCGCAGGTTGACCGCCATCAGGTCTTCCCATTCATCCGGGCTGGTATCCAGCAGGCGCTTGCCGAGTCCGACCGCGGCGTTGTTGACCAGCGCATTCAGCGTTTTTGTCTCCCGTTTCACCTGTTCAAAGATGGCGGCAATGTCTTCCGGCCGGCTGATGTCCTTGCGTATGAAGACTCCGTTTTCGGGAAAGTCTTTGTCGTAATCGGCGCGGTCCACACCGAAGACGCGCCAGCCTTGCGCGGCGAAGTGCAGCACAGTAGCCCGGCCGATGCCGCCGGCCGCGCCGGTGATTAGGACAGTTCGCTGGCTGGTTGTCATAGTTTTCCTATAAAAGGTCAACGGGTCAACAAGTCGCCGGGTTGACGAGGGGTTATCCTCGGAACTCGGTGACTCATCACTCGTTGACCCATTGATCCAGTCCTTCGCCGGAGATGCCCAGTCCCTTTAGCAAGTTGCGAATTGAATTCCAGTGTACCGCTTCCCAGGCGCGCGGGCTGGAATTGGCATTGTGCGGAGCGAGCATCACGTTGTCCATTGCCAGCAGCGGGCTATCCTTGGGCAACGGCTCGTGCTCGAACACATCCAGCGCCGCGCCGCCGATGCGCCCGGATTGGAGAGCAGCCGCCAGCGCCGGTTCGTCCACCAGCGGACCGCGGGCGGCGTTGATCACCACCGCGCCCGGCTTCATCTGCGCCAGAGTCATTTCGTTGAGGATGTGGCGGCTGGTGGGGTTGAGATCGCAGGTGAGGGCCACGAAATCGGCGCGCGCCAGCAGGTCGTCGAGGGTCGTCATCTCCACGCCCACTTCCTGAATGAAAGCGGGGTCAATTTTGATGATGTCGTTACCCAGCAGCGTCATGCCAAAGGCGCGGGCGCGACACAGCGCCGCCTTGCCGATATTGCCAACGCCCACCACTCCCAGCGTGCACTCGCCCAAACTGCGCCCCGGGATTTTCTGCCACTCGCCGCGCTTCATCGCCGCGTCCATCCATGGCTGGCGGCGGGCGAAGGCCAGCATGTAGCCCAGCACGGTGTCGGCCACCGGCACGGTGAAGGCGTTGGGCGTGTTGCCGACCAGAACGCCGTGGGAGTTGGCAAAGGCTTTATCAATCGAATCAATGCCCGTGCCCCACTTGGAGATGACTTTGAGGCGGGGCAGGCAGGCTTCGATGACGCGGGCGGTATAGCGGTCGTCGCCACAGATCGTGCCATCGAACTGCCCGGCGTAAGCCAGCAGGTCGCCTTCCTCCATGCGCTCTTCGACCTCCGGCACGATGACCTCCAGCCCGTAATGCTCAAAGACCGGCTGGAAGCGGGTGCGGAACGGAATCATGTAGGGCGCGGTGAGGAGGAGGGTGGGCATGTGGGGGGATTCTAACAGAGGGAGTCTCAAGCGCGTTCCTGCCCGGCGAATCAATGCCGGGATATGATTCGGAACGTTGGCGAATTATTCTACCTGCCCGGCGAGCAGCGCATTGAGTTCTGCGGGCTGAAGCACAGCCACCGGCGCAGGTTGGAAATCCTTCGGATTCCGTGTCGTGAGATAGTCCGCTTTCGCCTGAAGGGCACAGATCATCTGCACCGCGTCTTCAAAGTCCCGGTACCCCAGCGCCAGCGCCTGCTCTATCGTGCTCTGTTCAACCGACGCGACTCGCAGAAACTGGAGCAGGCTGGTGATGATCATGCCTGCCTGCTGCGCGGACTGATCCCTTGAAACGAGATAGTGCAGCGTGGTGATGGAATGCGCCGCCACCCACCCCCGGATTTTCCCGCTTTCAGCATGGGCCAACGAGCGGCCGGAATCTTCAACGAAAGGTTGGCGCGCCTGCAATACATCCAGGATGACGTTCAGGTCGAACAACACCCCCGGACTAGCGGCCATACTTTTCGTCGAGATGCTGGCGATAGTCTTCGAGAGAGACTTTGCCGGAGACCGTGCCCGTCAGCCGCCGCACAATTGGGGCGGCATCCAGGTTCTTGTCGGGGTGGGGGATGTTTTCCAGATACGCTTCAATCAGGTTGGTCAGATTCGTGTTGTGGGTGCGCGCATATTGCCTGGCTTTTTCCAGCAACCGGTCAGGGATTCGAACAGTAAGTTTCTTCTCCATTCGAGACCTCCGCCGTACAGAATACCACTAATTCGTACGGCAGTCAATTGTCCAATTACCGGTTACCAATTACCCTTCTTTCATCCTCTCCTGCATCATGAACTCCGCCACCCTGAAGTCCAATTCCTCGTCGATGTCCACCGCCTCCTGGCGCGGGATCTCGAGCATCAGCGGCCGCTCACCGAGGCGGTGGTTGCGCGCCACCAGGTTTTCGCGCGTGAAAATGTAAATACACGAATTCTCCTCGTAGATCGGCGGCAGGTCCTGTGTGCGCAGCAATTCGGCCGGGTTGTGGTTCATCGCCCGGCCAGCGGCATCGTACAGCCGGGTTTGCAGGCGGGTGACCGAGAACAGCGAATCGTACTCCGTCCGCCGCGCCAGAAAGGTCTGAATGGCGCGCGAGATCGTCCCGGTGCGCAACAGCGGGTTGGTGCTGTGGGTTTGCAGGTAATAGTCGCTGGGGAACGCCGCCGTGTCGTGCAGCAGGATGTCGTTCATCGGAATCAGGCCGTCGCGCAGGTGTTCCGGGCGCACCAGGCGCGCCACCTGCGGATAACCCTTCTCCAGCCCCTCGAGGATGACCGGGCTGTCGGTGTCCACCACCACCTGCGCAATCTCCGGGCAGGCCAGCAGGCTTTCGAGGATGTGCTGGTAAAGCGGCCTGCCGGCCAGCGGGCGGTAGTTCTTGCCCGGCACGCGCTCGGACGAGTGGCGCATCGGCACCAGGGCGGTGAAGGTGAGGGCGGCCATGCCGCAAGTATAACAAGCCATATGCGGGGGCAGGGCGCGCGGGTATAATTTGCCTGATTTCGGGACGATGAAGAATGGCAAAAATCATTGAGAGCAAGGGACGAGCCGACGAGAATTCAGGATACTCCCGACTTTTCGGCAATCAGGCATTGGGACAGCTAATAAGCCGCGTTCAGGCTACTGTCATCCGCACGGGCAATGAACTTGAGAAATTGCTGAAGGGCGAGGTGCCATCAGACAGAGTTTCAACTATGGATGGCGTTGTTCGGGGGTTCAGAATCAGTAACAATGAGATTATATTCCAAGCAGCGATGCCAAGGGTAGCGGATGCACCAGGAGCCAAGGCTGACATTGTCATAGTTGATCACAATGCCCGGAAGCTGTATCTCGTCGAGTTGAAAGATGGCGATACATTTGACACCAAGAAGGCGGCCGGTGAACTCGCGAGTATGCAGAAGATGGCTACCTGGCTTGAAGAGCAAGTTATAGGCTATCAAGCAAGCATACATTTCTGCTCTTTCAATCAAGACGACAAGGAAGCAATTGTAAAGGGTGCCAAGGGGCGGTTCTCAACGGCGAACGCGATGACAGGAGTGGAGCTGTGCATTCTGCTTGGAATTGACTATGATAAACTCAGGAAGAAGAGAGAAGAGGAACAGCCTGAGAACCTCAAGTACTTCGTATCGGAACTGCTGAAAATCCCTCAGGTCGTCGCGCTAATCCGAGATTACTGGAAAGGTGAGCATGAATAACCGGTTGCCATTGGACCGAATTGTCCAAGGGGATTGTGTTGAGACTCTTGAGCAGTTCCCTCAAGAATCTATTGACTTGATATTTGCAGACCCGCCTTATAACCTCCAACTCAATCAGGAACTCTGGCGTCCCAATAATACGCAGGTTGACGCAGTAGACGACGACTGGGATCAATTTGCCAGTTCGGAGGCTTATGACAGGTTTACAGAATCCTGGCTATTGGCCTGTCGACGCGTATTGAAACGGACTGGTACCCTCTGGGTAATCGGTTCCTACCACAACATCTATCGAGTAGGGAAGATCCTTCAAGATCTCAACTTCTGGGTACTGAATGATGTCGTCTGGATAAAAACCAATCCAATGCCCAATTTCAGGGGCGTTCGCTTCACAAATGCTCATGAAACATTGCTATGGGTTCAGAAAGAAAAGGGAGCTAAATATACTTTTAATCATCGCACCATGAAGTCATTGAATGAAGACAAACAGATGCGAAGTGATTGGGTTTTGCCTATTTGTTCTGGCAAGGAACGTATTCAAATTAATGGTAAGAAAGCACACTCTACCCAAAAACCTGAAGCGTTGCTTTACCGAGTTATTCAATCAAGTAGTAATTCGGGAGACGTAGTTCTTGACCCGTTCTTCGGCTCAGGGACTACTGGCGCCGTCGCGAAGAAACTGCATAGACATTGGATTGGGATAGAACGGGAAGAAAAATATGTACGGGTTGCTCAAGAGCGAATCGATTCGATCAAGCAAGTTGAACTTGACCCTGGAATATTCACCACCGCCAATCCTAAAAAGGAGCCGCGTATTCCTTTTGGCAATCTTCTTGAGGCTGGGTTGCTACAGCCGGGGCAGCAGGTTTACTTTGACAAAGATCCCAAATTAGCCGCAAGGGTAATGGCTGATGGGTCATTAGAATTCAATAGTGAACAAGGCTCGATCCATCAAATCGGTGGGCTAATTCACAAAGGCCCTTGCAACGGATGGGATCATTGGTATTACTTGGATTCCACACAAGAGTATCGCTCAATAGACGAGTTGAGATCTGTTATTAGAAATGGCTTAGAAGAACCTCTGCCTGCCCAACAGTCTGAGACAATACAGCACTCTTGATTTTGAGGAGAACACGATGACTGAAGCCACCGCCGACGCCGCCCTGGGCCGCTGGGACCTCAGCGACCTCTACCCCGGCCCCGCCACAACCGAACTGGAAGCCGGGTTCAAGGAACTCGAAGCCCGTGTGGCTGAGTTCGAGGGCACCCGCGAAAAACTTTCCGCCGACATGGACTTCGAAGAGTTCATGGAGGCCCTGCACCACCAGGAAGCCAGCCAGCGGCTTGCCAGCCGCATTGGCCAGTACGCCGGGCTGTACTTCTCGGAAGACACCCAGAACCAGACCGCCCAGACCCTCCAGGCCAAGGTCGACCAGTTCATGGCGACGATGGAGAACCGCACCCTGTTCTTCAGCCTGTGGTGGAAGAGCCTCGACGATGCCGCCGCCGAGCGCCTGATGAGGGACGCCGGCGAATTCAAATACTTCCTGCATCAGATTCGTAACTTCAAGCCCTACACCCTCACCGAGCCGGAAGAGAAGATCCTGAATATCAAGAACGTCACCGGCAAGAACGCCCTGCAAACCCTGTACAGCATGATCACCGACCGCTACGTCTTCCGCCTCGAAGTGGACGGCGAAATCAAGGAACTCACCCGCGGCCAGCTGATGACCTACGTGCAGGGCCCGAATGCGGACATCCGCGCCGCCGCCTACCAGGAACTCTACAAGGTCTACGGCGACGACGGCCCGATCCTCGGCAACATGTACCAGACGCTGGTGCGCGATTATCACAATGAAAACCTCGATTTGCGCGGCTTCAAAGCCCCCATCGCGGTGCGCAACCTAACCAACGACATCCCGGATGATGTGGTGGAAACGCTGTTGAATGTGGCGCAGAAGAACGGCGGTGTGTTCCAGCGTTTCTTCAAACTCAAGGCCAAATGGTTGAAGGTCAAGAAACTGGGCCGTTACGATATCTACGCCCCAGTCTCAGAGTCCGATAAGAAATACGACTGGACCGAAGCCGTGCAGATGACGATGGACTCGTTCAAGCAGTTCGACCCGAAAGTGGAGAGCCTGGCGCGGCGTGTGTTCAACGAGAACCACATTGACAGCGAAGTGCGCAAGGGCAAACGCGGCGGCGCGTTCTGTTCTTCCGGTGACCCGGCTCTGACTCCCTTCGTGCTGGTCAATTACGACGGCAGCGCCCGCGACGTGAGCACCCTGGCGCACGAACTCGGCCACGCCATCCACGCCATGCTGGCCGAGCATCACAACGTCTTCAACTTCCACAGCACGCTGCCGCTGGCCGAGACTGCCTCGACCTTCGCCGAGATGGTGCTGGTGGATCACATGCTGGCCCACGAAACCGACGAGGCGGTCAAGCGCGACATCCTCTTCGCCCAGGTGGATGACAATTACGCCACCATCATGCGCCAGATTTTCTTCGCCATCTTTGAGCGCACTGCTCACAAGATGGTGCAGGACGGCGCCTCGGTGGATGAACTGAATGCCGCCTACATGGAGAACCTGAAGACCCAGTTTGGCGATTCGCTCGAAATCGGCGAAGAGTTCAAGTGGGAGTGGGTCTCGATTCCACACATCTACTACTACCCCTTCTATGTGTATGCCTATGCCTTCGGGCAGTTGCTGGTGCTGGCGCTCTACCAGCAATTCAAGCGCGAGGGCGAAGCCTTCGTGCCGCGCTATCTGGAAATCCTGTCTTCGGGCGGTTCCAAGCCGCCGGTGGAGATCCTCGATGCGGCCGGCATTGACATCCGCAAGGCCGAGTTCTGGCAGGGCGGCTTCGACGTGATGGCCGGCATGGTGGACGAACTGGAAGCCCTGCCGGTGCCGTAAACAGGCAATCGGGACAACTCAGCCGCCCCGCGAACTCGCGGGGCGGTTTCGCTCCCGGAGGTTCGCTTGACAGCCGCGCTCGCATGCTGAATAATCACCCTGTTTACCCGGAAGTGGCGTGAGCGATGACCCTTCAGATTCTCTCCGTAGTGGGGGCGCGGCCGCAGTTCGTCAAGGCGGCCGTGGTGGCGCGCGCCCTGGCTGCCCATCCGGGCATTGTCCACCGCCTGTTGCACACCGGCCAGCACTACGACGAAGACATGTCCCAGGTGTTCTTTGAGGAACTCGGCCTGCCCGCGCCGGACTTCTACCTTGGCGTCGGCTCCGGGCCGCACGGCGAACAGACCGGGCGGATGCTGACCGGAATCGAGAAGACCTTGCTGGCCGAACGGCCGGACTGGACGCTGGTGTACGGCGACACGAATTCCACCCTGGCGGGCGCGCTGGCGGCGGCCAAACTGCGCCTGCCGGTGGCGCACGTCGAGGCCGGCCTGCGCTCATTCAACCGCGCCATGCCGGAGGAACTCAACCGCATCCTCGCCGACCGGGCTGCCGACCTGCTGTTCGCGCCCACCGAAGAAGCGGTACGCAACCTTACGGTCGAGGGCATTCCGGCCGCCGCCATCCGCCAGGTGGGCGATGTGATGTGCGACGCCGCCCTGCAGTATGGCGAAGCAGCCGGGGCGCGGGCAGGGCGCCTGGCCGAACTGGGACTCGAACCCAATGCTTACATCCTCGCCACGCTGCACCGCGCCGAAAACACCAACGACCCGGCACGCCTGGCCGCCATCCTGACCGCGCTGGGGCAGGCCGACCTGCAGGTTCTGTTGCCGCTGCATCCGCGCACCCGCGCCGTGCTGAACGCCCGGCCGGAGCTGGCGGCGCTGGCCGGGCGACTGAAGGTGATACCGCCGGTGGGCTACCTTGAGATGCTGGCGCTCGAGCGCGCCGCCGGCCTGATCGTCACCGACTCGGGCGGGGTGCAGAAGGAGGCCTACTTCGCCCGTGTACCGTGCGTCACCGTCCGCGACGAGACCGAGTGGGTGGAACTGGTGGACCTGGGCTGGAACCGCCTGGCGCCGCCTGCAAGCGCGGAGAGTGTGCTGGCGCAGATTCGCGCCGCGTTGGAGGCCCCCCTGCCGGCCGAGCCGGGCGGCCTCTACGGCGGCGGCCGGGCCGCCGAACGCATCGCCGCCGCGCTGGCGGAGGCGGATGACCGAATCCCCTCACGATGAACAGATATAATCAGACGGCTGACAGAAAGCAATCGGCGGACTCAGGTGACCTGTGATAAACAAGACTTCCAGAAAACCGATCGGCCCTAGGCTCGCCTATTTCTCCGAGCACGGCCCCGACTATGAACATTGGGATGCCGTCTGGCAAAAAGCGCTCAGCCCCGCCTTTTACGATTCGGCAAAACGGGGCCGTCTCGATGAGTTTGAAGCGCCATTTACCAAACACCTTTCCCGGACCGAGAAGATACTCGAGGCTGGCTGCGGGCTGGGCCAACTGGTCCTCGCGTTGCACGTGCGCGGCTATAATGTGGAAGGGGTGGATTGGGCTTCGGAAACCATTCAGCGTGTGAAAGAGCTCTTCCCTGACCTGAAGATTCGCCAGGGCGATGTCAGCTCTCTGGAAGTGCCGGATGAGACCTATCAGGGTTATATCTCCATAGGCGTGATGGAGCATATTGAAGAGGGCCCGGATGTATTTCTGAAGGAGGCATTCCGCGTTCTGAAGCCTGGGGGAGTTGCTCTCATCACCGTTCCGCATTATTACTGGCTTCGGCGGCTAAAGGCAAGGTTGGGGCTGTATCGTATTCGGCCCGGCGCGGGGGCTTTTTACCAATATGCCTATCATCCGAAAGAATTCATTTCAATTGCGGAGAGATACAGGTTCAGAAACATCGAGGCAATTCCCTACAGCGGCTACAAAGGGTTTAAGGACGAGTTGCCGTTTGTCCCCTTAGCCCTTCGTTTCCTGAAGCCCCTTGGTAAGTACGGCGGCCGGATACAGCGGAATTTGGAGCGCTTCCTGTCTCTGCCGTTCTTCGAGTGGGCCTTTGGGCATATGATCCTACTGGTCTTCCAGAAGACTTGAGTAGCCCCATCCGAGCACGACCTGCTTCCGCCGATGTCCCAGCTCCACCTCCATCTCTTCATGACGGCTGGCATGTCCCTGCAGGCCTGGGAGGACGGCGGCATGCTGGCGCGCGAAGTGGCGCTCTACCTGCGCCTGCAAGCGCGCGGGGTTCGGGTCAGCATCGTCACGTATGGCGGGCGCGGGGAGTTGCGCTTTGCTGAGGCGTTGCCGGACATTGGCATCGTGTGCAATCGCTGGGGTTGGCCGGATGGGTTGTACCGCGCCTGGCTCAACCGCATGTATCGCGGGCGCGGGAACTGGATCGCCAAGAGCAACCAGACCCCTGGCGCGGATACGGCCCTGCGCGCCGCCCGGCGCGGCGGCGGGCGGTTCGTCGCCCGCTGTGGCTACCTCTTTTCGGAATTCAATGAACGCGCCCACGGGCTAGATTCGACTCAGGCCCGCCAAGCGCGCGCTTTGGAAGAACAGGTCTTTACCGCTGCGGATAGAGTGGTGATCACGACGGACGCCATAAAAACGGAAGTCCTGCGACGGTACCCGCTTCTTCCCACCCGGATACGTGTGATTCCCAACTATGTGGATACCGCGGCCTTCTCGCCGCTCTCTGCTCCAGCCCGGAATCGGCGCGTGTGCTTCATCGGGCGGCTGGAAGCCCAGAAGAATCCATTGGCTCTGGTGGAAGCCTGCGCGGGGCTGGACGTGGACTTGCTGATGGTCGGTGAGGGTTCCCTACGGGGAGAAATCGAAAGACTGGCTGCTCAACTCGGTGTGCGCGTGAGTCTGCCGGGCAACCACCCAAACCCGGAATTGCCGGGGCTGCTGCAAGGCAGCGCGGTGTTTGTGCTGCCTTCGCAGTACGAAGGCCACC
Organism: Chloroflexota bacterium; assembly: GCA_016191875.1. Classification (GTDB taxonomy): domain Bacteria; phylum Chloroflexota; class Anaerolineae; order Anaerolineales; family UBA11579; genus SCUK01. The sequence goes on from JACPVG010000021.1 coordinate 10,987, forward strand.
CCAAAACGCTCATCGAGGCGATGGCCTGCGGGATGCCGGTGATCGGCACCGATGTCCCTGGCATCCGGGAACTCATCCGGCATGGCGAAAACGGCTGGTTGTGCCCGGCGGAGCCCGAGAGCATACGCGCCGGGCTGAAGTCCCTGCTCGATGATGTGGCCCTCCGCTCCCGCCTGGGGCAGGCGGCCCGGGCTTATGCGATGCAGCATTTTTCTCTGGATCGCGTCATGGAAATGGAATTGGAACTGATTCGCGAACTTGCCGCCGGGCCGAATTAACGTTGAGGCGGGATACAATAGGCCGGACTGGGCAGCCTAGCCTAGAGAAAGATTTCCAATGTTCGAACGCAAGACGATCGGGATCGTCGTCCCCGCCTACAACGAAGAACTGCTCATCGGCCGGGTCATCGAGACCATGCCAGACTACGTCGACCGCGTCTACATCGTGGACGACTGCAGCCGGGACGCCACCCAGGAACGTGTGGCCGCGTACCTAGACGACCGCAGGCGCAAGAAGCGCCTGGTGTACATCCGCATGGAGACCAACAAAGGCGTCGGCAAGGCGATTGTGCGCGGCTACCGCCAGGCAATCGCCGACGGCATGGACGTGGTGGCCGTGATGGCCGGGGATGCCCAGATGGACCCGGATGACCTGCCCGCCATCCTGGGGCCGGTGGCGCGCGGCGAATGCGATTACACCAAGGGCAACCGCCTGTTCACCGGCGAAGCCTGGGAGACCATCCCGCGTTCCCGCTACCTGGGCAACGCCACGCTCTCGCTGCTCACCAAGATCGCTTCCGGCTACTGGCACGTGGCCGACAGCCAGACCGGTTACACGGCCATCTCGCGGCGGGCCATCGAAACCATGCCGCTCGAAAAACTGTACTCGCGCTACGGCTACCCCAACCACATCCTCACCATGCTCAACGTCTTCAACCTGCGTGTGCGCGATGTACCGGTGAAACCGGTCTACAACATCGGCGAGAAGTCCGGCATCCGCCTGCACCGGGTGGTGCCGCGTATCTCCTGGCTGCTGCTCAAGATCTTCCTCTGGCGGATGAAGGAGAAGTACATCATTCGCGACTTCCACCCGCTGGTGTTCTTCTACGGCTTTGCCTTCGCGCTCATGGGCGCGACCGGCCTGCTGGGTCTGCGCATACTCTGGCGCTTGTGGGAGACCGGCAACGCCCCACCCATCAACACGCTGGCCTTCATGTTCACCGCCATCACCGGCATCCAGTTCCTGCTGTTTGCCATGTGGTTCGACATGGACAGCAACAAGCACCTGCGCTGATTCCGGATGGCGCGCCTGCTCATCTACGGCAACCCGCACAGCCCGCTGGTGGCCGAACGCGGGAGAATCGGCTTGCAGGGTGGGCACGCGATTCACTGGTTCTCCGCCCACCCCGCCGCTCTGCCGGACGTGACCGCCCATTCCTTACCGGCCTGGGCGCGCAGCCCGCTGGCGCGCGCGCTGCTCGAACCCCTCTATCTCTGGAAGGTGTTGCGCGCGGTCCGGCCCGACCTGGTGCATGTGCACTACGCCAGCAAGGGCCTGGCTGCCCTGCCGCTAACGCGCTGGCGCGGCCCGCTGGTGGTCACGGCCATGGGCAGCGACATTTTGCCTGCCCAGGGGGCGCGCCTTCCTTACCGTGCGTTCACCCGCCGCCTGCTGGCGCGCGCCGATGCCATCACCACCAAATCCGACTTCATGGATGCCGCCCTCGCCAGGCTCGGCGATTTTCGCGGCACGGTCGAGCGCATCTCCTGGGGCATCGACCTGGACCGCTTCCGGCCGGAGGCGGACACTGCCGACCTCCGCCAGAGATGGGACATCCCGCCCGGCGCGCGGGTCTTCCTCGACCCGCGCGGCGGCTCGACCTTTTACAACAAGCATGTCATCCTGCACGCGTTCGCGGAATACCTCAAGGCCGGCGGCCCTTCTGCTGTCCTGCTCGTGGCTGAAGTGACGCCGGACGCCGTCTACATGGCGGGCCTGCGGGCGCAGGCGGCCGCGCTGGGAATCGCGGAGCGTGTCCGCTTTGTTGGTCAACTGCCGCACGACGGAATGCCGGGATTGTTCGCCCTGGCCGACCTGACCCTCAGCGTCCCGCCCTCGGACGGTCTGCCGCAAAGCCTGTATGAGGCCCTGGCGTGCGGGTCGTTCCCGATCTTGGGCCGCCTGCCGCAGTACACCGGTGTGGTGGAAGACGGCGTGTCGGCAAAGCTGGTGCCGGTGGGCGACGCCGCGGCGCTAGCCGACGCGCTGGCCTGGGCCGCCGCCCATCCGGAGGTGCGCCAGCAGGCCAGAGTCCTCGGTCGAGCCTATGTGGAAGAACACGCCGATGCGCGCCGCGAGAGGGAAAAGGTACTGGCGTTGTACGCGCGCTTGCTGTCGTAGGGAGAGGTTTCTAAGCCTGTCCCTACTTCATCACCAGATACGTCAATTCCCCCGGCGCGGAAAGGCGTTCGGCGCGCCAGCCCTCTTCGGCGGCCAACGCCGCGAAGCGCGCCGCGTAATTCTCCGCCATGCCCTTGCCGCGCCCGCCCAGGCTGGCGACCGGGAACGACACGACGATGCGGCGGGCCTTCAGGGCGCGCAGCAGAGTCCGCCCGGCGTCCTTATCCACCTGCTCCAGGCACGGCAGGGTCTTCAACACCAGCGCGGTGTCAACGGGCATGTCCGGCGGGTCGCCCAGCACGTCGGCGGCCCAGATGCGGCCGGGGCGGCCCAGCCGGGCGCGGAAGCCGTCGCAGAACGCGGTCATGTTGGTGTAGATGTCCACGGCGTAGTACCGCGCGTCTGGCGGCAGGGGCATCCACGGCAGGGCCAGCGGGTTGAGGCCGCAGGCCACGTCCAGCAGGGAATCGACCGGCCCCAGCGCGGCAAACACGGCGGCGTAGAAATCTTCCAGGAACGCCAGGCGTTCGCGTGTGCTGGCGTGGGCCTGCATCATGGCGCGGCACTCGGCTCTGAGCGCGGCCGGGTCGGCGCCCGCCGCCAGCCGGCGCGCCCAGCCGGCGTAGTCCATCTTTCCCCCCAGATAGGCCCCACCCACCTGATGCAGTTTGTTGCGGGTCGCCTTGACGGCCTGCTTCAGAACGCGCCCTTTGGCGAGTTCAGCCGCGCCGATGCGGCGCACGAGGTTCGGCGTGATGGCGGCGTATTTGGGCGCGGCCAGGACGGCTGCAATCAGGTCGTCCAGCGGGTCAGCCATCGCGGCGCAGGCGCTCTTCCAGCAAAGTCATGAAGCGCAGGTTGTGCAGGGTGGCCAGCCGCGGGAAGAGATGGTCGTCGATCTTGAAGAGATGGTGCAGGTAGCCGCGCGAGTAGCGCTGGCAGGCCGGGCAGTCGCAGAACTCCGAAAGCGGCCCGGCGGCGCGGACGTGCTTCTCGTCCTGGATATAGAGCGTCTTGAACCAGTCGCCGCGCGCCCCGTCGGCAGCGGTGTAGGTGTACAGGCGGCCGCGGCGGGCGTCGCGGGTGGGCAGCGCGCTGTCGAAAGTCTGGTAGCCCAGCCGCCAGGCTGCGGCGATGTATTCCGGGTGGCCGATGCCCAGGCCGTGCAGCGGGAACTCGGCTGGGATGAGCGCCCGCAACAGCGCCAGCACGTCCTCCAGCAGCGCGCCGTCTTCGTCCAGAGGCCAGCCGCCGTAGCCGTAGCCATCAAAGCCGACTTCCAGCAGGGCCTCGGCGCAGCGGCGGCGCAGGCTCTCGTCGCGCCCGCCCTGCACCACGCCGAAGAGGCGGGGCCGATAGATGCCCTCCAGGCCCTTGTGTTCGACGAGTCTGTCGAACTCCGCCCGGCAGCGGCGCGCCCAGGCGATGGTGCGCCGCACGGCCTGTTCCTGCACCTCCGGCGGGTCATCGGCATGGGTCACGTCGTCGAGCGTGACGAGGATGTCTGCCCCATAGCCCATCTGCAATTGGATGGTCTTTTCCGGGGTCAACTGATATTTGCGGCCGCTGGCCTCGCGCCGGAAGACGATGCCGTTATCCGTCAGGCTGCCAAGTTTCGGGTTCTCGCGGATGACCGAATAAGCCTGGAAGCCGCCCGAATCGGTGAGGATTGGCTGCCGCCAGCCGCTGAATGTGTGCAGGCCGCCCAGGGCGCCAAGTGTGCTGGAGCCGGGTTTCTGCATCAGGTGGAAGGTGTTCATCACCAGCGCCTGCACCCCGACGTTTTCCAGATCGGCGGCGTCGGCGGCGCGCACCACGCCCTGCGTGCCGTCCGGCAGGAAGGCGGGGAAGCGGATTTCGCCGTGCGGGGTGGTTAGGCGGTCAGGCGTCATGGAAGGATTGTAATGGAAAGAGAGAAACGGTAATTGGAGATCTTCAGCGGTTGGGTGTGGGCCTCACGGCTGGCGCGGGCGCCGGATGTAGGTGGCGCGCGTGCCGCACTGGCAGGCGGTGATGACCGTCTCGCCGTTCGTCAGCGTGCCTTTGTAGGTTCCCGGCAGGTCGCCGACCACCCACCCGCCCAGAGTGAACGGCAGCGGCCCGCCGGCGGGCATCCACTCACCGTTGTATTTGCGCGCCAGGTGCAGGTGGGCGCTGCTGGCCGGCCCGCCGGCGCAGGCCGGGTGGCCAAGGAGGTCGTCCTGCCCCACCATCTGGCCGACTTTCAGACCGGGACGTATCTCCAGGTGCAGGTAGAGCAGCGCCCAGCCGGTATGTTCGCTGCCGTCTCCATCCAGGTCCAGCACCAGCAGGCCCTCGCCCAGCCGGGCGATGACGCCGTCGGCCATTGCCAGCGCCCATTCCTCCGAAGGCTCGCAGGAATTGCGCAGCCCGCCGGGGTTGAGATCGATGGCGGCCTCCACGCCGTTCTTTTCCCAGACCGAATGCGGGCCGCCCACGTAGGCCCAGGTGTGGCCGGGCAGCCAGGGCAGGCTGAGCGCCGGCTGTTCCAGGCCGGGCGGGAAGATCGGCCCGGCGGCCTCGGCCCGCGCCCAGGGGTCGCCGAACATCTCGGCATACAGGGTCGTGAAGTCCGCCAGGGCGGCTTCCCACTCGCCCCGGCCGTACCACTGCGCCAGCGTGTGTTGCAGCGCCACGGTCCCGGCGTTCAGGGTCGGCGCAAGGCGCACTGTTGAGCCATCTGCCAGGGTGATCTCGGTCAGTGTGCCGGCCCGCCAGCCATAGTAACCGGCCGTGAGCTGGCTTTGCAGCCAGACGAGTTGCCGGTACAGGCCATTCAGCTTCCAGCCCTGCACGCCCAGCAGGTATACCGGGTTGGCGCCTTCTGCCAGCGGGCCGCGGGCGCAGCCGCAGCGTGTTTCCAGCAGAGCCAGCAGCAGGCGCGGGTTGATGGAGTTCTCCAGCCCGACCTGCTGGATGAGCGCCGCGGCCGGGGCGGGCATGCCGCTCACCTGGCGTTCCAGGAACGTCGCCAGGTAGCCGCCCTGCTCGTCCAGATAGGCCTGGGGGTTGAAATCGGCGGCGGCGGCCGAGAAGATCACTTCCTGGTCCGGCAGGCGCCGCTCCGCCGGGCCGGCAGGGCCCGTTGGGGCCGGCAGGCGCAGGCGCAGGCCGGCTGGCAGCAGGCCCGGGCCGGGCAGCTTTCCGGTAAGCGGCTGCCATTCGCCGGGCGGGTCGAGGTAGACCGCGATCTCGGCCGGGGCGGCATCGAAGCGCGCGGCCAGGGCGGTTAGCGTGTCGCCGGGCTGGGTCTCGTAGAAGACGAACTGGAGCGGGGCGGGCGCGGCTGCCAGAGTCACAGCCGCCAGGCAGGCCAGCCGTCGCAGGTCAGGGATCATCGGGTTCGCGGTAGATGATGGTGGCGAACGAGCCGCAGGTGCAGGCTTCGATGGTGCGGTCGCCGTTGGTGAGCGCTCCCTCGTAGGGGGCGTCGCCCGCCACAGCGGTCCAGCCGCTGAGGTTGAACGGCAGCGGCCCGGCGGCCTCCAGCCATTCGCCGTTGTATTTGCGGGCGATGTGGATGTGCGTGCCGGTGGAGCGCCCGCCCTCGCAGGAGGGATGGCCGATCAGGTCGCTTTTGTCCAGCCACTTGCCCACCGGGGCGACGTCGGTGGTGACGTGCAGGTACATCAGCACCCAGCCGGTCTGCTCGAAGCCGTCGCCGTCCAGGTCGAGGACGACCACGCCGTTTCCAGAGCGCACGATGACCCCGGCCCCGGCGGCCACCGCCCACAGGTCGGACTTGACGCAGCCGCTCTCCACGCTGCCGGGGGCGAAATCCAGCGCCGCCTGGGCGCCGTCGCCTTCCCAGGCCCCGTGCGGCCCGCCGGTGTAGGCCCAGCGCTGGCCGAGCAGGAAGGGCAGGATGAGCGGCGGCTGCTCCAGGTTGGGCGGGAAGAGCGGCTCGACCGCCGCGGCCCGGCCCCAGGCGTCCCCGAACATCACGTTGTGCAGGTCGGCAACGCCGCCCTGGGCGGCCACAGCCTGATCCCACTGCGCACGCGTCATGGTCTTCGAGAAGAAATAGTGCAGGGCGACCGTCCCGGCGTTCAGGTCCGGAGCCAGGCGCAGGGTGCTGCCATCCTTGAAGGTCAGCGTGGTGAGCGTGCCGGCGCGCCAGCCGTAATACCCGACTGAAAGCTGGTTAACTGCCCACACCAACTGGCTGTGCAGGCCGCGCTGCTGGAATTCCACGTAGCCCATCGGGTAGTCGGTCTCCACCAGGGTCTGGGGCTGGCCCAGCACCCAGTGACCGCGGTATTCCAACAGGGTGAGCAGCAGGCGCGGGTTGACCGAGTTCTCGAGGGCGACGCGCTGAACGATCTGCGGCCCGTTCAGCCAGCCGACGCTGCCCAGGTACTCGCGGTAAGCGGCCAGGTGGCCGCCGAGCGTATTGGCGTAGGTGATGGCGTCGAACCCGACCGCCGAAGGCGAATAGACGAAGTCGCTATCCGGCAGGATGCGGGCGTTGGGGCCGGTATTGAACAGGCGCTGGGGGATGACCAGCAACTGGCCGGGGTTGATGAAACCGTCCGGCGGCAGTTCCTTATCCGAGATGATCTCGGACGGGTCGACGCCGAAGCGCGCCGCCAGGGCCGCCAGCGAATCGCCTGATTGGGCGGTGTAGAGCAGCGGCGGGGTTTCTGCGCCCGGCGGCGCGGCGGTGGCGCTGGGCTCCGGGCTGGGGCTGGCCGGAGGTTCCTGGGTGGCCGTCGCTTCCGCCTGAGGGAGTTGGCTCGCTTCCGGCGTGGAGCTGGCGGGCGCGTCCGGCGCGACCAGGAAGGCGGTCGGCAGGGGTGTTTCCGGGGTGAGCGGCGCGGCGGCGGTGGCCGTCAGGCTGGCGGGCGTGATGTAGCCGCTGCGGCACACGCCGGTGAGCAGCGCGCCCATCAGGGCCAGGGCAGTCAGTTGCAGGCGGCGGTGGGTGGCGGGGGTCATCGTTGAATCGTGTTGAGCTCTTTGCGGCATTCGCAGGCTTCCACCACCCGGCCCTCTTTGACCAGCGTACCGTCGTAGGGGATGCCGCTGCCGGCGGAGACCCAGCCATCCATCACGAAGGGCAGGAGGCCGTCGGCCGGAATCCATTCCCCATTATACAGGCGGGCGATGTGCAGGTGCGTGGCAGTGGAGTAACCGCCTTCGCATGAGGGGTGGCCGATGCGCTCGCCGGCGCGCAGGAAGGTCCCGGCCGCCACACGGCCGCGCGCCTCGATATGCATGTAAAGCAGCGCCCAGCCGGTGCCGAGGTTGCCGTCGCCATCCAGGTCTTGCAGCACGGCGCCGTTCTCAGCCTGGACGATCAGCCCGTCGGCCATCGCCACGACCCATTCCTCGCTCTGCAGGCAGCCGTTCTCTTCGGCCGGCGGGGCGAAATCCAGCGCCGCCCATCCGGAGCCGTCGTCCCACCCGCCGTGCGGCCCGCCGGTGAACAGCCAGGGCACGCCCGGCTCGAAAGGCAGCTGCAGGGCCGGCTGCTGCAAGCCGGGCGGCAGGAGCGGCTCGACGGCCCAGTCGAACGGCCAGCCGAACAGGCGCTGGTAGGTCGCCAGGAAACCGGCCTCCGAGACCGCCAACCGCCAGCCGGCTTCGTCGTTCAGGCGGGCGAACAGGCTTTGCAGGGCAGCCGTCCCGGCGTTGAGCGTCGGGTCGGCGGGGATGAGCAATCCGTCGCTGGCGGCGAAACCCGGCAGGGCGTTCACCCGCCAGGCGTAGTACCCAAAGTTGAGGACATCGGCCGCCCAGGCCAGCTGCAAGTACAGCCCGCTGCGGTTGGGATCGCGGTAGCCGATGGGGAAAGCCAGGTCGTCCAGGCGCACGGCCGAGCCGGCGACCCAGCCGCTCTGGTGCTCGAGCACGGCCAGCAGCAGGCGCGGGTTGAGCGAATACTCACGCCCGATGCGCGCCACGATCTGCGCCCCGGTCAACGCTTCGCCATCCACTACTTCACGGTAGGCCGCCAGATGGCCGCCCTGCCGGACGATGAACGCCTCCAGGTTGAAGGATGCGTTGTACGGCCCCCAGACCAGTTCCGAGTCGGGAATCAGTTTGAGCGCCGGGCCGGGCGCGCCGGGCTGGGGCGGAGGGATCTCCAATACCTGGCCTACGGCCAGCAGGTTGGGGTCAGCGATGCCGTTGGCGGCGATGAGCGTTTCCAGGCTGATGCCGTAGGCGGTGGCGATGCGGCCGAGCGTGTCGCCGGGCTGGACAACATAGGTTTCCGGGTCGGCGCGCAGACCGGGCAGGGGGTGTGGAACGTCGGGTGTGGGCGCGGGCGGGCTGTCGCCCGCGCGGCGTGTAGGCGGCGCGGCCCAGGGGTCGGCCGGGCGGCCGTCGCCGCCGGGCAGTGCGCCGGGATTCAGGTCGGCGGGCTGAGTGCGACCGGGCAGGTTGCAGGCGGTCAGGAGGGCGAGTATCAGCAGAGAGGCGGTGGCGCGGCTGGGCATAGGCTTATGTCAGAACACGGTCGAGTTGAAGCCATGAGAGGGTTCGTTCCGCATCACCAAACTCATGTGCATTCATTCCCCCCAGTCTAAATCATTTTTGAAATGTACCCGGTAGTTGGCCGTAGGAATTTGAATTCCGCCGGAGAGGGACAGCGGCCAACTATTAAAGTAGCCCATAAGCATCTAACGAGGAGAGGCGCGTTGGAAGGTCGGAGATCTTTGCAAAAAGACTTTCGGTGGGCTGCTTCATGCCGCGCCCCTGCCGCTTTCCAAACCAAGATCCTTTACCGCAGAAGATGAGAATGTTTCACGCCTTAGGCAGGTCGAGCCAGACAGTGGTGCCTTCGCCGGGGCGGCTTTCCAGCCCTACTGAGCCGCTCATCAGCGCCAGCAGCCGGCGGCACAGCGGCAGGCCCAGCCCCCAGCCGTGCCGGTCGCGCACCCGCTGGTCATCCGAGCGATAGAACGGCTCGAAGACCTTGTCCTGCTCTTCGGGCGGGATGCCGTAGCCGCGGTCGTGCACCGTCAGGCGCACCCTCTCGCCCTTGTCCTCGGCGCCCACTGTGATCGTCCCGCCCGGGTCGGCGTATTTGGCGGCGTTGTCGAGCAGGTGCTCGATGACCTGCTGGACGCGCGCCGGGTCGGCCTGCACCGGGGGCAGGTCGCCGGGTATCTGGTCCTCCACCGTCTGCTGGAATTCAGCCAGAACCTCTTTCTTGGCTTCAATCGCCTTGGCCGCCAGCGGGCTCAGGGCCTGCGGGCTGGTTTCCACCGCCAGGCGGCCGGCCTCGGCCTTGGTCATATCCGAAAGGCTGGTGATCAATGCGTTCATGCGGTGCACGTTGCTGCGGATGACGTTCAGGAAATTCAACTGGTTCTCGTTGACCGCGCCCATCGCCCCCTGGCGCAGCAGGTCAGTGTAGCCCTGGATGCTGGTCATCGGCAGGCGCAGTTCGTGCGTCACCACCGAGACGAACTTGGCCTTCTCCTCCTGGGCGGCGGCCAGTTCCCGTTCCAGTTCGGTCAGGGCGGCCTCGGCCTCGGCGATGGCTTCCAGCGCCGCCCCGCTATCTTGCAGAGTTGCCAGGATGCGGCGCAGGGTCTGAACGAGCGGATGGCTGGTGGTCATGGCTGCCTCACAGGTTGGGGTGGGCGCGGCGGTAGTCGCACAGGTCTTGCAGCGGGCATTCGGCGCAGCGCGGTTTGCGCGCCTGACAGACCTCGCGGCCGAGCCGGATGATGTTCAGGTGGGCATCATAATACGTTTCCGGTGTGAAGAGCGCTTCCAGGAGGTCGTGGGCGGCTTCGGCGCTCATCTTCTCCGGGCGCAGGCCGAGGCGGCCGCTGACACGCTGCACATGGGTATCCACCGGAAAGGCGGGCAGGCCGAGCGAGAACTGCAAGACGATGCTGGCTGTTTTGCGGCCCACGCCTTTGAACTGCATCAGCCACTCCAGCGCCTCTTGGCGCGAATAATCCTTGAGGAACTCCAGATCCAGCCCGCCGGTCTGTTCGGTGATCTGTTTCAGCACCTGCTGGATGCGCGGCCCTTTCTGGTTGGCCAGGCCGGCCGGGGTGATGGCGGCGATGACCTCAGCCGGCGGCGCGTCGCGCACGGCTTCCCAGGTCGGGAAGCGGTTCTTGAGCGCATAGAAGCCGCGGTCGCGGTTGGTGTCGCTGGTGGCCTGCGAGAGGATGGTGGAGACCAGTTCGTCCAGGGCGGGCAGCGGCGTGCGCCAGAGCGGCTTGCCGTAGAACTCGAACAGCCGCCGGTGGATTTCCCGGGCGCGGCTATCCAGGCCGCCGCCGTTCACGCCCGCTCCAGCGTGAAGCACGACCGCGCTTCGCCCACCACCAAGCCGCGCCAGTTGGTCACCTCGCGCCGCGGCCCGTACTTGGCGAGGGCCAGCAACCCGGCTTCGCTCAGCGCGCCCAATTCAGCCAGCACCGCCAGCGTCACCGCCGGGCGCGCCCAGCCGCGCCGGTCGCCATCGGAAATCTTGATGGCGATGCCCAGCGCAGGAGAATCGGGGGCCAGCGCGCCGGGCATCAGGCACACGCCCTGATAGCCTTCTGCCCCGCCTTTGGTCAGGATGCGCCCGCCGGCGGCGAGCATCAGGTCGGTGTCAAACGTCCCGGGTCCGCTGACCATCTCCGGGTGCGCCAGCATGGCGGCGGTGATGGTGCGGCAGGCGGCGGCGCGCGGCTCGTCCAGTTCATCCGGCCCGGCCAGGCGCGCCAGCCCCCAGGCGGCGTTGAAGAAAGGCACGGAAAAATTCGGCGCCGAACAGCCGTCTATGCCGATCTCCACCTGCGCCGGTTCCAACCCGCACATCCCGGCGAACGCACCGAGGATGGCCTTTTGCACGGGGTGGTCGTGCTTCAAATACGTGTCGGTGGGCGCGCCCTTCAGCGCCGTGTGGGCCAGCATGCCGGTGTGTTTGCCGGAGCAGTTATGACGGTTAGGGGTCGGTTCCTCGCCCGCGGCTTCAAGCCGCTCGGCTGTCTGGCTGTCATACGGCGGGTGTACCCCGCACTGCAGGGCGTCTTCGCCCAGGCCGATCTTTGCCTGGATTCCGGCGGCGGCCGCGGCATGCCGGTCCGTGCCGGTGTGCGAGGCGCAGATCAGGGCGATTTCTTCCTGAGTGAAGCCGAAGTGAGCGTGCCCGCCGGCCTCAATGAACGGGAGGGCCTGGAATGGCTTGGCGGTCGAACGCAGGTAGGCCTGGCCGTGCGGGTCGCCGGCCCAGGCCAGCAGGTTCCCTGCTGCGTCGGCCACTGCCAGCGCGCCAAAATGCACCGACTCGACGATTCGGCCGCGGGTCAGTTCATAGAGGGGCGCGTAGGCCGGGGTCGGCATGCGCTCAACCGGCTTCGCTTTCGCCCAACTGGGCGGCCGGCACCGAGCCGTATTGGTTGTGGAGGTAGCGCGGCAGGCCGTAGCGCAGGCGCTGGGTGTGCTGGGTCCTGGCACGCGCCGGCGATTCAAAAGCCGAGAGCAGTTTGGGAATCATCTTCTCAGCGGTCGCCAGCGCACCGGGTTTCTCGCCGATCTTTTCGAGGCGTTTGTGCAGGTCGGCCAAGGCGCGCCGGAAGTTGCGAATGTGCTTCTCCGTGACCAGGCCGCCGCGGGCCGAGACCACCTGCCAGCCCTTGTAGGCTTTGCCCAGGAGCAGGTCGAGCGCCGCCAGCCAGGCTTCCAGGTCGGCGTGCGCCAGGAAGGGGGGCTGTTTGAGCGGCACGGCATCGCCCACGAACACCACCTGGTGGAGCGGCGCGTGCACCCAGCAGGCGCCGGGTTCCGGGCCGGGGTGCGATTCGACCAGGATGGCCTCAGCGTCCCAGTGGATTCTGGAATGGACCCCAAAGGCCAGGGTGGGGGCCTGCCAGCGCAGGCCGCTCAGGCCGTTGAGCGCCTCCCACTCTGCGCCGCTGTCCAGGCTGACCGCCTTGAACACGGCGGCGCGCTGCTGGAACTGCGCCTGGGCCTGGCGCTGGGCGAGCAGGGTGCAATCCAGGATGCGCGCCCCCAGGGTGCGGTCGGGGTGGGCGTCCAGGGTGACCGCCAGCCGTTCCTTGCCGGCCCCGGCGGCGCGCAGGGCGCTCAACCAGGCCCGGCCGTCATCCGGGCGCGGCGGCGCGTCAATCAAGAGGGTGCCGCCCGGCAGCACGAGCGCACCCAGGACCACGCCCGGGTAGGCATCTTGAATGAAGACGCTCTTGGCGATCTCCTTCATAGGCTTCGGGGGGAATTATAGCCCCAAGTCGCCGGGAAGGCAAAAAAGGGGCAGGCGGACGCTTATTCTTTGGCGAGCGGGAGAGAGAAGGTGAACATGGAGCCTTTGTCCAGTTCGCTCTTGAGCCAGATCTGGCCGCCGTGGCCCTCCACGGCCAGCCGGCAGAACGCCAGCCCCAGCCCCAGCCCTTTGGCCGCGCCGGTGCCGATGCGGGCGCGGGCGTACTTCTCAAATATGCGCTCCTGGTCTTCCGCGGGGATGCCCTTGCCGGTGTCGGCGACCCAGACCTGGGCCATGCCATCCACCGCCATCGCTCCTATGGTCAGGTGCGTGCCTTCCGGGGAATATTTGACCGCGTTTTCCAGCAGGTTGATCATCACCCGGCGAATCATGTCGGCGTCCACCCGGACGGTAATATCGGGCTCCGGGTAGGCGGTCTCGAACGGCATCTCTTTCGAGCGCGCCGAGAGTTCGACCGCCTCAGCAGCCTCAGACATCAGGGCGCGCAGCGAGATGGGCTGCTGGTTGCCGATGCGCTGGCCGGCTTCCAGGCGGGCGGTATCCAGCAGGGAGGAGGCCAGACGCTGGACGCGCTCGGTGGAGCGCAGGGCGATCTCGATCAGGTTGGCCAGGTTGGCCTCGCCGGGCGGCAGCATGGCGGCGATCAGTTCCAGGCTGGAAATGACGTTGGAAAGCGGCGAGCGCAGGTCGTGGTAGATCATCGACATGAGGTCTTCGCGCAGTTTGTCCAGTTTGCGGCGCTCGGAGATGTCGCGCATCTGCCATTGCAGGCGGGGGGCGCCGTCGATGCTCACCCGCCGGACGTGGACCTCGATGGCGATTTCATCGCCCTGGCTGGGGTGCAGGTGCGACTCATACATCACCGGCCGGTCGGCGTGGAGGGCGGCAAAATCCTGGCCGAGCGCCTGCCAATCCACTTTGTGGAACTGGTAGATGTTCATCTTGTGGAGCGAGGGCGTGCCAAAGCCGGTGAAGACCTCCGCCTGGCGGTTGGCCTCCAGTATCTTGCCGTCTTCATCGGTGATCAAGATCGGGTCGATGCTGTCTTCGAAGAGCTCCAGGTAGCGGGTGCGGGCGGCTTCGACCTGGTTGAAGAGTTGGGCATGGTCGATGGCTGTCCCTGCTAGGTTGCCGATGCCTTCCAGCACCTGGAGGGCATCGCTCTCGAAGGGCGCGGCCGGGTTGAGCGCTTCGAGGACGCCAATGATCCTGCCTTTGGCGCGGATGGGCGCGGCGGCCAGGGCGCGGGTCTTATAGCCGGTGGATTGATCCATCTCGTGGTAGAAGCGGTTGTCCTTGGTTACATCCTGCAAAACGACGCCTTCGCCTTCCTGGGCCACCCAGCCGACGACGCCCTGGCCGATCCTGATACGTTGGCCGAGGATCTTGTCGCGCTTGCTGCCGGTAGCGGCGCGGAAGACGAGGTCCTGCGTGCCGGGGTCGATGAGCAGCAGCGAAACCGCCTCGGCGGTGAAGACCTCGCTGATCTGTTCGAGGATGCGCTGGAGGACCTCTTCAAGGTCCAGGGTGGCGTTGATGCTGGCGGCGCTCTGTGCCAGGGCGCTGCTGGCGGCCGCCTTGCGCTGGCTCTCTTCCACCAGGCGGGCATTGAGCACTGCAATGGCGGCCTGGTCGGCGATGGCCTGGATGAGGGCCTGGTGCTCGCCGTTGAAGAAGCCTTTCTGGGGGTGGGTGAGGGTGATGACCCCCACCAGCCGGTCGCGCACCATCAACGGGGCGCTCACCGAAGAGCCGGGGCCGGAATCCTGCTTGCCTTCGTAATCGCGGCGGATCCAGCGCTCGTCGGTGGCCGTATCGGTGACAAGGGCGGACTGGCGGTTGCGCGCCACCCAACCGGCCAGGCCGCTGTCGAGCGTGGCCCGCAGACGCTGGGTGTTGGTATCCTGCACATTGCCGGCGTGGATGATGGCCGAATCGAGCGGTTGGCCGGAATCGTCCAGCACAATGATGGCCCCGCTGCTGCCCTGCACGTTGCGCAGGGAGAGGAACAGCACCCGCGTGAGCACCGTCCGCAGGTCGAAGGCGGTGGCAAGCTCACGGCTGATCTCATAGATCAGGCGCAGCGCGGCAAGGGTGCCGCTGGATTCGGTGGTTGGCTCGCTCATCCGGGTGCCGCTCTTCTGAGTCGGATCTCACATCCTCGCCAGCCGCCAACCGCCTGAAACAAAACGAAACCGGTCGGCCAAGGGTGGTTTGGCGACTGAAGCAGACCTGTTTGAAAGAGTATAGCACGGCGGGACGCGGCGCAACCATGCGGCAAATGTCTCAGTTGCATATTAGTGAATAAGACATAATATTTTGCAATTATGAACTTTAATAAAAAATATTGTGTTTACAATCATGCGATTTACGGCGCACTCCCGCTGCCGGTTTCTGATGGAACGCTGATGCTGCGTTGATGCCGGTCAAATGCGCCCGACTTAAGATGGCGGAAATTCACAATCAACGTTCGGAGGAACTGCCATGACCCTGTATTTCCACTCTCCCCGCCGTCTGGCCCGCCGCTATGAGGCCCTGGCCGATGGCCAGCGTCCGGAAGTCCACATCCCGGTGGATGTGACGGCTGATGACGAAGGTTACACCCTCACCGCGCTCGTCCCGGGCATCGAGCCCGAAGAGGTGAAGATCGAAGTGCTCGAAGACGCCATCGCCATCCGGGGCGATTTCTCACATGCAGGGCCGGAGGGCAACCAGACCCTGCTGCGCGAGCGGCCCAGCGGCCATTTCAGCCGCACCCTGCGCCTGCCCACTGCCGTGGACGCCAACAAGGCCGAGGCCGAAGTGAAGCACGGCGTGTTGACGGTGCGGGTGCCAAAGGCCGAGGCCGCCAAAGCCCGGCAGATCAAGGTCCGGGCCAAATAACCCCAGGCCCGCGGCCGGAGTGCAGTCAGCCTCCGGCCGTTTTGCTTCTTATCAGGCAGTACAATTTGGGCAGCCGCCAACGTTAACCCTGGAGAGCGACTATGATCCCCATTCGAGACACGATACCTTCGCGCCGCCTGCCGCTGGTCACCTGGCTGCTGCTGGGCCTGAACCTGGCGGTGTTCCTGTACGAGCTCTCGCTGGGGCCGGGCCTGCTCAACGAGTTCATCGGCCAGTACGCCCTGGTGCCGGCCCGCCTGGCAGGCGACCCGCTGGCGTTCGGTTTCTCATTGCTCACCAGCCAGTTCCTGCATGCCGGCTGGTTTCATTTCCTTTCCAACATGTGGGTGCTGTACATCTTCGGGGACAACGTGGAAGACCGCATGTCGCCGGCGCGCTTCCTGGGGTTCTACCTGTTGAGCGGCGCAGCGGCCGGGCTGTTGCAGGCCAGCTTCAGCCCGGGTAGCAGCGTGCCGGTGCTGGGGGCCAGCGGGGCCATCGCCGGCGTGCTGGGGGCCTACATGCTGTTCTATCCCTCGGCGCGGGTGCTCACTCTGGTGCCGCTGTTCTTCCTGTGGTTTGTGGAAGTCCCGGCGGTCATCTTCCTGGGGCTGTGGTTCGTGCTGCAACTGCTCTCCGGGCTGGGCGCGGCGGCCGCCCCGGGTGTGGCCTGGTGGGCGCATGTGGGTGGTTTCCTCTTTGGGCTGGTGGCCGCCAACCTCTTCGCTGTGCGCCGCCGCGCCCGCTGGCAGGCCGAGACCGGCTGGCTGGAAGACGACTTCTAATCCGAATTCAAGCGGGGGTTTAGAATCCGGTCGAGTGCCTGGCCGAGCAAGGCGAACGCCGTGCTGGTCAATAGCAGCAATGCCAGCGGTTGCAGCACCCAATAGCGCGAGCCATAACTCACGCCGTTGTTTACCGCCTCGTAGATCACCTTACCCCAGGTGGGCAGCACGGTTTTGATATTGAACATCCCCAGGGTGGCCTCAAGGAAGACAAAACCTGGAATCAGGGCGATCAACTGCGGCAGGATGACGGGGAACACGCGTGGCAGCATGTAGAAGAAGATAATTCGCCAACTGGATGCGCCGTAGGTGCGCGCTGATTCGATGTAGGGCTCTTCGATGACCTGCAGGAAAGCCGACCGATAGGTCTTGAGTGGGCTACCAAAAGCTGAGAGCAGGATGATGAGGGCCAGGATGGCCCAGAGACTCCATCCAAAATAGGCATAGAACAATACGCTGATGGCCAGCACTGGCAGGATCAGGTTGGCATCCGCCAGCCGCTGGATCAGGTCATCCAACAGGCCGCCATGCAACACGCCCAGAGCCGCCATGCTCATTGAGACCAGCACCGTTAGTCCCGCTCCCAGCAGACCGAAGACCAGCGCAAATGGCATGCCCCACAACAGGGGGACGCTCAGATCGCGCCGGAACATATCGGTGCCAGCCGCGCCATAGGTTTGCCCCAACAGGAGGAGCTCTGCGTGCAGGTCGCCGGCTGGCTCGAAGAACATGGCCTGAATCTCAAGGATATAGTGTCCCTGGAGAGGGCGGTCGCCGTCTTGGCCGGACAGATTGAACAGCCAGGCGCGCTGCAAGTCGGCGTCGGACATGGCATCCAGGTAAGGCCGCTCCAGGCGGGCCTGCTTCATGGCGCGCGGCCCACTAAAAACGTATTCGAGCAGGTTGACCTGCTCGGTGGCGTGGAGGGCCAGCCCGCTCAACTCCTGGCTGGTCCCATCCGGGCGGGTCCAAGTCATGAAGACGAACGGGCGCTTCTCGTCGATTACAGGATGAAAATAGACGAGAATCTCTTCGGGCGGCTGATCATAGGTATAGTCGAACTCGAACGTGAGCGTGACGTTGGGGGTGCCGTTCTCCTGAATCCTCACCCTGCGGCCCACCGGCGTATCCGGCGTGCGGCTGTCCAGGAGCAGGCGCGATAACCGTTCCCGGCCCAGCAGCCGGTCAACCCAGACCGGTTCCGCCAATCTCGGCACATCCACGCGGCCCATGACCGACGTTCGACTCCAGCTTTCCGCAATGCCCACGTAGGGCAGGGCCACCAGAGCGTACAGTGAGCCGGCCAATAACAGCAGCACGATCGTCAGGCCCACCACGGCTGAAGGGTATCGCAGCAAGTCACGCAGGAAAGCCGCGCTGCGCTGGAGGGCATGCTGCCGGAGGCTGCCAGCAATGTCGCTCAACCTCTGCTTGAGGGGCGGCCGGGGTGGCTTGGCCCGCCGCAGCCGGGGAACATTTCCCTCCCCGGCCTGCCAGCTGGCGGCCTTGCGGCGCAGCCAGCGCCGGGCGTGGCGCACTCTCAGAGCGCGCTGTTCGATACGCCCGGTCTGGAGGCGGATGCGCGGGTCGACCAGGGCGTAGAGGAAATCCAGCACCAGCACCGTGGCCCCCAGGATGTAGGCAAACAGTACGACCAGCCCCACGGTGAGGACCATCTCGCCGGGGAACATGCTCTCGCCAAAGTAGTGAGGCAGGGAACGGATGAACAAGAATCCAATGCCGGGCCAATTGAAGACGATCTCCAGTGCGATGGCAGTCTGCCAGAAATTGACCAGGGTGAGGGCGAAGCTGGTGATGATGAATGGATAGGTGACGCGCAGCACGTATTTGCGCTGGATCGCCTGCGGGGTCAGGCCCTTGGCTTTGGCGAGTTCCACGTAATCTTCATTGGCAAACACCAGGAGGTACGAGCGCCAGGTGTACGCCAGTTGGAACACCTGACTCAGCACGATGGCCGCCACCGGCAGCAACATGTGCCGCGCTAGAGACAGGTTGCGGGCCACCGGCGGCAGGTCGGATACCAGGCCGCGCATCCCTCCAACCGGCAGCAGCCTCAGCTCGACCGCGAAAACCAGGATGAGCAGGAGACCCAACACCCAGGCCGGTATGGAAGAAATCGGCGCGAGGAAGGAGAACAACCTGTCCACCCAGGTGCCATATCGCCGGCTGAGCAGCAGGGCCAGCGGGATGCCAATGAGGAAGATCAGCAGGTTGGCAGCGCCTACCAGCAGGAGCGTGTTCGGGAAGGCTTCCAGGATGATGCCGCCCGCCGAGAGGTCCCCATCCCCAAGGCTGCCGCGGGCGCGGAAGGTGGTGAAGGCCACATCGCCCCACTCCATTTTCAGGGCGTTGAGCGTGTAACGCAGGTGGCGCGGCAGGAAGGGCAGATTGAGGCCGTGCTCGGCGCGCAGTTCGTCCATCACGGCGGTCAGGTCGGGAGATTCGCCCGGCCCGGCAAGGCCATAGCGCTCGCGCCACAGGGCTAGTGCCCGGGGCTGGAGTTTTCGCTCCAGGTTGGCGTCCAGCTGGTTGGTCTGGTTGGCGGCTATCACCGTCAGGAAGACGCCCACAAACACGGTAGCACCGACAGTGAGAAGGCGGCGGGTAAAGTATTGGACAAAGCGTAGGAGGGTGGTGAAGCGCTGGGTGAAGGGCATGGGCTTGAATGTCAGTCAGTGTCGCCGCCCAACTATACCAAAAGAGCGGGCCGCATCCGGATGGCGCGCGGCTTACCTAATGGCCAATAAGGAAACGGGGCGATATGTCCAGAATTGCTGAACACGTATCTATCCAGGCAGTTGAAACTTTGCAGGGCAGCCTTCAGTTTCCGCTTTCGTCGGTTTCCGGCAGCGGCCCGGCGGTCACCCAGCTGAACGAGTCCGAACACACGCAGGCTTCCACCCGGGCGGAAAAGCGCGTCAGCGTGCCCTGATAGGGCGCGTCGCCGGCGGCGGGAACCCAGCCTTCCATCACGAAGGGCAGGGCGAAATCGGCCGCCAGCCACTCGCCGTTATATTTGCGGGCGATGTGCACGTGTGCGCCGGTGGAGGTGCCGCCTTCGCACGAGGGGTGGCCGAGCGGGTCACCCTGCTGAAGGACCGCGCCCAGCGGGGCTTTGCCCACGGCGGCCAGGTGCAGGTAGAACACCACCCAGCCGGTGCGTTCATCGCCGTCCTGGTCGAGGTCGAGCGCCACCAGGCCCTCGCCGCTGCGCACAACCTGCCCGGCCGCGATGGCCGTGGCCCAATCTGAACTGATGACGCAGTTTTCCGCCGTATCGGGTGGGGCAAAATCCAGCGCGGCCAGCGGGTAGCCCTCGCCCCAGCCGGCGTGCGGCCCGCCGGTGAAGGCCCACACCTCGCCGGCCGGGAAGGGCAGGCTGAAGTACGGTTGCTCCAGGCTGCCGGGCAGGTGCGGCTCGTCCTGCGCCCAGACATCGCCGAACAGCGCCTGGAAGACGGCGGCGATACCCTGCGGGCCGATGGCGTGGCGGTACTGGTTGACCGGCAGGCTGCGGAAGTAATAGTGCAGAGCGACCGAGGCGGCGTTCTGCCAGGGGTCGGGGCGTTCGGTGGTGCGGTCGGAGAGTTCCATCTCGATCAGATCACCGGCCCGCCAGCGGTAGTAGCCGTTGTTCAGCACGTTGGCGGCGTAGACCAGTTGCAGGTACAACCCGCGGTGCTGGTAGGAAACGTAGCCCAGCGGGTAGAGGGCATCCAGGCCGCTCAGGTCCGGGTCGCTGAGCGCGGCGGTCTGGTACTCCAGCAGGCCCAGCAACAGCATCGGGCTGACGCTGAAATTGGTCGCTACGTAATCGACGATATTCGCGCCGCTGCGGTTCTGCCCGGCGGCGTATTCCACGTAGCCGTTCAGCCAGCCGGGCTGGCCGGCCACGAAAGCCGCCGTATCGAATTCGGCCGCCTGCGGCCCGTTGACGAACCAGCTGTCCGGCAGGATCTGATAGGGCGTGCCCCAGAAACTGCGGTAGTAGATGGGAATCTGCATCGGGAAGCCGGGCGGCAGGGTCGTGACGCTCTGAGGGATGACCGGATTGGCGGCCATGATCTCCCGCGCCGTTGTATTGAAACGCCGCGCCAGCGCCGGCAGGGTATCGCCGGTCTGGGCGATGTAGGCCACCAGTTCGCCGGGCAGGTAGGCCGGGCGGGTCGGCAGCGGCGTTGGCGAGGGACCGGCGGTGACGGTGGGCGCCAGCGTGGCGGGCGGGGGAGGGGGAGTCGCGGCGGGCGGCGGGGCGGCGCAGGCCGCCAGCAGCCCGGCCAGGGCAACCAGATGCAGGAAACGGATTTTCATGATGTGAACAACATGGCATTGTACCCGGAGCGCGGCGGGAAGGCAATGCTCCCGCCGGCGGGCTTGCGGCCGTCAATCCGCGGCTGTTTCTATCACGGGATCATCCGGTTCGGACTCGGGCGGCTCGGGTGGGTTGAGCGGGATCATCATCAGGAACCCCAGGATGATGACCACCTCGCCGACCAGCACGCCGCGCTCCTGCCAATAGCCGAAGAACGGCGTGGCCGGCAGCGGGCGCGTACCCAGCCCAAAGACATCCGCCATGGCCGAAGCCAGGGCGATGACATAGCCGGTCCAGGCTACCCGCACACCCAGTTCAGCGATGATGCTCTTGACGCTGCGCGGCCAGAGGGCATCCAGCGCCACCGACCCGCCCAGGCACATCACGCCCAGGCCGAAGATGAACACCGTGATCTGCACAAAACCGATCACCTCGCTGCGGTCCAGCCCGAACAGGGCCGGTTCGGCCCCAATGATGAAGATGGCGAATCCGGCCAGCGTGAGGTACAGGCCGAGCTGACGGCGCGGGCGGCGTTTTTCCAATTGGGGGCGGGTGATGGGTTCGCTCATGCGGTTTCGGGCAGGGCGCTTTCCAGCAGGCGCAGCCAGTTGCCGCCCAGGATGGCGGCGATATCATCCAGAGTATAGCCGCGCCCGGCCAGTAGATCGGCCAGCCCGTGCAGGTCGGCCAGGGTGTTGATGCCTTCCGGCGCGGATTGCAACCCAAAGCCGCCGTCGGCATCCGAGCCGATGCCGGAATGGCGGGCATTGCCGGCCATCTGGCAGACGTAGTCGATGTGGGCGGCGACGGCATCCAGCGCCACCTGTTCGCGCGGGTCGCCCATCTTCCAACCGACCTTGAGAAAGGTGTTGTAGGGCACTGCGCCCACGATGCCGCCGCGTTCCAGCAGGCGCGCCAGTACGTTATCGCTGAGATGGCGGTTGCTCTGTGTGCCCGGCAGCAGGGCCTTGGCGTTGGCATGGCTGGCGATGATCGTGCCTTCGTAAGTATCCAGCGCGTCCAGGGCGGCGGGTTCGTCCATGTGGCTGATGTCCAGCACAAAGCCGAGTTCGGCCATGTGCGCCAGCAGGACGCGGCCTTCGTCCGTGAGCGGGCCGGGTTCGGCCGTGCCACCGCAGTAGCGGTTACCGGCCCAGGCCGGACCGACGACGCGCACACCCAACGCCCACCAGTCTTCCAGTTCGCCGGGGCTGCGCACGGCTTCGGCGCCTTCCATCAGGGTCAGCAAGCCAACCGGCAGGTCGGGCACCTCCCCGGCGGCGTGCCAGGCGGTCAGGTGGGCCTGCAACTGCGGGCGGGTTTGAAGCCGCGTGAAGTGGCCGGGGTGGTCTTCCGCCAGCTGGCAATAGGTATCCACCTGCCGCCGGTACACGTGGTGGGCTTCCTCGTCGTCGCGGTAGAAGATGGTATCCCACGCGCCGATGCGATGGCGAATCGGGCTGGCGTAGAGTGTGGCGAACACAACCGCCACGCGGCCCTGCATGTAGGCGTCGCGGCCGAGCAGGGTATCGCCATTCACCCTGGGCGCGACACCCCCGTGTTCGAGGGCGCGCGTCTCGGCCACCGTGCGGGTGTAGTCCCGGCCGAAAGTAAGGATGTTCCAGGCCAGGTCCTGGTGGGCGTCAACGAGCAAGGGTTTGGGCATTGGGGTATTAGACCACGAAGGCGTGCTGAGGCGCTGAAGTGCTGGGGTCTCGAAGTCATGAAGTCCGGAGGTCTGAAGGCCCAGGAGTCCACTGGAAAAAGGGACTGACCTTTGATGCTTGTCTACCTGTCTACCTTTTTTCCCGGTCTCCTCGGGATGATTCCCCTATTGGCTGGCTCTTTCAAAATCCGCCTTCAGCCGCTTCCAGAAATCATCGCGCTCGCCCGGCCGCAGCGGGATGTAGAC
Source organism: Chloroflexota bacterium (assembly GCA_016191875.1). Lineage (GTDB taxonomy): Bacteria > Chloroflexota > Anaerolineae > Anaerolineales > UBA11579 > SCUK01. Next base: position 33,522 of record JACPVG010000021.1, read on the forward strand.
CGTGATGCGGTCGGCGATGCCGGCGTAGCGTTCATGCAGGGCGGCCGCCAGGTCGGCTTCGTCGGCCACGGTCGCAAAGGCGCGCAGCATCTCGTCGCTGATCAGGCCGGGCATCTCGGCCCATTCCTGTTTGGCGGCGTGGGCCGAAAGGCGCTCGGCCACGTCCGCCCAGCCGTGGTGGGCCATCACCGCCCGGTAGGAGGGCGTGGAGGCGTAGAAGGCGATCTGCATCTTCACCAGGGCTTCGTCGTGTGGACTGCTGACGGTGAAAGCGTTGGCGACCACATCCAGGTTTGCACGCGCCCGCCCGCTTCTGGCCGCGCCCTGCTCGATGGCGGGCAGCAGCGCCGACCGCAGGTACTCCGGCGAATGGTAGGGGTGGATATGGAAGCCGTCGGCCAGTTCGCCCGCCAGACGCGCCAGCCCGGCGTTTACCCCGGCGATGTAGATGGGGATGCCGGGTTGCTCGATCTTATCGGGCGTGAAGAATGGCGAGGTGAGCGTGAGTTTGTAGTACTCGCCGCGCTGGTTGAGTTTTTCGCCGGTCTGCCAGCTGGCCCAGAAGGCGCGGATGGCTTGAATCTGTTCACGCAGTTTGCCCACCACCGACTCCGGCCATGGCATGCCGAAGCGGCGCTCGATGTGCGCCTTGACCTGCGTACCCAGGCCGAGCAGAAAGCGCCCGCCGGAGAGTTCCGCCAGGTCCCAGCCGGCGTGAGCCATCACGGCCGGGCTGCGGGCGAACGAGACGGCGATGCCCGTGCCGGACTGGATGCGGCGGGTGTTGGCGGCGATGAGCGTGCAGGCCAGGAAGGGGTTGTGCTGGGTCTCGGCCGCCCAGATGCAATCGAAGCCGAGCGCCTCGGCGTGGCGCGCCAACTCCGGCACGGCGCTGAGCGGTGTGCTGGGGTCGAGGAAGGTGTCGAGTTTCACAGGCGGGTCCGGGTCGCTGGGATGATTGCTTGAGTGCGGGAGATTCTAAACCAGAATCAACCGTACTGAGTAGCTGGCCGCAAGAGTCTTGAATTCCGTCGGAGAGGAACAGCGGCCAACTATTAAAGTAGCCCATAGGCATCTTACGAGGAGAATCACGCTGAAAAGTCGGAGCCCTTTGCAAAAAGACTTTCGGTGGGCTACCCGGGCAGTTCAAGAGACTTGCACGATGGATGCCCGCGGCGGTCAGCCGGTCGCTTCGTCCTGCATTGTTGTCGCCGTGGGCAGCGGCTGGCGACACTCCGCCATTACATCGCCAGGAATGAGCCGCAGGGCCAGCCAGATGAGGCCGGGCACGATCAGCAGGTCGTCCAATTGGCCGATGACCGGGATGAAGTCAGGCAGGATATCGATGGGGAGCACGAAATAGGCCAGGGCGGCCGTCAGCAGCAGGCGCGGCGCCCAGCCGGTGCGCGGGTGCGCCAGCGCCCGCCGATAGATGCCTAGCTCTCGGCTGAGTGTGTGTGCGATGTCTCTGAATGTGGACATAAGGAAAGGTCAATGCGTCAACGAGTTCTGCTTCAATGAGGAAATCGTCTCCGGGTTCAGGGGTTTTTCCCCGTTGCCGCGTTACTCGTTGACACGTTGACCTGTCTCCCATTTTCGTGCCTGCCACGCCAGATACAGCGCCACGGAACCCGCCACGGCCGCGTTGAGCGATTCGATTTCGCCGCGCATCGGCAGGGCCAGCAGGATGTCGCACGACTCGCGCACCAGCCGCCGCATGCCTTCGCCTTCGTTGCCCACCACCAGCGCCAAGGCGCCGTCCAGCCGCACCCTCTCCGGCGGCTGGGACTCAGACCCGCCATCCAGCCCTACCACCCAGACATCGTTTTCCTTGAGAGCCTGGATGGTCTGCGCCAGGTTGGCCTGGGCGACGAGCAGGTGTTCGCTGGCTCCGCTGGAGGCCGAGACCACCGCCGGGGTGATGCTGGCCGTGTGCGCCAACGGGATGACCACGCCCTGCGCGCCCACCGCCTCGGCGGTGCGCAGCAGCGTACCCAGGTTCTGGGGATCCTGCAGGGTGTCCAGAAGGAGGATGAAGGGCGGCTCGCCGCGTTCGGCGGCCAGGGCGAGCATATCCAGCAGGCCGCTGTAGGGGTAAGACCCGGCCTCCAGCGCCACGCCCTGGTGGTGGTCGGCGATGCGGTCCAACAGCGGGCGCGGCGTCGGCTCCGACTTGATGCCGCGCGCCCCGGCAAGGTCCAGGATTTCGGCCAGGCGGCCTTTGGCCTGCGCCCCTTCGGCCACGCGCAGGCGCGTGAACACCCGCCGGTTGGCGCGCAGGGCTTCATAGACGGGGTTGCGGCCGGTGAGCCACTCCATGAAAGCAGGCAGCAGAAAGCAGGCGGCAGGCAGTGGGAGAAGGTGCTATCTGCTCCCTGCTATCTGCTGTCTGCTAGCGGCTGAACCTCCACGTGGTGCCCTCTTTGCTGTCCTCGAGGGTGACGCCGAGTTCGGCCAACTGGTCGCGAATCTGGTCGGAGAGCGCCCAGAGTTTTTCCTGGCGTATCTGTTGGCGCACCTGCACCAGCAGATCAACGAACGGGGCGGCATCCGCCTTGCCGTCCAGCTTTTCCAGGCGCAGGCCGAACACGCCGGTCAGTTCGCGCAGCGCCGCCTGGGCTTCTTCCAGTTCGGCGACTGTGGCGCTGGCGTCGCGGGCGGTGTTGATGGCCCGCACCAGGTCGAACAGGTGGCCGAGCGCGCCGGCGCTGTTGAAGTCGTCATCCATGGCGGCCAGGAAGGCGGCGCGGGTGGTCCTGGCCTGTTCTTCCAGTACCTTCAGGGTTTCAGCGGGCGCGCCGGCCGCTTCTGGAAAGGCCGGGCGCAGGCCGTTGCGCAGGCGCTCCAGCCCTTTGCTGGCGGCCTCAATGACTTCGTCGTTGAAGGTCAGCGGGCTGCGATAGGAGGAGTTCAACACCATCAGGCGCAGCACATCGGCCTCGTTTTTGCTGAGAAAGTCTTCAATGGTCACCAGGTTGCCCAGCGACTTGGACATCTTCTCGCCGCTCAACTGCATCATGCCGTTGTGCACCCAGTAGCGGGCGAAGGGCTGGCCGGTGAGCGATTCGGATTGGGCGATTTCGTTCTCGTGATGCGGGAAGATCAGGTCGTTGCCGCCGCCGTGAATGTCGATCTGCTCGCCGAGGTGGTGCAGGCACATGGCCGAACACTCGATGTGCCAGCCGGGGCGGCCTCTGCCCCACGGGCTCCCCCAGGACGGCTCGCCCTCTTTGGCGGCCTTCCACAGCGCGAAGTCCATCGGGTGTTCCTTGCGCTCGTCGACCTCGATGCGCGCCCCGGCCTGCATATCGTCCAGCCGCCGGCCGGAAAGGCGGCCGTAGTCGGCGTCCTTCTGGACGCGGAAATACACGTCGCCGCCGGCCGGGTAAGCGTAGCCCTTGTCCACCAGGCCCTGGATGGTGCGGACGATCTCGTCCATCTCCTGGCTGACGCGCGGGGTGATGTGGGCGGGCAGGATATTCAATGCCCGCAGGTGCTCGTCGTATTCGCGGATGTAGATTTCGGCCAGTTCGTGCGGGTCGCGCTCTTCGTGCATGGCGCGCAGGATGATCTTGTCATCCACGTCGGTGTAGTTCATGACGTGGCGGACCGCATAGCCGCGGTATTCCAGATAACGGCGCAGGATATCGAACACCAGGCTGGACATGGCGTGCCCGACATGGGCGTTGCTGTACACCGTCGGGCCGCACACGTACAGCCGCACCACCCCGGGTTCCAGCGGTTCGAAGGCTTCTTTCTTGCGGGTGAGCGTGTTGTAGAGCGTGATGGTCATGGCTCTGGCCTTGCCCGGGTTCAGTCGTGTTCCGGCTTGGCGAAGATCATCCGCCCGGCGGCGGTTTGCAACACCTTGGTGACCACCGTCTCCAGTTCCACGCCGATGAAGTTTTGCCCGTCCTGCACCACCACCATCGTGCCGTCGTCCAGGTAGCCCACGCCCTGGTTGGCCTCGCGGCCTTCCTGGATGATGCGCACGCTGAGCATTTCGCCCGGCAGGTAGACGGCCTTGACGGCGTTGGCGAGTTCGTTGATGTTGAGGATGGTCACGCCTTGCAGTTCGGCCACCCGGTTCAGGTTGTAATCGTTGGTCAGGACCGGGGCGCGCATCTGGCGCGCCAGGATGATGAGCTTGTCGTCCACCGCCCGCGAGCCTTCCACGTCGATGTCGCTGATGCGCACCGGCATGAGCGGGTTCTTTTGCAGGGCGGCCAGCACTTCCAGGCCGCGCCGGCCGCGCTGGCGGCGCAGGTTGTCGCCCGAATCGGCGATGTATTGCAGTTCGTTGAGCACAAAGCGCGGGATGAGCAGTTCGCCGGCCAGGAAGCCGGTGCGGGCGATGTCGGCGATGCGCCCATCGATGATCACGCTGGTATCCAGCAGGATGGCGCGGGCGCCCTTGCCGTTGGTGCGGCCGCCCTCACTGGGCGTCCGGTTGGGGAAGGTATCCAGCACGTTGAAGATGTCATCCCGGCGGGCGACGAACACGGTGATGCCCAGATAGCCGAAGATGACCGCCCCGACGATGGGGAAGACCTGGCCGAACGGCTCCGGCATCAGCGAAAGCGGGAAGGCCAGCAGGCCGGAAATAAGCAGGCTGACGATCAGCCCGATCAGCCCGGCGAACAGGGTGCGGTTGGAGATCTGGCCGAGGCTGTTGCGGATGGCGCGCACCGGGCGCACCGAGAGGCTGGGGGTGAGCACCAGGCCCACCAGCGCCCCCACCAGCCCGATGATGGTCGCCCACACTTCGACCGGATCGTTGAAGGCGTCGCTCATCAGGGTGCCCAGCCATACGCCGCCGGCCCCGAACACCACCATGCCAATCAGGCGGGAAAAGAATTCGATGCTCATGCTTGCTCCTTTGTTTCCCCGCACGGAAGCCCTTAACGAACATGGCGAACGCGGTTGCCGCGTTCGCCGTTGGACAGCCTGTCGATGGAGAACCACCGGGGTGGTTCAGGTCTTGTGTTTTCGGGTACCTTGATGCAGCCAAGGCTGCGATAATAGCAAGCCGCCCATTACGAAGGGCTGTCGTTCCGGCGAGGAAAATGAATGAATAAGTGCTGTGCCGATGATAGCACGATGACCAGACAACGTCAACCGCCGAAAACCGGAATCACACTTTTTGGCGTGGCGGTTTTGAGGGTTTTCTAATAAATTTCGGGTAGGATTCAGTAGTTGGCCGAAAGCATCTTGGATTCCTTCGGAAAGGAGCAGCGGCCAACTACTAAAGTAGCCAAAAGGCATTTTGCGAGAAAGATCGAGATGGCAGATCGAATTCCTTTGCAAAAAGGCTTTTGATGGGCTACTTCAAGCGATCGGCGTCATCACTACTCTCAGACGCGGTTGCCCGCGGGGAGCGCGCCCTATGATGTCATCCGAGCATATCATCGAAGTCAACGAAGCCAGTTTCCAGAATGACGTGGTGCTCTACTCGCAGACCACGCCGGTGGTGGTGGACTTCTGGGCCGAATGGTGCCAGCCCTGCCACATGCTTTCGCCCATCTTGGAGAAGCTGGCGCGTGAGGCCAACGGCGCGTTCCGCCTGGCCAAGGTCAACGCCGACGATAACCCCAATCTGACGCTGGCCTTCAACGTGCGCGGTCTGCCGACTGTGAAGGGTTTCCTGAAGGGCCAGGTGGTGGCCGAGTTCGTCGGCGCCCAGCCCGAAGGGGCGCTGCGCGATTTCCTGCGCAAACTGGCCCCCACCCAGAGCGACCTGAACCTGGAAAAGGGGCACAGCCTGTTGCGCGCCAGCCACTGGGCCGACGCCGGCGAGGCCTTCCGCCAGGTGCTCAAATCCCGCCCGGATGACGGCCCGGCGCTGCTGGGCCTGGCAAAAAGCCATCTCGCCCAGGGCCGCCCCGCCGACGCGCTGGTGGTCCTGCGCGACTTCCCGGCAAGCAAACAATACGGCGCCGCTCAGAGCCTGCTGCCGCTGGCGCAGGCTATGGCGCGCCTCGAAGCCAACCCTTCGGAAGAGGGCGACGATGACCTGACGCCGGCCTATGCCCGCGCCATCCGGCTGGCCGGGCGCGGCAACCTGGCCGCTGCCGCGGATGGCCTGCTGGAGATCCTGCGTCAGAATAAGAACTATGGCGGCGGCGCGGCGCGCCAACTGATGGTGGCCGTGCTGGAACTGATGGACGCCGACTCGGAAATGACCCGCGACTACCGGCGCGAGTTCTCGGCATTGCTGTTCTGAGTAGCCCACCGAAAGCCCTTTTTCAAAGGACTCCGGCTTTGCAGCGTGATTCCCTTCGTAATATACCTATGGGTTACTTTAATAGTTGGCCGCTGTTTCTCTCCGGCGGAATTCAAAACACTTACGGCCAACTACTTGAAACGCTCCAGGCCCCGCAATAAAAGAAGCCCCGCGACCTTGCGGGGCTTCTTGATTCCTGAGCCGCAAGGTCACTCGGAAATGATCTCGGTCGTATACGGGTCTTTGTCGCGCGAGTCGTGGGGCGGGTGGTCGCTGCCGTTGATGTGAATCGGGATGTCGATGACCACGATGTCCTTGTACTGGCGCAGGCGGGCGCGCAGGATGTTGGCAGTCTGGTTGTGCAGGATCTGTGTGAGGACCGATTCAGTGATGAATTCCGGGATGACCACGCTGGTCAATTCGCTGGGGAATTCCACTTTGTTCACATGCTCGATATATTCGATCAGCGGGTCCAGCACATCCCGGTAATCGTAGTCAATGCACACCAGGCTCACACCCTCGGTGGTCTTGGGGAAGCGATTCCAGCGGCGCACCAGGCGCTCCTTCTGTTCGGCGCTGGTGATGACGCACACCGCCCGCACGTTGCTGGAGATGCGCTTGGCATAGCGCAGGGCGCGCAAGGTGCCGCGATGCACATCGCCCATCGGCAGGATGACCACGTCCGCCACTTCCAGCAGATTGGATTCGTCCAGGTGGCGGGTGCGCAGGGTCTCGGCTACATCCTCATAGTGCTTGTGAATGGAACGGAAGAGCCAGACCAGCAGCGGGATCGCCAGGGCAATCGCCCAGGCGCCTTCCAGGAATTTGGTAGCCACCAGCACCAGGAACACTACCAGGGTAACCAACGAGCCAAAGGCGTTCACCAGCTGCTTCCACCACCAGCCCGATTCATGATGAACGGTGGTCGCAAGCGTCTTGAGCGATTCGCCGGGCTTCAATTTGCTGATCTTGCCCATCAACCGCACCATACCGGCCTGGGAAAGCGTGAACGATAACATCACCCCGAGGGCGTACAGCGGCAGCATGGCGATCTCGTCCGCCCTGAAAATGATGACGATCACCGCCGCCACCAGCGCCAGGGTCAGGATGCCGCCATTGAACACCAGGCGGTCGCCGCGGTTGGTCATCCAGCGCGGCATGAAGCCGTCCTTGGCCAGGAAGGACGACAGGCGCGGGAAATCCTGATAGCCGGTGTTGGCAGCCAGGATCAGGATCATCATCGTGAAGAACTGCACCCAATAATAGAGCAGGCCGCTGCCTGAAACGGTGCGGGCCAGTTGGGAGAGGATGCTGTCGGTGTGGCTGGGAACGAGATTAAGATGAGTGGCGAGGAAGGAAATGCCGAGGAAGAGCGCCATCGCCATCACCGCCATCACGACCATGGTCTGGGCGGCATTGCGGCTTTCCGGTTTCTTGAAGGCGCCCACGCCGTTGCTGATGGCTTCGATTCCAGTGAGCGCCGTGCAGCCGGCGGCGAAGGCCCGCAGAATCAGCCAGATATAGGCGAACGTGGTCAGGCTGCTGGCGGCGGCCAGTGGGTGCGCCTCCGGCACGATGCGCTCCAGGCCGAAGAGGCCGTAATAGCGCGCCAGCCCGACCAGCACCATCAGCAGCACCCCGCCCACGAAGGCGTAGGTTGGCAGGGCGAACACCGTGCCGCTCTCGCGCACGCCGCGCAGGTTCATCCAGGTCAGGATCAGGATGGCAGTCAGCGCGAAGACGATGCGGAAGCCGTGCAGTTCCGGGAATGCCGAAGTGATGGCGCGCATGCCAGCCGAAACCGAAACGGAAACGGTCAGCACATAGTCGGTGAGCAGGGCGGCCGCCGCCAACAGGGAAGGCGTTGTGCCAAGGTTATCTTTCGCGACCGTGTAGGCCCCGCCGCCGTCGGGATAATGCAGGATGGTCTGGATGTAGGAGAACACCACGATCAGCACCAGCAGGGCGATGGCGAGGGCAATGGCCCAGGTCATCCCCAGGGCGCTGCTGCCCAGCACCAGCAAGACCGCCATGATGGCCTCGGTGGCATAGGCGTTGCTGGAGATCGGGTCGGAGGCGAAGATCGCCAGGCCGCGCACCTTATCCAGGCGTTCGTGGTGTTCCTGACTCGTCCGGAAGGGTTCGCCGAAGACGAGACGCTTGAGTTTGTCAACAGTCATGCAACTTGCTCCTTACGCGCCGCGGGCAGCCCGCGGGCGCGCTGGACAAAAAACTTACCTGCCGGTAGCCGACAGGCAAGCTTGGGATTGGGCGAAGCCTGGTTTCCTGGGAGTGTCAGTTCCGTGCGGGCAGGATTATACCCAGATTCGTCCGGGCGGGTAGGGTTGGGGGCAGCATTAATCTGGTTATTATCCGCTTTGGGCTATGGAGCCAGCAAGATCAGGTCGCGCCAGGTGGTCGGGTCGTGCAGAGCGCGGCCGGGCGCAAAAGAAACCACCGTCTGCTGGGCGTTGCTGGTCACGTCGTCGTTATCGGAGACCGAGAAGAGGAAGCCGAAGGTCTGACCCTGGGCGGGCGAAACGCCGAAAACCGCCCACGGCACGGCCACTTCCATGATGTAACCGTCGGTGGTGAACCCGGCGGCGATGCGCACGCCCTGCGGTGCGCCGATCTGATTGCGCGGGGCCCACACGTAGGCTTCGGCCGGCGCGCCGGTGAACAGGTTACCGGGCGAAATGCCCAACTGGTAATCGTCCAGGCTGAGGACCCGGTCACTGAAGTCTTCGTTCAACTGGATATCCAGCAGAATCTCCAGACTGTCGCCGCGATACAACTGCGGGCCGCTGGCCTGCTGGACGAACTTGTTGTCGAACACCCGTACGCCGATATAGAAATAGTCCTCATCCCAGCCGAAGCGCGCCTGCGCCGAAACATCCTTCTCGCCGGACGAGTAGCCGCCGCCCTGCACCGCCGTGGTCACGGCATAGACCGGAGCCGGGAAATCGCGTAAGTCGGCATCGATCTGGGGCGCCTGGGGCAGGTAAACGACCTCGACCGCCGGGCCGGGCCGGCCGGGGTCGGCGGGTGGGGCCGGGGTCGGGCTCCCTCCGGGGGTGACGGTGGCGGCCAGCGTGGGCGAGGGGCTGAAGTCCAGGGCGATGGGGGTGATACCCGCCTGCGGGGTAAGGTAGACGATGGGCGTGGCGGTGGCCGTCGGGCCGCGCCCGCCGCCGGATTGCGCCGGGGTGGGGCTGGCTGGGCCGGAGCCGGCCGTCGCCGAGGGGGCGTCCGGCTCCAGGGTCGCGCTGGGAGCCTCGCTGGGCGTGTCGCTCGGCTGTGCGCTGGGCAGCGGTGTGGCCGATCTGGAGAACACCGCCGTGAGGGTCAGGTTGGGGGTGGGGCTGCCCGGCTGCGTCCCGCCGCCGGAAGGCCCCGGGGTTGACCCGGCCGCGCCGCCGCCCAGCACCTGACATGCCAGACTGGCGGCTGCCAGGGCGACCACGGCGAGGGTGAGTTTAAGGGACGCGTGCGGCATGGCTCCTCCTGCGGGGCGAAACCCCACGTGTATTATAGCCGGGGGGCCATAGGCGCGCATCCGACTTTCATTGCATCTCCGGACGGGCCTGCTTGCCAAAGCCCCGCCGACGCGGTATCCTTGCCAGATGGGAGTGGATGAGTCCCGGTGGGCTCCCCGGTCTTCAAAATCGGTGGCGGGCCGCGTGCGGGCCGCGGTGGGTTCGACTCCCATGCACTCCCGCCTCATTCACTCATCCCCGCAAGGCGCACATGACTCAACCCCTTTTCAACACCCCCGATCAACTTAACCCGCTCATCGAGCGCGTCCTCGCTATTGAGAGCCTCACCTGGGGCGCGGCCGGAGAACGCTACCTGGTGCGCTACGAAGGGCGACTGCGCAAGGACTCGGCCGCCGCCTACGACGAACTGGCCGAGGCGCTGCTGCCCCACCGGCTGACCCCGGCCTTTCGCGAAGAAGGCGGCCGCCACATCGTGCTGCTCATCAATGGCATCATCGAGCCGGCGGCTTCCAACCCGTGGGTCAACCTGGCGCTGGCCCTGCTCACCCTGGTGAGCCTGCTGCTGGCCGGGGCCATCTACGGCTACGATGGCCCCCCGCCGCCGCCCGGCCTGCTGGATACGCTAACGCTGCTCCTGCCGCGCCTGGCCACCGGCTGGCCCTTCGCCCTCAGCATGCTGGGAATCCTGATGGCTCACGAGTTCGGGCATTATCTGGCGGCGCGCTACCACAAGACGGCCGTCACCCTGCCATATTTCCTGCCGCTGCCGTTCAGCCCGCTGGGCACGCTGGGGGCTTTCATCCAGCTCAAGGCCCCGCCCAGAAACAAACGCGTGCTGCACGACATCGGCATCGCCGGGCCGCTGGCGGGTTTCATCGTCACCGTGCCCATCCTCATCTACGGCCTGGCGACCTCGGAGGTCGGGTCGATTCCGGCGCACATTCCGGCCGGCTCGGGGCTGACCCTGGAAGGCAACTCCGTCTTTTACCTGGCGCTGAAGTACCTGGTGCACGGCGAATGGCTGCCGGCGCCGGCCTCCTACGGCGGACTGCCGCCCGCCCTGCACTGGCTGCGCTACGTGCTGACCGGCCTGCCCACCCCGCTGGGCGGCCGGGATGTGCTGCTCAACCAGGTGGCCTGGGCGGGCTGGGCGGGGTTGCTCGTTACCGGCCTCAACCTTATCCCCGCCGGGCAACTGGATGGCGGCCACATGCTCTACGTGCTCTTCGGGCGGAACGCTTCCAAAGCCGTGCCGTTCATCCTGGTCACGCTGGGGCTGCTGGGGCTGGTGTGGCCCGGCTGGTGGCTGTGGGCCGGGCTGATTTTCCTCTTCGGCCGCGCCCATGCTGAACCGCTCGATCAGATCACCGAACTGGATGGCACGCGCACGGCCCTGGCGCTCCTGGCGCTGCTGTTGTTCCTGCTGTTGTTCATGCCTGTGCCGCTGCGCGCCATTGTGGGGTGAGCCGCGGGGTACATTCATCCCCCCTGCGCATAGGCCAAAAGTCCTTTGACAAGCCGTACTGGAATCGGATATACTCGGCAGTGAGGCGAAAGTAAATCAGTGGCTCATCCTTGAGCCACACACTGCCGCAGTTTGGCAGAAAGTTATCCTTTTCACAATGAAATACTCTGTTTTGCGTGTGGCCCCATGGCGCGCCGCGTTATTCATCGTCGCACTTGCCCTGAGCGCATGCACCGGGGGGACCACCTCCACACCTCCCACCACCGCAACCGCGCCGGGTACGGCCCCGGTAGCGCCGGCATTCCGCGAGTTCTATGCCCTGCGCGGCGGCGCGGCTTTCCTTGGGCCGGCCATCAGTGAGGAATTCGAACACGATGGCCTGACGCTTCAATACGTCCAGTCCGGGCTGATGTCGTTCGACCCGACCCGGGCCGGCGGCGAACGCTACGGTTTTGCCCCGCTCGGCAAGAAGCTGGGCTACTACGAACCCCCCAACAACCCCAACCCGCAGAGCGGCGTGCACATTGGCGATTACCCTTCAGACGCGGCCATCAAGCTGCTCTACCAGGCGCTGGGCGGCGAGCGCTATGTCGGTCAGCCGCTGACCAACCTGCGCATCAACCCGCGCCACAACCGCCTTGAGCAGCACTTCGAGAACATGGGCCTGGCGCGCCCGCTGGATGACCCCAACGCCCCGGCCTACCTGCTGGCCTACGGCGTGTACGATTGCCGAGTCACCTGCCGCTACACCCCGCCGACGAGCACCCTCATAGACTTTCCGAGCATCCTGCCGGAAGCGTTCCAGGGGCCGGTCGAGCGCCTGGGCAGCGACCTGTTTGGCGAAGTGTTGGCCGGGCCGTACGACCTGCCGGAGGGCGGCCAGGAAGTGGTTTTCCGCAACCTGGTGTTGTACACCGACCCGGACCTGCCCGGCCGCGCCTTCGCCCGCCCGATCGTCGAGATGGTCGGCGTGCAGTCCGGGGATATGGCCCCGCGCCTGGAAAGCCCCTACATCGTGTTCTTCCCGCTCCAGGAGAACCGCGGCCACAACATCCCGCTGTTCTTCTACGAATACGTCACGGCCCACGGCGGGCTGGATGTCTTCGGGTTCCCGATCACCGAAATGCAGCTGGTGGAGGCGGGGGTCTACCGCCAGTGCTTCACGAACCTGTGCCTTGATTATTACGAGACCGCCCTGCCGCAGATTCAGCCCAGCCCGCTGGGGCAGGAATACAAGAACCGCTTCGTGAGCGCAGATGCAGGGGCCGGCGCCCTCAACCGGTTGACGTTGAACGCCTGGGAGCAGCGCTCGCCGCTCACCAGCCGCGAGAGCCAGACCATCCACCTGGTGCTGCTGGCGGATGGCGCGCCGGCGGCGGGCCTGGAAGCCCGGCTGACGGTCTACCTGCCGGATGGCAGCGTGGCGCATTACGGCTTCCCGGCCACCGACGGCGACGGCCGGGCCTCGCTCACCATCCCGGCCGTGGATGCTCCCAATGGCGCCTGGGTGTACTTCGATGTGTGCGTGGATGAGCCGGGCGGCGAGCAATGCGTCTCCGCCGAGTATCTGATCTGGGGCAACTGACCCCCGGCCGCGGCCTTCCCCCGCTTTCCCCTTCCTGCCCTCTGCTATAACTTTGGCAGCACGATGCTCTGCTGCTTCTGGTACTTGCCCTTCTTGTCGGCGTAACTGATCTCGCATTCTTCGTCGGCCTCGAAGAACAGCACCTGCGCCAACCCCTCGTTGGCGTAGATCTTGGCGGGCAGCGGCGTGGTGTTGCTGATCTCCAGCGTGACGAAGCCCTCCCATTCCGGCTCGAACGGCGTGACGTTGACGATGATGCCGCAGCGGGCGTAGGTGCTCTTGCCGAGGCAGATGGTGAGCACCTTGCGCGGGATGCGGAAGTATTCCACCGTGCGCGCCAGGGCGAAGGAGTTGGGCGGGATGGTGCACACCTCGCCTTTGAAGTCCACCATCGAAGCGGTGTCGAAGTGCTTGGGGTCGACCGTGGCCGAGAAGACGTTGGTGAAGATCTTGAACTCGTCGGCCACGCGGATGTCGTAGCCGTAGGACGACACGCCGTAGGAGATGACGCCGTCGCGCACCTGGCCATCCACGAACGGCTCGATCATGCTGTGTTCCTTCGCCATCCTGCGTATCCAGTGGTCGGGCTTGAGTCCCATGCTGCGCTCCTCGAGTCGGTTTCCCCGATTTAACCACAGGTGGAGGGTTTGCCCTTGAAATCCAAACCCCGGAATCCGTTCAGGTCGCCCCTACAGACGTTGTCCTGACACCAGAGTCAATCCCCCAGGCAAAACGTCGCCAGGGTCAGCCGCCCGGCCTGCACCTCCACCTCCAGGCGGTAGGGCTTGACCAATGTAAAAGCCACTGTGTAACGCCCGGCGGGCAGGGCCGCGGCCGCCAGTTCGCCCCAGGCGTCGTCGCTGTTTGCCCCCGTGCCGTAACCCTCCAGGTAGATGCGCTTGGCCGCCGGGTCGTCCAGCGGGGCGACCACGACGGGCAGGCCGGCCAGCGCCGCGCCCGGCGGGGCATGCACCACGACCGCCAGCGCGCCCGCGCCCTCCGCCGGGGCGAGCCACAGTTCCGGGTTGCGGGTGTCTTCGTACGCGCCCGCGCCCTGGCGTACCTCGAAGTGCAGGTGGTTGCCGAGCGCAACGCCGGTCGCGCCCACCCTGCCGATTTCATCCCCCGCCCGCACCTGCGCCCCCGCCGTCACCCCGATTTCGGACAGATGCCCATACACGGTGAAGACCGGCGCAGGCTGGCCGGGCAACTCGTGCCGCAGGACGACCACGTTGCCGTAGAAGTCCGTCCAGGCGGAGATGAGGGTCTCATCGTCCGGCCCGGCGAAGACCACCACGCCATCCGCGGCGGCCAGCACGGGCGTGCCGCCCCGGTTGACCAGTTCCACGCCGTGATGCACATCGAACTGGCCGCCCCCGGTGCTGCCGTAGCGGTAGGAGGGGTCCAGCGCCTGGTTGCCCTCCGGGCCGATGGGCGGCAGGAGCAGGAAATGGCCGTCGAGGATTTCGTGGCCCGTGGCGCAGGATGCGGGCGCAGCGGTCGGGCTGGCGGTGGGCGTCGCGGGATTGTCTGCGGTGACCGTGGCCGCGCGGGTCGTGGCTGTCGCGGCGCGCGTTACGGCGTCGGTCGGCGTTGCGGCGGGCGCGGCGGTGGTTTGCCCGCAGGCCGCGAGGGCCAGCAAGACGGCTATCGCCCACATTGTAGGGGCGCGGCATGCTGCACCGCCCCCTTTCCCCCAATGATGCACTGTCATTCTGAGCGAGCGACAGCGCTTGTCCTGAACGAAGGGAAGGGAGCGAAGAATCTCCCGGCCTGGCTGATTCTTCCCTGTGAGCCGGCAGATTCTTCGGTCGGCGGCTGCGCCGTCTCCCTCAGAATGACAGGGAAGATTCAAGGGTACCACTCCGCCGCGAGATCGTTCCAGTCCGGATTCGTGGACTCGATCAATTGCACTTTCTTCTCCCTCAGCCAACCTTTGATCTGTTTCTCCCTCTGAATCGCTATATGAATACTGTCCGTGGATTCGTAGTAGACCAGATGTATGACATTATAACGATTCGTGAATCCGCGCGTTTTCCTAGTTTTGTGCTCATATACGCGCCGGAACAGGTCGTTCGTCACACCGGTATAGATGACTCTGGAATGGCTCGCCATGATGTACACAAAGTACTCGCGGTCTTGGGACATTCACTTCTCCCAAGGATGGACTGTCATTCTGAGCGAGCGACAGAGCTTGTCCTGAACGAAGGGAAGGAAGCGAAGAATCTCCCGGCTTGGCCGATTCTTCCCTATGAGCCGGCAGATTCCCCTCGACCAGGCTCGGGGCATGCTTCGGCGGGCGGCTGCGCCGGCTCCCTCAGAATGACAATTCCATACAACCTGCATATAGCGTCTACCCCAACCCCCCGCGTTCCTTGAGCGCGGCCGCCAGGCGGGCCTCCAGCGCGGCGGCCTCGGCGGCCAGGTCCGCCAGCGCAGCGCGCAGTTCCCCGGCTTTGGCCTGGTCCTGCAACCCCTTGGCGTTGATGCGCACGTTCAGCCCGGCGGCCGTCAGCGACGCCCGCGCCAGGGCCGCGCCGCTGGCGGCGTCGGAAATGGCGTTGGTGTTGCCCAGTTCGGCGGCTTCCACCGCCAGGGCCATGGCTCGCACCGCTTTGCGGGCCGCCCCCAGCGGCACTTCGGCGGCGTGCAGGGTGGCCTTCTCTATCGCCGTGCCCCGCGTGGCCTGCTCCTCTTCCGTGCCTTTGGGCAGTTTGAAAGCCGCCATCACCTCGCCGAAGGCGGCGGCGTCTTCGGCCACCCCGGCGGTCAGGTCGCGGCGCAGGGCGTCGGCCTCTTCGGCCAGGGCGAACATGCGCGGCTCAACGTCCTTATAGGCTTTCTTGTTGACGGTCAGGCGCGCCACCATGGCGGCCAGCGCGGCGGCCATCGCCCCGGCGTAGGCGGCGGCCGAACCCCCGCCCGGCGCGGCCGTCCCGGCGGCCAGATCGTCGAGGAAGCGGTTGGCATCCTCCACCGGCGCGGCCTCTTCCGTCTGCGCCTCCGCCAGCCGGTTCTCCAGCACCTGGGCCGGGTCGAAGTCGTCCAGTTGCAAATACCAGGCGGCCGAGTCGATGAGCGCCTGCTGCGGGGCCAGCCCGACCAGTTCGGAATGCGTGACGGACAGGCCGTACCGGGCGGCCTCGCGCCGCACCAGTTCCACCGCCCGGTGGATGGGCGTGCGCCGGTAGTCGGTGAGGTTCATGGAGATCTGCGCCTGGCCCTCCACCAGCAGGCCGAGCGCCTTGACGTAGCGCAGGCCGCCGGAGCGGTGCCGCACCGCCTTGCCGATGCGCTCGGCGGCGGCCAGGTCCGGCCGGTCGAGGTAGATGTTCCAGGCGATGAGCGGGCTGCGCGCCCCGATGACCGTGGCCCCGGCGGGCGTGGCGCGGGCCGGGCCGAAGTCCGGGTCGCGGGCCGGGTTCACGCCGATCTCGGCTTTCCAGCCTTCGTATTCGCCTCTGCGGACGTCGGCCAGGTTTTCGCGCTCCGGGCGCGTGGCGGCTTTCTCGTAGAGGTAGACGGCGATGCCGAGTTCCTCGCCGACGCGTTTGCCCAGCCGCCGGGCGATCTCCACGCAGTCGGCCATTGTGGCGTCGCGGATGGGGACGAAGGGCACCACGTCGGCCGCGCCGATGCGCGGGTGCTCGCCGCTGTGCTGGTCCAGGTTGATGAGTTGGGCGGCTACCGCGATGGCGGCGAAGGCGGCCTGCTCCACGGCCGCGGGCGGCCCGACGAAGGTGACGACGGTGCGGTTGTGGTCCGGGTCGCTGCTGCTATCCAGCAGGGCGGCGCCGGGCACGGCCCGGATGGCCGCCAGGATGTGTTCGACCACCTCCGGGCGGCGGCCTTCGGAGAAGTTGGGGATGCATTCGACCAGCGGCTGCGGCATGGCGCTCCTGGCGAACGCCATAGGCGTTCGCTTGGGAGTTGGGCTTTGCCCAACTCCATCCGATGAATCGTGACGGTGCGGCCATTATACCGGCGCGGCGATGGAGGGCGTGCTGAGGTGCTGAGGTGCTGCGGTGCTGATGTGCGGGGGTGCTAGGGGGTGAGGACTTTGAGGACGATTTTGCCTTGCCGTTCCGATTCTTCTATGTCCACCACCTCGCCGCATTCGCGACAGGTGACGGTCTCTTCATCCGTGAAATGGCTGTCAACCACTTCAAACTTGCTTTCCTCGAACGCGAGAACATCGTAGCGGTTGGGCGTGGAAACGAACTCATCTGAGCCGCAGGCCGGGCATATCTTATGAGTTGTACTCATAGAGACTTCCAATCTCTCATATTGGTTCGCTAGAGACCACTCGTGAGAATATTTTATATATGTTCTTGAGAAGAGCCTCACGCTCTTTGGTTAGTACAACGGGCTTTGAGAAGGCGTGACTCTGGCTACTTCTGAAGTCCCATAGCATCCGAGCAAAGGCTTTTACTTCATCCGCATTTGAGAAACCATGCGGTACAAAGACATTCTTGAAGTATTTCTCCCACAATTCTGGTTTTGTAACGATGCTCGTTGCGGTTGTCAGAAAATTCAAGTGCTCCCAAGGTTCGTGATGGTGTTTTCTTGCATGCCTCGTAGCAGTCTGCTTTTGTGAAGGATCGAAATCTATCTCGTCAAACCAGTTGGGACCCTCGCGCTTGACCAGTACGGCATTGACATAAGAGTTCAGTTCGAATTCGAGGCGACTTACTTTGTCAAGGAAGGAAGGTTGTTGGTCGAATAATCCTACACCAAACTTCGGATTACCATTCTCTTGTATTAGCCGAATCATCTCATTCCTAAAGTCCGTTTTTCCACCTTCGGAAGACAAATTCTTGCGTAGATTGGCCAAATCCTCCGCATCCAATCTGTTCAGGAACTCTGCCACCGGATGGAATGTAGACTTCAATTCCTCTGGTTTTGGTTTTGCCATTAGATCGACAACCTGCAACTGGTACAAGACTATGACTACAGAAACAAACCCATCTGTGAAGACGCCTTGCTTGGCTTCTGAAGTAAGCGATTCCGACAGTATTATGAAGAGTTCATTTAGCCCATTGGCAATATTCTTTTGAAACCTTTCCGGGTCCTTATCCCATAACGGGTTTTTCGCTTTTTTGAAGTGCGTCGCTATGATTTCTTCAGCAAGCTCCCTCTTTTCCAGAGTAACACAAATGCTGTTGAAGTTGAATGCTCCAATGCCTAAGGATGGAATGCGGATATTGTCTTCGAAGAATCCCCCCTTCAAGCCACGCAGGCGTTTCACCGAGTTGGAGATGATGCCCTCAGTTGAGTCGCGATTGATGGATCCCAGTAAATCCCAGAGCAGGTTGGGGTCTACAGGTTTAGCTTCCCTATTAATATCCAAGAAGTAGCCTGCTTGATTCTCTTCGCTTAGCCCGGCAAATGCGGAAACCACAAGTTTGCCTGGAACATTCGTATGCGCGTAGGATAGCAATCTGTGTTGTCCATCGATTATCCAGCATGCCCTATAGCTATTGCGAATCTTGAGTTGGCCGAGTGTGATCCAATCTGGAGAAAGATCTACACCCTTTAGTGGCTCAAACTCCCAGGCTCCCTTTTCAAGAGCAACAACGACGCTATTAGGGAATAGCTTTCCTTTGTTCAAGTATGTCGCAATCTTCTTTAGGCGGGATGTCTTCACCATTCTTTGGTAGAAAGTCTCCCCCCCCGATTCCCTTCTGGCTACATAAGCTATCCTCAGCAATTCCCTCGCATCAATGATGAATGAGAAGAGCTGCAATTTGCCCTTTTTTCCTGTCTCTATGCCGAATGCCGGAACCGAGATTTCCTCCCTTGCTTCGGGCTTAATGTCTAGATCAGCCAATACTCCATACTTTGCAAACTCTTTGACGGACTTCTGTAGAGTCTCGTAGTAGCTTAGGTAATTTCTATTCCATATCGTGATTTTTGGAGTTTTCTTGTTGGCCTTCTCAAGCAAGGTCTGTTGGATTTCCCGGTCATCGATAATCATTATCGGCTTGAACTTGGAGTACGTACGGTAGTATGCGTGCGACTTGAACCCTCTTATGACCTCCCCTAATTTACCGCTGAATTCATCGATTTTCGTTCCCAGCTCCTGCTGAGTAGTGCACTCCAATATCAGCAAAGTCTTTTCATGTCCCCCGCAAGCGTCGATCTGGCGCCCCCCAATCTTAAAGTCGGTGCCCCCATTTACATGTTCGAATCCCAGCTTCTTTAGTAGCCGGATTGCATCCTTTTCCAATCGCAGGGCTTGGTCATCTATGCTCATGATTGGGCTCCCTCTAATTCGACAACTTGACGCTATTGTGACATCGTTTCCTAAGCCAGTGTGCAAAAAACCCACTGGATTATGGCTGACATTACCCCACCACATCCGCCGCCACCCACTGCGCCGTCGCGTTCAGCGCGTCGGTGTGGGTGCGCTCGTAATTGTGGCTGGCGTCCACGCCGGGGTTGCGGTTCATGGCCTCATTTTACCCTTGCCTCTGGCATTTGGCTCTCGTTTCGCCTACAATAGACCCAGAAGGCGCAACGTGCGTGTCGATTATGCTTGCTGAAACGGAATTGGATTCCAAAGCCCTGGCGGCCTTCTGCCGCCGCCACCACATCCGCCGCATGTCTCTGTTCGGCTCGGTTTTGCGCGAGGATTTCACGGCAGACAGCGACGTGGACGTGCTGGTGGAATTCGCCCCGCAGCATATCCCCGGCTTCATCCGACTGGTGCAGATGGAAGAAGAACTCTCCGGCCTGCTGGGCGGGCGTCCGGTGGATCTGGTGACCGAGAAATTCCTCAACCGGCATATCCGCAAACAGGTTCTGGCTTCGGCGCGGGTGGTGTATGCAGGCGGATGACCGCGTTTACGTCAAGCACATGCTGGATTCGGCGCAGAAGGCGCGGGCCATCGCCGGAAACTTGAGCCGCGCCAACTTCGATGCCGACGAGACAGTTCGCCTCGCGCTGACCCATTTGCTACAGGTCATCGGCGAAGCCGCCCGCCGGGTGTCGCCGGCATACCAGAAGGCGCATCCGCAAATTCCCTGGTCGGCAGTGATAGGGATGCGGCACAAAGTTGTGCATGATTATCTGAATGTCGATGAAGATGTGGTCTGGCAGACGTTACAGGAAGACCTGCCCGCCCTCATAGAAGTTCTTGCTCAGTATTCAGACGAAGACCCTGATTCCTGATTGCCTAATTCCTTATCCCTGAATTAAATACGCCGCCACCCACTGCGCCGTGGCGTTCAGCGCGTCGGTGTGTGTGCGCTCGTAGTTGTGGCTGGCGTCCACGCCAGGGCCGATGAGCGCCACCGCCGCATCGCCGCCGGCGCGCCACAGCGCCTCGCCGTCTGACCCGTAGTAGGGGTAGATGTCCACCTTATAGGCGATGCTGTGCTGGTCGGCGAGGTCGCGCAGGCGGTTGCTCAGCCCGTGGTGGTACGGCCCGCCGGAGTCCTTCACGCACACTGTGGCGTGGAACTCGCTGCTGGTCTGCCCCTCGCCGATGGCGGCCATGTCCACCGTCACCAGTTCGGCCAGGTCGGGCGGGAAGCCCGCCGCCGCGCCGTGGCCCACTTCCTCGTAGTTGCTGATGAGGATGTGGGTGGTCTGCGCCGGTTTCAGGCCGGCGTCGTGCATCGCTTTGATGGCGGCGAGGATGTTGGCAACGCAGGCTTTGTCGTCCAGATGGCGGGAGCGCACGAAGCCGTTGGTGAGTTCGACGCGCGGGTCGAAGGCCACGAAATCGCCGACCTCGATGCCCAGGGCGCGTGCCTCCTCGGCGTTGTGGACGACCGCGTCCAGGCGCACTTCCATCGTATCGTCGTCGCGCTTCGTGTCGTTGACCTTGTTGCCGTGCACGTGGCTGGAGGCCCTGGCCAGCAGGAGGCTGCCGCGCACCTCCGCGCCGCTGCGGGTGAAGACCGTCACGCCCTCGCCCTCGGCAGTGTTCCAGGCGAACCCGCCGATCTTGGTGAGTTTCAGCCGCCCGCTGCCCTTGACCTCCTTGACCATCGCGCCCAGCGTGTCCACGTGGGCGGTCAGGCCGCGCGGGGCGTCCTCGGCCGCGCCCGGCCACACGGCCACCAGCGCGCCCTTGCGGGTGCGGCGCACTTGCAGGTCGGGGAACTCGCGCAGGTAGGCCTCGGTGAGGGTGATGGCGTTGTCGGTGAAGCCGGTGGGGCTGGGGGTGTTGAGCAGCGCGACGAGCGCGTCGAGCATGTAAGCGGTATCGATGGCGGGGAGGGAGGGCGACGCGGGTTTGGCAGTTTTGGCGTTCATGGCGGGATTATACCGTGCGCCTCACCCCGTCTCGCGGCGCTCGACTCCCCCTCTCCAAGAATTCCGAAGGAATTCCGGAGAGAGGGGCCGGGGGGTGAGGTGGTTCAGCCGCCCTTATCCGTGTATATCTGTGTTCATCTGTGGTAAGCGTTTCCCCCCTACAGCGAAATCAACCCCAGGCGCGCCGCGGCCCGAACCGCCTCAGCCCGGTTGGCCGCCTCTCAGCCTGCCCGCCCTGCGACCGAGAGCCTGTCCTGGGCGCAGCGAAGGAAATCTCGACAGCAATGCTTCTGTTCCGCCGATACAGCGCCGCCGACGTTGCGTCTGTCGCGAGATTCCTCAGTCGGGTGTGAAGGTGTCGCCCAGACCAGGAGGGTTGTACCCTCCTTCGGAATGACAAACTCTCTTTGCGTGAACCGCGCTTGCCTTATCTTTATTGAATTGTCTTGCTTTTCTCTGTGCGTCTGTGTTCATCTGTGGAAGCCTTTCCCCCCTACAGCGAAATCAACCCCAGGCGCGCCGCGGCCCGCACCGCCTCGGCCCGGTTGGCCGCCCCCAACTTGGCGTAGATGCCCGCCACGTGGAACTTCACCGTGTGCTCGCTGATGCCCAGCGCCGCGGCGATCTGCTTATTCGCCAGGCCGTCCGCCAGCCGCGCCAGCACCTCCAGTTCGCGCCGGGTCAGGTCTTCGACCAGTTCGCCCGGCCGCGCCGCGGGCGCGGCCCCCAATAGCGGCTGGAGCAGGGCGGGCGCGGCCGCCACCAGCCCTTCGTGCAACGCCCGGACGGCCGCCAGCAGTTCCTCCACGCCGGCGTCGGCGGGCAGCAGGCCCCAGGCGCGCAGCGGCAGCCCGGCCAGCCGGGCCGCGGCCCCGGCCGAGTCGGCCAGCAGCAGCAACGCCGGGGCCGGTTCGGCCTCGTCCAGGAACTCGGCCAGGTCATCGGGCGCGAAGGCGCCCTCCGCCGCCACGATGACGTCGATGGGCGGCAGGGGGCCTTCCAGGGCGGCCAGTCCGGCGGCTTCGGCGGCCACGCTCATCTCCCCCTCGCTTTCCAGCAGAGCGCGCAGCCCGGCCCGCAATGCCTGGCCGGGGGCGAGGATGAGCAGGGTTATCAAGCGTCTTGCCTCATTTGGAAGTCCTGAAGTCTGGATGTCCAGAGGTCTCGAAGTCGGACTTCATGGCCTCCCGACCTCGAGACTTCCTCACTCACAGCCACTCCGCGTGCACCGGAGCAGCTTCTTTCTCTGCCTGCGCCAGGCCCAGCCCGGCGATGAACTCCACGGCGAGGTCGCTGGGGATGGCGATGCCCTGGTCGCCGCCGAAGATCATGGCGTTCAGGCCCACCACCTCGCCCGCGGCGTTCACCAGCGGCCCGCCGGAGTTGCCCGGCGCCAGGCGTGCGTCCGTGCGGATGACCGGGAAGGCCCGCCGCGGCCCGTCGGTGTGGGCGGTGGTCAGGTGGCTGACGATGCCGCCCGTCACGGTGTCGCGCAGGCCCCACGGGTGGCCGATGGCGAACACCAGTTCGCCCACCCGCAGGCGGGCGCTCTCGCCGATGGAAGCGGCGGGGAACTCGCCTTCGGCCTCGATTTGCAGCACGGCCAGGTCCACCTCCGGGTCGCGCCCCAGCACCCGCGCCCGGAACTGGCGGTCATCCGCCAGCGTCACGCGGGCGTGGTCACGGCGCGAACTGACGACGTGGTTGTTGGTGAGCACCAACCCATCGGCGCGCCACATCACGCCCGCCCCGGCGCCCATGCGTCGCCCCTCCACCACCGCCAGGCTGGGCCGGACGGCGTCCACCGCCGCGGCCAGGGCCGCGCTCAACGTGCCGTTAAGATTACTCATCATCGCCTTCCGGGCCGAAATGGCGCGGGCCGCGCCGCCCAAAGTGGCGGCCGAAGCCGCGCGGCATGGGGCCGCGCCACATCATCCGCCGGCGGCGTTCGCGGCGCGGGGCTTCCACGCGCTCGGCGGCCGTCACCGTCACGGTTTCCGGCTTGCCGCCGCGCAGGATCTCGACCGGCGTGGGCTTGCCCACCACCTCGCCGGTCAGGGCGGCCAGCAGGGCGTCGTGGTCTTCCACCGGCTGGCCGTTGAAACCGATCAGGATGTCGCCGATGGTCAGGCCGGCGGCCTCGGCCGGGCTGTCGTCTTCCAGGCCCATCACCAGCAGGCCGCGTTCCTGAGCCCGCCCCAGGCTCTTCCTGGCGGCGTTGGGCAGGTCCACCAGCTGGCTGCGGATGCCAAGGTAGCCGCGCTTCACGCCGCCGTGTTCCTTCAGTTCGGCGGCGATGCGCCAGGCCAGCCCGGCCGGGATGGCGATGGACTGCCCGCCGCCCAGCCCGGAAGTGTTCAGGCCCACCAGCTTGCCTTCGGCGTCCACCAGCGGGCCGCCGGAAAAGCCGGGGTAGGGGATGGCGTCGGTGCGGATGACCTGCTCCAGCAGCCCGCCGCGGCCGGTGTGCGCCGGGCCGTGGATGGCGCTCACCACGCCCAGGCTGGCCTGGATGCCCTCGCTGGAGGGCCGGCCCAGTGCCAGCACCAGCTGGCCCACGCGGGCCGGCGCGCCGGTCTCGGCCGGGCTGGCCTTGCCCTTCGCCAGTTTCAGGAGGGCCAGGTCGCTGCCGGGGTCGCGCCCGGCCACCGTGGCGCTTGTCTCCGTGCCGTCGGGCAGGGTGATGCCCACCTCCTCGTCCGTCTCGACCACGTGGTCGGCGGTGAGGATGTGGTCTTTGTCGAAGGCGATGCCGCTGGCGGGAAAACGCTGGCGGCCGTTCACCAAGACGGTGTAGCCGGCGGCTGTTTCAACCGCGTCGGCCATGGCATTCGAAAGGTCTTTGAAGATGCTCATCGGGTCTCCTAAGGTGGTTTCAGGGTATCAGGCTCGCATTGGAAAGCCGTTAACGGATATGTCGTATTCAGGATACCGGAAACCGCCCGCGGCCGCCTCAGGCGTTTGGGTAGGTTGGCGGGCTGCCCGTTCAGGCAGGCGGAAATGTGATAAAAAAGCGCCATGGCCGACCTGCCAGCCATCTTCCAATTCAGCCCCGACGACCTGGCCCACAACCGGCGCGGGGAACTCAGCGCCGGGCAGCGGGCGCATTTCGAGCGCACACGGCGCATCGCCGCCAACCCGCTGTGGGCCGGGCTGCTGCCGGGGCTGCTGGCCGGCCTGCTGGCGCTGTGGTTCCTATGGGTGGGGCCGTTGTTGCTTTCCGCCTTCCCGCCCGAACTGGTCTGGGCGCTGGGGAGCGGGGCGGCCGGTCTGTTGCTCTTCCTCAGCCTGCGCCAGTGGCGCGCGTGGCGCGCGATTCGCGACCGTTACGCGGAGATCTTGACCAACCCCCGGATTCTGCGTTCCAGCGGCATCCTCTTCCACGCAGAAGGGTTGACCTTCAAAGTCGGCAGCGACGTGCTGACCACCCTCCAATGGCCGGATGCCGCCGCCCTGGCCGAACTCGACCCCTACGCCCATTACATCGCCTACAGCCTGGACCTCTTTGGCACGCGCTACCTGCTCAGCCTGGAAGTCGACTGATTGGCATGTTCCAGCCCCTCCAGAACGGCGCGACCGCGCCGTTTTCGCGCGTACGCGGCCGAATCGGCCAAAATCGGAGCATGTTATACCAAAATTATTTAATAACCGTACAAAAATATTGACTTAACAACCAAAATCTGGTAGATTCGGACCAGCTAGGAGACCTCAATGACCCAGATGCCCGCCCACTGCCCGGCCTGCCAATCCGAAATGGCCGTCACCCAGCTCAGTTGCACGAACTGCGACACCGCCATCGTCGGCCATTACCCGCTCTCGGCCTTCAACCGCCTGCCGGAGGCCAGCCTGGCCTTCCTGGAAGCCTTTATCCGGGCGCGCGGCAACATCAAGGAAATGGAACGCGAAACCGGCGAGTCCTACTGGACCATTCGCAGCCGCCTGGACAAGGTCATCGCCCAGATGGGCTTCGACCTGCCGCCGGATGAGGGAGCCGCTGGCGCAGCCCGCAAGGAGATCCTCGCCCGCCTGGGGGCCAGCGAGATCGACGTGGATGAGGCCGCCCGCCTGCTGAAAGAACTCGGTGAATAGCCTTGCTTACCCAAAAGGAGAAGGAACCATGTCCGTGAAGGAAGAACGCCTGATGCTGTTCCAGATGCTCGAGCAGGGGGTGGTTACGGTCGAAGACGCCCAGGGCCTGCTGGCCGCCATCGAATCCCAGCCGCCGCCCGCCCCCGGCAACGTGGAGGTCTTCATCGACAAGGACGGCGCCCGCCACCTGACCTGCGGCGAGATACAGGCCATCATCGACCGCGCCCTGGCCGAAGCCGCCTGACCAACGCAAGGAGAACCCCATGACCCCCCCGGAAACCCTCAAAGAAGAACGCGGCATGATTCTGGAGATGATCGCCGCTGGCAAGATCAGCGCCGATGACGGCGAGAAACTCTTCGAGGCGCTGGACGCCAGCCAGCCGAAGGAAAGCCCGCGCCGGGCGCGCCGCCCTGGTCGCGGCGGGCGCGTGGACGACCTGGAAGTCGGCTTCCTGATGAAGATGCGCGAACTGGGCTACCACGACATCAGCATGCACGAATACCACGAGATGCAGCTGCACGGCGTCACGCCCGAATTCATCCAGGCCTTCCGCGACCTTGGCTTTCGCGGCCTGGACATTGAAGAATTCGTTCAGGCCCGCATCCACGACATCAGCCCCGGCTTCGTGCGCAGTATCGCCCGCGCCGGCTGGACCGACCTGGACATTGACGAGATGATGCAGATGCGCATTCACGGCGTCTCGGCCGACTACGCCGTGGAGATGCGCGGGGTCCTCGGCGAGGATGCCGACATCGACGAGATCGTCCAGTTCAAGATCCACAACGTCAGCCCGGATTACGTGCGCGAAGTGCGCGCCGCCGGCCTCACCGACCTGGACGCCGACGAAATCGTCCAACTGCGCATCCACGGCGTCCACCCGGACTACGTCAAATCCTTCCGCGACGGCGGTCTGGGCGACCTGGACCTGGACGACATCGTCCAACTGCGCATCCACAACGTCCAGCCTGAATACGTGCAGGCCGCCCGCCAGGCCGGCCTCACCGACCTGGACGTGGACGACCTGGTGCAACTGCGCATCCACAACGCCCAGCCGGACTACGTGCTGGCCTTCCGCGCCGCCGGCCTCACCGACCTGGACGTGGACGACCTGGTGCAGTTCCGCATCCACAACGTGATGCCGGACTACGTGCAGAGCGTGCGCGCCGCCCTGGGCGATGTGGACGTGGACGAGATCGTCCAGTTGCGCATCCAGAACGTCACCCCGGACTTCGTCGCCGAACTGGTTGAAATCGGCTTCGAGGGCCTGGACGCCGACGCGCTCATCGACCTGCGCAACCAGGGCGTATCCGTCGGCTACATCCGCGAGATCCGCCAACTGGGCTACGACAACCTGGACCTGGAAGAGATCGTCGACCTGCGCAACCACGGCATCACCCCCGGCTACCTGGCCGGCCTGCGCGAGGCCGGGCTGGGCGGCCTGGGCCTGGATGAGGTGGTGGACTTCCGCAATTCCGGCGTTTCGCTGTCCTTTGTGCGCGAACTCCAGGCCGCCGGCCTGAAGGCGCTTTCCCCCGACGAATACGCCGACCTCGACCACGCCGGTGTGACCGCCGACGTGGTGCGGGCGCTGGTCGAAGCCGGGCTGGCGGATGTGTCGCCCTCCGACCTGGAGGAAATGGCAGAAGAAGGCGTGACTGCCCGCATGGTGCGCGAACTGGCCGCCGGCGGACTGATGGACGTGAGCGTGCGCAACCTGCTGCAACTGGCGCGCAAAGACTGATTTCGGGAGCGTTTTGTGCTCTACTCTGCTAAGACGGGCCGGCCATTGCGCCGGCCCGTTCGCGCCATGGCGCATGTTATAATCCCCCGATTTTTCAGAAACCAGGCGTTGAAAGGAAAACCCGATGAGCGCAGACAAACAGCCCGGCATGGTGGCTGATGACGTGGTGGTGAGCATTGAATACAGCCTGACGGTGAACGGCGAAGTTATCGACTCCTCCAAGGAGGAAGGTCCGCTGGCCTTCCTGCAGGGCCGCCACAACATCATTCCCGGTCTGGAACGCGAACTGGCCGGGATGAAGGTCGGCGAGAGCAAGAATGTAGTGGTGGCCGCCAAAGACGGCTACGGCGAATACGACGATGCGGCAGTGATGGAAGTGCCGCGCGACCAGTTCCCGGCCGAGATCCCCATGGAGCAGGGCATCGAACTGCACGTGACCGATGAAGACGGCGAGATCATGCATGCCGTCATCGTGGATGTCCGCGAAGACACCATCGTGCTGGACACCAACCACCCGCTCGCAGATGAAGAGCTGCATTTCGATGTAAAGGTCGTTGGCCTGCGGGCGGCCACATCGGAAGAACTGGCCCACGGCCACGTGCACGGCGATCACGGGCACCACCACTAAGGGCAGCCAAAAAGCCTCCGCAAGTTCTCTGCACAATTGACAGAACGCAAGGCTTTGTAAGGGCGCAGCATGCTGCGCCCTGTCTTCATTAAGCATCAAACCGCCCGATGGCTCAGGCGGTTTGATGAAGGGGGATACGGGGGGCTGTCCCCCTCCATTACAGGCACCCGCGGGAAGCGTCAGGCTTCTGCTTTCTGAGTCCGCCAGGGCGTCCCCAGCTTGCGCAGCAGGTAGTAGTCCAGGCCGATGTAGCCGGAGATCTTCCAGGCAAAGATGATGCCCAGGGCGACCACGAACAACATCGGGTTGGTGCTGGCGGAACCGGCCATCATGAAATTCCAGTTCATGAAGGCGCCGAAGAAGGCGGCGATGCCGGTGAAGGCGCCGAGGATGAGGGCGATGCCGATCAGCATCTCACCGTAGGCCACCAGTTTGGCGAACCAGGTGTAGGCCTGGGCATCCAGCATGAACTGGATGAAGTTGCGGTACCAGTCGAACGAGATGGCCGGGCGGCCTTCGGCTGGGATAACCACGATGTTCGACCAGAAGCCTTTCAGGGCGTCGCCGGTCTGGGTCCAGGCCGGGTTGCTGATCTTGCTCTGGGCAGCGGTGATCCACTTGTAGCCAAGCCACAGGCGGACGACCAGCCACAACCAGGCCATGCGCGGGTCGTTGAACAGCGTCCTGGCGAGCGGGGGATCCTGGATGAGTTCGCCCTTGAAGGTGGTAACGGTGGTGGTCATTTTCAAGTCTCCTTTTGTTCTTTCTCTGGGCCGTTATGGCCTCAACGTGCCTAAATTCTACGTATTCTGTCCGAATAGCGGCAGGGGCGAATGTCCCGAAATATGACAACCTTTGTCCCAATTCTATTGTGACAATTGTCACCAAGTGTATAGGCCGATTGGCGGATAGCCGGACGCGCGGTTTGCAACCCTTTTTGTCCGTTTGCGTATATGTTCTAGACTGCCAATCCACCGAGCAACAGGAAGCGAGAATCGACCATGAAATTCATCTTACGTATCGCTGTCAATGCCGTGGCGCTCTACGCCGCGGTGGCCATCGTGCCGGGCATCAGCCCACAGAACCCGGACCCAGTTTCGTACATTTGGCTGGCGCTGATCTTCGGGCTGGTGAACGCGCTGGTGAAGCCGCTGGTCAACATTCTCGCCTGCGGGGTCATTCTGCTTTCGCTGGGTCTGGCGACGCTGTTCATCAACACCGGCCTGTTCTACCTGGCTTCCTGGATCGGGGCGCAGTTCGGCTTTGGGCTGAACATTGAGGGTTTCTGGGCGGCCTTCCTCGGCGCGCTGGTAGTGAGCGTGATTTCGTTCGTGCTCAACATCTTTCTGCCGGATGAGCGTGGCCGCCGGCGCAAAAAGGACGACTGAAAGACGCGCGGCTGATAACGAAGCGGGCTTCGTAGACGCGAAGCCCGCTTTTAATTCGGTGGTGCTGGGGGGTAATTGGTAAGTGGTAAATGCTCTGTTGCAAAGATCGTAGTTGAGGAAAGACAGTTAGAGATGGAAGTTGTAAACCAATCCCTTCACAATCGGTTCCCGGTTCTGCAGTTGGGCTTTGCGGGAGCGAATGGTGTCACCGAATTTACGCTTAATCACCG
>JACPVG010000022.1 GCA_016191875.1 Chloroflexota bacterium
CGATGTGGGCTCTTCGCATGCGTATACTGCGGCAAGGTCTTTTGCGCCATTTGGTGGGCTATTCGGGCCACTCGGACGTAACGACTTTCGCGTTTCATAACCTATGATTTACCATATCTCTTCATCTTTGCAACAGAGCAAGTGGTAACTGGTAAGTGGTGAAGAGATATCTGATGCAAAGACCGCTAAGATCGCAAGGGAGGTCTTCTTGGCGAACTTTGTGTTCTTTGCGTGAGCCAGATTTTGATTTATGGAGGACGGCATGGACAAACAGGAACGCGATGCGTTGATTGAGGAATACGGGGCGGGGTACAGGAAACTCAAAGCCTGCCTGGACAGCCTGCCGCGCGAGATGTGGCAGTTCAAACCGGCGTCGACCGAGTGGAGCGTGCATGAGATCATCGTCCATCTGGCGGACAGCGAGAGCAACTCGGCGCTACGCGCCCGGCGGCTGATCGTCGAGCCGGGGCAGTCGGTGATGGCCTACGATCAGGACGTGTGGGCAAACGGCCTCAACTACCATGACCAGAACTGGGAAGACGCGCTCGAAACCGTGCGCCTGGTGCGCAAGAGCACCTACGAACTGCTCAAGATGCAGCCGGATGAGGTGTGGACACACGCGGCGGTGCACCCGGAATTCAGCGACCCCTACACCTTCGAGCGCTGGCTGAAAATCTACGCTGCCCATATCCCCGGCCACATCGACCAGATGCGCGGGAATGAGAAGGTTTGGAAGGAACAGAGAAAGTAAGCAAGTATCAAGTAGACAAGTATCAAGTAGATGAGTGCCAAATCGTAAGCAGGAAGCAAAACTGATACTTGATACTTGTTTACCTGTTTACCTGATCCTTACATTAGAGTCACCCACACAACAGGAGCCCCCATGACCATCCAACACATCTTCGTCGTCGGCGCAGGAACGATGGGCAATGGCATCGCCCAGACCGCCGCCGTCAGCGGCTACACCGTCACCATGATGGACGTGATGCCTGAAGCCCTGGAAAAAGCGCAGGCCACCATCGCCAAGTCGGTGGCCAAATTGCTGGAGAAAGAAAAAATCACGAAAGAGCAGCATGACGCCGCGGTCGGCATTAACACCGTGTCGAACATGGATACGCTTGGTAAAGCCGACCTTATCATCGAGGCGGCCACCGAGAACCCGGAACTCAAATTCAGAATCTTCAAGGACATGGACGCGGCCGCCAAGAGGGGCGCCATCCTGGCTTCCAACACATCCAGCATCAGCCTGACCAAGCTGGCCGCCGCCACCGGCCGCCCGGAGAATGTCGTCGGGATGCACTTCTTCAACCCGGTGCCGCTGATGAGCCTGCTCGAAGTGGTGCGCGGGCTGCAAACCGATGACAAGACAGTGGAGGCGGCGCTGGAGGTCGGGAAACAGATGGGCAAGTCGCCGGTGGTGGTCAAGGACTCGCCCGGGTTCGTCTCCAACCGCATCCTGTGCCCAATGCTCAACGAAGCCATCTATGCGCTTGACGAAGGCATCGCCAGCAAGGAAGACATCGACACCGTGATGAAACTGGGCATGGGGCATCCGATGGGCCCGCTGTGGCTCTCGGACATGATCGGCCTGGATGTCATCCTTTACGTGATGGAAGTGTTGCAGCGCGACCTGGGCGATGACAAGTACCGCCCGGCCCCGCTGCTGCGCCGTATGGTGGACGCCGGGTACCTGGGGCGCAAAACGGGGCGCGGATTCTACGAATACGAGTAATCGGTAACTGACCCCGTGTGCGAGTTTCTTCGGCCTGCCATTTCGAGGAAGCGGTCAGCCCGGCTTTGAATTTGCGCTCAACCCCGCGACCGAGGAATCTCGCGAACAACACTACGTTGGCGGCAATGAAATGGCGGATAAGAGACGTGGTTGTCGAGATTTCCTTCACTTCGTTCCCTTCACTCCGTTCAGGGCAGGCAGGACAGGCTCCCAGTCGGGTTTGGAGAAGATTATGAAACGGAGGGAGGTAACCTTCCCTCGGAATAACAACGTCCTTATCAGTCTTCTTTGAAACAAGGCAATTGGGGATTGTTTTGAGGTTGTTGCGCATTTGTCGGACAACTCCCTGCTAAAATAGGGCAGAGGTACAGACCTTATGGAAGAAAACAACCCGCTCGGCAATATCAGCATCGCCCCGCGCGCCATCGCTACGCTTGCCCACCACGCCGCCATCCAGACCTATGGGGTGGTCGGGCTGGCACCCAAGAGTTTTGTCAACGGGCTGACGAACAGGTTGGTCAAGGACCCGACTCACGGTATCGATGTGCATTACGGTGAGGGCAAGATCCACATTGATATCTATATCGTCGTGGAATACGGCACGCGCATCAAATCGGTGGCGAGCAGCGTCGCCAATGCGGTGCGCTTCAACGTCGAAAAGGCCATTGGCCTGCCCGTGGAAGCCATCAACGTCCACGTCCAGGGGCTGCGCATCAGCGATCCGGATGCCTGAGAAGCGAACCTCCCGGCCGGGCGCGGGCGACCTGCCTCCGGCGGCTTTCCATTCGCCCAAATTGGGCCGCAATCCTCGGGTTCAGGAGCCTTCATGAGCGAGCACACCACCAGCCCCCGACTGAGCCGCCGTATGGCGATGGAGCGATTCGACATCGACGGCCAGGCGGTCAAGAACCTGGCGCTGGCGGGCCTGACTTGGCTGAAGACCAACCAGGAGGTCGTCAATGCGCTCAACGTGTTCCCGGTACCGGACGGCGACACGGGAACCAACATGATCCTGACGATGAAGTCGGCGTTCGACGAGATCGAGAACTCGCCCGAAAACCATGCCGGGAAGATGCTGGGCAAACTGGCCCAGGGCGCGTTGATGGGCGCGCGCGGCAACTCCGGCGTCATCCTTTCGCAGTTGTGGCGCGGCGTGGCTCACAGCCTGGAGAACTCGCCTGCGATCACGGCCAAAGAACTGGCGAAGGCGCTGGCCCAGGCGCGCGATACAGCCTACAAAGGCGTGGTGCGGCCGGTAGAGGGCACCATCCTGACCGTTTCCAAGGACCTGGCCACGGCCGCGGAGGAGGCGGCCAAACGCAGTGACAACCCGCTGGAGGTGCTCGAGGCGGCGGTGAAAGGCGCGGCGGAAAGCGTGGAGCGCACGCCAGAGCTTCTGCCAATCCTCAAAGAGGCCGGGGTGGTCGATTCGGGCGGCAAGGGCCTGTACTTCCTGCTGGAAGGCATGATACGCTGGATCAACGGCCTGCCGCTGGACACGCCGGTCGCCAGTGTGACGCCGCTGGCAGCCATGAACTTCGAGAACAGCATGGAGGCGGTGGAGGAGGGCCAGGACTACGAGGTGGTGGTCGATTTCCGGCCGAGCGCGCCGCTTGAACTGGACCGCTTCTATTCCAGACTGGAAGAGATCGGCACTTCGATTCAGGTCGGGGAAGGCGAGGGCATGTACCGTATGCACATCCACGTCCCCACCGAGAAGCGCTACCTGGCGATCGACTATTGCATGGAATTGGGGACGGTCACAAACGTCGCCATAGAGAACCTGATGGCTCAGATGGCCGCGATCGGCCAGGCCGCCCAGCAGCGGGCTGAGGTCAGACCCATCCAGGCCAACCAAATCGCCGTGGTGGCGGTGGCGCCCGGTCCGGGAATCGCCCGCGTGTTCGCGGAACTGGGCGTGGCGGCGATCGTCGAAGGCGGGCAGACGATGAACCCCAGCACCAAGGACATCCTGGCTTCATTCGAGAACCTGCCAACCAACCACGTCATCATCCTTCCCAACAACAAGAACATCGTCATGGCCGCTGAACAGGCCGCCGGGCTGACCGTGAAGCAGGTGCGGGTGGTCAAGAGCCGCACTGTGCCGCAGGGACTGGCGGCCATGCTGCGCCTGATCCCGGACGGCGATTTTGAAACGGTGGTTGCGGACATGGACAGCTCCCTCGCGCAGGTGGAGAGCGGCGAGGTCACCACCGCCACGCGAGATGTGGAGATCGATGGGGTGGCGGTTAGGACCGGCCAGATCATCGGCCTGCACAACGGCAAACTGGTCGTCTCGGAAAGCAGCCTGCATGCCGCCCTGCTGGGCCTGCTGGAGGCGATTGGCATGGACAACTTCGAAATACTGACCTTGTTCTACGGGGCAGATATCAGCCAGGCGCAGGCCGATGAGGCCGCCGAGGCCATCCGGAAGCGCCATACCGGGCTGGAAGTGGAAGTACATTCCGGCGGCCAGCCGCACTACCAGTTCATCCTTTCGGTAGAGTAGCCGCGTATGCCGCAGGTTTGCATCCTGACCGATAGTACGGCGCAGTTCCCTGTGCCGGCCTTCGCCGGACGGACGCGCGTCAACGTCATCCCGCTGCACATCGAAGTCAACGGCCGCCGGTACGAGAAAAGCGAAGGACTGCGGGCGGCCGACCTGCCGCCCTCGGCCGGACCGGGGCTGGCGCCGCGCGTCCTGTCGCCCAGCGAGGCGGAGTTCCTCAGCATGTACGCCCACCTAGGGCAGTATTACAGCCATGTCCTGGTCATCCTGCATTCGGCCTACCTGGCCGGAACCTGGGCCAATGCTCAGGCGGCCGCCAACGCCTTTGCCGGGCCGGCCAAGGTGCAGGTGGTCGATTCCGGGACGACGGCCACCGGCCTGGGTCTGGTGGTGCAGGCCGCGGCGGCCGCCGCCGAGCAGGGATTCCCGGCGGATGAGGTGGAGAACATGGTGCGGGCGATGCTGCCGCGGGTCTACTCGCTGTTCTGCATTCCGGGCCTCACCTACATGCACCATGCCGGGCATCTGGGGCTGGCACAGGCCCTGGTGGGTGAACGTCTGAACATGCTGCCCCTGTATGTGCTGGACAACGACCAGTTCATGCCCACCCAGAAGGCGCGCAATGGGCGGGCGCTGGTGGACCTGCTGCACGAGTTCATCCTCGAGTTCGAACGGCTGGAGCATGTGGCGCTCCTGCAAGGCGTGCCGCCTTTCGAAAGCGAGACGCGCGGCCTGCGCGAGCGATTGAGCGAGGATTACGGACCGGTGGCGATGAGCGAACACACCATCAATCCGGCTCTGGCAACCCTCTTCGGCCCGCACAGCCTGGGCGTGTTCGTGCTGCAGGGCGAGTGACGGTAGAGGCGGCTGCATTTCCGCCCCCTTCCGGCGGAAATCTGCGACTATACCTAGTGCAACCACAAGCCCACGCTTGTGGAGGAGGCTGTGTATGAAGATTGGATTCGTGACCGATGGCAACGCCGACCTGCCTGCGGAGTATGCCGCGGCGCACCAGGTGGAAGTAGTGCCGCCGCTGGTCATCATCGCCGGTCGTGAACTTGTGGAGGGAGTGGACATCGGCCGGGCGGAGTTCTACGAGAAACTACCGGGCTTCGACCCACCGGCCACAACGGCCGCCCCGGCACCCAGCGATTTCACCGCCGCCTACGAGCGGCAGTTGGGTCGCGGTTTTGAGCACGTAGTTGCCATCACCACATCCGCCAAACTGAGCGCCATCTACAACAATGCCAATGTGGGAGCAGAATCGTTGCGCGACAACGTGACCGTGATCGACGGTGCGCAGTTGACGTGCGGGTTAGGCTACCTGGTGATGACGGCGTTGGAGGCCTCCGCCAAAGGCGGGACGCCGCGGCACGTGCGCAATGCGCTGCTGGCCGAACACTCCAAGATCCACGTAACGGCGATGCTGGATACGCTGGAAGCGGCGCGGCGCAGCGGGCGCGTCTCGTGGTTGCAGGCAGGGGTGAGCATGATGCTGGGCATGCGCATGTTCCTGGAGGTGCGGGACGGCACGCTGGAACGGGCGGGAGGCGTGCGCACACGCCCCAAGGGCGTGGAAGAGCTGGCCCGGCGCATTAATGCGCTGGGGCGGCTGCGGCGCCTGACGGTGCTGCATACCGGCGCAGCCGCCGAGGCCGAGCAAGTGGCCGGCATGGTGAGCGTTCCAGTGGCTGAGGGCATCCGTGTGGATTACGTGGCGACCGCCATCGGAACCCATGTGGGCCCGAACGGCCTGGGCTTCGCGGCGCAGCAGGAGTAGAGGGTTCCTTGTGGGTATACTGGGGGAAATCACGGAAGGAGAGGAAGCCCCATGCCCACCATGAAGCAGAACCCGAGGCCGGCGCCCAAGCCGGCCGGTAAACCCGGCGGTTACGTCAAATTCTCCGACAAACTGACGCAGTCGCTCAATGATATCGAGCGCATGATCCAGGACCACAAGGACATGATCGATGCCATCCAAGAGGTGGCGCTCGAGCTGACCGGTGCGATCGGCACACTGCACACGCTGACAGTCAAGTATGCGGGGAAGGCCAACCAGATCCTGGACGCGTTGCTGCCTATAGTGAAGAACCTTCCAATCATCCCCAAGAACGTGACGGCCCTGCTGGTGGAAATGGAGAAATACACTCAGAATATCATCGACACAAGCGCCCGGACCGCCAAGACGATAAGCGATGTGCACGGTGGGCTGCAGACCGGTGACGTCTCAAAGTTGAAAGGCCATGCGGGCGACCTGAAAACAGTCACGAATACCCTTACGGCCATCCTGCCCAAGGCCTGACCACGCCGCACGTCCCTGCCTGGCTATCCAGGAATTGAGGCCCGCGTCCCACTAACAGACGCGGGCTTTTGTCAGGCTGGTTCGATGACAAATGTCCTATTCCAGGGTATGAGGCGCGCCGGATAATATAGGTGCCGGACCTCCGGGTCGTGCTGTGATGCGTCGCCGCGAACTTTTCTTCTCTCCCTCAGCAATCTTTGCGTTCGGAATCATCGTCCTCGCGCTCCTGGCATGGTATGCCTGGCGCGGCCAGACCATCTTTAGTCCCGACCGGCTTTCCGCCGCTGGCGAACCGGCTGAAGCGCTCAACGGCTGGGCCAACCACGCCGAGTTCGAAGCGGAATGTGCGTTGTGCCATCAGCCCCTGAAGGTGGAGATGGCGGTGCTATGCCTGGATTGCCATACCCCCATTGCCGAGGAAATCGACGCCAAGCGCGCCCTGCATGGCTTGTTGCCCGAAGGCGCGGGCTGCCTGGCCTGCCATACCGAGCACCTTGGGACGGACGCCGACCTGCGCGCCCTGGCGCGCCCCTATTTCGACCACAGCCTGGCTGCGTTCAGCCTTGCCTTGCACGCTGGGGACTATGGCGGCCAACCGTTGGAGTGCAGCGCCTGCCATCCCGGGCCGGGTTTCGAGTTTCGGGCGCAGGACTGCCAGGACTGCCACGCCGAAGATTCCCCCGCCTTCATGGCCGAGCACCTGGCAGCATTCGGGGGGGAGTGCCTCGACTGCCATGACGGTGTGGACCGCATGTCCGATTTCGACCACGCCGTGACGGATTTTTCCCTGGAGGGCGAACACGCCGGGCTGGAATGCCAGGCATGCCATTCGCCAGCGCAGGACGTGCCGCACCGTTGTCAGGACTGCCATGCCGAGCCGGAAGCGCACCGGGGCCGGTTCGGCATTGACTGCGTCGCCTGCCACACCCCGGCCGGCTGGAGCCCGGCGGCGTACGATCACCCGGATGTGCTGGCCGCGGACTGCGCTGGCTGCCACTTGCCCGACCGACCCGAACCGCATTATCCGGGGCAATGCTCGCTATGCCATGGAACGGAGGCATGGACGCCGGCCACCTTCGACCACCGGACGGCGCAGGCCGAGGATTGCCAGATGTGCCATGCCGCTGTGAGGCCGGAACGGCACTATCCGGGCCAGTGTTCGGCCTGCCACAGCACGGAGGCGTGGACGCCGGCGACGTTCGACCACCGGGTGGCCGGGGCGACGGATTGCGCGGCCTGCCATGCGGGGCAGAAGCCGGAACAACATTATCCCGGTCAGTGTTCGGCGTGCCACAGCACGGAAGCCTGGACGCCGGCGACGTTCGATCATCAGGTGGCCGGGGCCACCGACTGCCAGCTCTGCCATGCCAATGACCAGCCAGCCAACCACTACGGCAGCCAATGCGGGGCGTGCCATAGCACGCGCGGCTGGACGCCAGCGTCGTTCAATCACAAGCTGGCCGGCGCGACCAACTGTGTGAGTTGCCATGAAAACGACCGTCCAGCCAATCACTTCCCGGGACAGTGTTCGCAATGCCACAGCACGGAGAACTGGAAAGCGAACTTCAAACACTCCTTCCCAATGAATCACGGCGACGCGAATGGTCGTTGCGATGCCTGCCACGTTACGGCCAGCTTCGGTGTGCCCTGCACCAATTGCCACCGCTCGAGTGAAATCACCAAGAAGCACAATGAAGAAGGCATCTTCGATATCTCCAATTGCCTGAACTGCCATCCGAACGGGGATAAGGAAAAGGGCGGAGGCGGAGGGGATGATGACTGACCCGCGAAGGTTTTCCCGGCGATGAGTTTTCGCGAGCACCTCACCAGCGAGGCCCGCCACCGGCAGGCGCTGGCCGTGGGACTGGTTGTACCCGACAACTCCCGCTGTGTGCAGTGCGGCATCTGTTCTTTTAATTGCCCGATCGGCATCGATGTGCGCCAGCATGCCTGGCTTGGCAAACCGGTGGAGGACAGCCACTGCCTGACGTGCGGCACCTGCATCCAGAAATGCCCACGCGGCGTGCTGCGGTTCGAGCGCGGCAGCCTGCATCTTGGCGCGACCGAGGTGGGGCGATGACCCGCCATGTCATTGTCGGCACTGGAGTAGCGGGCGTTTCCGCCGGGCTGGCGATCCGCTCCGTAGACCCGGGAGCAGAGATCGTTCTCATCGGGCATGAGCCGGAAAAATACTATTCGCGGCCAGGGTTGGCCTACCTGCTTTCCAGCGAAATACCCGAACGCATGCTGTTCCCTATGCAGGCGCGCGATTTCAAGGCCCGGGGGCTGACGGTGTTGGACGGAATCGTCGAGCGCATCGACCCGACCGCATGCAGCCTGCATCTGCGCGGCGGCCAGGAGATAGCCTACGACCGGCTGCTGGTGGCAACCGGCGCAGCGGCCGTGCTGCCCGACCTGCCAGGCATGGACCTGAAGGGCGTAGTGAAGCTGGATGATTTTAGCGATGCTCGACGAATCCTGCGGCTGGCGCGGCGCGGCCGCCGGGCGGTGGTGGTGGGGGGCGGCATCACGGCACTGGAGATCGTTGAGGGGCTGGCCAGGCGCGGGCTCAGGGTGCATTACCTGCTGCGCAAGGAACGCTACTGGGCCAACGTGCTGGACGAAGCCGAATCGCGCATCGTCGAGGGCCGCCTGCGCCATGAGGGCGTGACGCTGCACTATCATTCCGACGTGGAGGCGCTGCTCGGCAAGCGCGGGCGGGTGACCGGCCTACGCCTGGCCGGGGGTGAGCAACTGGCGTGCAGCCTGGTGGCTTTTGCAGTCGGCATCCGCCCGCGCTTGGAACTCGCCCGGGCGGCTGGGCTGAACCTCGACCGCGGCATCCTGGTCAACGAGTATCTCGAGACCGGCGTGGCGAGAATTTATGCCGCTGGGGATGCGGCCCAGGTCTACGACCCGCTGAGCGGCCGCCACATCCTCGATTCGCTCTGGAACCCGGCCCGCGAACAGGGCCGGGTCGCTGGGCTCAACATGGCCGGGCAACGAACTGCATACATCAAAAAGGCCGCTTTCAACGTCACCCGGCTGGCGGGACTGACCACGACCATCATCGGCGCGGTGGGCGGCGGGCAGGACGCTGACCTGGTGGGAATTGCGCGCGGCGACAGCGAAGCCTGGCGCGACCTGCCGCATGCTATCGCTTGCCAGACGCACACGGAGGTCAACCGGGTGCGGGTGATGGTGGGGCGGCGTACGCTGATCGGCGCCGTCGTGATGGGCGACCAGACCCTTTCGCAGCCCTTGCAGGAACTCATCACCGAGCAGGTGGACATCAGCCCGATGCGGGCAGCGCTCATCCAGCCCGGGGGCGCGGTGGTCGACAGATTGCTCGATTTCTGGAGTGAGTGGAGACAGACCCATGGCCCGCAATGACTCTCGTCCATTGTGGATCGCGCTGGCGGCCATTCTGGCGCTATCCGTCCTGTACCTCTGGGTAACCGTGGTCATCGGCTCTATCCCGGCGGCCAGCGAATTCTTCGGCCACTCGCTGGGGGTGATCGGTTTTCTGCTCATGGTGAGTACGGAAACGCTTTATTCCATTCGCAAGCGCAGCCCGCGCTTCAATGTGGGCCGTCTGTCCATCTGGCTGGAGTTCCATATCGTCACCGGCCTAGTCGGGCCGTTCATGGTGCTGCTGCACTCGGCGTGGAAGTTCAATGGGCTGGCCGGGGTGGTGCTGTTGCTGACGGTCCTGATCGTATTGAGCGGTTTTGTGGGACGATATATCTACACCGCGCTGCCGCGCACCGCCGATGGGCTGGTGCTGGAGGCTGAGACGCTGAAGGCCCTGATGACCGACGCGCAGGCCCGGCTGGATGCTGTGCTGGGGCAGGTGGATGAACGCACCCGCCGCTCGGTTCAGGTCCTGCTGGGGCGGCCGCGCGCCCGGCTGGGGTGGCTGCTCGCCCGGCGCGCCGCGCCCGGCGCGGCCCGCCCGCTTCTCCGCCAGGTGCAGGACGCCGCCCTGCGGCTCACCGCGCTGCGCCGCCAGCACCGCCTGCTGGCGGCGGCCCGCCGCGCGCTGGCGCTGTGGCATGCGGTGCACGTCCCCATCGGGTTGGCGCTGTTTACCACGGCTTCGGTGCACATCGTCGCGGCGTTCTATTACGCGACAATGCTGCGCTAAAGCCCCGGAAACAAAAACGACCCTGCCGTGTGACAGGGTCGTTGAGATTTTGGAAAACCTACGGTATCAGGAAATTGATGGGGTTGACTTTGCCGTAGAGTTCGCTGAGCAGTTCGAAGTGCAGGTGGGCGCCGGTGGAGTTGCCGGAGTTGCCCAACCCGCCGATCTGCCCGCCCTGGAAAACGCCCTGACCACAGGACACGCTGTACGAGAAGAGGTGCGCGTAGGCAGACTGCCAGCCGTTGCCGTGGTCGATGACGACCAAGTTGCCGTAGCCGGTGTTCGACCAACCGGCGTACACAACCACGCCGGCGTCGGTGGCGTAAATGGCGTTGCCCTCCGAGCCGCCAATGTCAATGCCGGGGTGGATGTCCGAGTAGCTGTAGCCGGAGATCTGCCGCGAGGTGGTCGGCCAAACGAATGTCCCATTGCCAATCGGGCCATCGTAGACCGCGCCACAGGCGCCCGGGCCGTAGTAGGCCGCCACAGCCGGGTTGTCGCGGCTGATGCGCGGCGGCCCCCAGTCAACCAATTCGCGTTCGCCGCCGGGAACAATCAGCCAGGCGCCATCCTGGAGGCCAGGGCTGTCAAGGTTGGTCTCGTAAGGGTCGAGGCGGTTGCCAGGGTACTCGACGATGGCTTCCGGCGCGACGCCGAAGAAGCGGGCGATAGTGCGCAGGCTTTCGCCAGCGTTGTATTCGTAATACACGCCATCCGTGGGCAGGATGTTCAGTTCCTGGCCGACCCGCAGGAAGTTGTAGTTGTCCTGGAGCGTTTCCTGGTTGCCCCACAAAAGAGTCTCCGGTTGCAGTCCATACTGCTCGGCGATGCTGAACAGGCTGTCGCCGGCCTGCACCACGTAGATGGTGACCTCCACGCGCGGCCGGCTGGGAATGACCGTTTCAGGGTTGGCTGCCCGGCGAACGCCACTGTCGGAAACGACCTGTCCGCCAAAGGCGGGCATGACTGCCGCCAGGGCGGCTTCTTCGCTGGTGAGCCCGGTGGCGGCGCTGACGGTGGGGGCGGCGATAGCCTGGGCGGTGGCTTGCAGGTCAAGAGCGGCCTGCTCGGAGAGCCGGGTGCTGAAGCCGCGCATACCCCAGAGAACCACCGCCAGGACGGCGATGACAAGCACGGTGGTCAGGGCGCGCACGGCCTGCTCGCCCAGACCCAGGCGGCTCAGACGGTCGAGCAGGAGCGAGGCGCGGCCCTCCGGT
The DNA here is from genome assembly GCA_016191875.1 of Chloroflexota bacterium. Lineage (GTDB taxonomy): Bacteria > Chloroflexota > Anaerolineae > Anaerolineales > UBA11579 > SCUK01. The sequence continues at coordinate 11,908 of JACPVG010000022.1, forward strand.
GCGGGCGCATCGGTGGGATTCTCTTCGGTTGAGGGGGTATTCTTTGGGGAATCGTTCATGGGTAGGTGTGCGCCGGCATCATATCACCGCCGCACAGGGGCGTCAAGTTGGGCTGGTAGAAGGCGCTGTGGTGAGGAAGATCAGTCTAGGCCGATGCGCTAGCGGAAAACTTGCCAGATACTCGGCTAAAGCCTCGACTCCGGTGCGACATCCGCTTTGGCGGGCGCGGGACGCTATGGCCCGACGGCATCTGCGGCCTGGGCAGCGGCCTCGTCGGCGGAGAGTTCATGCTTGAGCACCGCCAGGGTGGCGTTTGCCAGGGGCGCGCCCAGCTTGTCCAGGATGGCCGGGTCCGGGAGGAGCTGCGCCAGGGGCAGGCTCTGGGCGGCCACCGCCAGGACGGGATTTTCTTCAGCGGCCAGGGCGCTGGGGCGGGCAGGCAGCAACCCGGCGGCCCGGGTCCACTCGGCGACGAATTCCGGCACGGTCAGGAATTGGGCCAGTTCGGCCGAGATGGCCAGGTCGTCGTCATCGTCGCCGGCCAGCGCCCAGGCCCAGCCCGAGGCCAACGTGAACGGCTGGCCATTATGGGTGGGCAGGCCGGCCGGTACGATGCGGCTATCCGGGTTCTGGAGAAGGGTCGAGGCCCAAACGACGGCCATCGTGGCGCGGCCGTCTCGCAAGATCTGCCAGGCTTGCTCGGGTTGGTCGTATTGGGTGAGCCAGACGGGCATTAACCCGCTGCGGGCGGCCTGTTCGTAGAATTCCAGGACCGCGCGCAGTTGTTCCTGTTCCAGGCTGACGCGCCCGCTGTCATCGCTTAGCTGGCCGCCGCGCGCCAAATACAGCGCCAGGGTGGTGAGGGCGCGCGGGTCGGCGGCGGGGAAGACCAGCGGGCCGTTCATCTCCAGCGCCGCGGCCCAACTGACGGGCGGGGTATCCATCACCGTGGACCAGTAGCCGAGGACAAGCGCATCGGCGGCGAAAGGCAGGCCATATACCCGGTTGTCGACGACGGCGAACTCGGCTGCGAATGGGTACCAATCGGCGTCAGAGGGTTCGACCAACCAGGCATCGAGCGGGTGGATGAGGTCCTGGTCGGCGGCGGTTTGCAGGTCTTCAGGCGGCAGAGCGATCAGGTCCGGCAGGGCCAGGGGCGCGGCTTCGGCGGCGGCGTTGAGCGATTCCATAAGCCCGCCCGGCCCTTCGAGCGCTTTGACCCGCACGGTGACGCGCACGCCGGGATGGCGCTGGCCGAACTCGGCCAGGCGGGCGGTGAGCAGCGCGGCGGCCGGGTTTTCGGCGGCGGGGTCGAACTGCGGCGGCACCCAGATCTCGAGGGTGAGCGGACCGGTCTGGTTTTCAGGCGTCGGGAGGGGCGCGCTGGTCGGCGCGGCGGCCGGCGTGGCGGTGAGCGAGTCGCCTGCGCCGGGCAGGGGGCCGCAGGCCGCCAGGAGAATTATGCCGGCGAGGCAGGCGGCCTGAAAAATGGGCTTCATAGGTTTATTGTGGCAGGCAAATGGGCTGGCTGTCAACCCGGCCTCACCGGCCACCCAGTTTCACCGGCCTGGCGAGCAGGGCGAGCAGTAGTTTGACGCTGTTCTGCACGTCGCCGTAATCCACCATCTCCGAGGGGCTGTGGACATAGCGGCAGGGGATGCTGAGGCAGCCGACCGGCACGCCGGCGCGGGCCATCTGAATCGAGCGGGCGTCGGTCGTGCCGCCGGAGAGCACTTCGCGCTGGAACGGCAGGCGGGCCTTCCTGGCCCCGGCTTCCATCCAGGCCACCACGCGCGGGTCGCTGATCATGCCGCTATCCTTGACCTTGATGGCCGGACCGTTACCGAGGGCGACGGCCATGGTATCGGCGTTGGGCGTATCGCCGGTGAGGGTGACGTCGAGGGCGATGCCCAGGTCGGGGTCGACACCGTAGGCGGCGGTCGTCGCGCCGCGGATGCCAACTTCTTCCTGGGTGCTGAACACCCCCACGACTTCGTGGGGAGTGGCTTTGAGGCCCTTCATCACTTCGACCAGGATGGCGACCCCGATGCGGTCGTCCATGGCTTTGGCGACGAGACGCCCGCCGAGGTCTTCGAAGGGCCGGTCGAAGGCGGCCACATCGCCAACGCTGACCTTTACCCCGGCGCGGCGGCTGGCACCCAGGTCGATGTACATTTTATCCAGGCCGGGGACGCTGCTGGTGTTCTTGTGGGCTTCCAGGCCAATGACGCCGACCTGGCCGGTCTTGAGGAAGCGCACCCGCCCGCCGGCGGTGTTGCGTGGCAGGACGCCGCCGATGCTGGTGAAGCGCACGAAGCCGTTGTCGTCAATGTGGGTGGCGATGATGCCGATCTCATCCAGATGAGCGGAGAGCATGATGGTGAGGCCGTCCACGCCCTTCTTGCCCTTGCGGGCGATGAGGTTGCCGAGCGCATCCACCTTCATCGAATCGACGTGGCCTTTGAGCATCTTCTGCACCAGAGCGCGTACTTCGCCTTCGTAGCCTGAGGGGCCGATGGCTTCAACCAGTTGGCGGATGATGTCTTTCATAGGAGTTCTCCAAACGTCCGGGTGTGAGCGCGGCGGTTGCGTGATGCGTCGTCTAGCGCGCGCCCTTCAGGGTGTCGCGGTCGATATGGCCGAGGGCGGCGTGCACCAGGGCCAGGGTGTTTTTCCAATCGTCAAAGCGCACGATGGCGGCCGGGGTGTGCAGGTAGCGGCCCGGCACCGAAATGGACAGGCTGGGGACGCCAGCTCCGGCCTTGTGAATGGCGCCCGCATCCGTCTGGCCTCCGCCGGGTTGGCGCATCTGGTGGGGGATGGCGTAGGTTTCGGCAACCGCCCGGAAGTGGGCCACCAGGCGCGGGTCCGCGAGCGTACCGCCGTCGGCCACGTAGATGGCCGGACCGCCGTCCAGCCGGCTGCGGTAGAGGGTGTTCTCGCGGCCGTCCGAGACGGGCAGGTCCATGGCCGGAGTGCAGTCCAAGGCGATAGCGAGGTCGGGCTTGAGGGCATAGGCGGCCACGCGCGCCCCACGCAGGCCGATCTCTTCCTGGACCGTGAAAGCGGCCAGCAGGTCGATATTCGGCGGGGGGTGGCGCAGGATGGCGATGAGCGTGGCGACGCCGATGCGGTCGTCGAGGGCTTTGCCGCGCAGGCTGGGGCCCAAGCGGGCAAAGCGGGTGGCGAAGGTGGCCCAGTCGCCGGGTTTGGCTTTTTTGGCGCTGGCGGGGCCGAGGTCGATGCGCAGAGCGTCGGCTGTCAGGGCGTTGCTGCGCTCACCGGCGGTGGTCAGGTGGATGGGTTTGGCGCCGATAATGCCGGGGTGCTGTTTTTCGCCGACCCAGACCGGCTTGCCGGCCAGGGTGCGCTCGTCCAGGCCGCCGACGAGTTCGAAGCGGAAGATGCCGTCACCGTCGTCGGCGGTGAGCATGAGGCCGACCTCGTCCATGTGGGCGGCCAACATCACGCGCGGGAGGGCCGAACCGCGCCCGTGTTTAACCGCCAGGACGTTTCCGAGCGCGTCCACCCGGACATCGTCGGTTAATCCCTTGATCTCAGCCAGCACGATGCGGCGCACGGCCTCCTCATTCCCGGAGACCGCGCTGGCGTTGGAGAGGCGTTCCAGCAGATTGAGTTCAGGGGCGCCCAGGCGGGGGGCCTTCCAGGCGGACTTCTTGCGAATCGCCATCAGGAGGCTTCTCCTTCGCCGGGCGTGTCAAGGCGCAATTTTTCCATAAAGGCGTCATCCAACCCGCTGATGAACTCAGCCAGCAGGCGGGCGGCGCGCTCGATGTCCTTGGTGTGGATGATCTCGACCGGGGTGTGCATGTAGCGCAGCGGGATGCTGAGGATGGCGGTGGGGATGCCTTCGGCGGCCACCTGGAGCAGGATGGCATCCGTGCCGGAACTCTGGGCATAGACGCTGGGCTGGATGGGAATCTCCAGCCGCCGGGCGAGGTTTTCCACTTCCTTATAAAGGCGGGGGTGGGTGTTTGGCCCCCAATCCAGAGCCGGCCCCTTATTCATCTCAAAGGCTTTGTGGGCAGGCGCGCCGGGGCTTTTGGCAAACGTCACATCGATGACCACCGCCAGCGTGGGGCGCAGGGCGTAGCCGCTGGTGAGCGCGCCGAAGAGGGTGATCTCTTCCTGGACGGTCGCCACCGCCCAGACATCCCAGGCGTGGGTGCGGGTCTGGAGCAGGCGCAATGTCTCCGTGAGGACGGCCACGCAGGCGCGGTTATCGAGCGAGTGGCCGACCAGCAGGTCGCCATCCAGTTCCTGTGGGAGGGTGGCAAAGGAGATCAGGTCGCCGACCTGCACTGCGCGCCGGGCTTGAGCCGGCCGCAGACCGGTATCCACGCGCAAGTGGGCGAGCGAAGGAACCCCTGAGGATTGATCCTCCGGCAGCGCGTGGGCAGGCGGGATGACGATAACGCCCGGCAGGTCGCCGCCGCGGGCATGCAGCGTGACCAATTGGCCGGGCAGGACGCGGGCATCTATCCCGCCGATGGCTTCAAGATGCAGCAGGCCGGCGGCATCCACGTCTTTGACCATCAGGCCGATGGCATCCATGTGAGTGACGATCGCCAGGCTGTTACGCGGGGCTTTGGCGCGCCCGCGTTTGAGGGCATGCAGGCTGCCCAGGCGGCTGGTGTGCTGCTCGTCGGTGAGGGGCTGCCAGGCGGATTCGAGCAGGGCATGGATGGGCGCCTCGTGGCCGGAAAGGCCGGCGACGCTGATCATCTGCTTGAGGTGTTCCCTGGTTTCTTCCATTGTGGTCAGATCATCCGGGCGTGTTGGTGGGTGTGGGGGTCTCGGACGGCGTGGCGCTGGGCGGCTCGGCCGTATTCGTCGGGGTGGCGCTTGGGGGAACCTGCGTATTCGTGCTGGTGCTGGTAGGGGTCGCGCTGGGCGTCACGGGCGTGTTGGTGCTGGTCGGAGTGAGGCTGGGCGTCACGGGCGTGCTCGTGGGCGGCGGGGGTGTGTTGGTCGGAATCGGGGTGTTGGTGGGCGTGGGCGTTTCAGTCGGCGTGTCGGTGGGCTGCGGCGTGCCGCTGGACGTGGCCGTGGGCGACAGGGTGGCGGTGGCCGTGGACGTTTCGGTGCTGGTGGGTGTGATGGTTGCCGTGGGAACCGGCGTGCGATTGCGCTGGTAAGAAACCAGGGCCAGGCCGCTGCAATAACAAGGGATGGTCGCCAGGATAACGATGACGAGCACGTAGCGCACGCGCTGGCGCTTGACGGGATCGGTGTTGGCAAAGAACATGAAGGGATTCCTTTAACGGTAAGATGATATCACGGGCAGGCAGTAACTGGAAATTGCCAATTACCCCTATGCGCCACATCTATCTTTCTGCCCACCTCGATGACGTGGCCTTCTCGTGCGGCGGGCTGATCCGGCAGCAGGCGCGCGGCGGCGCAGCCGTTGAAGTCTGGACACTGTGCGCCGGCGAGCCGCTGGAAGGCGCGCACTCGAAATTTGCCGAGTCGCTGCACGCCCGCTGGGGATTGGACGGCCGGGTGGCGGTGGGCAGGAGGCGGGCAGAAGACCGGCGCGCCTGTATGATACTTGGCGCAGACTTCAGGCACTTTGAGATCCCGGATTGCATCTACCGGCGCGGCGGAGATGGCAGGTTCCTTTACGATTCGGAGCAGGCCATCTTTGGGGCGCTGAACCCGGATGAGATCTCCCTGGCGGCGGGGCTGGCGGAACGGCTGGCAACCCTACTGAAAACAAACGACCATGTGTATTGCCCGCTGGGCGTCGGACGCCACGTGGACCACCAACTGGCGCGGCAGGCGGCGGAACGATTGGGCCGCCCGCTCAGGTACTATGCTGATGTGCCCTATGTGCTCCAAGCGGGGTCGGGATTGGGGGGCTACCTGCCGCCGGAGGGCGCGACGCGGGTTGAACCCATCGCGGCCGATGCCCGCGAGGCCTGGGTTGCGGCGTGCCTGGCGTACGCGTCGCAGGTGGGTTCGTTCTGGCCGGATGAAGCCGGACTGCGGGCGGCTCTGGCGGGCTACCTTGACGCGCAGGGCGGGCTGGGCCTCTGGCTGACCGGATAGATCTGCCAGGAGTCGGGTGCAACCCCGTCACAGAATATTTGTTCCAATACCCTTGCACTCCGTTCCAAACTGTGATATAGTCTGCGCCGCAGCGTGGACACCCGCAACTTCCTGTCCCCGCTGTAAAACTTTTTATCGCCGAAAGGTGGCTCTTTTACGGACCCCCGGGACGTAAAATTGCGCTACAGGAGTCAACATGCCACCCGAGTTCCTCACCGCTGAAGGGTACAAACGATTGCAGGACGAGCTGGATCACCTGCGCAATGTGCGCCGCAAGGAAGTGGCCGTGCGCCTGCACGAAGCCGCCGAGAGCAGCCTGGGCGAGTTTGTGGAAGACCCGGAGTTCGAGGCCGCCAAGAACGAGCAGTCTTTTGTCGAGGGCCGCATCCGCGAACTGGAGTTGTTGTTGGCGAGCGCCCAGGTCATCAGCAAGAGCCGCAAGAAATCGGAGGCGGTCGATATCGGCACGACGGTGATCATCCGTGAAGGCCGCCGCAAGCCGGAGGAGTACTTCATCGTCGGAGCGGCCGAGGCCAACCCGCGCGAGGGCAAGATCTCCTATGAGTCCCCGCTGGGCCGCGCCCTGATGGGCAAGAAAGTGGGCGACTCGGCCGAGGTGAAGGCCCCGTCGGGACCGTTCACCGTCAAGGTGGTCGAGATCAAGTAACTTCGTTGACGTGAAGAAATCGAAAACCCGCGCCGTTCAAGGCGCGGGTTTTTTGTTGAGCAATTCGTAACTGGTAAGTGGCGCTGTGTGCAAGTATTCCATGCTGATCGGTTTTCGGGCCGACACACCGCCTGCGGCGGGTAGTCGGCCCCTACGACTGAAACTTGCACACGGGGTTAGGTAGTTGGCCGAAAGTATTTTGAATTCCGTCAGAGAGGTGCGGCGGCCACCATTAAAATGGCCTGAAGGCGTTTTGCGAGTCCCTACCCCTTTTCGCCCCAAGGTGATTGGAGCCGCGCATTTACTCGAAGCGCAGGGCCTCGACCGGCTCAAGGCTGGCGGCGCGGTAGGCGGGATACCAGCCGAAGAAAACGCCGACCGAGACGGAGAAGACCGTCGCCAACAGCACAGTATCCAGTCCGATGATGGGATGGATGACGGTGCCATAGGCGGCGGCGATCACCTCCACCAGGGCGGCCACGCCCCAGCCGAGCAGGATGCCGAACAGGCCGCCCCAAAAGGACAGCAGGGTGGATTCCGTCAGGAACTGGACGAGAATGTCGCGGCGGCGCGCGCCCAATGCCTTGCGCAGGCCGATCTCGCGAGTGCGCTCGACGACCGAGACGAGCATGATGTTCATGATGCCAATGCCGCCCACCAGGAGCGAGATGCCGGCGATGCCGCCCAGAAAGATGGTGAGCACGCCGGTGATGGTCTGGGCGCTCTGCAGGACATCGCGCTGGTTGAGGATGGTGAAATCGTCCCGGCCGACCTCGGTGTCGTGGCGGGTGCGCAACACGTCGGCTACTTCGAGCAAGGCGGAGGTCACCGCGCTCGGACTGGCAGCCTGTACCAGGAGGATATCGATCTCATCGGCCGGGTTGCGCTGCAGGACGCGCGCCTGGGCGGTGGTCATCGGGATGAGGATGCGGTCGTCCTGGCTGCCGAACGGCCCGCCGCCCTTGTCTTCCAGGACCCCGATGACTCGGAAGGGCTGGCCCTCGATGCGGATGATCTCGCCGGCGACGCCCTCTCGCCGCCCGAACAGGTTCTCGGCCACTTCGCCGCCCAGCACGGCCACCGAGGAGCGCCCCAGCAGGTGGCCTTCGTTAATGAATTCACCCTCGGTCACGTTCCAGTCGCGCACGAGGGTGTAATCCGGGGTCACACCCACCACGCTGGTCAGGGTACGTTCGCCGCCGTAGGCGGCCGCGCGCGTCCCCTGCAGAATCGGCGCGACCCGCGCCACGCTGGGCGCCAGGAACGGATCGGCCGCGGCCTGGGCATCTCCCAGCGTGAGCGGCTGGGGGTTGAGGATGTCGGCGCCACCGCGGGAAAAGACAAAGAGCAGGTTGGTGCCAATGCCCTCGATGGAGGAGGTGATCTCCGCCTCGGCCCCGCGGCCGACCGAGAGCATGGCGATGGTGGCGGCCACGCCAATGACGATGCCCAGGACGGTCAGCCCGGTGCGCAGGCGGTTGGCCGCCAGACTGCCGAGGGCCTCAAGGATAGTCTGGACGAAGTTCATGAGTGAAGCGGGTCGCGTGTTGCGTGATACGCGTCAGGAAACCTGCGTACCACGCAACACATAACATGCAACACGCTGCGCCGGCATCTTTTTCGGGGGTCGCTCACTCGTAGCGCAGGGCTTCCACCGGCTCCAGGTTGGCGGCCCGATAAGCCGGGTAGATGCCGGAGAGCAGGCCGACCAGGCTGGAGAAGATGGTCGAGAGCAGGACGGCGTCCAGGCCGACGATGGGCGTGAGGTCGGTCTCGCTGGTGGCGGCGATGGCGCCTACCAAGAGGGACAGACCCCAGCCGAGCAGGATGCCAATGAACCCGCCCAACAGGCTGAGCAGCAGCGACTCGAGCAGGAACTGGATGAGGATGTCGCGGCGGCGGGCGCCCACGGCTTTGCGCAGGCCGATTTCGCGGGTGCGCTCGATGACGGATACCAGCATGATGTTCATGATGCCGATGCCGCCGACTACCAGGGAGATTCCGGCGATGCCGCCCAGGAAGATGGTGAGCACGCCGGTGATGGTCTGAAAGGTGGCCAGGAAGTCCTGCTGGGTGAGGATGGTGAAGTCGTCCTGGCCGACGGCGGCGCGATGGCGGGCGCGCAAAATCTGAGAGATTTCTTCCACGGCCTGGTTGACCGAATCGCCATCCACGGCCTGGACGAAAAGGACGTCCACCCGGTCCGGCACGCTGCGGCGCAGGACGCGGGCCTGGGCGGTGGACAGCGGGATGAGGACCACATCGTCCTCGTTTTCCACCTGGCCGCCTTTTTCCACCAGCACACCAATGATGCGGAAGGGCTGGCCTTCGATGCGGATGGTTTCGCCGACCAGCGCCTCCTTGCGGCTGAACAGGCGCTCGGCGGTTTCCACGCCGATGACGGCGACCGAGGCGCGGCCGAGGATGTGGCCTTCGTTGATGAACTCGCCTTCGGTGACGTAGGCGTTGCGCACGGACGAGTATTCGGGCGTGACTCCGTTGATGATGGTGGCCGTGGCCTCGCCACCGTAGGAGACCTCGCGGTTGCCCTGCAGGGAGGGGGCGACGTTCAGCACCGAGGGGGCGGCGAGGGGATCGCGGATGGCGGCGGCGTCGCCCAGGGTGAGCGGCTTGGGGTTGCGCACATCTTCGCTGCCGCCGGGGACGACGAACACCAGGTTGGTGCCGATGCCTTCGATGGAGCCGGTGATGGTGGCCTCAGCGCCGCTGCCGATGGCCAGCATGGCGATAACGGCCGCGACGCCGATGACGATGCCGAGGATGGTGAGGCCGGAGCGCAGCTTGTTGCTGGCCAGGCTTTCCAGCGACTCGAGGAGGGGCGGGAGGATGTTCATTTCTTCTTCTTTCCGCCTTTCGCGCTGGCGCGCCGGGGAGGCGTGCGACGCGGTTTGGGCGCGGCGCCATCGAGGGCAACACCGTCGCGAATCTGGATGATGCGCTGCGTGTGGGCGGCCACCTCTGGGTCATGGGTGACGATGATGAGCGTCGCGCCGTGGTCGCGGTTCAGGTTGAGGAGAAGCTGCATGACCTCTTCGCCGGATATCGAATCCAGGTTGCCGGTGGGCTCGTCGGCCATGATCATGGCCGGGTCGGTGACCAGGGCACGAGCGATGGCGACGCGCTGTTGCTGGCCGCCGGAGAGTTCGCTGGGGCGGTGGGTAAGCCGGTCGGCCAGGCCGACGGCTTCCAGCGCCGCGGCGGCGCGGGCGCGGCGGTCTTTGGTCCCGGCGTAGCGCAGCGGCAGTTCCACGTTGGCCAGGGCGGTGGCGCGCGGCAAGAGGTTGAAGGATTGGAAAACGAAGCCCACCTTGCGGTTACGCACGTCGGCCAGCTGGTCGTCGCTCATCTGGGCCACGGATTCGCCGTCCAGATAGTAGTCGCCGGAGGTCGGGCGGTCCAGGCAGCCGAGCATATTCATCAGGGTGGACTTGCCGGAGCCCGAGGGCCCCATGATAGCAACGATCTCGCCGCGGCGAATCTTCACCGAAAGGCCGCGCAAGGCGTGGACCTCCACATCGCCCATCTGGTAGACCTTGCGCAGCTCACGGGCGTCCACCACCCAATCTTCTTTTTTCATTGGCCGCCCCCGGGGCCGAACGGCCCGACGAAGGTCGACGGGGGGTTGAGGACGATGGCGTCGCCAACGGCCAGTTCGCCGCCGAGAACTTCACTGAACGATTCGGAAGACGCGCCCAGTTCGACCTCAACGGTTTCGAGCGCGCCGTCTTTGAGGACGTACACCACGCGTTTGCCGTCCACCACGCGCACGGCGCGGTTGGGGACGAGGAGGACGCCCTCCAGTTCGCTGACGACGATATTGACCCCGGCGGTCATGCCGGGCTTCACCTGGGCGTCGGCGTCAAGCAATTCAACGGTGACGCGGAAGGAGACGATGCCCTGGTCGGTCTGGCCCACCAGGCCGACCTCGACCACCTGGCCGTGGTATTCGCGGGCGAGGATGGCATCGAAGGCCAGGACGACCGGCTGGCCGACCTGAATGCGGTTGATGTCCACTTCTGAAACGTTCACGTCGACGAGCAGCCGCGAGAGGTCATCCAGCCGGAAAGCCTGCGTGCCTGCTGAAACCAGGTCTCCGGGTTTAGGGAAGGCCTGAGTGATCACGCCGCTGAAGGGCGCGGCGACGCGCGCCAGGGCCAGTGTGGCTTCGGCGGCGGCCACGCGCGCCTGGGCGGCCGCCAGGTCGTCCGGGGCCACGCCGTTGAGCACCTTTGCGTAATCGGCCTCGGCGGCGGCCAACTGCGCCTGGGCCACCGCCAGGTCGGCTTCCGCCTGCCGGAGGTCGAGGTCGCTGGTTGTGCCGGTCAGGTTGTTGTAGCGGCGCACGGCGGCGTCGTACTCCTGCTGGGCCTGCGCCAGGCGGCTTTGCAGGCTGGCTTTGATGGTGCTGTCGGCCTTGTTTTCATAGGGCTCGTAGGCTTTCTGCGCCTTCTCGAGCACATCGCGGGCCAGAACCAGGGTGGCTTCGGCTTGGTCGATGTAGGTCTGGTCGACGGGCGAATTCAGGCTGTCCAGGCGGCGACGGGCGTCGTCGACGGCCACGCGGGCGTCGGCCACCGCCTGGGCGGCCTGCGCCACGGCCAGCTGGTCAACGCCTTTTTGCAGGTCTTCCAGGGCCTGGCGGGCGGCCACCAGGTCAGCCTGGGCGAGGATGATGCTCTGGGGCAGGGAGGTCTGGCGCAGGTCGGCCAGCACGTCGCCCTGGTCCACCGCCTGGCCGACCATGACGTAAGCGCCCTGCACAGTCCCGCTGGTTTGCCAGTTCAACGTGGCGGTCTGGTTGGCGCGCACCGTGCCGGTGGCCCCGACCATCGCCTGCAGGCTACCCAGTTCGACGGCGGCGGTTTGCAGGTCGGCGAATTGCGCCGCGGCCTGCTGGTTGCGCCGGAAAGCACTGAACCCGATGACCGCCGCAGCCAGCAGCGCTACCACCACTATGATTGTGATCCACCGCTTCATTGTTGATTCTCCTTGTTCGGTTTGGATGTCATTTTTGACTCTGCCTGCCGGACGGCTTTCTCCAGCAGGGCGATGAGTTCGTGTTGCTCGTCGAGTGACAGGCCGCCGAGGAAAGTTTCCAGGGCCGAATGGCGCGCCTGGGTGAAGGTGGCGTGCATGTCACTGGCTTTGCGGGTCAGGTACAGTTTTGTCGCCCGGCGGTCTTCCGGGTCGCGCTTGCGCTGCAACAGGCCGGCGCGAATCAGGCGCTGGACGCCCACGCTGATGGTGGGCGGGGTGAGGCCGAGCGCACCGGCAATCTCCTGAACGTGGCAGCCGGGGTGGCTGGCGATCCATTGCAAGAGACCGATCTGGGGCAGGCTGACGTTCACGTTGAGTCCGGCGGCGCGCGGGTCGAACAGACGCAGCCGGCGCAGGCGTTCCATCAGGGCTTCCAGTCGTAGTACGATGTCGTCTGTCATCCGGTTCTTTTATTTAGTTAGTCTAACTAAACTTAACGGATTCTACCAGTTCCCGGCGCGGGGGGTGTAAAAAGCATGTAAAATCCGACGGTCTCAGATCGTTCGGGAGGGCAAGGTGGCGGCGGCCAAATCCTCCGGCGTTCCTGGAAAGGATGCACATGCGCAGGTTTCTCATCATCTGGTTTGGGCAGGTCGTATCGCTCATTGGCTCCGGGCTGACCGGCTTTGCCCTGGGCGTGTGGATCTACCAGGAAACCGGCCGGGCGACGCCGTTCGTGCTGGTGGCGTTGTTCAATTCCATCCCGACCACGCTGCTCAGCCCGGTAGCCGGGGCGCTGGTGGACCGCTGGAGCCGGCGCAAGGTGATGATCGCGGCAGACATCGGCGCGGCGTTTTCGACGCTGACGTTATTCCTCCTGTTCACATCGGGGAATTTACAGCTCTGGCATCTGTACGTGCTGGCGTTCGCCACTTCGATCTTCGACATCTTCCAGCGGCTGGCGTACCAGACCTCAGTGACGATGCTGGTGCCCAAGGAGCAGTTCGGGCGGGCGAACGCGCTGATCCAGACCGGCGAATCGTTCGGCGGCATCCTGTCGCCCATCCTGGCGGGGGCGCTCTTCGGGCTGGTGGGCATCCCCGGCATCTTCGTCATCGACCTGGCGACGTTCCTGTTTGCGGTCGGGGCGCTGTTGCTGGTGGTCATCCCGCAGCCGGAACGGTTGGATACGCCGGGGGAGAAGAAGCCCGGCCTGTGGGCGGATATCCGCTTCGGGCTGGACTACCTGGGGCCGCGGCCAGGGCTGATCGCGCTGGGCGTGTTCATCGCCGTGCTCAACCTGCTTATCAGCGCTTCAACGGTGCTTTCGACGCCAATGATCCTGGCGTTCGCCACGCCGGCCATCCTGGGGCCTTTGCAGGCGGCTTCGAGCGTGGGGCTGCTGCTGGGCGGGGCCATCGTGAGCGCGTGGGGCGGGCCGAAGCGTAAGATCCTGGGCATCGCCAGCGGGCCGCTCATCTCCGGAATCGGTCTGTTCCTGGCGGGATTGCGGCCGAACCCCTGGCTGATCGGGGCGGGGATGTTCATCTTCCTGTTCCCGATCACGATGGTGAACTCCTCGCTGCGAGCCATCCTCCAGACCAAGGTGCCGCCCGATTTGCAGGGGCGGGTATTCTCGCTGATCTTCATGCTGGCGCGGGCAAGCGTGCCGGTGGGGAACCTGATCGCCGGGCCGCTGGCAGACCGGCTCTTCGAGCCGCGCATGGCGGCCGGGGGCGAGTGGGCGGCGGGCTGGCTGGGGAGGCTGGCGGGGGTTGGGCCGGGGCGCGGCATCGCGCTGTTGTTCCTGATCGCGGGGCTGGGGATGTGGCTGGCGACGGCGGTGAGCGTGGCCTATCCGCGCATGCGCAGGGTGGAGCAGGAATTGCCGGATGTGGTCGCGTAGCGAATTTCTGGTCCGGAGCGATGTCTCGTTGCCTCCGCCGTGCTGGACAGCCGACAACCCAACCCCCGAGCCTTTCCCAGACTTAGGGCTTATACTGCGCCAGAAGTGTGGTCGTGTTCCATCATCGGTTCAGGAAACCAGCAAAGGAGAAGTCATGAGGATCGGTCCTTGTCCGGAGTGCAATTCAACCGAAGTGTATTACGGAAAAACGCGTGAAGTGCAAGGCGGTCTGCGGGACGAGCATCAAGTCTACATCCCCACCAGCGGCCTGCCGCTTTATGCAGATACGTATGTTTGCCTTTCCTGCGGCAACGTCCGGTTATTTCTCGACGAAGAAAGCAAAAAGGATGCGGCAACCCAATTGCCGACAGACAAAGGTTGGACGAAAGTCTCTTAATTCACGCGGCGCGCACGCTTCCCAAAGGAGAAGACGTCATGATGCACACATGCCCCGAATGCGGTTCTACCGAGATTGTTCCCGAATTGCTGGTTTTTGCGGATGAAGCGCTGATCGGTCAACATCCTCCATACGTCAAGCTGGTTGAGCCAAAACCCGAAAAAGCGCCTTTCATTTGGAGCCCAAAATCCGTGGCAACAGGTTTCCGTGCGGCCATCTGTGGCGCCTGCGGGTATACGCGGTTCTATACAAAACATTACGCGGAAATTCTGGAAGCGCACAAAAAAGGATACACCAGCCAGGCATTCGACTTGAAGACTGTGACGGTCTGACCTGTCAGGTTCGGGTTAGCACGCCCCCGGCTAACGTTTCACACCACGCCGGGCAATCGCCTTGTGAATCCAGGCTTCTTCGGCCTGGAGGGCGCGCACTTCGCTGGGGCGAATCTTGCGGTAGACCTCGGCGGGCTGGTGGGCCTGGCCGTCTACGGTGAGCAGGCGGTCGATGGAGATGCCAAACAGGCGGGCGTTCTCTTCCAGGTAGGGCTCGATGAGCAGCCAGTCGGCCTCGGTCATCTCGGCGAAGCGGCCGCCGTTCAGTTGATCTGCGGCCACGCGGGCGTGTGGGTCGCGCACGTAGATGGCCCCTCCGGAGGCCAGCGAGAACAAGTTGCCGCCGGGGTAGGGGGTGTCGAGCGAAACGACCGCGTTGTTTTCGTCGAAGGCCAGGCCGTTGAGCACCACGAAGCCGCCGCCGTTGAGCGGGTCGCCGGCCATGAACGACTCGGCCAGATAATCCAGGCAGGTGCCGTTGATGACGACGCGCGGCTTGCCGACGGCGTTGATGAGCGGGCGGCCGGCGGCGTTGCCGAGCACATAAGCCTCGCCGCCCTTGGCCCCGTACATGAAGGTCTGGCCGACATCGCCGTGCACCACCAGTTTGCCGGACTTCATGATCTGAGCCAGCTGGTCCTGGCCGTTGTTGTGAACGTGAACCTCCAGGCCGTCGGCGCCGGAGCCGAGGTAATCGCCGGGCGAGCCGTACACGTCGAGGCGCACACCCTTCGTGTCCGGGCCGAAACCATTGCCGATGAAGCGATGGCCGCGGCAGTTGACGAGCATGAACTGGGTGAAACCGGCTTCGTATAGCCGCTGGAGTTCGCGGGCCAGCGAGGTCTCGTCCTGCGGCGAATAGCCGCGGGCGTCGATGACGACCGCCTGTTTCTTGCTGGCGGGGACGGGCAGTTTCATGCCGGCGCGGTGAAAGATGAAATCGGAACCCGGGTCGCGTTGAATCATATCGATGACATCCGCGAGGCAGGCATCGTAGAGCGTGAGCAGGCTGCTGCGGCGTAGGTTGCCGATGGAGTGCCGCCGGTCGATGAGCAGGGTGAGCATGTCGATGACGTGGCGGCGTTTTTTCGGCTCCACGGCCGCCTGCGCCAAACCCGAAATGAAGGTGAGCGCCTCGCTGTACTTCCAGCCCGGCAACTGGCCGGCGGCCCACTTGAAGAGCGAGGCGGCCGGCACGTCCGGAATCGAGACCGAAAGGCCGGGGGCGCGGCGCGTGCCGCGTTTGAGCGCCGGGGTGGACGTGGGGGTCGGCACGCGGCGGCCGAACTTATCCGTCACGGCCAGGGCGGGCTTTCCGTTCTCTGCCTGTACGGTGAACAGGAACGCGCCGCCGTCGGTGTGGCTGCCGCCGCGGGCATTCCAGAAGCGGTCGGCGCGCGGCCAGAAGCGCTTATCGCTCTCAGCCAGGCTTTCCAGGGCGGCGTCGATGCCCTGTTTCTCGCTGGCAGCGAAACCGATGGACACCTTGCGCCCGTTTTCCAGCGCCCGCTCCTGAAAGGCGAAGACCTGCGGGCGGAGCATGGACGTATCGGTAATACCGGCCAGGCGGTAGAGCGGGCCGCTTGGGGCGTGCGTGTCGGTCTGGGCGATCAGGAAGAACCACGGGCCGTCCGGCGAGCAGTGCATGTGGGTGGTCTGGAGCATCTCGTAGGTGCGTTGTTTTTCGGCCGGCAGCCTGTGGAAGTCGCGCTCGGTGGTCGGGGCAAGCGCCTCGATGACGTACTCGAGCGGATAGTTATAGGTGCGGTGCAGCAGGTCGAAGACCTGGACCGCGACTTCGGTGTCGGTGAGGAACAGCGGGTAGATGTCGCGCTGGGCAAGGTATTCGCTGATGCTGGCGTGGTTGGCGAAGTCGCCGTTGTGCACCAGCGCCTCGTTGAGGCCGATGAAGGGGTGTGCGCCGCCGGGATGCCAGACGCGGCCCTTGGTGGGGTAGCGGTGGTGGCCGATCCAGACGTGGGCGTGTATGTCCTCGATGCGGTAGTACTTGATGACGTCGTCGCCATAACCGACCATCTTGAGCACCAGCAGGTTCTTGCCGTGCGAGAGGACGAAGGCCTGCTTGTCGCCGGTGGATTGGTAGAAGGTGGTGTTGAGTTTGTAGGTGTTCTGGTAGACGATCTCGTCTTCCACCCGGCGGCGCTCGACGTTCAACAGGTCGTGCTCGGCCATGAAGTCTTTGATGACTTTGGGCTTGATGCGCACGAAGTAGATGGCGACATCCGGCGGGCGCACTTCGAGTTCGGGGATGGCGCGAAAATCTTTGAGGTGTTTTTGTTCGTGAACGTGGTCGACAATGAAGGGTTTGCGGATGAAGTCTTTTTCGACCTGAGCGCGCACGCCGGGGTCCATGTAGGCCACAGCGATGAGGTAATCGTTTTCCAAAATCTCGCGGGTGACGCCGAACTCTTTGGGGACGAGGCCGGCGGCGGCGATGCCGCCGCCTTTGCCGTTGCCGCGATTGCGCATCTGGATGAGGGCCTGGAGCATGTGGCGGGCGGCGACCTGTTCACTGGAGGCCATGCCGATGACGCCGCAGCCGCCTTCGGCGGCGTCAGGGTGCGGGAATTCGAAGCCGCCTTCCGGGCGCAGGGCCCGGCGGGAGGCGAGGAGTTTAGAGATGAAGTCATGCGTGTTCATCAGGGGATCCTTCCATTATGCGGCCTTTGTTCGCGGTGCATGTCGTAGGGGCGAGGGGAGTTGCTGCGCAACTCTTGCCTCGCGCTAACCGACATATTTGAGCAAGTCCGGGCGGCCACGCAGTTCGGCGATGCTGCGCAGGCCCAGCCGGCGCAGGATATCTTTCAACTGGGTGGCATAGGACGTGTAGAGGTTGTTCAGGCGTTCCGCGCCCCAATCCGGCTGGACGAACTGCGAGAGCAGCGGGTCGGTAGTGGTGAGGCCGAAGGGACAACCCCGGCCGCGTTCGCAGTTGGAGCAGCGTGTACAGCCCATGGCCACCAGTTCGCTGGTGCCGATGACCGCGCCGTCGGCGCCCAGGGCGATGACCTTGGCGATGTCCCAGGCGGTGCGGATGCCGCCTGAGGCCATCACCGTAACTCGGTCGCGAATCTCTTCGCTGAGCAAGTAACGGTGGACGCGTGGGATGGCGAACTCGATCGGCATGGCGATGTTCTTCTTGGCGATCTCCGGAGCCGCGCCCGTGCCGCCGTAGGAACCATCCAGGTGGACGATGTGCGCGCCGGCGAAGTATGAGCCGACGGCCACCATGTCCACATCGGTGGGGGTGGAGACTTTGACCGAGACAAGGGCGCGCGGGTTGGTCTGCTTGATCCAATCCACATGCTTGCGGTGATCTTCCACGGAATACACCGAATGGAAGGGGAAGGGTGAGAACAGGCTGACCCAGGGGACGCTCTCGCGAATCTCTGAGACGGTCTGGGTGGCCTTGTCGCCGAGCAGGTGGCCGCCCAGGCCGGGCTTGGCGCCCTGGGCGTACTTGAACTCCACGATGCGGGCGTTCTGGATGGTCTCCTCGCGCACGCCGAACATGCCGGTGGCGACCTGAGTGATGACGTTGTCCTTGTATTCGGTCAACGACCTGGGGTAGCCGCCTTCGCCGGTGCTGGTGAAGGTGCCCCAGTGGGCGGCGTTGCGCGCCCGGCTGAGCATGACCTGCTCACTGACCGAGCCGTAGGACATGCCGCCGCCGTAGATGGGGAGAGGGATGGAAATCTTCTCGAGATGGTCGCCGCGACGGTTGAGCGGCAGGGAGAGGTCGATCTCGGTGTTTTCCGGCAGCCACTGGCTTTCGGGCAGGAAGTTGAAGTCCAGCACGTCGAAGCCGCCGCCGGAGCGGCCCACCCGGTATTCCAGCCTGTCTTGCGGGGGATGGCCGTGGGCGGCCTGGTACCAGGTGCTCAGGATGAGGTCGTCGGTCCAGCGGTAGTCGCCAAGGGCAGGCGGCGGCGCGCCCATCTCTTCCGACCAGCGGCGGAAACCGGCGTGCAGGTTGGCCGTGTGCTTCTCGACGATGAGCTCGAAGACGGATTTATCGGCCAGGCTCATAACCGTTCACTCCCGCGAAGGCTTCGCGTTCCAGGTCTTCCATGAACATCGCCCGCCCCATTTCGCCGCGCAGGCGGCGCACCTCGCGCAGCCCCATAGCGCCCATGATCTCGAGTAACTGGTCGCGCCATGAAGCCGCCAGGTTCACCAGGCGCTGGGCGCCCCAGGCCAGCGTCAGTTTGCGCGGCAGGCTGAAGCGGCTGGTCTCGCGGTCGCGGCACTCGCCGTGGAAACGGGCCTGCAGGGCGACGAGGGCGGCGGTGTCCAGCGCCACCGCGTCCAGCCCGCACAGGATGGCTTTGGGCACGTGCTCGGCATGGATGATGCCGCCGCTGCCCAACAGGGTGACCTCCTGACGGATGCCGGCCTCGACGAAGGCTTTGTGGGCGCGGCGGATGAGGTCGAGCACGAACGCGCCTTTGGGGTCGCGGCCGTGGTAATCGGCGGTAAGGTGAAAGACGCGGATGCCTTTGCGGGCGAATTTGAGCAGTTCCTGGCCCGACGTGAAGGGAATGCGCAGGGCGACGAGGCTCTCCGGGAAGGCGGTGTGGATGGCGCGGTAGAGCCCTTCTTCCCAACCATCCATCTCGATGAGGCGCGGGGCCTTTTCCAGAACCGGCAGAGCGTCTTTCTCGCCAGGCCTCACCAGCGGGGCGACATGGTCACTTTCGAGGTTGTATTGCAGCACAGCCCCAATTGGGATGACCGCCAGCGTGCCCAGCTCGGTAGCGGCCCGGGCGGTGATGCGCCAGGTGCGCTCGGAGGCCGCGGACTTTGGCAGGACGTCGAACAGCAGCGGCAGCGGAATCTGAAAGACGTGCGGGGTGCGCCCGACCGAGCGGCCTTCTTCGTCAAACATCAGGAAATTTGGCCGAGCGCCGATGTCCACGACGGTTGAGATGAACTCGCGCCCGTGGATGCCGTCGCGGGTGGGGCGAACGATCTCGGACATGTCCGTCCACATGCCATCCCAGCCCTCGCCGCCGAACTTGCCGCGGTAACCGGCGCCCTTGACGGGAATCAACCCGCTCTCGGCTTCGTAGGTGACTGAATCCACGACCCGGAAGTCGAAGAAGGAGTCGCCCAGTTTGCGGCGTTCCGGGTTGTGAGATACGCGCACGAAGTCGGGGAACTCGGTGGTGCAGCGCAGGCAGCCCACACAATGCTGGTCGCGCGGCATGAAGCCGCCCACCGGCCCGCTGAACACGCCATACAGGCATGGCCGGCTGAGGATGACGTCCTTATTGCGCGGGCCGTAGTGGAGCAGTTCTTTGATAATCAGTTTCGCCAGGCCGCTGCGGCGGACGCGCACGTTGAAGCGCGAGGGCCATTTCTCCACGTCAGGGGCGCGCTCGGCTACGATGTGAAAGCGGTGGTAGCCGTTGCCGTTGTTGTTTGGGTTGTCAGTCATGTCAATCCTTATAACCAAAGGTCAACGTGTCGTCGGGTCAGCCAGGAAAGGCAAATGAAATCCGTGCGCCTGGTTGGCTTGGGTTGTTAAACAAAACGCACGCCATCCGAAGTTCAGGCGTGCCGTTCTACGATTAAAAAGCAACGCCCTTCCTCAACCTTACCAGGAGTCAGGCCCATTTCATCCTGGGCCACCGCACCGCGCTTGGGTCCGCCGTCGCCGCCGGGTTTTCGCGCTGTGCTTTGTTCGGAAGGGAGAAACGAAGCCCGTGGCAGGCTTCAGAGGCATCCGCTGATCATCCGATGTTCGGGGTTCGCCGGGGCGAACTCCCTTAGCGCTGCCCTCGCGGGCAGGAACCTCCACCTCGTAATCTTGGGCACAGGCCCAAGACTCAGTCGCTATCTCTCCAATATTCAGTTGTCAATCGAGCGCAATCTTACACGCGTGCGGCGGGGCTGTCAAGCCGCGCTATGCATCCTCGCGAGAGCGCAGATGGGGGAAGAGCATGACCTCGCGGATGTTGGGCTGGTTGGCAAGGAGCATGGCCAGGCGGTCCACGCCGAGGCCAAAGCCGCCGTTGGGCGGCATGCCGTAGCGCATGGCGCGCAGGTAGTCTTCGTCCATTGGCTGGTAGTCTTCATCTTTTTCAGCATCGTACGCGCGCCCCATTTCCAAGAAGCGCTGTTCCTGTTCGAGCGGGTCGTTGAGTTCGGTGAAGGCGTTGCCCATTTCCATGCCGGCGATGAAGAACTCGAAGCGTTCCACGGTGGTCGGGTCGCCGGGCAGATTCTTGGCGAGCGGCGAGATGTCGCGCGGGTAGTTATACAGGATGGTGGGCTGGATGAGGGTGGGCTGGAGGACGTCGCCGAGGAGGGCGTCGATAAGTTTGCCACGCGGCGCCGTCGGGTCGGCGGCCAGGCCTTTGACTTTCATGGCCGCGGCAAGGCTGGCGGCGTCGGGGCAGGCGTCGAGATCGATGCCTGCCAGTTCAAGGATGCCATCCTTCAATTCCATGCGCCGCCAGGGCGGAGCCAGTTCGACCGCCTGGCCCTGATAGGTTATGGCGGTCGCGCCGAGCACCTGTTGCGCGGTGAAGGCGATCATCTGCTCGGTGAGGGCCATCACGTCGTTGTAGTCGGCGTAGGCCATGTAGAACTCGAGCTGGGTGAACTCGGGGTTGTGGGTGCGGTCCACCCCTTCGTTGCGGAAGTCGCGGCCGATCTCGTAGACGCGCTCCAGCCCGCCCACCAGCAGACGCTTGAGATACAATTCGAACGAAATCCGCAGGTAGAGGTCCTGGTGCAGCTGGTTGTGGTGGGTGATGAACGGCCGGGCGGCCGCGCCGCCATACAGGGGCTGGAGGATGGGCGTCTCGACTTCAAGGAAGCCGCGCTCATCAAGGAATTGACGCAGGGCGCGCAGCACCGCCGCGCGGGTCTTGAAGATCTGGCGTACGTCGGGGTTGACCGCCAGGTCGGCATAGCGCTGGCGGTAGCGCGTCTCGGGGTCGGTCAGGGCAGCATGACGCACGACCTCGCCGTCGATTTCCTCATCCTTGGCGGCCGGCAGCGGGGTAATGGCTTTGGCGAGCATGTGAAACGATTGGACCTTGAGGCTCACCTCGCCGGTCTTGGTGCGAAACATCTCGCCGCTGGCCTGCACGAAATCGCCCAGGTCGAATTCTTTCTTGAACAGGTCGAGGGCCTGGTCGCCGACGTCGTTGCTGCGCAGGAACAACTGGACGCGGCCCTCGCCGTCTTCGATGTGGGCGAAAATCAGTTTTCCCATCAGGCGCGTGCTGCGAATGCGGCCCGCCAGTGTGGCGCGCACTGGTTCAACGCCTTCTTTGCCTTCCGCGGCCTCGAAGGCGGCGATGGCCGCCCGGCTGGTATGGGTGCGCTCGGCGCGCGGTGGATAAGGCTCGTGGTCCATCGCCTGCAGGCGCTTGAGCTTTTCCAGGCGGGTCTGTTCCAGGGGGCTGTATTGGCGGTCTTCGTCGGTCATGCGTGCTCCTCGCGGAGGATTATAAAGCAGGGGAGGGAGGTAATTGGTAACTGGTAACTGCTCTGCCGCACTCATCCTGACAGCACAACCCTTTCACCCCTCATCTCATTTGCTTTGCTCAGGAACAGCGGAGTGACAAGACTTCCAAATCGGCATCTTTGCAACCGAGTAACTCGTAATCGGACATAGGAGGCCACCATTCACGCCTTTGAAGGCGAGGAATCGGGAGAGGGGCGGCCGGCGAGGTGAGTGAGTTCTTCGGCGAAGAGGGCGTCGATGCGGGTGGCGGATTCCGCTGAGCGCAGGCAGGAACCGGGTTCGTCTGCGAGGGCCTGGGCGTCGTCGAGCGTGATGCGGCCGTGGTCGTCGAGGTCAAGCGGATGCAGGATACAGTAGAACGGCTTGAAGCGCCAGCCTCCCAGCCCGGCGTCTTCTGCGGCTATCTGGAGGGCGCATTTGAAGTCGGCGCGCAGGAAGATGCAAGCGGTCCCCATGTAGTGTTGCGG
The DNA here is from genome assembly GCA_016191875.1 of Chloroflexota bacterium. Classification (GTDB taxonomy): domain Bacteria; phylum Chloroflexota; class Anaerolineae; order Anaerolineales; family UBA11579; genus SCUK01. The sequence goes on from JACPVG010000022.1 coordinate 34,251, forward strand.
GGCGGCGGCCACCCGGGTATGGCGGACCTGACCGCTCAGGGCGTGAGAGTCGTGTTCGAGCCGGTCATCAAACCAGTCGCGCGGGTCACGGGCGCCTTCGGACATGTGGGGCGCGATAAGGTCCGAGTGATTCTGGATGTCATTCGCTTGGGTGGTGTCCACCCAGACCCCGGCATAGCAGCAGGCTGCGCCGCAGACCGGCCAGCCGCAACGCTGGAGCGGTTCGGACTGGGAAAGACGGAGGGAACGCAGTGCGGGTTTCACAATTGGGGAGGAACAGTGTTCTATGTGCGCGGCTCAACGCCGGATTCTATCACCGGGTGGGCGTTGCCGAGGGAATCTTGGAAACGTTTGCCGAAGTTCAGGAGTAGAATTCCTGCCTGTTGTGCAGGAAGGAGTGTGAATGAAGACAAAAGACTGGCTGGCTTTTGCCGGGCTGAGCCTGGCATGGGGTTCTTCGTTTCTGTGGATCAAAATCGCCGTGGCGGAGGTCGGCCCGTTCATGCTGGTAGCGCTGCGGCTGCTCATCGGCCTAGCGGGGCTGGCCGTGGTGGTGGCCGTGCGCCGCCCGGAGTGGCCGCGCAACCCCGCGTTGTGGCGCTCGCTGGCGATGCTGGGACTGATCAACGTGGCCGTGCCGTTCACGCTCATCTCATGGGGGGAGATCCACATCGATTCGGCGATCGCGGCGGTGCTAAACAGCACGGTCCCATTGTTCACGGCGGTGATGGCCCATTTCACGCTGGCGGATGACCGACTTTCTTGGCGCAGAGCGGCCGGGCTGGCTCTGGGTTTCCTGGGCGTGCTGATGCTGGTATTCCGGGACGTGGACGGGGAGCCGCTACAGGTCAGCCTGCTGGGGCAAGGGGCGGTGCTGCTGGCGGCGCTCTTCTACGGCTACAGCGCGGTCTTCGCCCGCCGCAACACGCTGGGCGCGCCGCCCATGCTGCAGGCCTTGGTTCAGGTGGCGACGGCCGACGCGTTGATCTGGATCGCGACGCCGCTGGCCGAGGGCCCGCTGGCGCTGCCGCGGCTGTTCAACACCTGGGCAGCCCTCGTCTGGCTGGGACTCATCGGCTCCTGCCTGGCCTATCTGCTGTATTTCTATCTGGTGCATGCGGTTGGGCCGTCGCGCATGGCGATGGTGGCCTACGTGTTCCCGCTGGTGGGGGTTACGCTGGGAGTGGTTTTCCTGGGTGAGCGGCTTGACCTGCCCTTGGCGCTGGGGGCGGCCCTGGTTCTGGCGAGCGTGGCCGTCGTGAATCGGAAGTGAACGCGCAACGCGCTTAGGGCTCGCCCTGGCGCAGTTCACGCAGGTGGTTCTCGGCGATCTCGCGCATGACCGTGTCTTCGGCGGCCAATTCCAGGAAGCGTTCGAAGTCGGCGGTGGCCTGAGCCGTCAGCCCGATGGTCTTATACACCAGACCGCGCTGGAAGTAGTTATCTGCCAGGTAGGGCGCCAACTGGATGGCGATGGAATAGTAGGCGATGGCGCTGTCCACGTCGTCAAGATTCTGGTATGTCTGAGCCAGGCGTGAATAGGCGCGGATGTAGTACGGGTCGCCCTGGATGGCAAAGGTATAGAACGTGGCGGCCAGTTCGTACTGCCCCTGGCTGAACAGCGCTTCGGCGGTCTGGAAATACTGGCGGGCGGTGGGCGTGGGCGTGGGGTAAATGACGTTGAGGATGACCGGCGTGGGTTCGGCGGGCATCACGCCCTCGGGCAGGCAGCCTGCCAGCAAGATCCCCAGAACAGGCAGCAGCACACTGAAGCGTAACCGCCGGCGGGCAGACATCACCAGCCCGTCTTCAACGGCTATTCCCGCCCAGGCCGCGCAGGAATTCCAGGGCGCTGTTCGCCATGGCCTGCCCACCGGCCAGCACACGGTCGGCGAGGCGGCGGGCGCGCGCCAGGCGCACTTCGGGTTCCTGGCCGGTGAGTTCGTAAAGTTCGACCAGCACGCCGTGGGTGCTTTCAGGGTGGATGAAGGCGATCTTCTTGCCGCCTGTGCCGATCTGGGGGGTTTCGTTGATCAGCCGGATGCCGTCGGCCTTGAGGCTGGCGAGCGCGTCTTCAATGTCTTCGACCTCGAAGCAAATGTGATGGATTCCCGGCCCGCGCTTTTCAAGGAAACGCGCCACGCCGGTATCGCGGCTGGTGGGTTTGACAAGTTCAACCTCGCTTGCGCCGGTGGGCAGGAAGGCGACCACGGATCGTTGGTCCGGCACGTCTTCGACGTGCGAAAGGTTGAGGCCGAGGGCGTCGCGCCAGAACCCCAGGGCGTTATCGATGTCGTCCACGACAATGGCGATGTGGTCGATTCTTTTGATCTTCATGCGGGCTCCGCGTTTTGGTATTCGCCCCACTCGCGGCGCAGGGCGTTGCAGATCTCGCCAAGGCTGAGGTCGTGTTCCACGCATTCGATGAACAGCGGCATCAGGTTTTCGTCTCCACGGGCGGCGTCCGCCAGGCGGGCGAGCAGTTGGGCGGTGCGGGCCGGGTCGCGGCGGGCGCGCAGTGCGGTCAGCCGGGCGCGGGCATCGGCTTCGATGTGTGAATTGAGGCGCAACTGCTCCATTTCGATCTTCTCGTCAATCTTGTAGGCGTTGACGCCCACCACGATCTCTTCGCCGCGCTCGAGGGCCTGCTGGAAGGCGTAGGCGGCGGCGTGAATCTCGTTCTGCATGAACTGGTTTTCGATGGCGGCCAGCGCGCCACCCATAGCGTCAATGCGGGCGATGTATTCTTCGGCGCGGCGCTCGATCTCATCGGTCAAATGCTCGACCAGGTATGACCCCGCCAGCGGGTCAACGCTATCTCCCGCGCCGCTTTCATGGGCCAGAATCTGCTGGGTGCGCAGGGCGACGCGGACGGATTTCTCGGTGGGCAGCCAGAGGGCTTCGTCCATGCTGTTGGTGTGCAGGCTTTGAGTGCCGCCCATCACGGCGGCGAGGGCCTGGACGGCCACGCGCACGACGTTGTTTTCCGGCTGCTGGGCGGTAAGGGTTGAGCCGGCGGTCTGAGTGTGGAAGCGCAGCATCCAGGAGCGTGGGTTGGCGGCCTTGAAACGTTCGCGCATGATGCGCGCCCAAAGGCGGCGGGCGGCGCGGAACTTGGCGACTTCTTCGAGGAAATTGTTGTGGGCGTTGAAGAAGAACGAGAGCTGTGGGGCGAAATCGTCCACGTCCAGGCCGGCGGTGCAGGCGGCCTCCACGTAGGCGATACCGTTGGCGAGCGTGAAGGCCACCTCCTGGACGGCGGTGGAGCCGGCCTCGCGGATGTGGTAGCCGGAGATGCTGATGGTGTTCCAGCGGGGCACATGGGCCTGGCAATACTTCATCACGTCGGTGATCAGCCGCAGGCTGGGGCGGGGCGGGAAGATGTAGGTGCCGCGCGCCACGTACTCCTTGAGGATATCGTTTTGCACCGTGCCGCGCAGCCGGGTGGGTTCCACGCCCTGGCGTTTGGCTACCGCAATGTACAGCGCCAGCAGGATGGCAGCCGGGGCATTAATGGTCATGCTGGTGCTGACCTGGTCGAGCGGGATACCCTCGAACAGGCGTTGCATGTCCTCCAGACTGGAGATGCTCACGCCCACCTTGCCGACCTCGCCAGCGGCGATAGGGTCGTCGGCGTCGTAGCCGATCTGGGTGGGCAGGTCGAAGGCGACCGAGAGGCCGGATTGGCCCTGGGCCAGCAGGTAGCGGTAGCGGGCGTTGCTTTCTTCGGCGGAGGCGTAGCCGGCGTACTGGCGCATGGTCCATAGGCGGCCGCGGTACATGGTGGGCTGGATGCCGCGCGTGAAGGGATATTCGCCGGGGAAGCCGAGTTTTTCTGCGTAGCCGGCCTCTTCGGTGGGCGTGAGCAGGCCCGGCAATTCGATGCCGGAGGGAGTGGCAAAGGCAGCCTTGCGTTCGGGGTGTTCTTCAAGCGCGGGCTTGAGCGTTTCGTCTTCCCACTTTTTCCTGCGGTTTTCGAGAGTCATGGCGCGGCCCTGACGAGCTGGAGAGATAATGCCAGTATACCGCATGGGTAAAACTGGCCTGCCCTTTCGTTTGACAGGCAAGGGCTGGCAGGTATAATTATGCATAGTTTGTGGTGCACGCGTGAACGGCAGGCCCCAACTGAATTGAGGTAAGCAAACAACAAACTTGCGAATTTCAATCTCTTGAATGGTCCAGTGCCCGGCGTGTGTGCGTGAACCGCCGGGTTTTGCGTTGACAACCAAGGAGCAAGGAGTTCTATGGCAAAAGATGAAGACAAGATCAAGGTCGAAGGCACCGTGATTGAGGCGCTGCCCGCCACCCAGTTCAAAGTGAAACTGGAGAACGGGCACGAAGTGCTCGCCTACCTGGCGGGCAAGATGCGCCGCCACTATATCCGCATTCTGCTGGGCGACCGCGTGACGCTGGAAATGTCGCCCTATGATCTTTCGCGCGGGCGCATCGTGTACCGTTACAACAAACGCAGCAACCAGCCCGAAGAACTGGGATAACCCTTCGCTCTCGCTTGGAACCTTTGCCCCCGCTGTGCGGCCGGGGCTTTTTCATTTAAGGGATGGTGAGCACCTGGCCGGGGTAAATGGTATACGGCCAGCCGATGCCGTTGGCGGCGGCCAGATCCTGCCAGGTGGTGTCGAACTTGCGCGCCAGCGCCACAAGGTAATCGCCAGCCTGGACGGTGTAGGTCTGGCCGCTCTGGCTGCCGCCCCCGCCGCCGGAACTCTGCCCGCCGCCGCTCCCGCCGGGCAGTTTGAGCGCCTGGCCGGGATAGAGGACGTAGGGCGAAACGAGACCGTTCAGGTTTGCGATCTCGCGCCAATCCAGGCCAAGGGCCCGGGCGATCATCATCAGGTGTTCCCCGGCCTTAACGATGTAGGTGCCGCCGGTGGCCTGGCCGCCGCCCGGCGCGGGCGCGCTATCCGGTTTGGGGGTCTTGGTCGGTTTGGGCGCCGGAGCAGCTTCGCCCTGGCCGGTCTGCAGGACCTGGCCGGGGTAGATTGTGTAGGGCCAGACAATGCCGTTGAGCGCGGCCAGCTGTTGCCAGGTGGTGCTCCATTGCGCGGCCAGTTTGGTCAGGTAGTCGCCGGGTTGGACGACATAGGTCGCGCTGCCGGAACTCTGCCCGCCGCCCCCGCCACCGGACGAGCCTGATGTAGCGCCCGAACCGCTCTCTGAATCGCTGACGCCTCCCCCGCTACCGACCGCGGTGACCGCCATGTTTCCCAGCACCGCCCACGAGGCGCGGAAATTGGCGACGCTATGGGTCTGGACGCTGCCGCTGCCGGCATCCACCAGATAGACGTTGTTCTCGTCGTAGCCGATGAGAATCATGGTGTGCTCGTAGGCGGCCACTGTGGCGGTCGAACCGTCCTGGGCGGTGTAGGTCTCCGGCGTGCCGCTCCAGACGAAACCGACCACCCAGACGATGACGGGCCGCCCCTCGGCGATCTCGGTGCGCAAGGCCTTCCAGCTGAGGCTGTATTGGGCCTGGGCGTCCAGCCCGTAGTCGCGCAACAACCGGGCGACGGGTTTGGCGTGCACGCCGTAGGGGTTGGGCGGAACCTGGCCCCACTTGCCGTACACGTCGCCGACGAAGCCTTTGTCTGGATTGTCAGATTTGGGCAGGGCGTTGAAGAAACCGGTTTCGCTGATGCTGATGCCCCAGAAGGCGGCCAGGTCGGCGGCCGAGCGCGATTCGCATGACAGCGGCAGGCTCTGCTTATGGCCGACCACGCCGGAGATGTAGGCCGCGGCCGGGAGTTCCTGCGGCGCGGCGGCGGCCGGCGCGGCCAGCGTCGTGGAGAGGAGGACAAGTAAGAGGAGGGTTTTCACTCGCATAGTCTTCGTTCTTGTCTTAAGGGTCACTGCGGAATCGTGCCCACGCTGACGTTGTCATTCTACGTCTGTGTGATGTCCGTTGCCATCGCTTTTCCGTGCCAGTTTCAGCACTATAATCGCCGCCATGGAATTTCTGAAACAGGAGGCGCTGGCGACGTTGGGTCTGGCGCTCTCGGATGAGCAGATGGCTGCCTATGCCCACTACGCTACCCTATTGGCAGAGTGGAACACGCGCATCAACCTAACGGCTATCCACGAACCGAACGAAGTGCGAGTGAAGCATTTCCTCGATTCGCTCTCCTGCGCCCAGGCATTCGCGACTGTGCCAGGGAGCCTGGTGGATGTTGGCACGGGGGCGGGCTTTCCCGGCCTGGTCCTGAAGGTGTTGTACCCGGCCATGCGCCTGACACTGGTCGAATCGGTGAGCAAGAAGGCGACATTCCTCGAGCACATAGTGCAAGAATTGGGCCTGACGGATGTGACCATCCTGGCCCGACGCGCGGAAGAGGTGGGGCAGGACCCGACACATCGGGAGCAGTACGAGTGGGCGGTGGGCCGGGCGGTGGCGCAGTTGCCCACCCTGGCGGAGTACCTCCTGCCGCTGGTCAGGATCGGCGGCTGGATGCTGGCCCAGAAGGGCGAGAGCGGCCGGCGCGAAGCGCGGGAAGCGCGCCGGGCAATTGAAATCCTGGGCGGCGGCCCACCCCGGCTGGAGCAGGTGCAGCTGCCCGGCCTGGACGACGAGCGTTACCTGATCATTGTAAAGAAGGAGAAAGGGACGCCGGGGGTGTACCCGCGTTTGCCGGGGACTCCGGCGAAGAAGCCTTTATAGCCGAGAGCAGGAAGCAGCAGGCGAGTAGCGGATGGTGGGCAGCAGGTGGTTGACAGCAGGCAGAAGACAGAGGGAAGGGGCTAGACGAGGAAGAGAACGGCAACGCCGGCCAAAGCGACAAAGGTGCCAACCACGGCGCGGGGACTGATGTGTTCTTTGAAAATCAGCGCGCCCATCGGCAGCATGATGACCGGCTGGAGGGACATGAGCGTGCTGGCAATGCCGACCGGCGCATGCTGGATGGCGACCAGCGAGAAGTAGATGCCCAGGAACGGCCCGACAAAGGACGCAACCAGAATGGCTCGCAGCGCCTGCGGATGGCTGCGCATGGCCTCAAGCGTGTGGCGCGCCCGCCCCTGCATCAGCGTCAGCAGCCACAACACAATCACCGACACAAACATCCGAATCAATTGGCCCGATAGGGTCGGAAAAGCGCCGTAGAAACCCAGTTTGGCCGTAACCAGGCCGCCCGCCTGGCCCAGCGCGCCCAGCAGGGCAAACCCGATGCCAACCAGGTAGGCGCGGGCGGTCATGGCTTGTTTGACTGTGTTCTCTTTCTCAAATACCACCCAGGCCACGCCGGCCAGCGTAATGCCGATGCCCAGCCACTGGATGCCGCCGAGGCGTTCGCCGAGGAAGAGCCCGGCCAGCAGGGCGCTCAGAACGGGGGAAATGGCGAAGATGAGCAGCGTCAGGCGCGGGCCGAGCAATACCAGCGCCTGAAACAGCCCGGCATCCCCGATGACCAGACCGATGATGCCGGACAGGCCGAGCCAGAACCAACGGTCGGGCGCGGCGTTGAGCGTAAAAGGCGAGCCGACGAATATGGCATGAGCAAGGGCAATCAGGATGACGGCGAATACTAAGCGCATGCGGTTGACGACCACCGAGCCAACCGCCCGCCCGGCGATCGTGAAAAACGTCGGACCAACCGAAAAGCAAATGGACGTGGCAAGCGCGGCGAATTCGCCGAGATAGGGCATACCAGCCTCCGAATGGGCGAAGTATACCCGCACGGGCGTGCGGGGAGCGCGAAGAAAGCGGGCAACTGGTGTGGCTGGTTGCCTGATGTGTGATGAACTGGTGAGAGACTGAATGGTAAAATCGCCGCGATTGGCCGAATAAAGGAGAACTGCAATGGTCGCAGCCGTCATCATCGATGCTGTACGCACCCCGATCGGGGCGTTGGGAGGGGCGCTGGCCGCCGTGCGCCCGGACGACCTGGGCGCACTGGTATTGAAGGCGCTGATGGAGCGCGCCGGGGTGGACCCGGCGCTGGTAGAAGAGGTCTACATGGGGTGCGCCAACCAGGCCGGGGAGGACAACCGCAACGTGGCGCGCATGGCCGCCCTGCTGGCCGGTTTCCCGGTGGAGGTGGCGGCCGTCACGCTCAACCGGTTGTGCGCCAGCGGCCTGAGCGCGGTGAACATGGCGGCGCGGGCCATCCGGGCGGGCGAGGGCGAAGTGTACATCGCGGCGGGCGTGGAGAGCATGAGCCGCGCTCCCTACTCGGTGGCGAAAGCGGAGGTGGGCTACCAGTTCGGCAACCAGACGATGTGGGACACGACCCTGGGCTGGCGTTACCCGAACTCCAAACTGAAAGCCATGTACGAAAATGAGAGCATGGGCGAGACGGCCGAGAATATCTACGACATCCAGTCGATCTCGCGAGAGGAGCAGGACCGTTTCAGCGCGCAAAGCCACCAGCGGGCGCTGGCGGCCATCGATTCGGGCAAATTCGCCGAGGAGATCGTGCCGGTGAGCATCCCGCAACGCAAAGGCGAGCCGTTGATGGTGGATACCGATGAGCGCCCGCGCCGGGACACCACGCTGGAAAGCCTGGGCAAACTGCGCCCGGCATTCCGCGAGGGTGGCACGGTGACGGCGGGCAACTCCTCCGGGCTGAACGACGGCGCGGCAGCCGTGCTGGTGATGAGCGACGCCAAAGCGAAGGAACTGGGGATGAAGCCGCTGGCGCGGGTGGTGGCGGGCGCGGCGGCCGGGGTAAGCCCGCGCACGATGGGCCTGGGGCCGGTGCCGGCGGTTGAAAAGGCACTGGCGCGCGCCGGGCTGAGCATCGCGGACATTGGCCTTGTTGAACTGAATGAAGCCTTTGCCGTCCAGTCGCTGGCAGTGATGCAGCGGCTGGGGTTGAGTGAAGACATCACCAATGTGAACGGCGGGGCCATCGCACTTGGGCACCCGCTGGGAATGTCCGGAGCACGGCTGGTGTGCACGCTGGTGCACGAGATGCGACGCCGGGCGGCGGACGAGAAGCGCCCTTATTACGGACTGGCGACGCTGTGCGTGGGCGTCGGCCAGGGCGAGGCGGCCATCCTGGAGTGGGTGGGGGAGCGGGCTTGAAGCCCGCAGCCTGAGTGTGAGGCAAACGACAATGTCCAACCTTTCCCAGCAAGATCCAAGCATCCGATTGGACCGCGCCAGCCTGAGCGCCTTCGTTCTTATGGTCCTGATCGGCGGCAGCAACGCCGTGGCCGTACGTTTCAGCAACCTGGAATTGCCGCCATTCTGGGGGGCGGCCACTCGATTCGTTGCCACGGCGCTGATATTCTGGCTGGTCATCTTCAGCCGTCGTTTGCCGTTGCCCAAAGGACGCGCCCTGATTGGGGCGCTGCTGTTTGGCTTTCTGAGCGTTGGAGCAAGCTATGCCTTCCTCTATTGGGCGCTGGTGCATGTCCAGGCTGGCCTGTCGATGGTCATCCTGGCGCTCGGCCCGCTGCTGACGTTCTTCTTTGCCTGGGCGCACGGCCTGGAGGCTTTCCGCTGGCGCGGGCTGTTGGGGTCTCTTCTCGCGTTTGGCGGCATCTTCATTGGCGTGGGCGGCGAGATCGGCACAACGGTGGCCGTGACGCCATTGCTGGCATTGCTGGCTGGCGCAGCCTGCATTGCCGAAGGCTCGATTGTCTTCAAACTCTTCCCGAAAAGCGAACCGCTGGTGACCAATGCTCTGGCGGTCAGCACCGGCGCGCTGGTGTTGGTCGTGGTTTCCGTGATGGCTGGAGAGCCGCGCCCGCTGCCTGCCACGCCCACTACCTGGGCGGCGTTCCTTTACCTTGTGTTCATTGGTTCAGTTGTTCTCTTTTACCTGTACCTGTACGTGCTCGATCGCTGGACAGCCTCCGGGACTTCCTACGCGTTTCTGCTTTTTCCGGTCAGTGCCGTGGTCGTCGGGGCGTGGCTGGCCGGCGAAGTAGTCTCGCCGCGCTTTCTACTGGGTGGGCTGCTGGTGTTGTTGGGTGTGTGGGTTGGCGCATTGGCTCCGGAAAAGAGCGGGAGGCAAGGAGTCACTGGCGGCGACGTTGGATGAATGCGCGGCGGGAACTGATCATGGAACGGCCAACCTTCTGGCCGGCGACGTTGGACCGTCCTCATAGAAAGCACTATAGGCGCGACCGCGCGAGTGGATTATCGTATAGAACATGCAGCGCCGAACGGACGTGCAGGAATGCCGCGCATCTCATGTATAATGAAAACGCGCGGGACGTGCGGCGCACCGATTTCGAACGGTTGAGGAGGATTACCCATGAGCGATTTGATGGATCAGGTCACCGCCGACCAGGACCCGCTCAAGAAACTGTTGAGCAAGATTCCCGGCTTTAGTGGCTTCATCGAGCGGCAGAACCGCCGCGCCGCCGATCAGTTGCTGCGCGAGACCATCGCCAAGCAGTTCCACGAATTGTGGAAGCGCGTCAGCGAGCTCCAGCAGGAATTCGCGGCCAGCGGCGACCTGGCCGTACTGGACGACCTGGAGACCGCGGCGATGAAAATCCAGACGTTCATTGACAAGGTCGAGACCGCGGCGCGCGGCTACTCGTCGTTCTTCGACGCGGTCAAGATCAACGAAGAAGAACTTGCCGCGATCTACCAGTTCGATGCCGCCCTGCTGGACCTGGCGGATGGCATCGGCAGCGCGGTGGACAATGTCCAGGCGTCCGTCGGAACCGACGGCCTGCCGGCTGCGGTACGCCACCTGGTGGGCCTGACGCGTGAACTGGTCAGCACCTTTGACCAGCGCGACGAAGTCGTCAAGGCCATTCACTAGTCTGAGGCCGAACAAGAGGAGTGTGAACCATGGCCCGAGTATTTGACGTTATCGAATATCCGAATGAAATGCGCGAGGAACTCGTCCACCGCTTCCCCGAGAGCGGCTCAGGCGACTTCCGCATCGGCTCGCAGGTGATCGTGCGCGAGAGCCAGCGGGCGGTGTTTTTCCGCGACGGCCAGGCGCTGGACGTATTCGGCGCCGGGCGGCACACCATCGCCACTGCCAACATCCCGAAGATCATCGACTACATTGGCAAGGCGTTCAACGACCGCACGCCCTTCCCGGCCGAGGTGTATTTCGTCTCCATGCGCGAATTCCTCGACCGCAAATGGGGCACGCCGCAGCCGATCCCGATGCAGACCCCCGGCATCGGCCTGGGCTGGCTGCTCCTGCAGGGCTTTGGCGTTTACGCCTACGAGGTCAAGGACCCGCAGCAGTTCGTCACCCAGGTAGTGGGTCAGCAAGGCGCCTACCGCACGGACGATATCGAGAACGACCTGAAAAGCCGCCTGTTGCGCAGTCTGAGCGACATGCTCGGCGAGATGAAGGGCAAGTACAGCACCGTGCAGGATATCCTGGCGATGCAGGAAGAACTGGGCGCCGGGGTGCGCGCTAAGGTGCAGGACGACTTCGAGGCACGCGGCTTGCAGCTCAAAGCTTTCGTCATCGCCAACCTTTCGCCCTCCAAGACCAGCGCCGAGGACCTGCGGGCGATGGGTTTGCTGGACATGGCGACCTACACGCAGTTGCAGGCCGCCGACGCGATGCGCGATGCGGCCCAGAACCCCAGCGGCGGCGCGGGCCTGACGGCCGGCATCGGCGCGGGCGTGGGCATCGGCCAGATCATGGGGCAGGCGTTGCAGGGCGGTGTCCAGAGCGGGCAGCAGGGGGGCGCGGCTGCCGGGGCTGCCGCGGCCATGCCGGATGTTATGACCCCTTCCGAGGCGGCTCAGTTCCTCAAGGTTTCCGAGGAAGACGTGCTGGCGGCGCTGAAAGCCGGCGACCTGAAGGGCAAGAAGCTCGGCAAAGCCTGGCGCATCAGTAAAGAGGCTGTCGAGGCGTTCTTGAAAGGATAGGGCCGAACAGGCGAACGAAGGTTGAGAAACGAGGAGACCTCCCGGAAGGGAGGTCTTTTTTTCGTCCCAAGACAACCTCCGGGAGGACGCTGCTAGTCGCGAGCGAGAGTCACTCCATGCACTTCTTGCAGGAATTCGGCGTAGCCGCCGGGATGCTCGACCAGGGAGCCAGTGCGCAATTCCAGAACGCGGCGGGCCACGCGATCAAGGAAGTAGCGGTCGTGGGAAATGACCAGCACGGTACCCTTGAATTCCTCGAGGGCGTCTTCCAGCGCTTCGGCCGAGCGGATGTCCAGGTTGTTGGTCGGTTCATCCAGCAGCAGGCAGTTGGCCGAGGATAACATCAAGAGGGCCAGTTGCAGGCGGCTGCGCTCGCCGCCGGAGAGATCGCGCACGAAACCGCGCATCTGTTCGTAGGTGAACAGAAATTTGCCAAGAAAGGCCACGGCGGCTTCTTCGGTCAGCGGTTTCGCATAGCGGATGGTCTCGACCAGCGTGCGGCCATAATCCAGAACCTCGTGTTCCTGGGCATAGTAGCCCATCTCCACACTTGGCCCGATCCTGAGCTCGCCGGCATCCGGGATCTCACTTCCCAGCAGCAGGCGGAACAGCACGGATTTGCCCGCGCCGTTCGGGCCAACCAGCGCGGTGCGCTCGCCGTGCCACACCAGCAGGTCGAGCCCGTCCAGCACCGGGCGACCATCGAAGGATTTGCGCAGACCGGCGAGTTCCAAAACTTTGTTGCTGCCGCGCCAGCCGCCCAGTTCCAGCTGCATAGTTGGCCGTTCCAACACCGGTCGTTCGACTTTTTCGATACGGTCGATGCGTTTGAGGATGTTCTTGCCGCGTTTGATGAATTTCTCGTTGTCGTAGATGCGGCCCCACAGCAGCAGGCGCCTGGCGGATTGCTCCAGGCGGCGTATTTCTTTCTGCTGGACCTGAAAGGAATGTTGCTGGGAGTACAGGCGTGCCTGCTTTTCGAAGGCGTATTCGGAGTAGTTACCGGGGTAGGTAACGAGATGGCCGTCTTCCAGTTCGACGATCTCATCCACCACCAGGTCGAGCAGATAGCGATCGTGCGAGACGATAACTACACCGCCTTTGAAACCCCGGATGAAGCGCTCAAGAACCGATTTGCCGTCCAGGTCCAGGTGGTTGTCGGGTTCGTCAAGCAGGAGGAGGGTGGGTTGGGTGACGAGGAGTTTTGCCAGCCCGGCCAGTTTCTTCTGGCCGCCACTCAGAGCAGCGATGGGCAGGCCGAAGTCCTGGCGGGTGAAGCCCAACGAGAGGAGCGTGCTTTCCAGACGGCTCTGGAAGTTCAGGCCGCCGAGCGCCTCCAGACGCGCCAGGAGGCTTTCCTGGTCGGCCAGGGCGCGGGCAAGCGTCTTTTCGTTGCCGTACACGGCCGGGTCTGCCAGGCGGGCCTCCAGAGAGAACAGCGCGGCTTCCACCTCGCGCAATTCCAGCGCCGCGCCAGCCACTTCATCCAACAGGACGCTCCCCGGGTTGAGGGCTGGTTCCTGGGGCAGATAGGCAATGCGGGCAGAAGCGTGCCGAATCACCCGGCCATCATCCGGGCTGAGGTCGCCCGCCAGCATGCGCAGCAGAGTGCTCTTGCCCGCTCCGTTGGGGCCAATCAGGCCGACGACGCGGTCATCGTGCACGTCCCACAGCAGGTCTTTGAACAGAGTGCGGCTGCCGTAGCGGACGGAGACTTTGTGCATCTGGGCCGTGAGCATTCAGATGCAAGCGGGTTTCAGGTGGAATCGACCAGCAGGCTGATGAAGTGGCGAATCTCCTGCGGTGACATCCTGGCGCCTTTTTCGTGATCGCGCAGGTAGGCGCGTAGTTTGGAAACATGCAGTGTGGGAATGTGAGCATTCTCCGCATCCACACTCCCATCTTCGTTGACGACAACGATGGCAGCATCCACATGGGGCTGAGCCTCGCGATTCCAGTGTTTTTGCAAGTAACGGTCGAGGGCATCGGCGTCGGCGGCCAGGTCGTAATCCGGCCGGCCGATGCCGCCGAAGAGCGGGCCGAGGAGTCTGTCCGCCAGCCGGTTGCGTCGCACCCGCCAGCGGCGGCGGCGTTCGTCGTAGGCCAGTGTGCCGCGCACGTAGCGCGGCACGAGAATCCAGATGCCGGCCGGGCCGGCCAGCAGGTGGGCGGCCGGGCTGGTGAAGTTGAACAGGGCGTAGTTGCCGTCCAATTTCCGCAACCCTTCCGCCAGGCGAACCTCGGCGCCCTGACCGTAGCGGCGCAGGGCGATACCTACCAGGAAGAGGACAAAGGCGAACAGAATCAGGCCCACCGAGACCAACTGCCCGACGCGGCCGGAGAGGCTGATCTGTGCGCCAACGAACATGAGAACCGGCGCGAGGAAGGCGGAAATCATGCCCACCCTGCGATTGCGTTTGATGAGAGCGTCGTTGGTGTAGGTCTTCATGCGCGCAATTGTAGCAGGGAAAGCCGGACGACAGCCGTTCAGGCGCGCTTGCGCTTCATCAATGACAAAATCGCCAAATTCAGGCATAATAAGTCTGAATTACATGTTGTGCGAAATTGCACAATTGACTCGAAATATCTATTTGGGTGGTAAACGCCCAGGAGGTATGGCATGAATAGGAAGAATAAGGCCAGATGGCTGCTGCCACTGACGTTGGTGCTGGCTCTGGCGCTCTCAGGTTGTTTCCCCGAATCGCCGGAGCAGAAGGACGCGCGCGCTACGGTGGTGGCCTTGAGCACCGAAATGGCCGCCGTGCAGTCCGAGGTCTTTCCGCAGCCGGCTGAACCGGTGGAGTACCCGGCCGCCGATGTGGTTTACACCCTGACGACTGGGGCAGAAGGCACCAACCTGGTATTCATCGGCGTGGGCGGCGAGATCGACGGGGTGGTCAACCCAACCCTGACAGCCGACCCCGGGCAGGTGGTGCAGATTCGCGTGATCAACGGCATGGCGGTCGAGCATGACCTGCGGATTGATGAGTTCGATGTTGAGACCGGTTCGCTGCTCGCTGAGGGTGAGGAAAAGGTCATCACCTTCAGGGCGGACGAGGTGGGCGTTTACAAGTACTACTGCTCCATCCCCGGCCATCGCGCGGCGGGCATGGAAGGCACCCTGCAGGTTGGCGATGCCGAAGTGGCAGGCGCTACCGGAGCGAACATCGTGCGCCACCCAGCTGACCTGCCCGGGCCCATCGGCGCGCGCGGGCCGGAACTGGTCCAGGTGGAACTGACCGCCCAGGAAGTGGTGGGCCAACTGGCGGACGGGACAACGTACAACTACTTCACGTACAACGGTGCGATTCCCGGTCCATTCATCCGCGCCCGGGTGGGCGACACGGTGGAAGTCACGCTCAACAACGACACCAGCTCCACATTCGTCCATTCCATTGACCTGCATTCGGTGAACGGCCCCGGAGGCGGCGCGGTGTACACCCAGGTGGAGCCGGGGCAGAGCAAAGTATTCACCTTCCAGGCTCTGCAGCCGGGTGTCTACGTCTACCACTGCGCCACGCCCAGCCACGCTCATCACATCCAGTCCGGCATGTACGGCCTGATCCTGATCGAGCCGGAGGGTGGCCTGCCGCCGGTGGACAAGGAGTTCTATGTGATGCAGGGCGAAATCTACACCGCCGAGCCGTTTGGCACGGCGGGCCTGCTCACGTTCGACCATGAGGCCATGCTGGACGAGGACCCGGAATACCTGGTGTTCAACGGCGCGGCCGGTGCGCTGGCCAGCGAGGTCAATGCTCTGCAGGCCGAGGTGGGCGATACGGTGCGCATCTACTTTGGCGTGGCCGGGCCGAACTTCACATCGTCCTTCCACGTGATCGGCGAGATCTTTGACAAAGTCTATCCGTACGGCTCGATCACGTCGCCAGCCATCACCGACGTGCAGACGGTGACGGTGGCCCCCGGCGGGGGGGTGATCGTGGAGTTCACGATTGACGTGCCGGGACGATACATTCTGGTGGACCACGCGCTCAGCCGCCTGGAGCGCGGGCTGGTGGGCTTCCTGTTCGCCACCGGCGAGGGTGAGCCGGGCATCTTCTACGAGGGTCCGTACCAGCCTTGATGAGAGAATCTCACAAGAGATAAACAACACGGCCGGGACAGTTGTGTCCCGGCCGTGTTGTTTCGACTCCTGGAAATCTTTATTCGTACGCCTGAACGATAACGACCGCGTTCTGGCCGCCCAGGCCGAAGGAATTGCTGAGGGCGGTCTTCACCGCCAGTTTGCGCGGCTGGTTGGGGGTGTAGTCCAGATCGCACTCCGGGTCGGGGTTCTCGTAATTGATGGTAGGCGGGATGACGTTGTGCTGAATCGCCAGCACACTGATGATGGTCTCCAGCGCGCCGGAGGCTCCCATGGCGTGGCCCATCATGGACTTGGTGCTGCTGATGGCGACCTTGTAGGCGTGTTCGCCGAACAGGGTCTTGATGGCCTGGGTCTCGGAGAGGTCATTCTGTTCCGTGCTGGTACCGTGGGCGTTGATGTAGTCGATGTCCGCGGGTTGCAGGCCGGCGTCTTCCAGCGCCCAGCGCATGGCGCGGGTCTTGCCTCGGTTGTCCGGGTCGGGGGCGGCCACGTGGTAGCCGTCGCTGCTGCTGGCCTGGCCGACCAGCCGGGCCAGAACGCGCGCCCCGCGGGCTCTGGCATGTTCTTCGCTTTCAAGCACCAGGGCGGCGGCGCCCTCCGAGAGGATGAAACCTTCGCGTTTGGCGTCGAAGGGCCGCGAGGCCTTCTCAGGATTGTCGTTGTACGATGTGGGCAGGGCGCGCATGGCGGAAAAACCGCCGATGCCAAAATCGCGGATGAAAGCCTCGGTACCGCCCACCAGCACGAGGTCGGCCGCGCCGCGGCGGATGAGTTCGGCACCTTCACCTACGGCCTGGGTGCCTGCGGCGCAGGCGGTGGTGGTGGTGTTGTTCGGGCCGAGACACTGGAATTGCTTGCTGACCACGAAGGCGGGGAAGTTGGGAATCGCTCCGCCGGCGGTAAAGGGTGAGATGGCTTTGTAGCCCCTGGCGCGCAGAGCGGTAATGCCGTCGTCCACGAAATCGACGCCGCCCATGGCTGTGCCAAAGATCACACCGGCGCGCTCCGGCTCAGGCATCGTGTCCGGCAGGCCGGCGTCGCGTACAGCCTGCAATGCGGCGGCCAGCGCCATCTGGCTGGAGCGCGGCATCCGGCGGGCCTCCTTGACCTCCATGTAGGCGCTGGGGTTGAAGTCGCGCACCTCGCCGGCGATCCGGCAGGGCAAGCCGCTGGCGTCGAAGGCTGTGATCGGGCCGATGCCGGAGCGGCCCTCAATCAGGCTGTGCCAGAATTCCGGGATGGCGTTCCCGAGCACGCTGACGACCCCCTGGCCGGTAATGACCACGTTGGGCCGTTTATTGTTTTGTCCACGCATCTGATTGGGTACCTTTTGGGTTGATATCGTCGTTCAATCCAGCATCCCGCCGATGGCCTGGCGCATCGAGTCCAGCAAGTCGCCTTCGACAGCGGCGCGGGCGGTGCGGATAGCGCTGACCAGGGCGCGGGCATCCGAGCGGCCGTGGCCGACGAACACCAGCCCATCCACGCCGAGGAGGGGCGCGGCGCCGATCTCGGCCGGGTCGAGCATCTTGCGCAGGGCGTTGAAGGCCGGGCGGGCCAGCAGCGCGCCGACCTTGGTGCGCAGGCTGGCCATCAGATGTTCACGCAGGCTGTCCACCAGCAATTTGGCGACGGCCTCGCTGGATTTCAGCAGGATGTTGCCGGTGAAACCGTCCATCACCACCACGTCGGCCTGGCCGCCGAACAACTCCTTGCCCTCGACATTGCCGATGAAGTTCAGGCCGCTCTGGCGGAGCAGAGGATGGGTTTCCTTCACCAAGTCGTTGCCTTTCGTCTCTTCTTCGCCGTTAGCCAGTAGGCCGACGCGCGGGTTGGGCTTGCCGAGCATCAGATGAGCGTAGATGGCGCCCATCTGGGCGAATTGCACGAGGTATTCCGGTTTGCATTCGGCGTTGGCGCCGATATCGGCCACGACGCAGTGGCCGCCTTTCACCGGGAAAAGCGCGCTCAGCGCCGGGCGCTTGACGCCGCGGATGCGCCCCAGCCGGGCCAGCGCAATCGCCATCGCCCCGCCGGTATTGCCGGCAGTCACGAAGGCATCGCCTTCGCCGGCCTTCAACAGATCAACCGCCACGCCCATCGAGTTCTGGACTTTGCGCAGCGCGCCGTGGGAGATCTTGTCTGACATTTCGAATACTTCCGCGGCATGGATGACGCGCACGCCGGCGGCGCCCTTGAGGAGGGGGGTCAGGCGCGCCTCATCGCCGACCAGGATGATCTCGTCGCTGAACAGCCGGGCGGCCTGGATGGCGGCCTGCACTTCGGGTTCGGGGTGCTCGTCGCTTCCCATGGCGTCCAGGATGATGCGGGCGGTCATTGTCTGTTCCTGTGAATGAGGCCGTTTCTTGACATGGCAGATTGGCCGATTATAATACGCCTGTTAACATATTGGCGCTGGTGCTGGAACTGGCAGACAGGCATGGTTGAGGGCCATGTGCCGCAAGGCGTGAGGGTTCGATTCCCTCCCAGCGCACCAAATGAAACGCCCGCTGAGAAATCGGCGGGCGTTTTGCTTTCTTTAGGCTGGCCGCTACCTTGCCGGAATGGGTGGGGCAACGAACTTTTCCTGAAACCGCAGGGCGATATTCACCAGCCCGATCATCACTGGAACTTCGACCAGCGGGCCAATGACGGCGGCAAAGGCTGCGCCTGAGTGCAGCCCGAACACCGCCACCGACACGGCAATCGCCAGTTCAAAGTTGTTGCTGGCGGCCGTGAAGGCCAGGGTGGTCGTTTTGGAATAATCCGCACCGACCTTGCGCCCCATCCAGAAACTCACGAGGAACATCGCCACGAAGTAAATAATCAGGGGGATAGCGATTCGCACCACATCGCCGGGGATGGTGACGATCAGGTTGCCTTTCAGGCTGAACATCATGATGATGGTGAACAGCAGAGCAATGAGCGTCAGCGGGCTGATGCGCGGGATGAACACTCGTTCATACCACTCTTTACCCTTCCGGCGCGTCAGCGCCAGCCGCGTGAGAAAGCCCGCCAGGAATGGGATGCCGAGATAGATGAGCACGCTCTCGGCGATTTCGCCAATCGTGATGTGCACCACGCTGCCCTCCAGGCCAAAGAGCGTGGGCAGCAGCGTGACAAAGACATAGGCGTAGATGCTATAAAAGAAGACCTGAAACAGGCTGTTGAAAGCCACCAGCCCGGCGGCATATTCGTTGTCGCCCTTTGCCAGTTCGTTCCACACGATCACCATGGCGATGCAACGCGCCAGGCCGATCATGATCAGTCCGGCCATGTATTCGGGATAGCCGCGCAGGAAGACCACCGCCAGCACAAACATCAAGGTGGGGCCAATAACCCAGTTCTGAACCAGGCTCAGGCCGAGTACGCGCCTGTTGCGGAAGACATCGCCCAAGCTTTCATAGTGCACCTTAGCCAGCGGCGGGTACATCATCAGAATCAGACCGATGGCGATAGGGATGTTGGTGGTTCCCACGCTGACGGCTTCATTGAACGCGGACACTGTCCCCGGCAGCAGGTAACCCAGTGCGACGCCGAGCGCCATCGCCAGGAAGATCCAGAGAGTCAGGTGGCGGTCGAGGAAAGAGAGGATCCGAGGTCGAACGGACATAGCGCGATATCTCCTGTGGGCAACCGGCGGTCAGCGCTCCTTGAAAATTCTACGGGATAAACCCAGGCGAGTAAGCGGTCAAATGTCCCGATTTTTGGTTCAAGCATCCCTACTTCGGGGCGCTTTTGAACCCGGCCACCCAGCCGCCTATCTTGTGGTCGATCTGGTCGCGCACCGCCCGAAACCTGGCGAGAATCTCTTCCTCGCTGCCCTGCGCCCGGGCGGGGTCTTCGAAGCCCCAGTGGAGATGCGTGCCCTGGCCGAGGAATGCCGTGGGGCAGTTTTGTTCGGCGTCGTCGCAGACGGTGATGACGTAGCCGAAATTGACGTGGCCGAGGTACTCGCGTACCCCCTTGGAGCGGTGCCCGCTCATGTCGATGCCGGCCTCTTCCATTACGCACAGGGTGTAGGGGTTGAGGCCTTTTGGCTCGATGCCGGCGCTGTGGACTTCAAAACGGTCCCCGGCGTACTTGCGCAGGAAGGCTTCGGCCATCTGGCTGCGGGCGGAATTGCCGGTGCAAAGGAAGATAACTTTGGGCTTGCTGGCGCTCATAATCGACTCCTTCTCAAGGTCAAGATAGCGGGGCGGCTGGTAGGGCATGGGGCCGGACTCCGGGCCGTAGTCGCTTCGCCGGGGCTGTATGCGGGCAGGGTGAAGGAAATGGGCGAGCAGGAACTGGATTTCGGTGAGCCGCCGGATGTCCGGGACGTGGTATTGCCAGCGGCGGTCGTGGGGGTCACGTTCCACGGTGACCAGACCGGCCAAACGCAGGGCCTTAAGGTGATGCGAGACGAGGTTGGGCGGCAGGTCGAGACGTTCAGCGAGGGCGCGGCTGGCGTGCACACCGCCGAGAATCAGGTCGAGCATCTGGAGGCGCTGGGGGTCGGCCAGTATCTTGAGGCTAGCGGCCACATCGTCGAGAGAAATCCCGTTCAGTAAATCTGCCATGATAGTTCAATATAGGTTGAACTATATCATCCTTGCCGAAAATGTCAAGAGGGCTGACGCGCGGCGAGAAGCTTGCATTTATAATTTGCCCATCCACGCCGAGGAGATTTCTATGCCAAGCTTTTTTCCCAGCGACGAATGGTTGACTGAACTCAAAGACCACCTCAACCGGGACGAGAAATACGGCCACATCGCCCGGAATTGGGAGGGTGACCTGATCTTCCATGTCGAACCGAGCGGCGCGCTGCAAGAATCCCTGTGCTTCTACCTCGATCTGTGGCACGGTAAATGCCGCGACATCCGCATGGTGCCAACGGGAGACCCGACCCGGGCGGCCTTCGACCTCACCGCCACCTACGACAACCTGGTGAGGGTGCTGAAGGGCCAGCTGGACCCGATGCAGGCCATGCTGACCCGCAAGCTGCAAGTGAAAGGCAGTATGCCCTACATGATGCGCAACGTCCCAACCGTGCTGGAGTTCGTGCGCTGCGCGCAGGATGTGACCGACAACGTTCTGGGCGATTGAGCCGATGCAGCCCATTCTGACCCTCGACCTGACCCGCGGCGAAAGCGGCATTTACGAGATTCCCGAGGACTGGCAGCGCGATTACCTGGGCGGGTCGGGGCTGGCGGCGCGCATCCTGTATGATGCCCTCACGCCTGAACTCGACCCGCTCGGACAGGAGGCGCCGCTGCTGTTCCTGAACGGTCCGCTTTCCGGGACGGCCGGCCCGACGGTGGGCCGGTTTGTGGTGTGCGCCAAGAGCCCGGCCACCGGCTTATGGGGTGAGAGCAATTGCGGCGGCTTCTGGGGCGTGGAGTTGCGCAAGACCGGCTTCGATGGGTTACTGCTCACCGGCCGGGCGGAAGGACCGGTGTATCTGTTCATCGACGACGGGGATGTGGACATCCTGCCGGCGGCGCACCTGTGGGGCAAGGATACGTATACCATCCAGGAAGCCATCAACGACGAGATCAAAGGCGGGAAGGTGCGCGTGTTGGGCATTGGCCCGGCGGGCGAAAACCTGCTGCCGAGCGCGTTGCTGCTGGCCGACCACGGCCGGGTGGCCGGGCGCACCGGGATGGGAGCGGTGTTGGGCAGCAAGAACGTCAAGGCCATCGCCGTGCGCGGCACGCAGCCCATCCTGGTGGCGGACCCCGCCCGCTACGACCCGCTGCGTTCGGCGGCCAACCGGGCGCTGAAGGGTGACAACTTCACTATTACACTCCGCGAAATGGGGTCGGCGACCGCCGCGGATTACTTCGACTATCTGGGCGAAATGCCCAAGAAACACTTTCAGGCCGGGGTGATGGAAGGCGTCGAACGACTCTCGGGGGCCAGCATCAGCGAGTCGATCCTGGTGGGCTACTCGGCCTGCCATGCCTGCGTGGTGGCCTGCGGGCGGGTAGTGCAGCTGCCGGGAGAAAAGCACAAGCGCAAGGGCCCAGAATACGAAACGCTTATGGGTTTTGGCGCCAACCTGTGGATCGACGATCCGGCTTTCGTGACCCGTATGGGCGAGATCTGCGATATCTACGGGATGGACAGCATCAGCACCAGCAACACACTGGGGCTGGCGTTTTCGCTCTATGAACTGGGCATCATCACCAAGTCGGACACCGGCGGGTTGGAGTTGGAGTGGGGCAGCCATGACGTGGTCGAACGTTTGCTGCATATGGTCCCCGCGCGGGAAGGTTTCGGGGCGCAGCTGGCGGAAGGGGCGCGGGCTCTGGGCCGGCGCTACGCTGCCGAAGAACGCGCCGTCCAGGTCAACGGGCTGGAAGTGGCTTACCACGACCCGCGCGGCGCATCCGGCATGGCGCTGGTGTATGCCACCTCGCCGCGCGGCGCCTGCCATAACCAGTCGGACTACTTCCTGGTGGATATCGGCCAGGTGGAGGAAACGCTGGGGATGGAATTTCACGAGCGCCAGGGGGGCGCGGACAAGGCGGCCAACGTCGCCAAACACCAGGACTGGCGCACGGTGTTCAACAGCCTGGTGATCTGCTATTTCGGCAATGTGCCGCCGGAAACCGTGCTGGACCTGATCAACACCGCCTGCGGGCTGGAGTGGGGCATCGCGCAGATGCTGCGCTGCGGTGAGCGCGCCTGGAACCTCAAGCGGATCATCAACAACCGGCTGGGCGTGACGCGCGCCAACGACACGCTGCCCAAGGCGCTGCTGGAACCGCTGCCGGACGGCGGCTCGGCAGGCTACATCGTGCCCTTTGATGAGATGCTGCGGGCTTACTACAAAGCCCGGGATTGGGATTGGGAGACAGGCCGGCCAACCCCCGCCAAACTGCACGAACTGGGGCTGGGCTGGGCGGCCGGGGAGCTATGGCCGGAGAATTGATCCTCGTCACGGGCGGAAGCGGCTTTCTGGGCCAGCACCTGGTACGCCGCTTGGCCGGTTACGGCTACCCGGTGCGGGTGCTGGCGCGCCCCTCTTCGAATCTCACCCACCTTGAAGGTCTGAACATTGAGACTGCCCTGGGCGACGTGACCGACGCGGCCAGCGTGGCGCGGGCTGCCAGGGACTGCCGTTACGTGATCCACACGGCCGGGCTGTTCCGCTTCTGGGGCCGCCATAAAGACTTCGATTCGATCAACCTGGAAGGCACCCGCAATGTGGCAGAGGCTGCTCAGGCGGCGGGTGCGGAGCGCATCGTGCACATTTCCACGGTGGCGGTGGTCGGCGACCCCAGGCCGGGAGCGGTCATCACCGAGCGTACGCCCTGCCGCCCGGCAGACCCCTACCAGCATAGCAAACTCGCCGCTGAGCACTATCTGCTGAGCCGGGTGACAGCCAGCGGGCTACCGGTCGTCATCCTGCGGCCGGGGGCGTACTACGGCCCCGGCGGGCGTTATGGGTTCAACCGGCTGTTCGTCGAGGAACCCTTGCGCGGCTGGCGGGTGAAGGTGGAAGGCGGCCAGCGGCTGACGTTCCCGGCGTTCGTGCCGGATGTGGCCGAGGCAGCCCACGCCGCCCTGGGACGCGGACGGGTAGGCGAGATCTACAACGTCTCCGACCATTCAATCACCCACAACCGGGTCAACGCCATCGTCAGCCGGCTGCTGAACATTCCGGGTTGGCGGGTTTCGGTGCCACGGCGACCGATGATCCTGCTGGCGGCGCTGATGGAAGGTATCGCCAAACTGAGCGGACGCGAGCCGTTCTACCCGCTCAACCTGCGGCATTACGTATTCAATGATTGGGACGTGAGCAGCGACAAAGCACGGGCGGAACTGGCGTTCAGGCCAACGCCAATCGAGGAAGGACTGCGCCAGACGGTGGCGTGGTATAAGGGCGAACAGCATACTTGATCAATGGCAATTGGGTTGGGCAATCAGGCAGGCGTGTTGCGTAGCGAGGCTATGGCACAAGTTGTCGGCAGTCCAAAATTCTTAAGTGTGGCCGAGATGATCGCGGTGGAACAGGCCACCGACGCGGCGGGATTGACCTATGCCCAGATGATGGAGAACGCCGGGCGGGCGCTGGCCGACTCGGCCATGATTGCGTATAGCCATTTATCGAACAAGAGCGCGCTGGGTTTGGTTGGCAGAGGCAACAACGGCGGCGATACGCTGGTGGCGCTCGCTTACTTGGCAGAGGCGGGCTGGCGGACGCTGGCCTTCGTCGCCGGCGAACGTTCGACGGATGACCCACTGGCGGCGCGCTTCAAGTCAGCGGGGGGCGAGATCATTGGCGTCGAAGACGACCCGGATTGCGGGGAGTTGAAGCGCCGGATTCCCGAATACGGCGTGCTGCTCGATGGCCTGCTCGGGACCGGCATCCGCCTGCCGCTGCGGGAGCCGATGTCTGTAATCCTGGCGGCGGCGAGCGCCGCGCTCGCTGAAGCCGTAGAGCGCCCAGCCGTGGTGGCGGTGGATTGCCCTTCGGGGGTGAACTGCGACAGCGGCGCGGCCGCCGCGGAATGCCTGCACGCCGATCTGACGGTCTGCATGGCAGCGGTGAAGCGCGGCCTGCTGGCGTTCCCGGCCTATGAATATGTAGGCCGTCTCGAAGTCGTCGGCATCGGCCTGCCGGAAGGCCTTGAATCGCTGGAACGCATCCGCCGGGAGGTGATGAGCGCTGAGGCCGCCCACGCTCTCCTCCCGGCGCGCCCGTTGGACGCCCACAAGGGCACGTTTGGGCGGGCAGTGGTGGTGGGCGGTTCACGCCTGTATGCCGGCGCGCCGCTGCTGGCGGGCAAGGCGGCTTTCCGAGTGGGGGCAGGCTGGGTTACCCTGGCGGTACCGGAACCATTGCAACTGACGCTGGCCGGGCATTTTGCCGAGGCCACCTGGCTGCCGCTGCCGCACGTGGAGCACTCGCTGGCGGCCGAAGCCGCCCCGATTTTGCGGGCTGAAGTCGAACGCATCAGCACCATGTTGGTCGGCCCGGGCTTTGGGCAGGCTGGCGAGACGCGCGCTTTCCTTGATCTGCTCATGAAGAAACCCGACCTCCCGCCGCTGGTGCTGGATGCCGAGGCGTTGCGCCTGCTGGCGGGTTTTAAGGATTGGCCGAAGCGCCTGCCACCCGTTGCAATACTCACGCCGCACCCAGGCGAGATGGCCGCGCTCACTGGCCTGGCGATTGACGTCATCCAGGCGGCGCGGCTGGAAGCGGCCGAAAAGCATGCCGAGGCGTGGAACTGTGTGGTGGTGCTCAAGGGCGCTTTCACGCTCATCGCCGCGCCGGACGGCCGCACGACGGTAATCCCGGTTGCCACGCCTGCGCTGGCGCGCGCCGGCACCGGCGATGTGCTGGCCGGGACCATTACGGGATTCCTGGCGCAGGGTATGCCGCCCTATGACGCTGCGCGGCTTGGCGCCTGGGTGCATGCCCAGGCGGGGTTGGCCGCGGCGCGGCGGCTGGGCAGCACGGCCGCAGTGCTGGCGGGGGACCTGATCGCCGAGTTGCCGGAACAGCTTGCAGGTTGAGTAGCCGACCGAAAGCCTCTTTGCAAAAGTCTCTGACCTTCCAGCTTGACTCTCCTTGTAAGATGCCTGTGGGCTACTTTAATAATTGACCGCTGTTCCTCTCCGATGGAATCCAAAAACCCTTACGGCCAACTACTTCGAGCCTGAAGCAATCTGCCTTAAACGCTGAAGCGCCCGAATCGGGCGCTTCATTTGTTTCCATTCGAATTCCGGAAAGTCAGGATTTGCTTTCCGCCGGGGCATCGCTGCTGGCGGCGGGCTTCTTGGCGCTTTCCTTCTTCACCGGCGTCTTGGCGGCTTCGATCACGTTCTCAAGGCGGGCTTTTTGTTCTTCCAGCACCACCTGGCCGCGCACCTTGAGGTCTTCGGCACGCTGGCGGGCCACTTTGGCCAGTTCGTCGGCGCGGGCGCGGGCGTCGGCCGCGGCAGCTTCGGCGCGGTGGTAGGCTTCTTCGGCGGCGGTCACGGTCTTGTCGCGTAGTTCAACGCCTTTTTCTTTCAACATCTCACGCGTTTCTTCACCGGATTGAGGGGCCATCAGCAGGGCAACCGCCGCGCCGATCAACCCACCGATCACAAAGCCGGAGAGGAAACTGCCCAGATCTCCGTCACGGTCTGCCATAATTCACGCTCCTTTTGCTATCGCTGAAACGGTTTTTTCAACAGGTCGATGGTTTCCAGCATACGCCGGAATCCGGCCAGGTAACTGTTGAGTTTGATGACCGGCTCGGACAGGTTCTCGCTCAGGAACTCCGCCGTGCCGCGCAGGGTGTTCATGGCGTTGTTGGCTGAGTCGAGAAGCGGGCGCACTTCGTTCTGGACCATATTCACCAGCCGGGCGACCTGCACGGCCAGGGTGACCAGGGCCACGCCGAGCAGCAACAGTTCAACCGCCAGGGCGATGATGAGGATGTCGCGGATGTTGGCGGCGCGTTGCGGATACGCCAGCAGGTAGGCCACGCCTGCCACCAGCCCCACTACCAGCAGCAACGCGCCCAGACCCAGGCCGGCAGCCAGCAGGCGCCGGCGGCGCAGTTCCTCCGGGGAGGGAGGTGGCGGGCTGTAAGCGGCGCTGTCGGGCGGCATCGTGACCCGATTATAGCATACCGGCCCCGCCAGGCGCGTGGCCGCTGACTCATGTCGGCAGTTGACTGAGCCAACTGCGTGGGCAACCTGCAACCCAAGTTGTTCCCCCGGCTGGCCTGTAAGCCGCATTCTGTCCAGCGCGTCGTAATCGAGTTTACGCCCGAAGGCTTCATCCTCGCCCGACGTGCCTGGGCGGCCATCTCTCTGGGACGCAGGTTGCCCTGCGCCTCGTGCAGCCTACCCGGGACTCAAACGCAGCGGGCCGCTGCTCGTCCCTGCTTGGCCTTGCTCCGGATGGGGGTTGCCTGGCCGCCGCCATTACGGGCGGCGCGGTGAGCTCTTACCTCGCCGTTTCACCCTTACCAGCATTGCTGCCGGCGGTTTGTTTCTGTGGCCCGGTCCGGCGGGTTATCCCCGCCCCGGGAATTACCCGGCATCCTGCCCTGTGGAGTGCGGACTTTCCTCGAGAGTTCGCCGTGCGAACGCCCGCGGCCGCCCGGCCAGCCTGGGGGACTAACATCATAACGCCAAAACTGGCACTTGACAACAGCCCCCGTCCTTCTATATAATGGGCGCTTGGCTTCTTCGACGAAGCCGCCCTTCGTGTTTAATCAGGCTCTGGATATCATCCACTTCTTTCTTACCCTAAGGGAGACGCGCGCAAATGTCTAAATCACTTCCGACCAAACGGTATTCTCGCATCCCGGTCCGGCTGGACCTGCCCAATCTTATCGAAGTCCAGCTGGAATCGTTTGAGCGGCTGAAGGCGGAAGGTTTGTTCGATCTCTTCCATGAGATCTCCCCGATCGAATCCTATAACAAAGGCATGAAGCTGTTCTTTCCCAGCCACAGCCCGGAAGCCCAGGAGTGGGGGTTGACTTACTGGTTCGATGAACCCAAATTCTCCATAGACGAGTGCATCAACCGCGACCTGACCTACGCCCGGCCGATGTACGTTTCCGTGCTGCTGGCCGGCCCGGATGTGCCCGAACCCATCAAACAAGATATCTTCCTGGGCGACTTCGCCGAGATGACGCCCAAAGGCACCTTTATCATTAACGGCACCGAACGTGTGGTGGTCTCTCAGCTCATCCGCTCGCCGGGCGTGTACTTCGAGGCCCCCAAGGACCGCGCCACCGGCCGCCCGCTGGCGACCGCCAAACTGATCCCCGACCGCGGCGCCTGGATGGAGTTCGAGACCCGCAAGAGCGACTACCTGACCCTCAAGTTCAACCGCAAGCGCACTGTGCCGATCACCATCTTCCTGCGCGCCCTGGCGGCTGTTTCGGATGGCCTGGATACCGCGCCGCTTAAAGAAGGCAGCGACGAAGAGATCATTGCGCTGTTCGCCGACATCGACACCAACACCGAGCGCATGTACCTGCCGGCCACCCTGCGCCAGGAAGGCGAGTGGGACCCGGACAGCAATCACAGCATCGCCGAGCAGGCGCTCATCGAATTCTTCCGCCGCATGCGGCCTGGGGACCCGGCCACGCTGGACAATGCCCGCGAGTTCCTCGAAACCCAGTTGTTCGACCAGCGCCACTACGATCTGGAGCGCGTCGGCCGCTACAAACTGAACCAGAAACTGGAGATGGGCGATGACGACCTGGTGCCGCTCAAACACCGCACCATCACCAAGTGGGACGTGATCCACCTCGTGCGGCGCATGATCCTTATTAATAATGAAGTCGAGAAGGCCGACGATATCGACCACCTTGGTAATCGCCGTGTCAAGACCGTCGGCGAACTGATCCAGAACAAGCTGCGCATCGGCCTGCGGCGCATGGAGCGGGTCATCAAGGAACGCATGTCCATCCGCGACCAGGAGCAGCTTTCGCCCATCACGCTCATCAACATCCGCCCGGTGGTGGCGGCGCTGCGCGAGTTCTTCGGCTCCAGCCAACTCTCGCAGTTCATGGAACAGACCAACCCGCTCTCCGAACTCAAGCACAAGCGCACGATTTCAGCGCTCGGCCCGGGCGGCCTGCGGCGCGAGCGCGCAGGTTTCGACGTGCGCGACGTTCACCATTCGCACTACGGGCGTATCTGCCCGATTGAGACGCCCGAAGGCCCGAACATCGGCCTGATCGGCCGCCTGGCCTCCTTTGCGCGCGTCAACGAATACGGCTTCATCGAGACGCCCTACCGCCGGGTCATCAATGTCGTCAAGCCTACCATCAAGGACCTCACCGGCCGCATGCTGCGCGAGGACGTTATGGACAAGAAGGGCAAGGTCATCGCCAAGGAAGGCGTCCGGCTGGATGAAGAAAAGGCCCGCCAGATCGCCAACGCCGACCTGCCGACCAACGAAGTCCTGGTGGTGCCGTTCGTCTCCGAGGACATGAAATATCTCTCGGCCAACTTTGAGGATAAGTTCTTCATCGCTCAGGCCAATGCGCCGCTGAACGATCACAACGAGTTCGTGCGCCCGCGCGTTTCCACACGCTATGAATCCGGGTTCAAGTTCTCCTCGCCGGTGGACATCGATTACATGGATGTGGCCCCGCACCAGGTGGTGGGTATCAGCGCCGCGCTCATTCCTTTCCTTGAGCACGACGACGCCAACCGCGCCCTGATGGGCTCGAACATGATGAGCCAGGCGGTGCCGCTGATCCAGCCGGAAGTGCCGCTGGTGGCGACCGGGATGGAGGGTTACGCTGCCCAGGATTCCGGCCAGGTAATCGTGGCCGAGGAAGACGGCGAGGTGGTCTCCGTGACCGGCAGCGAGATCGAAGTGCTGGGGTACGAGAGCAAGAAAGTGCGCCTGTACAAATTGCGCAAGTACCAGCGCAGCAATCAGAACACCTGCATCGACCAGCGCCCGGCCGTGGTCAAGGGCCAGCGGGTAAAGAAGAACGAAGTCATCGCCGACTCCTCCAGCACCCAGGAAGGCCTCCTGGCGCTCGGCCAGAATGTGACCGTGGCCTTCATCTCCTGGGAGGGCGGCAATTTTGAAGACGCCATCCTGATTTCCGAGCGACTGGTGCAGGAGGACCGCTTCACTTCGGTGCACATCGAAAAATATGAAGTGGAAGCCCGCGACACCAAGCTCGGCCCGGAAGAGATCACCCGCGACATCCCCAACGTGGGCGAAGAAGCGGTCAAAGACCTGGATGAGCATGGCATCATCCGCATCGGGGCGGAGGTCGGCCCGGCCGACATCCTGGTGGGTAAGATCACGCCCAAGGGCGAGAAAGAACTTACGCCGGAAGAGCGCCTGCTGCGCGCTATTTTCGGCGAGAAATCCCGCGATGTGAAAGACACCTCGCTGCGCATGCCGCACGGCGAACGCGGCAAGGTGGTGGACGTGCAGGTGTTTTCGCGCGAAGACAACATTGAGCTCTCGGCCGGCGTGGAGCAGATGGTGCGCGTTAGCGTAGCGCAGCGGCGCAAGATCCAGGCCGGCGACAAGATGTCCGGCCGCCACGGCAACAAGGGCGTGGTCTCCAAAGTCGTGCCGGTGGAAGATATGCCCTTCCTTGAAAACGGCACGCCGGTTGATATCATCCTCAACCCGTTGGGCGTGCCTGGCCGTATGAACATCGGCCAGGTGCTGGAAACGCATCTGGGTTGGGCGGCTTCCCGGCTGGGTTTCCGGGGCCTGGTGCCGGTGTTCGACGGCGCGTCGGAACGCGAGATCGAAGCCGAACTGGCGCGCGCCTGGCTGATTGACCACGCCTGGCGGGATGTAGCCAACACGGCCTGGAACTGGCTGAAAGAGCAGGACCCCGACTTCCAACCGGCCAACTTCGAGGACGAGCGCGAAGTCCGCAACCTGTATCTGGAACAATGGTTGGGTGGGCGCGGTTACGACGTCTATCGCCTGGTCTCTGATTCTATCTATGCCCGCCGTTCGGTGATGCGCGAATGGCTGCGCGACAACGGCTACGAGAACTTCGAAGACCTGCTGGACTTTGGCGATGAAGAAGACGGGATGCATCACCCGGAGAAGGTAGAGGCCAGCATCGCTGCCTGCCTGCGCCTGTGGCTGAAGAGCATGGACGAGGACGCCAGCAAGGTGAGCGACGAAGACCTGGCCGACAAAGCCAATGAGGTCACGCTGCGCACCGGATTCCCCAGCCCGATCAACGGTAAGCAGTATCTGCGGGATGGCATGACCGGCGCGCCCTACGACAAACCGGTGACCGTCGGCGTGATGACGATGCTCAAGCTGCATCACCTGGTGGAAGACAAGGTGCATGCCCGCTCGACCGGCCCGTACAGCCTGGTCACCCAGCAGCCGTTGGGCGGCAAGGCCCAATTCGGCGGCCAGCGTTTCGGCGAGATGGAGGTGTGGGCGCTGGAAGCCTACGGCGCGGCCTACACCTTGCAGGAAATGCTCACGGTCAAGTCCGACGACGTGGTGGGCCGGGTGAAGACCTACGAGGCCATCGTCAAAGGTGAGCCGATCGAGGAGCCCGGCATCCCGGCTTCCTTCCGGGTGCTGGTGAAGGAGTTGCAGAGCCTGGGTCTCTCCGTCGAGGCTGTCACCGAAGATGGCGTGGTCAAGTTTGGCAAAGAAGAAGAAAAGGCCCGTCAGCCGCGCCTGACGACCGGCCTGCTGGAACTGGGCAACGCGGTCATCGAGCCAAAGCTGGAGCCGAAGGAATAGCCAACGGAGCGGGGGTGGGTTGGGAACAAAAGAGTCCGAACCCACCCCCGAGACTTCCGGAATCCGGCCCGGACCGGCTTTTGGCTGGCGATTCCCTCCTTGACTTGCCTGTTGGATAGTGATAAAATCCGCATTCGTGACTGTGCGAGATTAACAAACGCGGGCCTTGCGGCCCCCTGAATACAGCAGTCTGAATACGTCGATCGCAGCCAGGCCATCATGCACGACTCGATGGCCTCGCTGTTTGGATGGCGATAGCGCCAGCGAACAAGTTTCTTGGAGGAACGTGTGCCGACGATCAATCAGTTGGTCCGCAAGGGCCGCCGCAACAAGAGGGCAAAAAGCAAGTCGCCTGCCTTGCAGTACGTCTTGAATTCCTATAAGCAGCGGCGCATCCGCCAGCCCAAGGGCGCGCCGCAGAAGCGCGGCGTGTGCACTGTCGTGCGTACCATGACCCCCAAGAAGCCGAACTCCGCCCTGCGTAAGATCGCCCGCGTGCGCCTGAGCAACGGCCTGGAAGTCACGGCGTACATTCCCGGCGAAGGCCACACCCTGCAGGAACACTCGGTGGTGCTGGTGCGCGGCGGCCGTGTGAAGGACCTGCCCGGTGTGCGCTATCACATTGTGCGCGGCACCCTCGACTCGACTGGCGTGGGTGACCGGCGCCAGGGACGCAGCAAGTACGGCGCCAAGCGGCCCAAAGGCGGCTAGGCGCACCGCATCGCCGGAAACGTTTCCCCGCCGGCGATTGATTTTGTAAGCCTCTTACGGAGCAATTGTCATGTCTCGCAGAAACCGACCTGAAAAACGAATCATCGAACCGGACGTGCGCTACCGCGACAGCAAGGTGCAGTCGTTCATCAATCGCATCATGAAGGACGGCAAGAAAAGCACCGCTGCGGCCCAGGTCTATGCCGCCTTCGACATCATGGAAAAGAAAGCCGGCAAGCCGGCGCTCGAGTTGTTCTACCAGGCGCTCAAAGAAGTTTCGCCGGCCATGGAAGTGCGGCCGCGCCGGGTGGGCGGAGCCACCTACCAGGTGCCGATGGAAGTGGATGCCGAGCGCCAGTTCGCGCTGGCAACCCGCTGGCTGATCGCCTCCACCCGCGGCCGCGCCGGCAAGAGCCTGGCGGAGAAGCTGGCCGCTGAACTGCTGGAAGCCGCCAGCGGGCAGGGCGCCTCGGTGCGCAAGCGCGAGGAAACCCACAAGATGGCTGAGGCCAACCGCGCCTTCGCCCATTATCGCGTCTAACCCTTGGCCAAGCACGGGTAGACCTACTCAGAAGAAGCAGAGAATACGAATGACCGTTAATGCATCGCTCGAGAGACTGAGGAATATCGGCGTCATCGCCCATATTGACGCGGGTAAAACCACAACCACCGAGCGTATTTTGTTCTATACCGGAAAGACGCACCGAATCGGTTCGGTGGATGAAGGCACGACCGTGACCGATTGGATGGAACAGGAGCGCGAGCGCGGCATTACCATTGTTTCGGCCGCCGTGACCGCCGAGTGGAAGGACCATATCATCAACCTGATCGACACCCCCGGCCACATCGACTTCACGGCCGAGGTGCAGCGTTCGCTGCGCGTGTTGGATGGCGGCGTGGTGGTATTCGATGCCGTCCAGGGTGTGGAGCCCCAGTCCGAGACCGTCTGGCGCCAAGCCGACCGCTACGGCGTGCCGCGCATCTGTTTCGTGAACAAGATGGACCGGGTGGGCGCGTCCTATGAGCGCACGATTGAGAGCATCCGCGAGCGGTTGGGGGCCACGGCCATCCCCGTGCAGCTGCCCATTGGCTCCGAATCCGAATTCTCCGGCGTGGTGGACCTCTTTGAGATGAGGGCCATCATCTGGGAAGACGAGACCGGCGCGAAACCCAACATCACCGATATCCCGGCTGACCTGCGGGCCGCGGCCGAAGCGGCACGCGAGCGCATGGTCGAGGCTATTGCTGAGCACGATGACGAGTTGACGCTCAAATACCTTGAGGGTCAATCCATCAGCACGGAAGAACTGAAGGCCGGGCTGCGCAAAGCGGTGGTCGGCAACAAGGCCGCCGCCATCTATTGCGGTTCCTCCCTCAAGAACAAAGGCGTCCAGCCGGTGCTGGACGCGGTCATCGATTTCCTGCCGTCGCCGCTGGATGTCCCGCCTGTGAAGGGCCTGCACCCCAAGACTGAAGAAGTGCTCGAGCGCGGCCCGAGCGACGGTGAACCGCTCAGCGCCCTGGTGTTCAAGATCGTCTCCGACCCCTATGTGGGCCGCCTGGCGTACTTCCGGGTGTATTCCGGCAAGGTGATCTCCGGCAGTAGCGTGTTCAACTCCACCAAGGGCAAGCGCGAACGCGTCGGCCGCATGGTGCGTATGTACGCCGACCGCCGCGAAGATGTGGAAGAAGTGCACGCCGGCGACATCGCCGCGGTGCTGGGGTTCAAGGACTCCACGACCGGCGATACGCTGTGCGACGAAAGCCATCCCATCGTGCTGGAGAACATCCAGTTCCCCGAGCCGGTCATCTCCATCGCTGTCGAACCCAAGACGACCGCCGACCAGGACAAGATGGCCGAAGCCCTGCGCCGCCTGTCTGAAGAGGACCCCACGTTCCAGGTGCGCACCGACCAGGAGACCGGCCAGACCGTCATCTCCGGCATGGGCGAGCTGCACCTGGAGATCCTGGTTGACCGCATGCAGCGCGAATTCAAAGTGCAGGCCAACGTGGGCAAGCCGCGCGTTTCGTACCGGGAGACAATCACCCGGCCGGTGGAAAAGGCCGAATACCGCTACGTCAAGCAGACCGGCGGGCGCGGCCAGTACGGCCACGTAGTGTTCGAGATGGAACCCAACGAGCCCGGCAAGGGCATCGAGTTCGAGAACAACATCGTTGGGGGCGTCATCCCCAGAGAGTACATCAACGCCATCGAGAAGGGCATGCGCGAAGCCACGGCAGCCGGTGTGGTGGGCGGGTACCCAGTGGTGGATATGAAGGTTTCATTGTATGACGGCTCGTACCACGAAGTTGACTCCAGTGAAATGGCCTTCAAGATGGCCGCATCGATGGCTTTCAAGGAAGGCATGCACCTGGGCAAGGCGGTGCTGCTGGAACCGATGATGAAAGTGGAAGTCGTCGTGCCGGAAGAATATCTGGGTGACGTGGTGGGCCAGTTGAGCGCCCGGCGCGGCGAAGTGCAGGGCATGGAAATGCGCCTTGGCAACGCCCAGGCGGTGCGCGCCATGGTGCCGCTGGCCGAAATGTTCGGCTACGCCACCGAACTACGCTCTGCCACCAAAGGGCGCGGCGTGTTCAGCATGGAATTCGATCATTACCAGCGCGTTTCCGAGTCGCTGGCTGAGACAATCAAGAGCGGCGGTTAACAGCGCTGCATCACCAACGGATTCATCAGGCATTCTAAGCAAGGAGCGTACGCATGGCCAAGGAAAAGTTTGATCGCAGCAAGCCGCACCTGAACGTGGGGACGATGGGGCACATCGACCACGGGAAGACGACGTTGACGGCGGCGATCACCAAGGTGGCGGCGATGCAGGGCGGGGGCGAGTTTCGGGCCTACGACCAGATCGACAACGCCCCGGAGGAGAAAGAGCGCGGCATCACGATCAACATCTCGCACGTCGAGTACCAGACCGAGAAGCGCCACTACGCCCACGTGGACATGCCCGGCCACCGCGACTACATCA
>JACPVG010000002.1 GCA_016191875.1 Chloroflexota bacterium
CCGGCCGCCTTCGGCCTGCCGCCCGGCGGGTACGGCATCGTCACCCTGCACCGCCCCTCCAACGTGGATGACCCCGCCCGGCTGGAAACGCTGGCCGCGGCCCTGAGAACCATCGCCGCCGCCCTGCCGCTGGTCTTCCCCGCCCACCCGCGCACCCGCCAGCGCCTGCACGATGCCGGGCTGCTCGCCGGTTTGCAAAACTCCCCCGGCCTGCAGCTGGTCGAACCGCTGGCCTACATCCCCTTCATGAGCCTGGTGCAGCGCGCCCGGCTGGTTGTCACCGATTCGGGCGGCATCCAGGAAGAGACCACCTACCTGAACATCCCCTGCCTGACGCTGCGCGACAACACCGAACGGCCCATCACACTCACGGAGGGCACCAACGAACTGGTGACGCCGGATGCGCTGGCCGGCCGGGTGACCGCCGTGCTGTCCGGAGACTGGCGGCGCGGGGCGCGCCCCGCCCTGTGGGACGGGCACACCGCCGAACGCGCCGCCGCCAGTCTCAAGCGCGCCCTGGGATTATCGTAGGGGCAGCGAAGACAGTATGATAAAATACAGCGCCGTCCGGCATGGCCGGACCGGGTTCTGGGGCGTGGTGCAATGGTAGCACAGCGGCCTTTGGAGCCGTTTATCCTGGTTCGAGTCCAGGCGCCCCGGCTGAACGCGCCGCCTGGGAGGGCGGCCCTGCGGTTAACCTCTTGTTGGACGACTCGCATCCCTTAAGTCCTATCCGGACAACCCCTGAACGCCAGCTGCGCCCGGCCTGCGCCGGCCGCGGCCGGTTGGCCGTGTTTAACGTCCCCCAGGGAACCCAACTTCCATGAAAACGACCGCCGTTCTGCTGGCCGCCGGCAAAGGCACGCGCATGCGCTCCAGGACCCCCAAGGCCCTGCACCCGCTGGGCGGCCTGCCCATGCTGCGCCATTCCCTGGAGGCCCTGGCCGGTCTCACCAGCGCGCCGCCGGTCGTCGTCATCGGGCATGGGGCCGAGGCCGTGCAGGCCGCCGTGGGCGCCTCGGCGCGCTGCGTGGTGCAGGCCGAACAACTGGGCACCGGCCACGCCGTGATGCAGGCCGCCGAAATACTCGCCGGCCAGAGCGACCTGGTGCTGGTGGCCCAGGCCGATATGCCCCTCATCCGCGCCGCCACCTACCAGCGCCTCATCGAGACCCAGCAGGCCAACCCCGGCGCGTTCAGCATGCTCACCGTCATCGCCGAAGACCCGCGCGGCTTTGGGCGCATCCTGCGCAAGCCGGATGGCAGCGTGCAGGCCATCATCGAAGACCACGAAGCCGCGCCGGAGCAGAAGGCCATCCGCGAACTCAACGTGGGCGGCTACTGCTTCAACGCCGCCTGGCTGTGGGCGTCCCTTGAGCGCATCCCGCTTTCTGCCAAAGGCGAATACTATCTCACCGACCTGGTGCGCATCGCCAACGACGAAGGCATGGCCGTGCAGGCGCTGGTGATGGACGACCCCCAGGAGACCATCGGCATCAACACCCGCGTGCACCTGGCCGAGGCCGAGGCCATCCTGCGCGCCCGCATCAACCGCGCCTGGATGGAAGCCGGCGTCACCCTCGTCGACCCGGCCACCACCTACATCGAATCCGGCGTGCGCATCGGCGCGGATACCGTCATCCACCCCAGCACCAGCCTGCGCGGCCAGACCGTCATCGGCGCCGAATGCGTCATCGGCCCCAACACGCTCATCGCCGACAGCCAGGTCGGCGACGCCTGCACCATCCTGGCCTCGGTGGTCGAAAGCGCCAGACTGGAGCGCCGCGTCGAGATCGGCCCCTACGCCCACCTGCGCAAGGGCGCCCACCTGGCCGAAGGCGTGCATATGGGCAACTTCGGCGAGGTCAAGAACGCCTACCTCGGGCCGGGCGTCAAGATGGGCCACTTCTCCTACATCGGCGATGCCACCATCGGGCGGGACGTCAACATCGGGGCCGGCACCATCACCGCCAATTACGACGGCGAAAAGAAGAACCACACCGAGATCGACGAAGGCGCCTTCATCGGCAGCGACACCATGCTGGTCGCGCCGCTGCGCATCGGCAAGCGCGCCCGCACCGGCGCCGGCTCGGTGGTGACCAAAGACGTGCCAGACGACACGGTGGTGGTCGGCATCCCGGCCCGCGCCATCCGGAAATTGAAGTAACGTGAACGCAACGACCCATTTGGGGTTCCGGTGATAGAGATAGAGATCGAGATCAGCCTGATCGTCCTGCTGCTGGGAATCGACCTGCTGGTGACGGCGGCGCGCTCCGGCCTGCTCAACATCCGCTACGGGCGGCTGATCAGCCTGGGCGAGCAGGGCCTGCTGAAGGTGCAGCCCACCGTGGCGCTGGTGACCCGCCGCGCCCGCCTGCGCTCGACCTTCAAGCTGGTGCAGTCCATCCTGCGCTTCACCATCGCCGGTCTGCTGCTGGCGCTCATCCTGCCGTGGGAGCTGACCAGCCAGCCGGCCCTTACGGCGCTCGGGCTGCTGGTGGGCACGGCGCTGGTGGTCTGGTTGTTCGAGTTCACCGTGGAGCGCTACATCCTGCGCGACCCGGAGGGCTGGGCGGTGCGGCTCACGCCGCTGGGCGCCGGGCTGGTTCTCCTGTTCACGCCCCTGCTGGCGCTGCCCATGCGTTTTTCCGACGCGGCCGCCAACCGCAACCTGGTGACCATCACTGAGGACGAACTGCGCAGCCTGCTGGATGCCAGCCAGGCCGCCGGGGTGATCGAGGCTGAAGAGAGCCAGATGATCCGCTCCGTGTTCGAACTGGGCGAGACGGTGGCGCGCGAGATCATGGTGCCGCGCGTCGATATGGTCACTCTGGACGGCAGCACACCCCTCGAACAGGCCGCCGACGTGCTGCTGGAATCGGGCTTCTCGCGCGTACCGGTCTACGAAGGCAGCAGCGAGAACGTCATCGGCGTGCTCTATACCAAAGACATGCTCAAAGCCTGGCGCGCCGGGGACGGCATCTCATCGCTGCGCGACCTGGCGCGGCCGGCCCACTTCATCCCCGAATCCAAGAAACTCACCGAACTGCTGGATGAGATGCAATCCCAGCGCAACCACATCGCCATCGTGGTGGACGAATACGGCGGCGTTTCCGGCCTGGTGACCCTGGAAGACATCGTCGAAGAGATCTTCGGCGAGATCCAGGACGAATACGACGAAGACGAAGATTTGCTCGTCGAAAAACTCAGCGCCGACGAATACCTGTTCCACGGGCGCATCGACCTGGACGAGGTCAACGAACTGATGGGCACGCGCCTGCCCACCGCCGACGCCGACACCCTGGGCGGCCTGATCTTCCAGTTGGTGGGCCGCGTGCCGCGCAAAGGCGAACGCCTGCGCGTGGACGGCCTGCTGCTGACCGTCGAACTGAT
Organism: Chloroflexota bacterium; assembly: GCA_016191875.1. Lineage (GTDB taxonomy): Bacteria > Chloroflexota > Anaerolineae > Anaerolineales > UBA11579 > SCUK01. The sequence goes on from JACPVG010000002.1 coordinate 3,394, forward strand.
CAGCGACCGGCGCATTCGCAAAGTGCGCGCCAAGCGCGCCCCCGAAGTGCACGAGATCCCCGAAAGCGAGGATTGAGCGATGCTCAGCGACGAACTCAAGGAGCGCCTGGTGCAAAGCGCGCTGGACGCGCAGAAATGGTCCTACTCGCCCTATTCGCGCTACCCGGTGGGGGCGGCCGTGCTCACCCGCTCCGGCCGGGTATACGACGGGACAAACATCGAGAACGCCGCCTACCCGGTCTCGATCTGCGCCGAACGCGTGGCGGTCTTCAAGGCCGTCTCCGAAGGCGAGCATGAGATCGAAGCCGTGGCGGTGGTCACCCGCAATGGCGGCGCGCCGTGCGGTTCCTGCCGCCAGGTGCTGGCCGAATTCGGGCTGGAGGCCATCGTGCTGATCGCCGACCAGGCGGGCGAGATCCGCCAGGAAACCACGGTGAGCGCGCTCCTGCCGGGGGCCTTTACGCCGGATAAACTGGTAGAATAGCGGGATATTTTCCCCGGGCTGGCCGGGAAATCAAAAGACCGTCAAAGTAACGTCGCCATGCGCATCCTGATCATCACCGACATCCACGGCAACTACGTCGCGCTCGATACCGTGCTGGAGCATGCCGGCGACGTTGACGCGGTCTGGTGCCTGGGCGATGTGGTCGGCTATGGCCCCAACCCCAACGAGTGCGTGGAGCGGGTGGCCGGACTGCCCGGCCTGTTGTGCCTGCTGGGCAACCACGACGCCGCTGCCCTGGACATGCTCGACCTCAACACCTTCAACCCGGAAGCCAAGAAATCCATCGAGTGGACCGTCGAGCAGTTGACGCCCGAGAACCGCGCCTTCCTGCAGGACCGGCCGCAGATCATCGCCATCGAAGACGTGAACGTCACCCTGGCGCACGGCAGCCCGCGCCAGCCGGTGTTCGAATACTTGCTGGATACCCGCGCCGCCAGCGAGAATTTCGAGTATTTCGAGACCGCCTACTGCTTCGTCGGGCACACCCATCTGCCGGTCATCTTCCAGATGCCGGCCGGGGCGTATATGTCCGGGCTGGCGATTCCACCCATCAACCAGGTCACCCGCATGGAAGCCCGCGCCATCCTCAACCCGGGTTCGGTGGGCCAGCCGCGCGACCGCGACCCGCGCGCCGCCTACGCCATCTTCGACCCGGAAGCCTGCACCTGGGATTATCGCCGGGTGGCCTACCCGGTGGAGGAAACCCAGCGGCGCATGCAGGCCGCCGGCCTGCCGGAACGCCACGTCCTGCGCCTCGAAGCAGGCTGGTAGAGCCCAGGCACTGCTGGAAGCAGGGGGGAAGTTCGTCTATAATCCGTGGGGATTTACCCAAATACCAAGTCCACAGGAACCCCATGTCCATTCGCATTCATCCCACCGCTGAAGTCTCCGAGAAGGCCGACATCGGCGAAGGCACCAGCATCTGGAACCACGCCCAGGTGCGCGAAAGCGCATCGCTCGGACGCAACTGCATCCTCTCCAAAGGCGTGTACATCGACGCCGGCGTGCGGATCGGCGACAACGTCAAGATTCAGAACTACGTCTCGGTCTACCACGGCGTGACGATTGAGAATGGCGTGTTCGTCGGGCCGCATGTGTGCTTCACCAACGACCTCAACCCGCGCGCCGTCAACCCGGATGGCAGCCTGAAGAGCGCCGACGACTGGGTGTTGAGCGAAACGCTCATTCGCGAAGGCGCGGCGCTGGGCGCCAACAGCACCATTCGCTGCGGCATCACGATTGGAAAATGGGCGCTGGTGGGGGCCGGCAGCGTGGTCACCAAAGATGTGCCGGACCACGGCCTGGCGCTGGGCAACCCCGCCCGCCTGCGCGGCTTCGTCTGCGCCTGCGGCCACCAGGTCGAAAAACAGTCCGAGGACGGCAGGCAGGTCGTGGCGGTCTGCCCGGACTGCGGGCGCGAACTGCGCATCCCCCTGGCCGACTGGCAGCGGCTGGGCTGAACCTGCACAATGCCATCCGCTGACCCCCGGCATCTGCTGGAGCACGAATTCCCTCCCACGACGTTCACGTATACCGAGCGCGACGCCATCCTCTACGCCCTGGGCGTGGGCATGCACGCCAGCGACGGCGCGCCCGAACGCCTGGCCTATCTCTACGAGCGCGCCCCCGGCGGCCTGAAGACCCTGCCCACCTATCCGGCCGCGCTGGGCTTCGATTTCCTCCAGCGCATGGAAAGCCTGCCGGGTTTTGAATTCGAGTGGGTCAACCTGCTGCACGGCACCCACCGCCTGGAATTATTCGCCCCTCTTCCGCCCAACGGGACACTGACCAACCGCGCCGTCATCGCCGAAGTGTGGGACAAGGGCAGCGGCACGGTGTTGAACGTGGACGTGGACACGACCGGCGCGGAGGGCTCACTCTTCGCCCGCAACCGCTACGGCCTGTTCGTGCGCGGCCTGGGCGGCTACGGCGGCGAACGCGGCCCGAAAGCCGAAAGCCGGACCGCGCCGCCACGCGCCCCGGACCGCCTCATCGAAGAGCGCACCCTACCCCAACAGGCGGCGCTCTACCGCCTCTCCGGCGACCCCAACCCGCTGCACATCGACGCCGCGCTGGTGCGGCGCGGCGGATTGGAGAAGCCCATCCTGCACGGCCTGTGCACGCTGGGCTTTGCCGCCCGCGCCGCCCTGGAAACGCTGTGCGAGTTTGACGCCAGCCGCTTCAAGGCTGTCAGCGCCCGCTTCACCGCCCCGGTCTGGCCGGGCGAAACCCTGCGCACCGAACTGTGGCGCGAACCGAACGGCATTCATTTACGGGTCAGCGTGACCGAGCGGGATGCCGGCGTCATCGACCAGGGGTGGATTGAATTGCACCCGTAGGGGCGCGTCTCCCTCCATGCGCATCCTCGTTGACCTGAATCACCCCGCGCACGTGCACCTGTTCCGCAACGCCATCGCCGAATGGCGCGCCCGCGGGGCCGAGGTGCTCATCACCGCCCGCGACAAGGACATCACCGCCCGGCTGCTTGACCTTTACGGCCTGGACCACCGGCGCACGGCCCGCGCCCAGGGCAGGGGGGTGTTGCGTTTCGCCGCCGGGGTGGCCCGCCTGGATTGGGCCGTGTGGCGGGCGGCGGGCGAGTTTCGGCCGGACTGGCTGGTGGGCACCTCTTTTGCCATCGCCCACGCCGCCCGCTTCCTTCCCGGCCGCTCCATCGTCTTCGCCGAGGACGATTTCGCCTCCAGCAGCGCCTTCTGGCGCATCACCCGCCCGTTCGCCGATTTCATCGTCACGCCCGATACTATTCCGGACGACTTCGGCCGCGGGCATATCACCTACCGCGGCTGCCAGAAACTGGCCTACCTCCATCCCAACCGCTTCACGCCCGACCCGGCCGCCCTGGCCGAATACGGCCTGCGTGCAGATGAGCCATACTTCGTCCTGCGCTTTGTGTCCTTCCAGGCCTCGCACGATGTCGGCCAGCGCGGGATGGACGCGGACACACAGCGCGAACTTGTCCGCCGGCTGGAGCGGCGCGGCCGCGTGCTCATCACCGCCGAAGGCCGCCTGCCGGAAGAATTCGCCGCCTACCAGTTGCAGACCGCTCCGCACAAGATCCACCACCTGCTGGCCTTCGCCCGCCTGTTCGTGGGCGACAGCCAATCCATGACGCTGGAGGCCGCCCTGCTCGGCACGCCCGCCCTGCGCTGCAACACCTTTGTGGGACGTACGCCGGTCATAGACCGCCTCGAGGCGGATTACGGGTTGACGCAGGGTTTCCGCATTGACCAGACCGGCGCTCTGCTGGCCTGCGCGGAGAAACTGATCGACGACCCGGCGACGCCCGCCCGCTGGCAGGAGCGGCGGGCGCGCTACCTGGCCGACCATATCGACGTGACGGCCTGGATGGTGGAACTGCCGGAAGAACTGGCAGCGGCATGAGGGACTTCAGCGCCCCCGCCGTTATCGGCGAAGTGGCCGCGCTCAGCCATGAAATCGGATTACACTATGAAAGCCTGGACACGGCGCGCGGGCAGATCCCCGCCGCGTTGCGCCTGTTTGCAAAGGACCTAAAGCAGCTGCGCGCCCTTACGCTGGTTAAAACCATCCCACCCACGGAGAACCCATGATGATCAGTATCGCCAAACCCCTCATCGGGGATGAAGAGAAGCAGGCCGTGCTGGAGGTGCTCGACTCGGGCGTCATCGCCCAGGGGCCGCGCGTGGCGGCCTTCGAGGAAGCCTTCGCGGCGATGTGCGGCGTGAAGCATGCCATCGCCACCACCAGCGGCACCACCGCCCTGCACACCGCCCTGCTGGCGCACGGCATCCGCGAGGGCGACGAGGTCATCACCTCCTCGTTCACCTTCATCGCCTCGGCCAACAGCGTCCTGTTCACCGGCGCCAAACCGGTGTTCGTGGACATCCAGCCGGACACCTTCAATATCGACCCGGCCCTCATCGAGGCCGCCATCACAACGCGCGCCAAAGCCATCATGCCGGTGCATCTTTTCGGCCTGCCCGCCGATATGGATGCCATCCGCGCCATCGCAGAGAAGCACAACCTCATCGTCATCGAGGACGCCTGCCAGAGTCACGGCGCGACCTTCAACGGCGGGCGCGTCGGTTCGTTCGGCACGGGCTGCTTCTCGCTCTACCCAACCAAGAACATCACCTCCGGCGAGGGCGGCATGATCACCACGGACGACGAGGCGCTGGCCGAGTCCTGCAAGGTCATCCGCCAGCACGGCATGCGCCGCCGCTACTACCACGACGAATTGGGCTTCAACTTCCGCATGACGGACATCCACGCCGCCATCGGCTTGGCGCAACTGGGCAAACTGGAAAAGTTCAACGCCGCCCGCCGCCAGAACGCCGCTTTCCTGAGCGAACACCTCAAAGGCGTGGGTGTGCCGGTCGAGCCGGAGGGCTGCCAGCACGTCTACCATCAGTACACCATCCGCGTGCCCGACGGGAAGCGGGACGCCCTGTTGGAGCACCTGAAGCAAAAGGGCGTGGGCAGCGGGGTGTACTACCCCGTGCCTGTGCACCAGCAGACCTATTACACCCAGGAACTGGGCTACGACCAGAGCCTGCCGGTCACCGAGCAGGCTGCCCTGGAGGTGCTCTCCCTGCCCGTCCACCCGGCGCTGAGCGCCGGCGACCTCGAGACCATCGTCGACGCGGTCAATTCGTTCTTCGGGTGAGGCAGCCTAAGGATCCTGGGAAGCAACCATCTCTTGGGTAGGGGCGCAGCATGCTGCGCCCCTGTGCACCTACGCTTTCGACGTAGATCTTCATCCGACCTCCCGAAGGGTGGCTGAAGGTCAGAAGATTCTGCGAGTCCAACCCCCAGGAGGTTTATTCTCGTCTCCGAACAAAAAACCTCCCGCGGGTTTGGCTCTCGCGGGAGGTTGGTTTTTCTATGGCCTGCGTCGTTACGCCGCCGGGGCGGCTTCGGGCTCGTCCTTCTTCTTGCGGGTCTTGCGTGTCTTCTTGCGCTTGAGCGTCACTTCCGGCTGGTCTTCGCCCATCTCCTGGTCGACGATGATCGTATCGCCTTCCTCGAAATCGCCGCCCAGCAGGCCGTCGGACAGGCGGTCTTCGATCTTCTGCTGGATGATACGCTTCAGCGGCCGCGCCCCGTATTCCCGGTCGTAGCCCAGTTCGGCCAGCAGTTCGACGGCTTCTTCGGTGGGTTCCAGGGTAATGGTGTTTTCCTTCAGGCGTTCGCTGACCTTGTTCAGTTCCAGGCTGACGATCTCGTGGATGTCTTCCTTGTTGAGGGCGCGGAAGACGATGACCGAATCGACCCGGTTGATGAATTCCGGCCGGAAGACGCGCTTGAGCGAGTCGGTCAGTTTCTTGCGCATGTCGCGGTAGGAGAGCCGTTCCTCCTGCTCGACGTCGGTCGCCAGGTTGAAGCCCATGCTGGTGTTGCGCATGATCATGTCGGCCCCGATGTTGCTGGTCATGATGATGATGGCGTTGCGGAAGTCCACCTTGCGGCCTTTGGCGTCGGTCAGGTGGCCTTCTTCCATGATCTGCAAGAGCATGTTGTGGGCTTCCGGGTGCGCCTTCTCGATCTCGTCGAACACCACGATGGAATACGGCCGGCGGCGCAGGGCCTCGGTGAGTTGCCCGGCCTCCTCGTAGCCCACGTATCCGGGCGGCGCGCCCACCAGGCGGCTCACGCTGTGGCGCTCCATGAACTCGGACATATCCAGTTGGATGAGGGCCTCTTCGCTGCCGAACATGAACTTCGCCAGCGCCTTGGTCAATTCGGTCTTGCCCACGCCGGTGGGGCCCAGGAAGATGAACGAACCGATGGGCCGGCGCGGGTCTTTCAGCCCGGCGCGCGCTCTGCGCACGGCTTTGGCGATGGCTTCAATGGCCTCTTCCTGGCCGACGATGGCGCCCTGGAGTTCTTCCTCCATGTGCAACAGGCGCTCGGATTCCTCCTGGGCGATCTGCATCACCGGCACGCCGGTCCACATGGCAATGAGTTCGGCGATGTCTTCGACGGTCACCACCGGGCTGTTCTCACGGTCCCAACTGGTGCGCAGGCGCTCGAGTTCGCCTTCCAGGTCGTCTTCGCGTTCCTGCAGCGAGGCGAGTTTGGCCTCTTCTTCACTGTTGTCTTCGGCCAGGCGCAGCTGGTCGCGCACGTCTTTCAGCTTGGCGGTCACTTCCTTGGCCATCTGGGCCGCCGGGCTTTTGTACATGCGCACGCGTGAGGCGCTCTCGTCGATCAGGTCGATGGCCTTGTCGGGCAGGAAACGCTCGGTGACGTAGCGGGCCGAAAGGCGCACCGCGGCTTCCAGGGCGTCGTCGCTGATGTTCAGGCGGTGGTGCTCTTCGTAGGCGCTGCGCACGCCGCGCAGGATGTCGATGGTCTCTTCGATGCTGGGTTCTTCCACCAAAATCGGCTGGAAGCGGCGTTCCAGGGCTGAGTCGCTTTCGATGTGCTTGCGGTATTCGTCCAGGGTGGTCGCGCCGATGACCTGCAGTTCGCCGCGCGACAGGGCGGGCTTGAGGATGTTGGCGGCGTCCACGGAGGAACCGGCCGCGCCGGCCCCCACCAGCATGTGGACTTCGTCGATGAACAGGATGGCGCTGCTGGCCTTGAGTTCGTCAATGACCTTCTTGAGACGCTCTTCGAACTGGCCGCGATACATCGTCCCGGCCACCAGCGAGCCCACGTCCAGTTGCAGGACGCGTTTGCCCAGCAGCGGGGCGGGCACGTCGCCGTCCATGATGCGCTGGGAAAGGCCCTCGACGATGGCAGTCTTGCCCACGCCGGGTTCGCCGATCAGGGCCGGGTTGTTCTTGGTGCGGCGCGCCAATATCTGGATGACGCGTTCGATCTCCATCTGGCGGCCGATGACCGGGTCGAGTTTGCCTTCTTCGGCCAGGCCGGTCAGGTCGGTGGCCAGTTGGTCGATCATCGGGGTCTTGGTCGGGCGCTTTTCGCCCTTGGCGGCGCGGCGGCGTTCCGGCGCTCCGGCGCGGCGCGGCGCGCCGCTTTCCTGCAGCACACGCCGCGTCTGGCGGCGGATCTGCTCGGGCGAGACGCCCAGCTTGCGCAGCACGTTCAGGGCGATGCCGTCGCCATAGCGCACCAGGCCGAGCAGCAAATGCTCGGTGCTGACGTAGGAGTTGCCCATTTCCTGGGCTTCCTCGAAGGCATATTGCAGCACCTGCTGGGTGCCGGGGGAAAGGTCGATCTTGCCGCCCTCGTATTGCCCGGGGCGGGTGAGTTTCTCGACGATCTCTTCGACGCGCGGGACTTCCAGACCGAGTTCGCGCAGAACCCGGGCGGCCACGCCGCCTTCTTCACGGATCAAGCCAAGCAGCAGGTGCTCTGTGCCAATGTAGTTATGGCGCAGGCGTTCCGCTTCCTGGTGGGCCAGGCTGAGCACTCGCCGGGCGCGTTGGGTCAATCGTTCCATGCCAGACAACTCAGGCCTCCTGGGAACCTAACACACTGTTCGTCATCGTTCTGTATCTCGATCCATAGTGGGCTACAGGCCAAGTTGGCTGTATTCTACCAAATCATACCCGGCAATTGCCGCCGCCGGACAAGATTTACAAATCTCTTAGATAGGCAATCTGTACCATTGCGCCCTATGCGAAGGTGCCCACCCAGAGCCTCTCTGCAAAGGCCCCTGGGTTTCCAGCCTGACTCTCCTCGTAATCTGCCCATGGGCTGCTTTAATAGTTGGCCGCTGTTCCTCTCCGACGGAATTCAAAACTCTTACGGCCAACTACAGAAATCCGAATTCGAGATCGAATAGAAAAGGCACACCGCTGGGGTGTGCCTGGTTTTCTCGTTCAGGCTTCCTGTTCATCTTCGGCTGGCGCTTCTTCGGCGCTGGCTTCCGGTTCAGGGACCTCAGCCGGTTCGTCAGGTTCCGGCTCGGCATCTGCGATGGCCTGCATTTCGTCGTCCATGCCGGGTCTTTCCGTCGGGACGGCCTCAGGCAATCCCTCACCCACCGCGTCGTCAACGGCCATTTGCATCTCGGCTGCCAGTTCATCTTCGGCGGCTTCCAGGCCGGGCTCTTCCGCCGAGGCGGGCTCAGCGCCTTCGTCATCCATGTCGGCCAGCACCATCTCCCAGTCGGTGTCGCTGTATTCGAGCGACTCCACCTTGCGCAGGCTCAGGCCGATGCGGCGGTTCTCCACATCGATCTTGATGATGCGCAGCGTGAGCACATCGTCCTCGTGCACCACTTCCTTGGGGTGCTCCACCCGGCGCTCGCTGAGTTCAGAGACGTGGATGAGGCCCTCCAGGTTGTCGTCGATGCGGGCGAAGGCCCCGAACTTGGTCAGGCGCGTGATGGTGCCTTCCACCAACTGGCCCACCTGGTAGGCGGCCACGTGGTTCTCCCACGGGTCGTTCTCCAGCTGGCGCAGCGAAAGGCCGATGCGTTTGCGTTCCTTATCCAGACTGATGATCTTGACGTTGACCTCCTGGCCGACCTCCAGAGCCTCGCTGGGGTGGTTGATATGCTCCCAGGAGATCTCGGAGAGGTGCACCAGGCCGTCGGCGCCGTTAATGTTGACGAAGGCGCCGAAGTTGGCCAGGCTGGTCACCCGGCCGGTGCGGGTTTCGCCCACTTCCAGTTCTTCCAGCAGGCGTTCCTTGAGCGCCTCGCGGCTTTCGGCCGAGGCGGCTTTTTCGGAAAGGATCAGGCGGCGGCGTTCGCGGTCCACCTCGATGATGCGCACCATGATCGGTTCGCCAACCATCTTGCCCCAGCGCGCTTCGGGCGTATCGCCCTGGTAAGCCATGCGCCGGGCGTTGCTGATCTGCGACGCGGGCACAAAGCCGCGCAGCCGCACCACGTTGACGATCAGGCCGCCTTTGTTGAAGCCATCAATGTGACTCTCGATGGTGGTCTTCTTCTTCATCATCTCTTCGGCCTGCAGCCAGTCGTCCTCTTCCATGGCGCGCGTGTAGGAGAGCAGCAGCGTGCCCTGGCGGCTTTCCGGGCTGATGACGTAGACCAGCACTTCGCTGCCTACCTGGAATTTGGCGCGCTCCTCGGCGCTGAGCTGGCTGAGCTCGCGCGCGGGAATCACGCCTTCGGACTTGGCGCCGATGCTTACGAGGATTTCATCATTGGCGGTGCTGGCGATGACGCCTTTGCGGACATCACCGGCGCGGGGCAGGTCTAAGTTCAGGTCGCCCTGCTCAAGCAGGGTCTCCATAGACATTTCTTCGTTCTGGCCTTCTGCCTCCTTATTGGCTTGCGGCTGCCCGAGGCGGGCATCTTCTTGACTCATGTGTGTGGTCGCTCCAGTCGGATAAGATACGGGCGCTATTATAAAGGGGAAAAACAGCCTTGACAACCACAAAAGGCGAAATCCGGGGGTTTTGGCAAAGGATTGACCGGTCGCGGGGCATTCGGCGCGGCAATGCATGGCCGGATTAGATGGAAATTAGCGCCGCGCCCTGCCCAAAGCCCCCCGGCGCGTTTATGTTACACTTGATAAGTTGCACCCTTCAGGAGCCTTTTGAACGCATGATTCGAGCCATCTACCCCTTCACCGCCATCGTGGGCCAGGAACGCATGAAGCGCTCCCTGGTGCTCAACGCCATCGACCCGCGCATCGGCGGGGTGCTGATTCGCGGCGAGCGCGGCACCGCCAAATCCACGGCCGCGCGCGCCATGGCCGCCCTCCTGCCCGAGATTCAGGTCTTCAGCCACTCGCCCTTCAACGACGACCCCGCCCATCCGGACAACTGGTCCGACTGGGCCAAAGACCGCCAGGCCCGGGGCGACGCGCTGGAGACCTCGGCCCGCAAGATTCCCTTCATCGACCTGCCGGTCAGCGCCACCGAGGACCGCGTCGTCGGCACGCTGGATATCGAAGCCGCCATCAAGAAAGGCGAACGCAACTTCGAGCCGGGCGTGCTGGCAGCCGCCAACCGCGGCATCCTCTACATCGACGAGGTCAACCTGCTCGACGACCATGTGGTGGACGTGTTGCTCGATTCGGCCGCCATGGGCGTCAACATCGTCGAACGCGAGGGCATCTCGTTCACGCACCCGGCGCGCTTCATCCTGGTGGGCACGATGAACCCGGAAGAAGGCGACCTGCGCCCGCAGCTGCTCGACCGTTTCGCCCTCTCGGTGGATATCCGCGGCATCCGCGACGCCCGCGAGCGCGTCGCCATCATGGAGCGCAACCTGGGCTTCGAGGCCAACCCGGAGAAATTCGGCGCCGAATGGATGCCCAGGGAAAAAGAACTGGCCGATAGGATCATGAACGCCCGCGACCTGGTGGACGCGGTCGGTTACACCAGCCGCGACCTGATCGCCATCGCCTCGCTGACCGCCTCGTTGAACGTGGACGGCCACCGCGCCGATCTGGTCATCCTCAAAGCCGCCCGCGCCCACGCCGCCTACGAAGGCCGCAAGCGCATCACGGACATGGACATCGCCGTGGCCGCCGAACTGGCCCTGCCGCACCGCATCCGCCGCGGGCCGTTCCAGCAGGCCGAGATCACCACCGAGGAACTCGGCGAACGCATCCAGAACCTGGCCGGCGAACACGAAGGCGAAGGCAAACCTGACCAGAGCAATGGCGAGCCGGGCGAAGAGAAGGCCGCCGATAAAAAAAAAGCGTAGATAAGCGCATCACCGAAGGCACGCCCGACCAGGCCCCCGCCCAGCCCGGCCCGCAGGAGGTGTTCGACTCCGGCAACGCCTACTGGTGGGATGGCGGCCAGAAGGTGAAATCGGGCGAGACCTTCACCCCCCGCCGCCTCGCCAACAAACTGGATAAACTGAGCCGCAAGCAGAGCGGCCGCCGTTCGCGCACCCGCACCGAGCGCAAACGCGGCCGTTATATCCAGGCGCGCCCGGCGCGCGGCAAGCCCTCGGATGTGGCCTTCGACGCCACCATCCGGGCCGCCGCTCCGCACCAGCTCGACCGGGCCGAGGTGCGCAAAGAACGCCGGACGGCGTTCGCCATCGAGCGCCCGGACATCCAGGAGAAGGTGCGCGTGCGCCTGACGGCCAACCTGGTGATGTTCGTGGTGGATGCCTCCTGGAGCATGGCGGTGGCTGAGCGCATGGCCGCCACCAAGGGTGCCATCGTCTCCCTGCTGACGGATGCCTACCAGCGGCGTGACCGGGTCGGTCTGGTGGTTTTCCAGAAGGACCGCGCCAACCTCATCCTGCCGCCCACCAACTCGGTGCAGCTGGCCCAGCGCGCCCTCAACGACATCCCCGTCGGCGGCAAGACGCCGCTTTCGGCCGGGCTGTTCCTGGCGCATGAGGTCATCCGCCGCGAGCAGCTGGCCCACCCAGACGTGATGCCGCTGATGATCGTGCTGACCGACGGGGCCGGCAATGTGGCCCTCACCCACCTGCCGCCCGCCGAGGAGGCCCATCGCCTGGCCGAACAGATCGCCCAGGACCAGATACGCAGCGTGGTGATTAACATGGAGCACGCCGCCTTTGACCAGGGGCTGGCGCAGTCGCTGGCCGACCACCTGAGAGCCCCGTGCTACACGTTGAGCGAACTGAAGGCCGAGAACCTGTACCACGCCGTGCGGGCGGAGATGCAACCGTAAGGCGTTCCTTTATCATTCTGGGAAACGCAGCACTCTGTCCATAGGATGTCGAAATGAATGACGCGAAATCTCATTTGTCTCCTAGTGGATTTTGGGGAGTTGGATGCCTGTTATGGTTAGGCATGTTCTTTGTCTGCCTAGTCGGAACGGCTTTTGTTCAAGCTCTTCTAGAGGTCTTCTTTTCCACCGGCCTTCAAATTGATGAAATTGTATTCTCTTTCCTGTCATCCTTTCTAATTGGATTCGGTATTGTCGCGATCCTTGCACTTCGGAAGGCGCGAATCTTTGGCCGCAAAGTCGATTTCCGGTACTATTCGGCAACCACAAGCCATCGAACTTCTTTCCTGGTATTAGGCGGGCTTGTACTATCTCTCGCTTGTTGCGGGACCTTCTTCTGGATCACAACCGACTCGTCTACCGCCATACCGGAGGGAAATGTTTCTCAAGAGACTCCGACCTTAGACCCAAATTGGACGCTCAATCAACCATCATCGGACACTGCTGCACCAATATTCACTGAAACGCCCTCCGAGTCACCTTCCAGCACGGTAATCCCTTCCCAGGCTGTATCACCTACCATTACACCAATAGTGCTTCAATCGTTCACTCCGACCCCGACAGCGCCACCAATAATCGTTGATGCAAGCCAGATCCTAAGCCACTCCGTTGAGGAGGTAGAAAGAATCCTAGGGAATCCGCTTGATGTGTTCCCGATAGGACCTGGCGAATCGTGGGCAGATACTGAGGGTGGAGAGGCGCGGGAGTACAGATATGGTAAATATGCTTTCTATATCGACTATGACATGCACGGGATAGCCAAATTGATCCTTCTATTTGACGGGCTGGCTGACTATAAGTATGTGCTGTCTGATTGGCAGACAATCCTGCTAAGGTTCGGATTGAGTGTGACTCAGTATCCGGATGTTACCGCTCCGGCCAGATACGGTTGGACGAGTTATCAGGGCCTGACCATAAATATCACTATGAACGGCACCATACCAGGTTCGACTGTGTTTGGAGTCCAGATCTATTACACTCCTTGAGTCTTCCTATTTGGATCGACCCTAGTTGTCCAGTCCCTTCCCCTGCATCGCAAAATCGCTTATCATAAGCCAGTTGCGCCATTAAGCACAATTACCAATTACCAGTTACCAGTTACCACTTGCCAATTACCCCTTACCACCCGGAGTCCCCATGCCCCACCCCGACCTCGACTACAAGACCCGGCAGCAGGCCGAGTACCTCAAGAAACTGGAAGCCAACCCGCGCGTCACCCTCATTCGCGTGGCCGCGCCGCAGAACTGCACCGTCGGCCAGATGGTGCAGGGCGTGTACGCCAAGGGCGAGGCCCCGGCCCTGCCCGTCGAGGGCTGCTCGCGGCCCAACGGCTGCATCTGCACCTACGAACCCATCCTAGAAGACATTTACCCGTAACCCCCCTGACCACGTTTGACCAAAAAAGCCGCGCTGCCCGCGCGGTTTTTTTGATAAAGAACAACTCCCCGCAGGCTTCAGGTCCGTCTAGAGGTGGCCTATGGGTCACGCTGGATTTGAATTGGCATCAAGAGCATTTCAGGCGAAGTCCCCTCAAAAAGAATCACCACTGCTCTATACTCCCCGGCTTCAATACTTGGGCCTACTCGGAAAGTGGAAACAAAATGCCCTTCCGCATCCGTCACCAATTCTGTGGCATAGGCAGGTGCGTAGAATTGCCATTGGTCTTCTTCAAAATCTGCACGATACAGCGCTAGTATTACTCTGGCGTTTGAAGCTAAATTGTTGCCATAGAAATAGATAGTGTCGCCATCAGAAAAATCCTGCCGAATTGTCTCAGTAATTTTGAATGGGTCGTTAGGTCCAGGTTGGGCCTGCACAAGAAGTTTGGCCTGACCTCCCCCAACTTCCATTGGGGAAAATTCGTAAATGGCCTGCAAAACCCCCCATTCAAAGTATGTCACGCGCCATTGGCCAACGGGAGTATCGGCACCAAAATACAGAAGTAATCCAAAATTGTCTCTCGATTCACCTATCTGAACGTATTCACCGGCCTGTTCTGCTCTAATTACGCCGTCCATGTACCCAAGTGGCTGGTAGTAACGATTATCAAGAGGATCGATCAGGAACAGATCCATGCCTATTGGTTCGTCACCCAGACTTAGGCCGTGAACACAGAGCAAGACAAACCGTTGATCTAGTTGGTTGCCCCAAGGATGAAGACTAATTGATGGAGAGTTCGCATCAGGCTGATAGAAAGCATCACAACCTGACACTCCGAATCCCCCAGTGAATACTTGATGTGGGGGCAAAAACGTGAACTCCAGATTATCTGCAAATCCTTCACCAATAAGAGGTGGGGATGGATAAGCGCGCGAGTAGGGGGGACAATCCTCCTGAATACAAGGTGGCAAATAGAAGTTTCGAAAAGAGTTCTTGTGCACAGCAAATCGGGCTATCGCAGTCGTGCCAGTTGTCACGCTCAACAGCACACTTTCGTCTGACTGGGGTAACAATTCAGGAGTCTTGACTAATTCGACTTGATAATCCGCTGGTTGCGAGACTTCAACGCATGTTGGAGCTTCTCCAGGCCTTGTCAAGTAATTTATGCTGGCGGTAGATAAATCCATCCCTTGGCGTATGACCACTTCAACGCCAGCTAGATTTCGTTCATTTGTGTTCTTCTCACCGTCTGAGTAGATATCTTCAAACACTTCAAAGCAAACTTGGAGAATTGGGCTACTAGGAATTGGATTGGGAGTTGGAATCTTACGAACATCTGGCGCAATAACAGAACAAGCTGTACAAGTCAAGGCAAACATCAGCATATACAGAAAATGGCGATGGTGTTTAGGCAAACGCATTTCTAGATACTCGGATTCCCCGCCCAAAAATTAGAGACTCTCTTTCTCGCCTAAGTCGACCAATGATGCAATCATAAATGACTTTTGCGCAAGTTACAAGCATCTTCGTGATTTCCACCGCCGGATTTTGAAGGGAGTGTCTAACTTTGAGGATTGTTATTGCGAGCGAAGCGAAGCAATCTCGAGTTTGTAGCGCAAGATTGCTTCGTCGGGCTGCGCCCTCCTCACAATGACAGAATACTTGCTTTCGAGTTTAGACACTCCCATTTTGAAATACCCGTTGACAACCGTCCCGCGCGGGTGTATCCTATCGTTGCGCCGGAGGAATCCGGCGACGCCACACAAGGAGGTACGCCGTCATGTGCAGCATCCACACCGCTATGACCCTTACTCGTTGCGTACCTCCGGCACGGGCTGTTTAACCCCGCTCGGTTTTCTGGCTGACCCGGCCGCAGGTGCGCAACCGCCCTGCGGCTTTTTGTTTTCCGGGGCGACGCGGTTCTTCCTCCTTTCAGGCGGTGAGGAGAAAGAACGAACCCGAAACTTTAGAATTCTCTAAGGAAATCTTGACAAACGGTAACATGATGGATAATCTGGTAAATATATTCAATTCGATTTTCATAAATAGAAATTTGGCTTCAAGAAAATTGAGAACTCGGTCATCGCTCACAAGGAGAGTGCAGTGAAACCCGCCATCCACGTTAGAGACCTCACCAAGGTCTTCAAAGTGCCGGAGCGCGACGCCGGCCTGAAAGCCGCCACGCTCAGCCTGTTCAAGCGCAAGTACAAGGAAGTGCGCGCCGTGGACAGCATCGCCTTCGACATCCAGCCCGGCGAGGTGGTCGGCTTCCTCGGCCCCAACGGCGCCGGCAAGACCACCACGCTCAAGATGCTGGCCGGCCTGCTCTACCCCACCAGCGGCGAACTGGACGTGCTCGGCTACCTGCCGGAGAAGCGCCAGAAGGACTTCCTGCGCCAGATCACCCTGGTGATGGGCCAGCGCAGCCAGCTCAACTGGGATATCCCGGCCATCGACTCGTTCGAGCTCAACCGCGCCATCTACAGCATCCCGCGCAAACAATACGAAGAGACGCGCGACGAACTCATCGAACTGATGCTGCTGGGCGACCTGATCAACAAGCCGGTGCGCAACCTCAGCCTCGGTGAGCGCATGAAGGTCGAGGCGGTCGGCGCGCTGCTGCACCGCCCCCAGGTGCTGTTCCTCGACGAACCCACCATCGGCCTGGATGTCACCATGCAGCGCCGCATCCGGCGCTTCATCCAGGAATACAACGCCCGCTACAACGCCACGGTGCTGCTCACCAGCCACTACATGGCCGACGTGCAGGCGCTGTGCAAGCGCGTCATCGTCATCCACCACGGCAAACTGCTGTACGATGGCGGCCTGGCCGGGCTGGTGGAGCGCTTCTCGGCCATGAAGACGCTCTCGGTCACCTTCAGCGACATGAACGGCCACGCGCCGGACTTCAGCACCTTCGGCACGGTCATCAGCCAGGAGCCCAACCGCGTCAGTTTGCGGGTCGGCAAGGCGGAGACGCCCAACGTCACCGCCCGCATGCTGGCCGACCTGCCGGTGACCGACCTGACGGTCGAAGACCCGCCCATCGAGGAAGTCATCGAGCACGTCTTCGAGCAGCCGAAAGAAGACGACGAAAAGAAGGAGACGGCCTGATGCTCGCCCGCGCCCGCGATTACGCCGACCTGTACCTGGTCAACGCCAAGACGGCCATCATCGGCCAGTTCCAGTACCGGCTGGCGAACCTGATGTTCCTGGTGCATCTGGTCATCGAACCGCTCATCTACCTCATCGTGTGGACGAATGTGGCCGAGGCACAGGGCGGTTCGGTGGGCGGCTACACCGCCTCGACCTTCGCCGCCTACTACATCGTCTGGACGCTGGTGCGCCAGTTCAACCTGTCGCTCTCGCCGTTTTCGTTCGAGTGGCGCATCAAGAACGGCCGCCTGGCCGGGGAACTGCTGCGCCCGGTGCATCCCATCCACTACGACCTGGGCTTCTTCCTGGGCATCAAAGTGCCCTATGTGGTGTACTGGCTGCCGGCCGGCCTGATCCTGTGGCTCATCTTCCGCCCGGTCATCGAACTGACCTGGTGGCAGGTGGCGGCCTTCCCGGTGGCGCTCATGCTCGGCTTTCTGGTGCGCTTCGCCATGCTGTGGCTGCTGGGGCTGATCACCTTCTGGACGACCCGCGTCAGCGCCATCTTCGACTTGTTCTTCACGCTCGAACTGCTGCTCTCCGGCCGCCTGGTGCCGCTGGAACTGATGCCGGGCTGGGCGCAGGACATCGCCGCCTGGCTGCCGTTCCAGTGGGCCTTCGGCTTCCCCATCGAGGTGCTCATCGGCCGCCTGGCCCCCGACCAGATCGTGCGCGGCTTCGCCATCCAGGTCATCTGGATCGCCGTGTCCTACACGGTCATCCACCTGGTCTGGAAGCGCGGCATCAAACACTTCACGGCGGTGGGAGGTTGAGCGTTTGGCAGCCCTCCGTGGGCGGGCTGCCGGCAAGGAGAGAACCTTGAACAGACACAGAAACTCTTACGAGATACGCCGGAGGGCTGCACGACCATGCTACGTGGACTGAAACTCTTCGGCCTGTTCGCCCGCATCAGCACGCTCAACGAGATGCAGTACCGGGCCAACTTCTTCATCCAGTTGCTGCAATCCTTCATCTCGCTGGGCACCGGCCTGGCCGTGCTGGCGGTGGTCTTCAGTTACACCGACAACCTGCACGGCTGGAGCGGCGGCGAGCTGCTGGCGGTGATGGGCGTGCACATCCTGATGGGCGGCATCATGCGCACCGTCATCCAGCCCAACATGGGCCGCCTGATGGAAGACGTGCAGGAAGGCACACTGGATTACGCCCTCACCAAGCCGGAAGACTCGCAGGTGATGGTCAGCGTGCGCCAGTTCGCCATCTGGGCGGTGGTGGATGTGCTGATGGGCATCATCGTGCTGGTCTGGGCGCTGGTGAGCATCGGCAATCGGACCACTCTCGCCTCCGCCCTGCTGTTCGTCGTGGCTATGTTCCTGGGCGCGGTGATGATCTACTGCGTGTTCCTGATGTTCACCACCCTGGCGTTCTGGTTCGTGCGGGTGTGGGAACTGATGGAGATGTTCCAGAGCCTGTACCAGGCCGGGCGCTGGCCGGTGGGCATCTACCCGGACTGGCTGCGGGCCGGCCTGACCTATCTCATCCCGGTGGCTTTTGCCGTGACGGTGCCCGCCGAGGCGCTCACCGGCCGGCTGACCCCGCAGACCATCCTCATCGCCGCCGCGTTCACGCTGGTGCTGATGTGGGTCTCGCGCGCAGTCTGGAAATACGGCCTGCGCCATTACACCAGCGCGTCGTCCTAAATCCGTAGGGACAGGGTTAAGGATGCGCAGCATCCCAACCTGTCCCTACATGGAATGCAAGACACCCGATTTCTGACAGGAATCGGGTGTCTTTGTATAATCAGAATAGGCCACAGATTTAGTTATTGACAATTCAGAACATATGTTCTATTATCAAAGGAAACTGGAGGCGCAATCTATGGCCCTTACTGTAAAGCTGGAAGACATCCGGGTCGCAGAAGAAACTGACTTCAAGAAACCTTCCCTGCCACCCATCACAAACTCTGAGCACCTACAGAGACCCAGCCTTGGAACTACTTCGGCTGGGAAAAGTATAGATTGGTATGTTGATTCTCAGGTGGAAGAAGGTAACTGGGTTGAGCAGGTTATTCCGGCTGAGATAGTTGGGCTAAGCAGGCCAATTACAGTATTCCGTGCTTCAAGGAAGACTAACCTGATTTCCTATGCTTGGCACGGCGACAAGAATACATTCTGTCCGCCGATGTGGTGGGACCTTTCCATTGGCTCAGGTGCTTGCGGCCTCGGTTGTCGCGCTTGTTTCTTAATGCTCACTCATCGAATCAAACGCGACCCCTCACGCCACTTACTCTATGACAATCTTGATGATTTCGTCCATGCTTCTGAAAAGTGGTTGAAGGATTCATCCAGGCGAAGACCGCATACGCTGGGTGTTGGAATTGACAGGTCTGATTCCCTTCTTTATGAAGGAGTGATTCCGCACGTCAGGTCGTTAGCCCCTCTTTTTGCAAATCCCGAAATCAACTCGAACCAAAACAAGTTGATTCTTCTCACAAAGACAGCAAACACCCACTACCTGGAAGACATCCTCCCAGAGCATCGAGGAAATGTCGTTGTCAGCTTTAGTCTGAATCCCGAATCAATTGCGGATTTGTGGGAAGGTAAGTGGCCGGATGGCGAAAGGATTACCCCTCCCGTCATTTCGAGGCTGGAAGCAGCTAAGTACGCTCAAGATCTGGGGTTTGAAGTTCGCGTAAGAGTTGATCCCATTCTTACACCCAAGGGCTGGGAAGGTGAGTACAAGGACTTCATATATCTAGTGAAGTCAATGGGGATTGATTTCAAATACTGGACGTTGGGTACTTACCGTGAGAAGAACAAACAGCTGGATGCCTGGCGGGAACGGTGGGGGCTATCGCCGATGGAATGGGAACCGGGAGAAGAATCGATGGATAAGGACGGGACCCATCGACATCTGTCTGAGGCCATGCGCATCGAGATATATCAGACAATGACCGAACTAATCAAAGAGGAATTTCCAACAGGGCGAGTGTCGCTTTGCAAGGAGACACATACTGTTAGGAAAGCTGTTTCACTATGTAACTCGGATTGCAACTGCCTAATCTAATTGCCGAACGTGAATTCCGAGTCATCCTTGCTGAACGTCCCTACCTTGTTTAGAATTCGTCCATCACTGTGCAATTGATTTAGCGCCTTAGTCACATGCGAACCCTTAATTCTTCCAAACCAGTTTCTCATTAAGAATAGCCTGATTGCCGTTCTTGAAACGGTTCTTCCCTTAAACTCAGTAAGTATCTCTTCTTTGATGGCGTTTACTTTACTCTGAAAGATTTCCTCCTTAGAAGGATCCATGCTAAACAGTGTGGGTTGACGCGTGACTTGGTGGCGATATTCAGCAATCTGAGATTGATAATCCTCTTCAACCCCGTATATTACGTCACTAGCTAAGATTATCCCTTTTGGATGCCCAGTTGCTGAAACCAGGAAGAATTTTCGCTGTCCCTTTATTGAGCGGATGGGATAAGCACCCGCGAATCCACCCCTTCCATTTCGATATTGCGTGGCAAGTCTTTCCAGATATAGTTGGAGTGCGTTATTTACTCTCTCGTTCGATGATCTGCCGGAGAGTCGCGAATGCAACAGAGAAGAGTCATCGATTCCGTACAACTTGGGTAATTTGGCGTATTTCTTCTCAGAACCCGGTTTGGCGGACTCGAAAAAACCATCCAATCTCCTGATTGTTGCCGTGTCAAAACGAATCCAGATATCTGTTGGTGCTTCCCGGTTGATGAGTCTTTCTACTGATGCCCAGTCATAACCACTTACACCAAAGTCATCCAAGAAGAATATGGCGGCAGAGTTGCCTATTAGAGAAAGTATCGGGTCAATATTCTCTATAAATGTTCCGGAGTAATTTGTAACAACCTCAGCAAATGGCGATGTACTCTGAACTAAGTTTGAGTAGTTCTCGCGGTTTGCCTCAACATTGATACACCGCAACCCGTATGACTTATTAGCAATCTTTAGACCAAACGCATATTTTGCCGCGCGAATCGGCGAACCTTTGGAACCGTCCTGGTAAATACCCCTTCCAGCAAACCCATCTATATAGAATACATCCCCAGATCTCAAGCTCCCAAGTATTCTTACAAAACCAACAAGATATTTTTGCACTAGGGTCAGTTTGCGGTCCGACCAGTCCTTAATCTCTTGGAAAAATTGTTGTGATGTGTCCGGCACCTTAGCCACCCTTCTTTATTATCAGGGATCACTATGAAGATATTAGCACCAAGATTTTAGAAACACAAGCAAAATCCTTACCCCGCCAGCCGCACCCTTCTGAACGTCTCCGCATACTCGAACGACACGTGCTCGGCGCGCTCGCCGTGCCTCTGGCGCAATCGTTCCTCCAGTTCGGCCGGTTCGCCGATCTGGCTCTTATGCTCGCACAGCGCCTTGATCTTCAAATCCATCGTCGCGCTGATGTCCACCCAGTAATTTGGCGTCTCGGTGAATTGCAAGAAGATATCCAGCACCTTGTGCGGTTCGAGGCCGCTGGCCTCGTGCTCCGGGAAATTCATTCGGTCGCGCGCCAGCGGGAAGACGGCATCCAGCACCGTGTCGCCCACCACCCGGTGGTCGGTGTGGTTGAGGCTCATGTTCTGGAAGATGCGCGTCGTCGGGTCATGCGTGATGAGCACATCCGGCCGGTGCGTCCGTATCTGCCGCACGATTAACTCGCGCAGCGCATACGTGTTCTGAATCTCGCCGTCCGGCTGGCCCAGGAACACGACCTCCTGCACGCCCAGCACGGCTGCGGCGCGGCGCTGTTCGTCTTTCCGCAGCGCCACCAGTTTCTCTTGCGTCATCTCTTTGTCGGCGGTGCCTTTGCTGCCGTCGGTGACGATGACGTAAGTAACGCGCGCGCCGCCCTGCACCCAGCGCGCCACCGTGCCGGCCGCGCCGAATTCCGGGTCGTCCGGGTGGGCGACGATCAGCAGCACGCGCTCCGGCTGGGGGAAATTGTTGGGCATGGGCGAGGTCTCCTTTTGTCCTCTCCCCGATTCGCTGCACTCGACTCCCCTCTCCATAAAATGGAGAGGGGTTGGGGGTGAGGTCCCCCGATTATAAAAGAAAGACCCCAAAGGTCTTTGAGACCTTTGGGGTCTGGGAGGTTTTCTGGAACTAAACTAACTCGTCGTCCGCATCCATCGCCCTGCGGCGGCGGCGGAACATCGGCCGCACCATCAGCCACAGGCCCCACAGGATGAGCAGGGCCGGCCAGTACGGGCCCAGCAGCGAAGGCTGGTTGAAGACCCACTCGCGAAAGATGGTGCTGAAGATCAGGAACAGGATCAGGCTGGTGACGATGGGGTTCAGCCCCTCGCGCACCGCCTTGCGGAACCGGCCCTGCAGAAGGTTATCCAGGAACGCGCCCAGGCCCGCAAACCCGATGATGAGCGTCCAGGCGTAGGCCCAGCCCTGCCAGTCGCCGGTGCGGTTCATGTAGAACAGGATGCCGCCGATGCCGCCGATGATGCAGGCCGGCACCGCCAGCCCGGAGATGCCGCTCACCACCGCCGCCACCAGGAACAATGCGCCCACCGCCACCACCCACATCGGCCATTCCGCGAAGGTGTCCGCCCAGGTTTCCAGGCCGGGAACCAGCTGCACCGCCAGGAACCACCCGCCCAACAGGACGAGCAGCACGCCGATGGTGATACTGCCTCTACGAGTTTCCATGTCCAACTCCTTGATGACGAAAAGAATGCGTGTTGTGCATTAATAATACGCATTTCCGGCGCGCCGGTTGCGCCACACAGGGATGAAAAACCGCCCGCAGGTTGGGATGCTTTGCATCCTTCGTCTGCGGGCGGTTGCGCTCGACGTTCAGGGCATGTACGTCGGCGCAAAGAAGCGGATATAGGGCGGTGCCAGCCCTTGCGTGCTGGCCGCGCTCTGCCCCACGCAGTCGCCGGCGTTGGGGCCATCCGCCACGCACGTGGGCAGCGTGACGATGTGCACCCAGGTCGGGCCGGGATGCATCGGGAAAGGCGTCTGGTCGGCGTACACGAACTTGATCGGCCGCAGCTGACCGGTCTCCTGTTCATATTCACCGTTCAGCGTGGACCAGAAGATGTCGCACACCATCCCATCCCGGAAGAGCAGCGCCTTGCCGAACAGGCCGGGCTGGATGCTGATATCGATGATCGTTTCGGCCGCGTTGAGCGCCTTGTGTTCAGCGAACAGCACCACCACGTTGGCGAAGATTAGCTGCCGCCCGGTCAGCCGGTCCAGGCTGGGGAAGAAGTTCCCGGAGTTATCGGCGATGTCGTTGAAGCGCTGCCAGCCGCCCGAAAGCGGGTCGAACACCCACTTGGTGCGGTTGCTGCTGCTGTAGTACATGATCCATTCCGCCACCGGCACGCAGCCCTCCGGGATGTCATACGAAAACTTGTTGCCGGAGTAGTTCAGGCCGCGCAGCGGCGGGTTCAATTGCTTGGCGATCTGCTGAATGAGGTTAATGCCCAGGAAGTTGGCGTTCAGGTCGTCGCCATCGCCTTCCTGCACGCTCACGCACGAGGGGATGTCCACTTCCGGCGACTTGCCGGCGTAGGCCAGGCACGAACCGGGGAACAACCAGTTGATGTATTTGTAAGGCTGACGGCCGGAGCGCACCGGGCCGATGCCGCCGCCGCCGTCGCCGCCGCCCGTGTCGCCGGTGTGCACGTTGCCGCCGAACACCAGCCCGGCGTCGAAGTGCAGGTTGAGCAGCGGGCCCAGGTTGTGGCTGTAGATCACCAGCTGGCCGAAGCCGTCCACGTCGCTGTCTTCCTCGTCGTTCTGGTTGTTGTTCACATCCTGCTTGGTGAAGCCGAAGCCGGTGGGCGGTTCGAACAGCAGGCTGTAGGATTGGGCCGGGTCCAGGTTGGTGAAGGCGTAGAACCCGCTCAGGTCGGTCATCGTCTCGGCGATCTGGCCCAGGCCGGATTGCTTGAGGATGACCTTGACGTTGGGCACGCCGCGCTCGCCCTCGTCCTGCAGGCCGTTGCCGTTCATGTCAAACCACACGTAGTCGCCGATGGCGACCGTATCGGCGGGGGTCTCCGGCTCAACGTGCGGCTGTTCGGTGAGCAGCAGGCCGGCATCCACCGACATGTTATGGGCGGCCGTCATCTGGATGATGGGGCTGCGGCTGGTGGCCGGGTCGAAGTCGCTGTCCAGGTTATCGTCCGCGCCGGCGTCCATCATGGTCAGCGCGAAGCCGGGCGGCACCCGCACCTCGACGAAGTAGCGGTTGTCCGGCAGGGTGTCGAAGCCGTAGAGACCGTTCAGGTCGGTGGTGGTGCTTTCCAGCAAGTTCCCGGTCACAGCGTCGTACAGGTCCACGCACACCCCCGGCAGGCCGAGTTCGGCGATGTCCTGCACGCCGTCGCTGTCGGCATCCACCCACACCCGGTTGCCGAGGATGACGTTCTCATACGTGAAGGGTGCAGTGCGGATGGGGCAATCGCCCAGCGTGGGCGTGTAGGATTGCGGGAAAACGCCGTAGAACACGGTCATGAAGCGCGTCGAGCCTTCGCCGATGTAGATCTCGTAGATGATCGAGGCGAACGACAGGCCGGACTGCGGCCGCGCCGAGACCGGGAAGTTGGAGACCGAGAGCAGCACGGCCGGCAGGTTGAGGTTATCCGGGTCCGGCACCGGCAGGCCGGTAAGCGGGTTGTAGCCGGGCATGAAGTCTTCCTGCTCCGGGCCGCCCATCGGGGGGCCGCTTGGCGGCGGCGGACCGATGATGGCTTCTTCGTCCGGCGCTTCCGCGCCTTCGCCCAGCAGGCCGGCGTCGCGGGTCAGGTCGCTGTCCCCGTCATAGACGAACAGGTCGGTCAGCCCGTCGGGACCGGCGTCGCTGTCCATGCTGTCGTCGCTCCCCGCGTCCATCACCGTAAAGGGAGCGGTCTCCACGGGGTCAAAGCCGATCTTGTACTCGCCGGCGGCCACGCCCACGAAGACGTAATAGCCTTCGCTGTTGGTGGTGGTGGTATCCACCAGCGTATCGTCTGGCAGGAACAGGGCGACGGTGGCGCCCGGCACGCCGGGTTCACCATCATCCTGGATGCCGTCGGCGTCCAGGTCGAACCACACCCGGTCACCCAGCACGCCGGTCAGGCCGGTGACCACGACAACGGCCTCGGGGTTCTCGTCCAGCCATTCCTGCACATCTTCGGTGTCCATCACGCCTTCTTCGGGCGGGCTGTCGATGTCGGAGACTTCAGCCGATTCGCCGGGGCCAAGCGTGATCTCACCCGCATCGGTCTGGAGGGTGCAGGTGCCTTCCAGGCAAGTCATGGTGGCGATACCGGTACCCGGATCGTAACTCACGCCCATGTACGAGCCGCGCACCGAGGCCTGGCCGGAAGGGGTATCCACTTCCAGGCTGCCGCCGCCCAGGATGATGAACAGTTTTCCGGCCTCCAGCTGGATCTTCTTCAGCAGGTCGCCCTCTTCGGTTTCGATGGCGGTCAGGGTGAAGACCGACAGCGGGGTGACGCGCACGGTCGTGCCGTCTTCAAAGTCCAGGCGGGCGCGGCCGTCGTCGCCGGTCTTCACCGACCCACCGGGGTTCACCGCCGTGCCCAGTTGGGCGGGGGAGAAACCATCGGCCGCGCTGGGGCGCGCCTGCACGTCGCCGCTCAGGTCCCCCAGGGTGGCCGCCGGTAGGGCCGGCGCGCCGGCCGCCTCGGTTGGGGCCGTGTCGCCGCCGGTGGCTTCGCCGCCCGCACCGGGGAGGGTGCAGGCGGCCATAATGGCCGCCAGCGCGGTCAGGGCTATTAAGGAGAAGGGCAATTGTTTTGTAGTGCGCATGTGGTTCCTGCCTGTCTGAGAATGGAAACCAAAGAGATTGCAGACTGCTGAAATCATTATACAGGAAGCGGTGGCCGGATTCCATGCCGGGAAAAATGGTAACATGGCGCTTCCCGAAGGAGGCACAAACGATGAAACTGGCGGAAGCGGCGTTCTTTACCCCCGACGTGGAAGGCATGACGGCGTTCTACCGGGCGCTGCTGGGCGCGGCGCCAATGGCCAAATCGGCAGATATGGCGATTTTCATGGCCGGGCAGACGAAGGTGTTCATTCACCGCACGTACCAGCCGGAAGAGGGCGGCCTGCCGCCCGAAAACCATCTGGCCTTCGCCGTGCCGGATGTGGACGGGGCCTGCGCCGGGATGGCCGCTGCCGGCATCCCGGTGGAGCGCGTTCCGCAGGATTACTACTGGGGCCGCTCGGCCTACCTGCGCGCCCCGGACGGCATGCTGATCGAGTTGATTCAGGAGGCCGGGTAGCCGGGTTTGGGGGTTCATCCTAGTTAGCAGGATATTCAGCGAACGGCCGGGCCCGTAAAATGAGATGGCACGCGCCGCCTGGCGCGTGGCGGCAGAGATGCCGACCCTGGAGAAAACCATGAAGGCCATCGTGTTCGAGAATTACCCCCGTTCAAACCGCCTGCGGCTGAGAGAAGTGGAGAAACCAACGCCCGCCGAGGATCAGGTGCTGGTCAGGGTCATCGCCGCCTCGGTGAATGCCGGCGACGCGCACCGCATCAAAGCGCCCTTGCCGCTGCGCTTCCTCCTGAGTCGGCTCATGGGGCCGAGGAACTCGCAGCTCGGCACGGACATCGCCGGGCGGGTGGAGGCCGTAGGCAGTGGGGTGACTGAGTTCAAGCCGGGGGACGAGGTGTTCGGCGTGTGCCCGGGCGCGTTCGCCGAGTTCGTGTGCGCCAAGGAGACCAAGCTGGCGCACAAACCGGCCAATGTATCCTTCGAGGCCGCCGCTGCATCCCCGGTGGTGGGCTTCACCGCCCTGCAGGGACTGAGGGACAGAGGGAACGTGCGCGCCGGGCAGAAGCTTTTGGTGAACGGGGCGACCAGCGGAGTGGGCATGTTCGCCGTACAGTATGCCAAATCGGTGGGGGCGGAAGTCACCGGCGTTTCCAGCACCCGCAACCTGGAACTGGTGCGTTCGATGGGCGCCGACCATGTAGTGGACTACACCCGCCAGGATTTCACCCGGGAGGGCAAATACGACCTGATCTACGATGCCATCGGCAACCGTTCGGCGGGCGCCCTGCAGCGGGCGCTGGCCCCCAGGGGGCTGTGCGTGGTCGCCGGGTTCACGTCCTTCCCGCGCATGCTGGCAAACATCGTTCAGGCGCGGCTGTTGCGGGGGGACAGGAAGGTGGTGAACCAGAGCATTGCCCAGTCGCTCAAGGCGGACCTGCTGGTGATTCGGGATCTGCTGGAGCAGGGCAAGGTTGTCCCGCTCATTGAAAGGAGCTACCCCCTCAGCGAGACGGTGGACGCCATTCGCCTGGTTGGAACGCGCCGCGCCCGCGGGAAGCTGGTCATCACCATGAACTAACGGCAATTACCACTTACCCGTTACCAATTACGCCTTTCCAGATCGCCGCATCCACCTGCACGGCCAGCGCGCCCGCCGCCAGCATCGCTTCGGCCTGTTCCGCTGTATACACCCCGCCCGCGCCGATGACCGGCAGGCCCTGCCCGGCCAGCGACCCCACCGCCGCCAGCGCCGCCGGGTATACGCCCGGTCCGTAGAGCCGCCCGCGCACGGTCCCGTCATTGAACGACGCTGCGCCCGGCAGCGGCCCCAGGCTCACCGCGCTGGCTCCGGCCGCCACGACCGCCGCGCCCAGATTGCAGGCTGCCAGCGAAAGGCGGGCAATGACCGGCAGTTCGCCCTGCGCCGCGGCGACGATTCCGGCTGCGGCGCGCGCGTCGAGCATCTCCGCCAGGCCCAGTTCCACCGCCAGCACATTCTCCAGCCCTTCCAACCGCCGCACCATCCCGCCGATTTCCTCCCGCGTTTCGGCCAGCAGGTGCACGATGACCGGCAGCGGGGCGCGCGCCCAGCGCCCGGCAAAGCGTTTGATGGCGGCCGAGAGGCCGGGGTTGGGCAGGCCGCTGTGCAGCAGCACCGCCCCCGGCGTGGCCCAAGCCAACCGCTGGCGGGCCGGGCTGTGCGCCCGGCGGCTGATGGGGTTGGTGATGAACGCGCCCAGTTTCTCCAGCGCCACAGGCCCGCGCGCCTCCGGCGCGAAGCCCAGGAACCCTGCGGCGTTCATCAATGGATGCTTGAATTCCAGCGCGGGGTAGGTCATTTGGGAGTCAAAGGTCAACGGGTCGCCGGGTCAACGCGGGTCACGAAGACATGGGTTCCTCGTTGACCGATCGCTTCACGATTCCAACCACACCGGCAGGTGGCCGAGGGCGATGAACCCCTGCCACGTCTCCGGGTCGCCCTCGGTGAAGATGGCCGCTTCCAGCGTCACCTGCGCCCCGGCCTTCTCCATCACGGCCCGCATGCCCTTCTGCGTCGAACCGGTGCTCACCACGTCGTCCACCAGCGCGGCGCGCTTGCCTTTCAGCAGGGCGTGATCCTTCTCGTCCAGATAAAGGGTTTGCGGTATTCCGGTGGTGATACTGACCGTCTCGGCCGAGATAGCCGCGCCCATGTAGGGCTTGTAGATTTTGCGCAACACCACATAGGGCTTGCGCGCCGCCACCGACAGCGCATGCGCCAGCGGGATGCTCTTGGCCTCGGCGGTCACCAGCACATCATAAGCATCGCCCGGCAGGCGGGCGGCCAATTCCCCGGCGGCGGCCTGCACAAACTCGGTATCGCCCAGGATGTTGAGGATGGCGATGGTCACGCCCGGCGCGACCTCGAACAGCGGCAACTGGCGGGTAACGCCGGCCACCGTCACGGCATGTGTCTTGCGGGTTTCGCTCATGGCGCGCTCCTTGTGCAGGCTGCCGGAATTATAACCATTCGGCGGGATGGACATGAAAACAAAGGGACAATTACCAGTTACCAATTACCTCTCCACCGCCGTATAATATCCGCATGAGCGACGCGCAACCCACCACCAAGTTCCAATGTACCCAGTGCGGCGGCGAACTGAAGCCCGACCAGGGCCAGCTCTTCCTCACCTGCCCGTTCTGCGGCTCCACCGTCTATCTGGATAAATCCAAAGTTGTGTTCCATTGGTACGTTGCGCCCACGCTCGACGAGGCCAAAGCGCGCGGCGCGCTGGCGCGCTGGATGTCCGGCAACGAGACCGTCAAAGACCTGGACAAGAAGGCCCGCCTCGGCGGCGTCTCCTTCCGCTACTTCCCGCTCTGGTACTTCAAACACAAAGACGCCGGTGGCCGCGAGCGCATCACCCTCCAGCCGGCGGCCGCCACGTCGGTCACCGAGGTGGCCCACCTGCAATTGCCGCCCGGCGACCTGCGCAAATACGAAGACCGCCTGGACAACGACTCCGAGCCGCCCAGCGTGCCGCTGGACGCCGCCCTGGAATGGGCCCGGCGCGGCCCGGCCGTCAAGGAAACCCCCGCCGAGAGCGCCCTGGTGCACGTGCCGCTCTACACCTTCAAGTACGAGTTCAGCGGCGAGACCTACACCGCGCTGGTGGACGCCGCCAGCGGCAAGGTGCTGGCCAACATCTACCCGGAAAAGGCCGAGGCCCCCTACCAGCTGGTGGGCGGGCTGGCGGCCGCCATCTTCCTCGGCCTCGCCGCCATCCCGGTGGCGGGCGCCTTCTTCGGCGACGACGGCGCCATGATCGGCTTCGCGGTGTGTTCGGCCCTGGGCATCCCTGCCGGGCTGGGGCTGATGGCCCTGGCCGCCTACGTCTCCCAGAAGGTGTGACCCGATGAGCGACTCCGCTGCCCAGGGCATTGCCTGCCCCAACTGCGCCGGGATGGTCGTCATCCCCGAAGGCCAGGTCATCGTCATCTGCCCCTATTGCGAAATGCGCTCGCTGGTGAAAGGCGAGCGCGGCCTGCGCCGCTACCAGGCCGCGCGCAAGATCGAACGCCAGGACGCCGAGAAAGCCCTGCGCGCCTTCCTGGGCGGCAAGATGCAGGTGGCCCGCAACGCCGCCCGCATCGCCCAGGTGCAGGAGACCTTCCTGGCCTACCTGCCGTTCTGGGCCGCCTGGGCGCGCGTCCTCGGCTGGGTGTTCGGCGAGGAAAAGGTCGGCTCGGGCAAGAATACCCGCTACGAGCCGCGCGAGGTCAAGATCGCCCAGGAGATGGATTGGAACAGCCCGGCGCTGGACGTGGGCGAATTCGGCGTGACGCGCATCTCGCTGGCCGGGCGCGAGTTGCAGCCGGTGAACTGGGACCTGCTGCACAGCGAGGGCATGGTCTTCGAGCCGGTGGGCGTGGAAGGCGACGCCCGCGCCGCCGCCTCCGGCGATTTTCACAAGCGCGCCTCCAAACTGGCCGACCTCGACCGCGTGTCGCAGACCTTCACCCGCACCACCCGCCAGCGCTTCGGCCTGGTGTATTACCCCCTCTGGGTGGTGCGCTATGCCTACCGCGGGCGCGTCTTCCAGATCGTGGTGGACGGCGTGGACGGCCAGGTCTTGTACGGCAAGGCGCCCGGCAGTACGCTCTTCCGCTCGGCGGCGCTGGTGGCCGGCATGGCCGCCGGGGCCGTGCTGGCGGTGGATGGCGGCTCGCTGGCCGCCTACCTGGCCTTCACCTCATCCGATGACGATTCGCTTGGGCTGCTGGCGCTGGGCGGCGGCGCGGCGGTGGTCGGCTTCGGCCTGATGGCGGGCGGCTACCGCGCCTTCCGCTACGGCGAACATTACGAATACCGGCGCGGCGACAAGGTCATGCGGCGCAGGCAGCGGGTGATTAGGGAAGGCGGGGTGCGCCGCGCCCTGGAGGAGACCACATGAGCCAGCCCATTTTGCTCGTCGCCCTCAAATGCCCGCAGTGCGGCACGCCTGTGCCCGCCCAGCTCGACGAGGTCGCCTGGGCCTGCGCCACCTGCAAGACCGGCCTGCTGCTGGATGAGGAAAAGGGCCTGGTCAGACACCCTATCCACTTCCAGGAAGGTTTGCCCGAACACCTGCCCGGCCGCCCGTTCTGGGTGGCCCAGGGGAAGGTCACGCTCGACCGCCAGTCGCGCAACCTGTTCGACAAGGACAGCGAGTCGGCCCGCTTCTGGGGCGAGCGGCGGCCGTTCTTCGTCCCCGCCTGGGCCTGCGATGTGGATGAACTGGTGGATGCCGCCATTGCCCTGCTGCAAACCCCTCCAACGCTCAAAGACGGCCCGCCGGCCCCCTTCCAGCCGGTGGTCATGCCGCCCGGCGACATGCTGCCTGTGGCCGATTACATCGTCGTCGGCGTCGAGGCCCTGCGCAAGGACCAGTTGAAGAAACTCGACTTCACCCTCGACCTCGGCGAGCCGGAGTTGTGGATTCTGCCGTAATTTGGCAGTATTCGGGAGCGATGACCAGATGGCAACATATAGACAAGTACAAGACTATGTAAAAGCCAAACACGGATTCATCCCAAAGACTTGCTGGATTGCAGATGCCAAAGAGCAATCTGGACTAGTAGTGAAACGAGCATGGAATCGCCGCACCGAGAGCGAAAAGTCCCCTGTCCTGATAAGAGAAGGCTAATGGCGATTCAAGACGCATTCCGATACTTCAAAATGATTTAGGCCAGACTCTGTTGGTGCCCGTAGGGACAGGTTTCAAACCTGTCCCTACTACTACTGGAAGATGGTTGCCATGAAACTCACCCCCCTCTGGACTGACCTCACCCCCCGCCCCGCCGACCTGCCCCTCCACGACCCGCCGGAACAGGTGGACCTGGCCGTCATCGGCTCCGGCTACACCGGCCTGCACGCCGCCCGCGCCGTCGCCATGCACGGCGGCTCGGTGGCCGTGCTGGAGCGCGAACACATTGGTTACGGGGCCAGCAGCCGCAACGGCGGCATGCTCACCACCGGCCTGAAGGCGCCCATCCGCACAATCGCCAAACGCTACGGGCTGGAACGGGCGCGCGGGTTCTGGCAATGGGCGCTCGACTCCATTGACCACGTCGAGCGCGTCATCCGCGCAGAGGGCATCGAATGCGGTTGGACGCGCCCCGGCCACCTCTGCCTGGCGCACAAACCTGCCCACTTCGAGCGCTTCCGCAGCCATCAGCAGTACC
Source organism: Chloroflexota bacterium (assembly GCA_016191875.1). GTDB lineage: Bacteria > Chloroflexota > Anaerolineae > Anaerolineales > UBA11579 > SCUK01. Next base: position 35,004 of record JACPVG010000002.1, read on the forward strand.
TGCACGACGCCTTCGGCTACGACCGGCCCGTCCTGGTCGGCCGCGGCGAACTCAAAGCCGAGATCGGTACGGATGCCTACTATGGCGGCATCGCCGACGACACCTCCGGCGGGCTGGACCCGGCCCGCTACGTCTTCGGGCTGGCGCGCGCCGCCGCCCGGCGCGGCGTCTGCCTGGTCGAGAACGCCGGGGTCACACGCATCCGCCGCGCGAACGGCGCCTACCGCCTTTCCACGCCGCGCGGCGAGGTGCGCGCCAGAGAGGTGCTGCTGGCCGCCAACGGCTACACCACGCCGGATATCGCCCCCAAAGCCCGCAGCGGCGTCATGCCCGTCGGCTCGTACATCATCAGCACCGAACCGCTGCCGGGCGCGCTGCAAGAGGAACTCAGCCCCAAGGGGCGCATGTTCTACGACAGCAAGCACTACCTCAACTACTTCCGCCTCAGCCCGGACGGCCGTATGGTGTTCGGCGGGCGCAACAACCTCAGCACCACCCTCGACCTGGCCGAAAGCGCCCGCCGCCTGCACGCCCGCATGCTGGAGATCTACCCGCAACTGGCAGGCGTGCCGCTGACTCACTCATGGACCGGCAAACTGGGGGTGACCTACGACCTGATGCCGCACGTCGGCCGCGAGCGGGGCATGTGGTTCGCCTACGGCTACGGCGGTCACGGCGTCTCCATCGCCTCGTATCTCGGTTATCAGGTCGGGCAGATGCTGGCCGGTGCGCCAAACGAGGCCCCCTTCATGGACATCCCCCACCCGCGCTTCTTCTTCACCCGCTGGGACCGCTTCTACCTGCCGTTCGTGGCGCAGTACTACCGGGTCCTGGACGCCATCGGGTGACAACCGGACGAATCTTCCTGGCCCGCCCCGCACTCGCCCTGGCCCTGGTGCTTTCGGCCTGCGGCGGCGGCCCGGCTGTTACGGAAGAATCTTCTTCACCCGGCGCGCCATCCATTACCGTATATTTCACCGACCCGGCCACGGATGCCAACCGCGGCGGGCCGGACGCCGACCTGGCGGCCGCCATCGACGCCGCCCGGCTGACGGTGGACGCCGCCATCTACGACCTCAACCTGTGGAGCCTGCGCGACGCCCTGCTGGCCGCTCACCGCCGCGGCGTACGTGTGCGCCTCGTGGCCGAGAGCGACAACCTGGAACGCGCCGAGTTCCAGGAATTAATTCAGGCCGGCATCCCCGTGCTGGGCGACCGGCGCGAGGGATTGATGCATCACAAGTTCGTGGTCATCGATGGCTTTCAGGTCTGGACCGGTTCGATGAACTTCACGCTCGCCAGCGCCTACCGCAGCAACAACAACCTGCTGCACATCGACTCGACCCGCCTGGCCGAAAACTATGCGCATGAGTTCGAGGAGATGTTCACCGATGACCTGTTCGGCAGTTCCTCCGCCCGCGCCGATACCCCTCACCCGCTGGTGGCTCTGGACGGCGTGGACATCGAGAACTACTTTTCCCCGGATGACGGCGTGGAGGCGCGCATCGTCGAGTTGATCAACGCCGCGCGCCAGAGCGTCTACATCCTGGCCTTTTCGTTCACCAGCGACCCCATCGGCGCGGCCCTGCAATTGGCGCAGGCGCGCGGCCTGGAGGTGGCGGGCGTGCTGGATCGAGACCAGGCCGGTAACCAGGGCGGCGAATACCTCACCCTGCTGGAGGCGGGCATCGACCTGCGGCTGGACGGCATCCCCGGCGACATGCACCACAAGGTCATCATCCTCGACGAAGAGACCGTCATCACCGGTTCATTCAACTTCAGCCGCAGCGCCGAAGAGACCAACGATGAGAACGTGCTGGTCATCCACAGCGCCGTCATCGCCGCCCGCTACATTGAAGAATTCGTGCGCGTGATGCTGGTCGCGGAAGAATGACCGCGGCCAGGGGCAGGGAAAGATGGGATGGGATGGCTTGCCAGTTACCAGTTGCCAATTACCTATTGCTCTGTTGCATGGATGGTCAACAATCTATCTTGTCATTCCGAAGGAGGGTTCAACCCCCTACAGATCCTGTCCAACCCTCAAACCCGACTGAGGAATCTCGCGATAGGAGCCTTCTTTGCGGCGATTTGGCGTCGGACCAAAGGCATCGCTGTCGAGATTCCTCAGTCGCAGAGCGTGATTCAGGCAAGCCAGCCGGCAGGTGGGTGGTTCCTCCGGAATGACAACCCCTTTTTCTCTCGCGTCTTTGCAACAGAGCAATTACCTATTACCCATCCCCATCGAATACAATACCGCCTATCATTGTTGCAGAACGGATTGCTATGTAAAGAAGGAGTGAGGAAAATGGCCGCCTCCCGATTGTGGAAAGTCCTGGCATTATTGGCTGCGATTTCGCTCGCCTGCCGCGTGGGCGGCGGGCCCGCCGAAACGCCCCCTGCCGAAACGCCGCCCCCTGCGGTCACTGCCGCCCCCACCGAAGTGCCGGAAGGCATGCTCCGCCTGCTCAACGACCAGGGCGAAGAAATCTTCGTGCCTGAACCGACGCCCGAACTGGTAGCCGACATGCTTGACCGGGTGGAAGCGGGAGAGATCACCCTGGAAGAGGGCGTCATCGCCGCCCTGCGCGTGATGGTTGGCGAGACTTCGCTGGAGGAGCTTTCGCCGGACGGAGAACTGGTCTTTCGCAGCGGCTGGGGCCTCACCGCCCTGGCGGCTGAAGCCTACGCCGGCAGCACGGACGAGGCCGCCAAAGCCGAGATACGCCGCCTGCTCGAAATCCTCATCCCAACCCAGGAACGGCTGGACCGTTACGCCATGCCGGAGGAAGAGGCCCGCAATGCCGCGCCCGGCCGCCTGGCCGCGCCTCGCCGCATGCAGGTGCCGTGCGCCAGCATCTGGCCGCGCGGCTTCCCCGAAGACGTGGCCGACCCGCCGGTTTGCCTGCTCTACCGCACGGAGACCGTCGGCGGTTCCACCTTCCGCATCTACTACCCCGAAGAACGCCGCGGCGATGCCGCTTTCCTGGCCTATGTGGATGCCGCCATGCAGGCCCTGCTGGACAGCCGCGCCGCCTATGACCCTCTCAGCGGCGTGCACAATATCAACCTCATCTTCACCCTGCTCGAAAGCCCCCTGGAATCGGCCGCCGAAGTGCCGGTGCTGGACGATACCGCCACCGGCCACCGCACCTGCCCAATCTCGGTGTTCCCGGTGGCGCTGGAATGGGGCATCGATGACTTCAAGCAGGCCGTGGCCCATGAGGTCTGGCACTGCGTTCAGTTCTGGCGGCTGGGGTTCAATGGCTATTCCACCGCTTCCTGGATGGCGGAAGGCACCGCTGAATACTTCAGCAACGTGGTCTATCCCGAGAACAACCTCGAACATCGTTTCGTCGAGGACTTCAATATCCTCTCGACCTACACCTCGATTCTCGACATGACGTATGAGAACTCGGTGTTCTTCCAGTACCTCGGAAGCCGCTTCGGCAGCGAATACATCGTCCGGCTGATCGATGCCGTCGGCTACGCTGTAGAGTCCCAGGACGCCCAGGCCGCGGCCCTGGCGGGCTACGGAGACATGCAGACCACCTTCCACCAGTTTGGGCAGGCCTACCTGACCGATGGGATCATTGACACCGGCGGCAGCCCGCTGCCCATCAACCTGTATTTCCTGGATGAGAACACCTTCCCGATAGGCGCCGGCCGCGAAGTCTTCATGTCCACCGCGCCCATCACCCTGCAGCGCTACATCCTGCTCTTTGAAGAGGGCCGCGAATACACTGTGGCCCGTTCGACAGACGGTGAACCCGGCAGAGATACCTGGCGCGCCCCCGCCCCGGCCTCCTTCACCGAGATTTCGCCCACCCTGCGGCTCACCTGCGAAAGCGATCCGCGCCGCCTGGTGCTGCTCACCAGCCTGCCGCCTTCGCCCTCGCTCGGCTCCCAGAGCGAACTCACCCTCAATTTCACGCGCGCCGAAGGCGACGCCGCCCTGATGGATTGCTGCCTGGTGGGCACCTGGGAGCAAGGCACAGACGTCATCCGCCAGAATCTGGAGATCATCCTGCCGCCCGAAATGACCATCGTTAACGTCACCGGGCGTTTCCTGCTGGTGCTGACGGCCGAAGGCACGAGCACCTTTACGCCCCAGGACTATGGCGCCACCGTGCGAACGCGTGATGGGCAGACCGCCACAGTGCGAGTGGAAGGCACGAGCATCGGAACCTTCACAATTCCTGAACTGGGTTCGATTCTTTCGACCGGAGAGTCCACCAGTCTTCTGGAAACCATCACCGTCGCCGGGGTCTCCACGACCATCCCGCTGGATAGCTCCTCGGCCGGCCCCTTCTCCGGCGGCGCGTTCACCTACACCTGCGACGATTCCACGCTGGTCGCTTACATCCCGCCCGGCCTGGCCCCCTTCCCGACCTCCACCTACACGCGCATCTCCAGCATCCCGGAAGAGCCGGAAGAAGGCGAGGAATTCGAGCCGCCGCCTTCCGAGGGTGGCGGCGCGCCGCCGCCCGACATCGGACCGGCCGGCGGGGCCTGCACCCAGGTGGTCGCGGCCGATTTCGCCGCCAGCGGCAGCACGGCGGTGTGGACATTTGACAACCAGAGCGGAGAAACGATGGAGATCGACTCCATCACGCTGAACTGGCCGGCAGAAAACGGCAGCCTTACCGGCATTGCCATCGGCGGCGAAACCGTGTGGACCGGCTCTCTCTCCTCGACCCCGGCTTTCATTGAAAGCGGCTGGGTCGGCGCGGCCGCCTTGCGCACACTGCCCACCGGCGCGGAAACTGAACTGGAATTCACCTTCAGCGGCGCGTCCGTCGCACCCGGAGGCTACGTAGTCGTACTGCGGTTCACCAACGGCTGTCTGGTCAGCGACCCGCGCTAGCAGCGACCCGCAAGGCGCACGGAACAAACCCGGACGCCAGAAACAAAATGCAGGGGCGAGGGGAGTTGCCGCGCAACTCCTGCCTCGCCCCTGCTCGTACGATCAACCAGGATGGCGCGCTAATTCGGTTTCGAATCCACGCCGATCCACAAGTGATTGGGCAGTATCGCCGCGCTGGCCTGAATCTCGATTCGTCCGCCGGCGGCCTTCTCCTGCGCCAGCATGCGCGGGTTCACCACGCACAGGTTCGGCTGTTTGCCGTATTTCCTCTTGTAATAGTCCGCCGCCTGGTTGATCTTCTCCGGCAGGGGGGTCTTCGGGTCGTTATCGAACCACAGCATTCCGGAATTCATCATTCAACTCCTGAGGAATCGGGGAACCGGCTGAGAACTTCATCCATCTCGGTCCAGGCGCGCGCCTCGCTGGCCAGCAGGTCGTAATCGCCGCGCTCCGCCTGCGCGATCTGCACCTGGATGCGCTCGCCCCCGGCGAAGAGCAGCGCGCTGCGGCCGTTCTCCAGCCCGGCCAGCCGCCGGATGGGCGCGCCCTCAGGAAGCCAGGGGTTCCCGGCCTCGGCGATGCAGTTGACCAGTCGGGTCGGAAAGGCTTCATCCAGGGAAACGGGGACTTCCGCACCGGCTTCTGGCGCGTCGCCGGCGACTATCCACGCGCCGCAGGCAGGGCCGGCGCTCGCTGCCCACAGGAGGAGTTCCTGGTGATCCGCGTCCAGGGCTTCAAAGAACTCGCTCAGTCCATCGATGGCCAGCAACTGGATTATGCTCGGCTCGCCGCTTTCCTCTCGCGCTGCGATCAGGTTGGCGAACTCCTCCAGCAGCAATCCGGCTTCCTTCGAGCGAGAGTGGAAGTTGATTTGCAGATGCGGCTCGCGCTCCAATACATCAAAGAAATCCGGCCGAGGGGATATGAGGTTGAGGTTCAGCGAATCGGCCGGGTTCATCCGGCACGCCGCCAGCAGTACGCTCTTCAGGACCAGGCCGTTGGCGAGGGCGGAGTCGCCCGTCACCAGCAGGCCGCCGGAATCCGGCTCGTTCAGATCAAAAAGCAGCGGCAGGCCGTCATCGCAAAGGCCGAGCATGACGTTGCCCGGTGGGAGCGGCAGGACCTGATTCAGCACCTGGCTGAGGCGCGGGCCGGGACGGGCCGGCTGGATGGCGGCGGCCCGCCGGCGCGGGTTGTGCGAAAGCGAAGGACGATACGTCTGCTCGGACATTGTGGCTCCATAATTAGAACATCCGTGCTATTATTCTAGCACGAATTCCCCTGGATGCAAGCCCCTGTTATGGAATTGTCACGAAGGCAGTGGAAGCGTTGTCTTTAGTGTAGTTGGCCGTAGGTGATTAGAAATAGCAGTGCGCCCAAACGGCCAACTATTAAAAGTAGCCAGCGGGTGGATAGGAGGACAAACCACCCTCGCCTCCATTGGCTTCCTTTACAAAGACTTTCGATGGGCTACTTCACCACAGGCGCGGCAGGAACATCCCGGTGCGGGCGGCGTAGTCGGCGTATTCCTGCCCGAAAACGCGGTGCAGTTTGCGTTCCTCGAAGAGCGCCCCGACATAGAAATACAGGCTGATGGCAAAGGTAAGCGCCGCGAGATTCAGGGTCATAACCGGCGTCAGCCAGAGGAAGAGCATGCTGAAGGTGTAGAGCGGGTGGCGTATCAACCGGTACAGGCCGCTGGTGTTCAGCCGGTCGTTGGTCTTCAGGCCGAGCGCCTGCGAGAAACCCAGGAAGTCCAGGGCGCCGGTCTGGGCCACGCTGTAGAGCAGGAGCAGGGCGGCGAGGATCTGGATGCTGCCGGTGAACAAGACCCAGGGGGCGGGGATGACATACAGGCGGATGTCTGGCAGGATGGCCGGCAAAGCCAGGGCCGGCAGCAACGTCAGCGTGCCAAAGATGTTGAAGAACAGGCGGTAGTACCTGCGCCCCGGTTTGCCAAAGAAGGTTTCCGCCAGGTCTTTGGCGGTGAAGGAGGCCAGCAGCGAATGGACGACGGCGTACAGCCCGAAAGCCAGCAGGATGTAGATGGGTGAAAGGAGTGGGGCGGCGGCGTTCATGCTTCCCTGAGTCAGGAAGTGGCCGGGTTCTTACCGGCCGGAACCGGGGTGGCCGCGGTCGGCGAAGCGCGCCGCGTACTTGGCGAGCACGCCTTCCAAGCCGGTCTCCAGGTTCACGCCGGTCTGGTTAGCCAGGCTTACGAGCGAAAAGAAGGCATCCGAGAGTTCTTCCTCCCAGGCCGGGGTCGGCTGGAAATCCGCTTTGCCGTAGTCGCTGGCCTTGAGCGCTTCTTTGGCGATCTCGCCCAGTTCGGACACCAGGTCGAGCAAACGGGCAGCCGGCGGCGCGTTCAGGTCGTAGGCGCTGATAAAGTAGGCCACTTTGGTCTGGTAATCGGGCAGGTTCATGTCAGTCCTCGCTGTGCGCTTCCTCGCCCAGGGCGAAGAAATAGCCCTTCACCCAGGCGCGCGCCTCATCGGTTCGAGTGTAAGCGGCGCGCACGTCGGCCCAGAAGGCCGGGCTGTGGTCCGGGTGCAGGCGGTGGGCCAGTTCGTGGACGATGACGTAATCCACCACCCAGTCCGGCCAGCCTTTCATCCGGTCGCTCAGGCGGATGTGCCCGTCGGTCGCGCCGCCATTGGTGCACGAGCCCAGCCGGTTCTGCATATTCCCGACCCAGCGAATCGACGCATAGGGAATCGGCTTGCCGAAGGCGTCGCGAATCAGCCGGTCGGCGCGCTGCTTCAGGTCCTCGTCGGTGCGTCCCTGGCGCTTGCGCTCCGTGCGCCGGTATTTCTTTTCGATCTGCTTGAGCAGGCGCGGCAGATCGCCCTGGGGATAGCGGGCGGGAACTTTGATGTGGATTTCGCCGTCTGCCGTGATCTGCCATCGCACGATCTTCTTCAGGCGTTTGTCCACCATTATCGTGACCGGAATTGGTTCTCCGGAAGCGTTGACTATTTGCATCGCGAAAACGCGCTATTGTACACCGTAGCCCGGCACTTCAATCGTCTTGCCCTGCACCTCCACCTGGTGATAGGGCACCCAGGCCACGCCGAACAGTTCCACCAGCACATCTTTCTTAAGCGGCTTGTAGGGGATTTCTTCGACCTCGCGGGCGGCGTTGGCCCAGCGCTCCTCGATCTCGTCCAGCTTGTCTTCGATCTCATCCGAAAGTTCGGCCAGTTCCCTCTCCATCCGGTCGATCTCTTCGATCGATTCTTCCACATCGTCTTCGGCGTTCTTCACCATGCGGTGTTTGCTGAGTGAGCGCGAGAGGCGCGTGGTGCTGCGGCTGCCGGTGAACAGCGTGACGATGTTCTCAGCGTGCGTGCCGAGCGCCTCCACTTTGCGCGCCTGCAGGTCGGACTGGTCTTCCATCAGTTCGCGTTTTTCGGCGTTGAGTTTCTTCTGCAGGGCCTGAATCTTGGTCTTGTAGGTCGCTTGCAGTTTCTTTTTCTCTGCGTCCAGCCCCTTGCGGGCAGCCTCGCCCAACATCTGGCGGAACTGGCCTTCACCGGTGGGCGGGCCGGCGAACACTTTCAGGGTGTTGTTGGCGTAGACCTTGATGCTGCTGGTGCGGAACACCCAGTCCACAAAATCGGCTTCCAGCGCTTTGAGCAGTTTGCCATCCGCCAGCGAGCCTTCCAGGGCCTCAAAACGCGCCTGCGGCACAGGCTGGCTCTCCAGGGCGCGGGCGTCCACCGGTTCGGCCGGGTAATCCTCCCAGCGCACCACCCCGCGCCGGTCCGGGGTGAAGACCAGGGCCGTACGTTTCTCAACGCTGTCCAGGCTGTATTTGCGGTCGAAAAATCGCACCTCGGACTGGGCCAGCAGGGCGGGATGGTAAAGCAGCCCCTTGCTCATGGCGCTGGGCGGCAGGGGTTCGCCGTCGGCGGCGAAAGCTTCCATCAGCGTCAGGTTGTTGGGCAGGAAATATTCCGGCACGCCGGTCGGCACGGACGGGCGGGTGGCCGAGCCTTCGCCCTGGGCGGGCGGCGCTTTGGGCGCGGCGGTTGGGGCCGCAGAAGCCGCAACGGCGGCAGGGGCAGCGGCTGGAGCCGCGGATGCGGTGGGCCGGGCTGCCGGGGCTGCCGCGCCGGCCAGTTCGTTGAGCGCCGGGATCTGGGCACGGGTGAGCGGTCCGGCCAGGTAGTTCATCGCCCAGCGCGTGCCGAACACCTGCGGCCCTTTGGCGTGTACGTTATGCAGCAAAAAGATGCGCTTGCCCAGTTTGGAGATGACCGCGTCGTAGCGCCCCCGGTCCAGGTCGCCGCCCGCCGCGCCTTCCAGCCCGTCCAGCAGGCGTTCTTTGTCGCGCTCGGTCTGCAAGCGGCCGATCATCCACGTCCCGGCGTTGGAAAGGGCTTTGTAATCCACGTCCACCGGGTTCTGGGTCGCCAGCACCTGCCCCACCCCGAAGGCGCGCGCCTGCTTGAGCATGCGCAGCATCAGCGGCTTGGTGGGTGGGTTGCTGGTGGGCGGCATGTAGCCGAAGATCTCGTCGAAGTACAGGAGGGCGCGCAGGCTGGTGCTGCCTTTTTGCGAGCGCATCCAGGTCTCGACCGCCGAATACAGGAGAGTGATGAAGAACATGCGCTCCGAATCGCTCAGGTGCGCCACGTAGAACACGCTATGGCGCGGGCGGCCGTCCGGCCCGTGCAGCAGGGCGGGCACGTCCAGCGGCTGGCCGGTGATCCAGGTCTGGAAGGCGGGCGCGGCCAGGATGTTGTTGAGCAGCATCGCCAGGCTGAAGCGTTCCTTTTCCGGGAAGAAGGTGTTGAGGTCAAACACACCCAGTTTCTCGAAGGGCGGGTTCTGGGTCTGGAGGATGAGTTCGCCCAGGTCCAGGTTTTTGCCGGCGCTCCAGGCGCGCTCGAAGATGTTGGCCAGCAGGATGTGTTCACGCGACCGCACCGGGTCGATGTCTTCCATGCCGACCAGGCCGAGGATGGCGGTGACCGTGCCGCCGATCTTCTCCCGCAGGATCTCCTCGTTGCCCTGCCAGGGCAGGTCCGGGGCCTGAAGCGAGGCCAGGATACTGATGGGAATGCCGGCGTCCGAGCCGGGGGTGTAGATGGCAAAATGAGCGGCGTTCTTGAGCGCCAGGATGCGCTCCTTGTCGATGCCATCGGCGGCCAGCCCCTTCTGCCATTTTCCGGCTTCTTCGGCGGCGGCCTGTTCGATGGTCTTGCCCTCGCGGCGGGCCACGTCGGCGTTCAGCCAGGGTTGGAAATCTTCGGGCAGCAGGTCAGGGAAGTGCAGCAGGGCGTTGGTGATATCACCCTTGGGGTCGATCATCAGCGCCGGGATGTTGTTGAGGGCGGCCTCTTCCAGCAGACCGATGCACAGGCCGGTCTTGCCGGAGCCGGTCATGCCCACCACCACGGCGTGGGTGGTCAGGTCATCCGGGTCGTAAAGGACGGGGGCTTTGCTTTCAGCGTCTCTGCCAATATAGAATTTTCCGCCGGTCTGGATCATGGGGCCAACTCCTGAACACGCAGGTGGTGCACAAATGTTCAGGAATAGTGTACCAGAATCCCCTTTTCGGCTTGGCGAATTGGGAGCGGGAATTCAGGTCGTGTGTGACCAGCCCGCGGGCGCAGTCAGCCCGGCCACCAGCGTTTCAAGGGCCAGTTCCGGCTCCATCTGGCCGGTCTTCATCGCCACATCGTAGTCCAGCAGGCGGCGGTAGATGTGCGCCAGCGCCGGCGCAGAAAGCGTGCGCGCCTGGGCGGCCAGTTTCCTGGCCCGAAAGGGGTGGATGCCCAGCGTTTCGGCCAGCGCGCCTTCCTGGCCGCCGTTCTCGATGACCTCACGCGCCTGGACGAGCAGCCGAAAATGCCCCACCAGGCTGAAAAACAGGCTCAGCCCGTCCTGCTCGGCCAGCAGACGACCCAACTGGTTCATGGCGGCGCGCCCGTCGCGGGCGGCGATGGCGTCGATGAGGGCGAAGTAATCCGCCGGCGCGCCGTAGAAGGCCGCCAGCTGGTCCACGTCTTCGGGCGCCACCGGCCGCTGGAAGTTGGCGTAGGCCAGCAGCTTATCCACTTCCTGGGCGGCGGCGCGCGGCTCTTCGTTGAACAATTCCGCCAGGCGGGCGGCCGCCGGACGCTCGAACTCGCCGCCCTGGCTTTTGGCGTAGGCCAGGATCCACTTCACCAGTTCGCCGCCTTTGGGCGTACCAAAGGCTTTCACAAACGCACGCTCGCTCGCTTTTTCGGCCCAGGCCAGCAGCCAGGGCTTCTTCTTCACGGGCCTGCCCTTTTCATCGCGGTCCAGTTGCCGCTCCTCGGTCAACACCAGCGCGGTGCTGGGCGGCAGGCTCTCCAGCAGGGCGGTGAACTTCTGGCGCTGCTCGTCGCTCTGGAAGCGCCGCGCCGGGCTGGCGGCCAGCACCAGCCGCCGTTCGGCTAGGAAGGGCAGGGCGTAGCAGGCCGCTCGCAGCGTCTCCAGGTCGTAGGCGCCTTCCAGCCGGGTGGTGTTCATCTCGGCCGTGGCCGGGTCGCCCAGCTTGTCCTGCATGGCCCGGATGAACTGGCCGATGGCGTAATCGTCTTCGCCGTGCAGCAGGTAGACGGTGGGTTTGGCGTCGGTCATCAGGGTTTTGCCGCTCACCCCTCGGTGGTGATGCGGTGGGCGGTCACCGGCCCGCCGTCGTGGCGCATCACCATCGTCACCCGCAGGCCGCCCGGCGCGCCGGAGGTAGTGAAGCGCTCCTGCAGCCGGAAACCCAGTGGCTGGGCCAGAATCAAGGCGATGGTGGCGAACAGCCCGGCCAGCGGCAGGCGTTCCAGCCAATCGCGGCGGCGGCGCGCGCCCCAAAAGGCCAGGCCGGCCGCCAGCCCGGCGGCGATGCCGGAGGCGGCGTAGTTCGTGCCGCAGCCGGGGTAAACCGCCAGGTTGCGCTCGCCGTTGCGCAGGCGCATCAGGGCGGCGGTCACGCCGTCGGCCACGGCCTCGGTCTCCAGGTCGCCCAGCAGCCAGAAGCCGCCGGCATCCGAATAGCCCGCCAGCGATGTGCCGGGGAAACGCTGCGAAAGCACGTGAATGGCGGCGTGTTCCAGGCCATGGTTGCGGCGGATGCGCGAAATGACTGGAGATTCGAGAAAACCGGGCATGGCAGCGTCCTTTGCAGGCAACGGGCAAGGCGGCATAACCGCCCGCCAGTATTGTACCTGACGAAGGGTGGCCGCCGCGCCATTACAAACTTGCAAGGCAAACCCAATGCTCGCAGGTTTGACGCCTCTTTCCTTAATAAAGTATAATCCGCCCATGTGGTTGGCGGCGAGCCGCCGGCCACGGTATGCAGCCCATGGCGATCCGGTATACAGACATCGACACCCTCGTCCCAGTCATTACCGTTGGCGCGCCCCAGGGTTGTTTCAGCGTGCGGAGGGATGGGCAATCCCAGCGCGGGTCATTGAGGCAGGTCGAATGGCATTAAAAGGCAACCTACGCGACTTCACCATCACCCAGCTGCTCAATCTGGTCAACCTGGCCCAGAAGACCGGCTCGCTCGTCATTGAAGGCCCCAGCGAAGTCGCTACCATCACCTTCCGCGAGGGCAAACTGGCCTACGCCCGCCTGAACAGCGAAGACGGCGGCCTGGGCGCCATCCTGCACAAATCCAACGTCATCTCGGCCGCCCAATATGGCACGCTCAAGACCCGCGCCGCCACCATGAACGACAAGGAACTCGGCCTGCTGCTGATCAACTCCGGCTACGTCACCCAGGATGACATCCTTGCCAGCCTGCAATCCCACTTCGTGGATATCATCCAAAAACTGTTCTCGTGGGTCGAGGGCATGTTCCACTTCGACGGCGACTCCAACGTCCCGGCGGATAAGATTCCCGTGCGGCTTGATCTGGAAAACATCATCATCGAAGGCTCGCGGCGCATGCGCGAGTGGGAACAGCTCAAAGATGAACTGCCCAACCTGGACCTGGCGCTCAAATTCACCGACCGGCCGGGCGTCAACCTCAAGAACATCAACCTGAGCGTGGAAGAATGGAAAGTGGTTTCGTTCATCAACCCCAAGAACTCCATCGCCCAGATCGCCAAGGCCAACAAGATGAGCGAACTGGACGTCCGCCGCATCGTCTACGGCCTGCTGCAGGCCGGCTTGGTGGAGCTGGTGCGGGTGCAGGGCCTGGACCACTCGAGCCTGCCCGGCATCGACAAGGCCATGCCCGGCAAGAGCAAGGAAGAACAGAAGAACCTCGTCAACCGCCTGATTGGGCGGATTCGTTCGTTGTAGTCATCTCGTCATACCAAGGATAGCGCGCTATGCAAACTGTCAAAATGGTGGTGACCGGCCCGTTCAACTCCGGGAAGACGGAGTTCATCCAGACCGTCAGCGAGATCGACGTCGTCTCGACCGAACGCAAGATCACCTCGGAAGCCGAAAAGATCAAAGAATCGACCACCGTGGCGATGGATTTCGGGCGCATCACGGTGGACGACGAACTGGTGCTCTACCTCTTCGGCACCCCCGGCCAGAAGCGCTTCGACTTCATGTGGGAGATCCTCTCCGAAGGCATGCTGGGTTTCATCGTCATGGTGGACAGCACCCGCCCGGAAACGTTCAAGGAAGCGCGCGCCATCCTCGAGACGTTCCGGGCCTACGCCCCCACGCCCTACGTGGTGGCCGCCAACAAACAGGACCTGGAAGACGCCTGGGACCTGGATGATATGCGCATCGCCCTGCGCCTCGACCCGGATGTGAAACTGCTGCCGGCCATCTCGGTCGACCGCGAATCGGTCAAGACCGTGCTGCTGGAACTGCTCACCAGCATCCTCGAAGAACTCTAAAGAGACGCCAGGCGGCCAGGGATGCTATGCTCTGCATCCCTGGCCCGCGAAAAACCTCAACATCGTGTCCACAATAACCACTGATCAGGGCATCGTCCACTACGAGGTCTACGGGCGCGGCCGCCCGGTATTGCTGCTGCACGGCTGGCTGGGCTCCTGGGGCGTCTGGCAGGAGACGATGGCCTACCTGCAGAACGATTTCCGCACCTACGCCCTGGATTTCTGGGGCTTCGGCGAATCCGGCAAGCCGCGCGCCTCCTACGACATCACCGATTTCGTCGGCCTGGTCGACCAGTTCATGGATAAACTCGGCATCCGCCAGGCTCCGCTCATCGGCCACAGCATGGGCGGCACGGTCAGCCTGGCGGTGGCCGTCAAATACCCCCAACGGGTAAGTAAGGTCGGCATCATCGGCTCGCCCATTATGGGCCGTTCGCTGGCCCTGCCGCTCAAACTGGCAGGCTACGCGCCCATCGCCTGGGCGGTGCACAACATGCTCTGGGCGCTCAAGGTCGGCCTGAGCGCCGCCGCGCCCTACATCACCCAGGACCCGCGCTGGCCGGATATGATCAACCAGGACCTCGACAAGACCACGCTCGACTCCTTCCTGCTCAGCATCCGCTCGCTGCGCAAGACCGACCTGCGGCCGCTGTTGAGCGAGGTGCACGTGCCGGTGCTGGGCATCTACGGCCGCAGGGACAACATCGTCAACCCCCGCCAGGGCGAGCTGCTGCAGGGCGGCGCGGGCCAGCCGCGCGTGGAATATATGGAACACGCCGGGCACTTCCCCATGCTCGACCAGCCGCGCGCCTTCATGGCTGCCCTCAAAGACTTCCTCGACGCAGAATAGCCGGCCCCCAAGTAGTCTACTAAAAGTTTTTAGACAAGGACGCCCTTACTATTCGGCATATTCGCCCTCGGAGAACCGGCAAGACTACTTTGAAGTTGCTCTGTTGCAACCATGATCAACAAGCAAACCTGTCATTCCGAAGGAGGGTGCAACCTCGTTCGCAATGAGGTCAACTCACGAATCCGACTGAGGAATCTCGCGAAAGACGCCTTATTTACAGCGATGTTGCGCCGGATTCAAAGTATCGCTCTCGAGATTCCTCAGTCGCAGAGCGTGATTCAGGCAAGCCAGCCGGCGGGTTGGTGGCTCCTTCGGAATGACAACGGAATGACAACCCTTTTTTCTCTCGCATCCTTGCAACAGAGCACTTTGAAGTAGCCAAATACGCTACTTTTAATAGTTGGCCGCTGTTCATCTCCGACGGAATTCCAAAGACAATCGGCCAACTACACAATCCCGTGTGCAAGGTTTCCATACGCGGCCGTAGCAGCCGACCGGTATCGGCCCGCTGTCCGCGGCGTCGGTCAGCCTTTTCCAATCTCCTCATCTGAAAATCATGCCTGGCGCGCTAGTTGCATCTCCGCCACCATCGCTCATACACTTCTCGCCTGAAATTGACATATTCGCGCATCGCGCCCGCGTTATACTCGGAGTACATAACCAGCGTATTGGCCTGACCGACCCATGATCAAGATCGCCCTCAAAGACCCGCGCTACATCTACCCCTTCAACGACCGCGCCCGCGACCTGCGCATCCAGAACAAGCTGCTCTGGCTGCACCAGCGCGACGTGCTGGCCCCCTACGCCCAGACCGAACTGGAAGCCAACAGCCTGGAAGAGATCCTCGACCCGGATTTCTTTAAATTCCAGAGCGAACGCGCCTGCATCGTCTACGCCGATAACCTGTACTTCGACGAATCCTACCTGAAGGCCTTCATGAGCGAGGCCGGCAAGCGCGGCCGCGCCTGCCGGGCGGCTTTCTCCCCGGCCGACCCCGCCTTCCGCGAACACGCCCTGCCGCTCGCCACCTCCTACACCCCGGCCGGCGGGCTGTACCTGGCCGATTTCTGGTACTTCCCGGACGGCCCCGTGCCGGAAGACCAGGTCGAACCGGTCATCATCGACCTCAAGGCCCGCGAAGTGGGCTACTACCATGTGCCCACCTACATGGCGACCCAGTCCGGCGACCTGACCTTCCAGGTGCCGCTGCGCGCCCTCATGGGCATCGATTCGTGGGTGCACATCTTCATCGCCGACCTGGTCTACGGCCTGTTCGCCCGCGGGGCGCGTTTTGAAGACCGCCTGAACCAGGACCTGGGCTTCAAGCTCAAGATTCTGGCCGGGGCGCTCTTCGAGGGCAAGCAGATCCTCGAAAGCCGCGAACTCGTCAAAATCGGCCGCAACGTCTCCATCGACCCCACCGCCATCATCCACGGCCCGACCACCATCGGCGACAATGTGACCATCGGCGCCGGGGCGGTCATCGAGAACTGCATCATTGGAGATAACGTCAACGTCTCGCAAGGCTGCCACCTGATGCTCTCGGTGGTCGGCGATGGCGCCTTCCTTCCGTTCCGCGCCTCCCTGTTCATGACGACCCTGATGGACAACAGCATGGTGGCGCAGAACACCTGCCTGCAAATGTGCGTGGTCGGCCGCAACACCTTCATCGGGGCCGGCTCCACCTGGACGGATTACAACCTGCTGCCCGCGCCCATCCGCGCCCTGGACGGGGCCGGGAAACTCAGCGACGCCAACCGGGCGGTGCTGGGCGGCTGTGTGGGCCACAACTGCCGCATCGGCGCCGGCGTGGTCGTCTCGCCCGCCCGCGTCATCGAATCGGACGTGGTCATCGTCGCCAGCGACGAGCGCCGCGTCATCGACCGCAACGTGCCCTACACCGAAAGCGATCACCACAAGCTGCGGGCGGCGCAATTGCACAAGCGCCTGTATGACCCCGATCGCGAAAAGAAAGTCGCCCAGGAATCCTGGTAGGGCTTTGACCCGCTCGCAAAACCCCAAACCGGGCAGGCGGCACGACCAGGGTTTCTGCGCAGCCGCCTGAGTCGTGGATACCTTCGCCTTCATCATCCACCCCATCGATGCCAAGCGCGACGTCAGTCGCAAATTCCCGCTGCTCGGCCGGGCGCTGACCGAACGCCAGATCGATTTCTTCTCCGCGTTCTTCCCACCCGTCTATCTTTCCGAGACCGCCGCCATCACCTCGGCCGCCACCCGCCGGTCGGTTAAAGGCTGGCTGCTGGCCTGCCCGCTCACCCCCCGGCGCATGCTGGAACTGCCGGTGCGCGCCGTTTACAACAAGATCATCCAGACCGGCCGGATGGCCGAACGCCTGGGGGCCGGCATCCTCGGCCTGGGGGCCTTCACCTCGGTGGTCGGCGACGCCGGTCTCACCATCGCCCGGACGCTGGACATCCCCGTCACCACCGGCGACGCCTACACCATCGCCGTGGCCGTGCGGGCGCTGGAAGAAGCCGCCGCCCAGATGGGCCTGCCGCTGGCGGAGAACCACGCCGCCGTGGTTGGAGCCACCGGCGCCATCGGCCAGGTGTGCGCCGAACTTCTGGCGGATAAGGCGGCCGAACTCACCCTCATCGGGCGGCGGGCCGAAGCCCTGGAGCACCTGTGCGCCCATCTGCGGGCCGGCGGGGCGCGCGCCCGGCTGCACACCCGCACGGACATGGACGCCCTGAAGCGCATTCCGCTCATCCTCACCGTCACCAGCGACCTGCACGCCGTCATCCACCCGCAGCACCTGCTGCCGGGCAGTGTGGTGTGCGATGTGGCCCGCCCGCGGGATGTCTCCGCCCGGGTGGCGGCCGCCCGCGACGACGTGCTGGTCATCGACGGCGGCATGCTCGACGTGCCCGGCAACCCGGACTTCAACTTCGATTTCGGCTTCCCATCCGGCAAAGCCTACGCCTGTATGGCCGAAACCATCGCCCTGGCGCTGGAAGGCCGCCTGGAGGATTACACCCTCGGCAAGCAAATTGCACGCGCCCAGGTGGAGGAAATTGATACAATAGCAGGGAAACACGGCTTCCGCCTGAGCGGATTCCGCTCCTTTGAGCAAGCCGTCACGCCCCAACACATCCAACGCGTGCGCGACCATGCGCAGCGCGCCCGTCGCAACGTTTAACGCCGGAGGTTCTATGGGAAAAGCCAGAATCCTGATCGTCGAGGACGATTTCGACATCTCCAACATGCTGCGTATCTATTTCAGCGGGCAGGGCTACGATGTCGATGTCGCCCCGCGCGGCGAGGTCGCCCTGGAGAAGACCCGCCAGGGCCTGCCCCATCTCATCGTGCTGGACATCATGCTGCCGGACATCGACGGTTACGAGGTCTGCCGCCGCCTGCGCACCAACACCCGCACCAGTCACATCCCGGTCATCTTCCTCACCCAGCGCGACGAGCGCAGCGACAAACTCCAGGGGCTGGAACTGGGCGCCGACGACTACATCACCAAGCCCTTCGACATCGAAGAACTGAAACTGCGCGTCCAGAACGCCATCGCCCGCGCCGAACGCGAAAGCCTCACCGACCCGCGCTCCGGCCTGCCCTCCGGCCGCCTCATCGAAGAGCAGCTGCGCCAGGTCATCCGCCGCGAATCCTGGGCCTTCCTGGACCTGCGCCTCAACCACTTCGATGCCTTCAAGGAGATCTACGGCTTCGTCGCCTCCGACGACGTGCTGCGCTTCACCACCATGCTGCTGGGCGAGGTGATGGACGAATTCGGCAGCCCCAACGACTTCATCGGCCACCCCGGCGGGAACAACTTCATCATCATCTGCTCCGAGGATGCCGGCCCTAAAGTGCACGCGGCCATCAAAGGGCGTTTCGCCGAGCAGGTGCTCAGCCACTACAACTTCATGGACCGCGAGCAGGGCTACATCGAGACCACCGACGACAGCGGCCAGAAGCGCAAGACCCCGCTGATGAGCATCGGCATCGGCCTGGTACAGGGCTCCAAACAACAGATCGCCGACATCCGCGAGATCACCGAACTGGCCGCCGAAGCCCGCCGCAAGGACACCGCCACCGCCTAGATCGTTGGCTGTAGAGGCTTATGGAAACAGGCATGCTGAACAGCCAACAATTAAGAGCCGCCACAGTCATCTCTGCGAGGATATGTACCGTGCTGAATAAGCCGCCATCGCAAGACCGCATCCGGGGGGCTGCCTAAGCCACCCATGCTGGATCTGGGTCTCACCCCGCTGGGAATCACGCTGCTGCTGCTGGGGCTGGCTATCCTCAGCCTGGCCCCGCTGCTGCTGCGCGCCGCGCCGCGCATCCGGCCCGGCGACGCCCCCACCCCGCCCCTGGCCCTGCCGCTGGATGTGGCCGCCAACGAAGACGCCCTGCTCCTCATCGAGCCGGGCGGCCGGGTGGGCTATGCCAACAGCCGGGCGCGCCAGTGGTTCAACCTGGCGGAAGATGACCCGCCCAACCTGGAAAGCATGGCCCGCAACGCCCGGCCCGCCGAGACCTTCCTGAGCCTGTGCGCCACCCCCAGCCAGGCGCGCTTTACCATCGGCAAGTTCCTCGTCGAGGGCGTTTCCTTCGCCCTGCCCTACCAGGGCGAACGCGCCATCGCCCTCACCCTGCGCCGCCCGCAGCTGCTCAATATAGAGGGCCAGGCCAGCGGCGCCAACGCCCAGACCTTCGCCATCCTGGCCGAGATCAGCCAGGCCATGTCGGCCAGCCTGGACCTGGAAACCACCATCACCACCATCCTGGAAAACGTCGACCGCCTGGTGCAGTCCGATTTCTCCGAGATCACCCTGTGGGACCCGGAAACCGAAGAACTGACCCCCTATCGCTACACCTCCGGGCTGGGCGGCGCCAGCCAGTTGGAGAAGGCCCGCACCCGTTACAACGTCAACCAGGGCTATTCCGGCTACCTGATCGCCGAACGCCGCCCGCTGCTCATCCCGGACATTGATTCCTATCTGGCGGTGCGCCCGGCGCTCGACCGCAAGGAATTCCCTTTCAAGTCCTACCTGGGCATCCCGCTGGTGGTCGGCGGCCAGCAGATCGGCACGCTGGAACTCGCCAGCCAGAAGCTCGAGGCCTTCAGCGAGACCGACCTGGAACTGCTCATGCTGCTCTCCGGGCAGGCGGCCGTGGCCCTGCAGAACGCCATCATCCATTATGAAGAGGGCCAGCGCGTGGCCGAGATCAGCGGGCTGGCCGAACTGGCCAAGGTCGGCAGCGCCATCCGCGACCAGCACACGCTCTTCGAGCGCCTCACCGAAAGCATCGCCACCCTGCTGGATGTCGAGATCATCGGCTTCCTGATGTACCTGGAAGGCGAGCGCGCCCTCCAGGGCCAGGTGCCCTTCAAGGGCCTGCCGGAAGAATTCGTCCGGCTCTACCGGGGCGAGATCGGCGTCGGCAGCCCGGCCGAGCGCGTCTGGGCCAGCGGCGACATCATCTACACCGACAACGCCAGCGAAGACTCGGCCCTCACCGACCTGGGCATCGCCCACCTGGCGCTGGCGGCCGGCATCGAGCGCACCGCCCTCATCCCGCTGGCCGCCGGCGGGCGCACTCTGGGTTACCTGCAGGCCGCCAACAAGCGCGACGGCTCGCGCTTCAACGAAGACGACCTGCGCCTGCTCACCATCGTGGCCGGCCAGGCCGCCCCGATTCTGGACAACGCCGCCCTGATGTCCGAGAGCCGCCGCCGCGCCCAGCGCGCCGAGACCCTGCGGCGCATCGCCAGCCTGGCCGGGGCCGACGCCACCCTGGACGAGATCCTCAAGTTCTCGCTGCTGGAGGTGGCGCGCTTCTTCCAGGCCAGCCAGGCGGCCATCTTCCTGCTGGATGACGCCCGCGGCGAACTGCGCCTGCACCGCGACTCGCTGGTCGGCATCGACCCGCAACAAGCCGGCCAGTTCGAACGCTTCGCCACCAGCGACGAAGACTACCGCCAGAGCGTGACCGCCACCGGCCTGCCCCTGCTGCTGCCCGATGTGCGCAGCCAGGAAGCCCTGCCGGCCATGTACCGCCCCCTGATTGAGGTCTTCGGCGGCCTGCGCGCCCTGATGATCGTGCCGCTCACCATCCGCGACCGCACCATCGGCGAAGCCCTGCTCGCCAGCCGCCGCGCCGGCGACTACGACCACCACGACATCCAGTCGCTGGATACCGCCGCCAGCCAGCTTGCCAACGCCATCGAACGCACCCAGCTGTACGCCCAGACCGATGAAAGCCTCCAGCGCCGGGTGGACCACCTCACGGCGCTCTCGCGCGTCAGCCGCGAACTAAACACCACCCTCAACCTGCACCAGCTCGTCCAGCGTGTCTACGACGAGGCCATGCGCGCCACCGCCGCCAGCGGCGGCAAGATCGTCCTGTTCGACGTGGAAAAAGCCAACGGCTCCGGGGCGCGGCGCATCCTGCTCAACCTGGGCCAGGTGGAGACCGAGCACGACCGCCTCAGCCCCCTGGAAGAGCAGGTGCTCACCAGCGGCGAAGCGCTCATTGTGGACGATTTCGAACGCGGCGGCGAAGCCCCCAGCCGGCCCGGCATGCGCTCGGCCCTGCTGGCCCCCATTGCCTACCAGGACGAGGTCGCCGGGCTGGTGCACCTCTATGCCCGCCAGCCCGACCACTTCGACAGCGTGGCTCTGGAGATCACCCAGGCGCTCGCGGTGCAGGCCGCCATCGCCCTCGGCAACGCCCAGCGTTACCAGCAGCAGGTCCTGCGCAGCGAACTGCTCAACCGCCGGGTGGAGACCTTCAACAAGCTGTTCGAGACCACCCGGGCGGTGAACCTGGAGATGCCGCTGGAAGAAGCCCTGGAGGTCATCGCCTTCGGCATCCGCGAGGCCAACCTGTTCAACGTGGCCGTGATGTACATGTTCGACCCCGAGCACGAAGTGCTGCGCGCCGTGCAGGCCGCCGGCCTGCCGCTCGAGGCCCTGGAGCAGGCGCGCCAGGTAGTGCACCCCTGGAGCGAGATCGAGCAGTTGATCCAGCCCGACTACCTCCTGAGCGATTCATACTTCATCCCCAACGCCAGCCACCCGGCCATCCCACGTCTCGTGCCCCACACCGCCCTGGCCACTGGCGCCCTGCCGGAAGATCCCACCCAGGCCTGGCTGCCCGGCGATGCGCTTATCGTCCCGCTCTGGGGCGCGCGCCGCCAGCCGCTCGGGCTGATCGCCCTGGATGCCCCGCCCAGCGGCCGGCGCCCCGACCACCTTGCCATCGAAACCCTCGAGATCTTCGCCACCGAGGCCGGCCTGGTGATCGAATCGTTCCGCAAACTGAACGACCTGCGCCGGCGGGTCGATGAAATCGAGGGCCAGATCAACCGGGCCGAGCGCGCCAGCCATAACGCCCAGGAGAACCTCGGCGTCCTGCTGCACAAAGACCTGGAACAGACCCTGATTATCCAGGCGCTCTACGACCGGGCGCGCAACATCCGCGTTGGGCTGGATATCGCCGAACTGGTGAACCGCCAGCCGGACCGCGAGGCCGTCCTGCACACCCTGGGGCAGGAACTCATCGCCCGCCTGGAACTGGACGCCGCCCTGGTGGTGGAACCCTCCAGCAGCGGGCCGCGGTTGCTCCACAAACTGGGCAGCCTGCCGGAGACCGCCAACCCGCAGGCGCTGCTCGGCCAGCGCAACCCGCTGCGCCAGACGCTGCTCAACGGCGAACCGATCCTCGTCTCCGACATTGACCAGAACCCGGAGTGGCAAAACACGCCCCTGCTCAAGAACCTCAACGCCAAAGCCTTCGTCACCCTGCCGGTGTCCTCCAACGGCCATGTGGATGCCGCCGTGCTGGCGGTCAGCCATGCGCCCTTGCCAGCCTTCACCGATGAAGACCGCCAGGTGTTCGACCTGATCG
The DNA here is from genome assembly GCA_016191875.1 of Chloroflexota bacterium. GTDB lineage: Bacteria > Chloroflexota > Anaerolineae > Anaerolineales > UBA11579 > SCUK01. The sequence continues at coordinate 57,439 of JACPVG010000002.1, forward strand.
GCAGCCAGGTGGCCGTCGCCCTCCAGAACATCAATCTGCTCAGCGAGACGCGCCGCCGCCTGCGCGAGGTCAACCTGCTGCTGGAGTTCAGCCAGCAACTGGGCGCGCTCAACGAGGGCCAGGTGCTCACTGCCCTGGTGGAAAGCGCCCGCCGCGCCCTGGCCAGCGCGCATGCCGGCATGGTCGCCCTGTGGGATAAGGCCCAGCAGGCGCTCGTCATCCAGGCCGCCAGCGGCTACAGCGACAACGAGATGGTCAGGAAACTCTCCTTCGCCCGCAACGAGGCCCTGCCCGGCCAGGTCTACGCCGCCGGCGCGGCCCGGCGCGTCAACGAGGTCGATTTCGCTCGCCAGTACAACCTGACCCCCGAAAAACTGCTGCTCTACCGCGAGGCCACCGGCGGGCGCGTGCCGGTCTCCAGCATGCTCATCCCCATCAAGGCCGGCGAGCAGGTCGTCGGGCTGATCACCCTGGATAACTTCAATGCCCAGGCCGCCTTCAGCCCCGAAGACGAAGCCCTGGTGACCTCGCTGGCCCAGCAGACCGGCCTGACGCTGGAAAATGCCCGCCTGTTCGAGGAATCGCGCCGCCTCAACGAACAGTTGGAGCAGCGCGTACGCGAGCGCACCGAGCAGTTGGAGCGCGAACATCACTTCATGCAGGCGCTGCTGCGCATCTCCACCGAACTCTCCGCCAGCCTGGACCTCGACCACGTCCTCAACCGCTCGCTGGAAGCCCTCAATGAGGCCATGAACGCCGAGCAATCCAGCATCATCATCGTGCGGCCCGGCGAGGAGAACCTCATCTACCGCGCCGGCATCGGCATTTCCGGCAGCGCCCCCACCGGCGGGCGGCCCTCCTCCTACCGGGTGGGCGAAGGTCTGGCCAGCTTCGTCATCCAGAATCGCGAACCGCTGGTCATCGCCGACCTGAGCAGCGACGAACGCTGGATCAGCGACCGCGGCGACATCGCCGTGCACCGCTCGGCCATGGTCGTGCCGCTCATCGTCGGGGCGGACGCTTTGGGCGCCCTGATGCTCTACCACCGCCAGCCGGGCCACTTCACCGCCGACCAGGTAGATGCCGTGCAGGCCGCCGCCAACCAGTTCGCCGTCTCGATCAACAACGGCGAGCTTTTCCGCCTCATCCGCGACCAGGCCGCCGACCTGGGTACCATGCTGCGCTCCCAGCAGATCGAGGCCAGCCGCTCGACGGCCATGCTGGAAGGCGTGGCGGATGGCGTGCTGGTGACCGACAGTCGCGACGCCATCACGCTCTTCAACCAGGCCGGCGAGGACATCCTGCACCTCAAACGCGCCGACGTGGTTGGCCGCTCGCTGGATAACTTCCTGGGCCTGTTCGGGGCCGCCGCCCAATCGTGGATGGCCGCCATCCGCGGCTGGTCGGAGACGCCCGCCGGGAAGGCCGGGGGCGAACAGTATTCCGAGCGTCTGCTGCTGGACGACGGGCGGGTGGTCTCTGTGCACCTCGCGCCGGTCTACACCGGCACGGAATTCCTCGGCACGGTCTCCATCTTCCGCGACATCACCCATCAGGTCGAGGTCGACCGGCTCAAATCCGAATTCGTCGCTACCGTCAGCCACGAACTGCGCACGCCGCTCACGCCCATCAAGGGCTATGTGGAATTCATGCTGATGGGCGGGGCCGGCGAGTTGAACGACCAGCAGCGCCAGTTCCTGGACATCATCAGCACCAACATCGACCGCCTGAGCGTGCTGGTCAACGACCTGCTGGATGTCAGCCGCATCGAGGCCGGCAAGGTGGCCCTTTCCATGCAGCCGCTCGACATGCAGGAGATCGCCAGGGAGGTCATCGAATACGTCGAGCGCAAATCGCACGAGGAGAACCGCCCGATGACCTTCCGGCTGGAGAGCCACCCGGAACTGCCCAACGCCTACGGCGACGCCGAGCGCATCCGCCAGGTGCTCAGCAACCTGGTCGACAACGCCTACCGTTACACCCCGGAAGAGGGCCGCATCGACGTGAACCTCAAGGCGGTCAACGGCTACCTGCAAGTGGATGTCAGCGACAGCGGCATCGGCATCTTCCCGGATGAACAGCAGCGCATCTTCAACCGCTTCTATCGCGGCGAGAACCCGATGGTCATGGCCACCAGCGGCACCGGCCTGGGGCTGTCCATCGTCAAAGAACTGGTCGAAATGCACAACGGCCGCATCTGGGTCGAAAGCCGCGGCCTGCCGGGCGAAGGTTCGACCTTCTCCTTCATCCTGCCGGCCTACAAACCCGACCCCGAGTCACCACGGAAGGAAGGCTGACCCATGGCAAAGATACTCATCGCCGAAGACGAACGCGACATCCGCGATCTGATCACGTTCACCCTGCGCTTTGCCGGGCATGAGGTCGTCCCGACCGCCAATGGCGAAGAGGCCTTCCTGAAGGCCCAGGAGATCCTGCCGGACCTGATCATGATGGACGTGCGCATGCCGCGCATGACCGGCTACGAAGCCTGCAAGAAGATGAAGGAGATCGATGCCCTCAAGCCCATCCCGGTGGTGTTCCTCTCGGCCAAAGGTCAGGAGAGCGAAGTGGCCGCCGGGCTGGAGGCCGGCGCGGTCGAATACATCCTCAAACCCTTTGCGCCCGACCAGTTGGCCGCCAAAGTGAGGTCCCTGCTGGAGAAATACGCCCAGAAGTGAACCGGGACTGCCGGAGCACTGCGAACACACCATGAGCGCCATCATCATCGAAGACCGCATCGTCCATTACGAGGTCCTCGGCCGCGGCAAGCCGGTCATCTTTTTGCACGGCTGGGTCGGTTCGTGGCGTTATTGGATTCCCACCATGCAGGCCGCTTCGGTTTCCTACCGCGCCTACGCCATCGACCTGTGGGGTTTCGGCGATACGGCTAAATCGGCCGACAAGTACAGCCTGGAAAACCAGGCCAGCCTGCTCGACCGCTTCCTGAACGAGATGGGCATTGCGAAGGTCGCGCTGGTGGGGCACGGCCTGGGGGCGGTGGTGGCGGCCATGTTCGCCGCCCAGCACCCCTTCGTGGTGGACCGCACCATGGCGATCGGCATGCCGTTCTCGGCCGGCGACATGAACGAACGCCTGGCCGGTTCCGGCGCCAGCGACCTGGCCGCCTGGCTGCTGGCCCAGGGCCCGGCCACCGAAGCCGCCCGCGCCGAAGCCCCCAAGGCCGACGACCAGGCCATCCGCGCCACGCTGGAAGAGCTCCGCGGCATCGACATGGCCGCCATCTACCGCCAGATGCAGACCGCCACGCTGATCGTCCACGGCCAGACCGACCCGGCCATCACGCCCCCCAGCCCGGATAACGGTGCCCTGCCGGGCAGCAGCCACCTGATCATCTTCGACGACTGCGGCCACTTCCCCATGCTGGACCAGCCCAACAAGTTCCACCGCCTGCTCAACGACTTCCTCGACCTGGCCTCGGGCGAGAGCCCGCAGCAGCTCCAACTAAAGGAGGAGTGGAAACGCCGAGTAAGGTAGTACTCCTCCGGTACGGTTCTGCTCTTCCCGCCCCCCGTTTCGCCGTTACAATTGTTCCTTGACTTGCACCCCGCTCGCATTGGAGGCGAACCTGCCATGACCCGTACAACCCAACTGGCTGCCATTCTGGCGCTGGCGGCGCTGCTCAGCGCCTGCAACCTGCCCGGCAGCGGCGGGGCCACGCCCACCAAAAGCCCTGAGAACGTAATGACCGCCGCGGCCGAGACCGTGGCTGTTCAGCTCACCGCCGATGCCGCCAACCGGCCCACCAGCACGTCCACGCCGGAGCCTTCCGCCACGCCCAGCGCCAGCCCGACGGCCGGCACGCCCGCCAGCAGCGCCACCGCCCGCCCGCCGACCGGCGGGAACACGGGCGGCAACACCGGCTGCGACGCGGCCGCCTTCGTGGCCGACGTGACGGTGGATGATGGCACGAAGATGAACCCCGGTCAGGCTTTCACCAAGACCTGGCGATTGCGCAACGCCGGCACCTGTACCTGGAGCGCCTCGTACGAACTGGTCTTTGTGAGCGGCGACCGCATGGGCGGGCCCTCCAGCCAGAAACTGACCGCCAGCGTGGCCCCCGGCCAGGAGGTCGACATTTCCGTGAATCTGGTCGCCCCGAACACCCCGGCGAAGTACACCGGTAACTGGATGCTGCGCAACGCCAGCGGCGTGAATTTCGGTGTGGAGGGCGGTTCAGCCTTCTGGGTCATCATCGAGGTGACCGGCGGCGGCACCGCCACCATCACCAACACCCCCGGCGGCCCGACCGCCACCACCGGGCCGAGCGCCACATCCAGCCCCAGCCTGTACAGCAGCGCCAGCAGTCTGAGCGTGGGCGAGATCGCCCGCGCCGACCTGGACCTGGGCAACGTTTCGCCCACCGGCGGCGGCTACGATTTCGAGTTCAGCGTTTCGGGTTCCAACAAGAGCCTCAGTCCGATCAACGGCGCGACGTTCAGCGTGTGGGGCGCGACCGCTCCTACCCTGAACAACTGCGCCACGGCCACGCTGAGCGCCTCCGCCATTACGGTGAACAGCGGCCTGGTGGGGCAGTATCTCTGCTACCGCACCAACGATGGCCGCTACGGTTTCCTCAAGGTGCTCGACCTCACGCCGGCCGACGCCGGCAGCGTGCAAACGCTGGAGATCTCCTACAGCACCTACGCCACGCCCTAAGAACCTGTTTAAGAAGTCTTTGAAAGGGTAAGCAACACGGGTAGGGGCGACCTGCAGGTCGCCCCTACTACGCATCGATTTGCTGTGTCAATCGTTCCTGGAAATCCCGTTTTGAGCAAGCATCAACCCTTTTTAAACAGCTTCTAAGGACAACCGCAATTCAACCAGAGACCCGCAGGGTGTTCCCTGCGGGTTTTTCGTTTCCTTGAATTTCGCGTTTGCCGACCCCCGCATTAGATCGTTTGTAGGGGCGCATGAGTTGCTTCGCAACTCCGCTGCGCCCCTGATGCCCGCAGGTCGTCACAAAGGTGGTCCACAAGTGTAGCGGGCAGAATTCATGGGTAGGGCGCGGTTGGGCCGACAACGCGCAGTCTGCCGCGGCGCGCTTGACAGCACGCGACCGCCACAGTACCCTACCCACATGGCAGATTCTCTCGCCGGGCGCCTGAAGGCTGAGGCCCTGCGCCTGGGCTTTACCCTGGCAGGCATCACCACGCCCGACCCGCCCGCCTCCTACCCGCGCTTCCTGGCCTGGTTGGCTGCCGGCCGCCACGCAGAAATGGCCTACCTGGCAACCGAACGGGGCCGGGCGCGGCGCGCCGACCCGCGTGCCATCCTGCCCGAATGCCGCAGCATCCTGGTGCTGGCCGCGCCCTACGACCCGCCCTCCAGCGCCGGGCCCCCGGCCGCCGAACCCGCCGGGCGGGTGGCCGCCTACGCCTGGGGCGACGACTACCACGACACGCTGTTACCCCGCCTGAAGGCGCTGGTCGCCTTCCTGGAAGCCGAAACTGGCGCGCCCATCCCGCACCGTCTCTACACAGACACCGGCCCGCTGCTGGAACGCGACTTGGCCCGGCGCGCCGGCCTGGGCTGGATCGGCAAGAACAGCATGCTCATTCATCCAGAGCGCGGCTCGTGCTTCCTGCTGGCCGAAATCCTGCTGGGGTTGGACCTGCCGCCTGACTCTGCCATCGAGACCGACCACTGCGGCGCCTGCACCCGCTGTCTGGAGGCCTGCCCCACCGATTGCATCCTGCCCGACCGCACGCTGGACGCCGGCCGCTGCATTTCGTACCTGACCATCGAACTCAAAGGGTCGATCCCGCTCGATTTGCGCTCCCGGATGGGCGACTGGGTCTTCGGCTGCGACGTGTGCCAGCAGGTCTGCCCGTGGAACGAACGCTTCGCCCCGCCGCACGGCGACCCGGCCTTCGCGCCGCGCGCCGGCCTGCCCCGCCCGTCCCTGCCCGCCCAACTGGCCCTCTCCCCGGCCGAGTTCAGCCGCAAATTCAAAGGCAGCCCGGTCAAGCGCGCCAGACGGCGCGGCTACCTGCGCAACGCCGCCGTGGCGCTTGGCAACACCGGCGACGCCCGCCACGTCCCGGCGCTGGCCGCCGCCCTGCGCGACCCCGAACCGCTGGTGCGCCAACATGCCGCCTGGGCGCTGGGCCGCATCGGCGGGGAGGCCGCCCGTGTCGCGCTGGAGGAGGTGTCAGAGGCTGAACCCGACATCTCTGTCAGAAACGAGATTCAGGTTGCTTTGAAGGCATCATCGTCGCAGGATTCTTCGAGCGACGTGTAGGGGCGTAGCATGCTACGCCCCTACCTCTCATTCAATCCGGTCGCGCTTGGCGAGGTTGTGCCGCGCGTGGACACATCAGGAAGTATCTGTGTTCATTTGTATCCATCGGCTGGCATTACCCGCCGGCGGCCGGGACGAGATAACGCCATTTTGACAGAGCCAACTGTCAGAAACGAGATTCAGGTTGCTTTGAAGGCATCATCGTCGCAGGATTCTTCGAGCGACGTGTAGGGGCGTAGCATGCTACGCCCCTACCTCTCATTCAATCCGGTCGCGCGTGGCGAGGTTATGTCGCGCGTGGACACATCAGGAAGTATCTGTGTTCATCTGTGGTTAATTCCCCTGGATTCGCCATCCAATCTTTACTCCCCGGCCTTATCCCCCAGCGCCAGCACCACCATCTGCTGGTTGAGGAACTGCGGGCGGCCGCCGTTGGGCTTGGCGAACTGCCCCAGCGTATACCCCCCCACCACCGGCACATCCGGCCCCAGCGCAGCGCGCACCGCCGCCAGGTCCGCGCCCGGGCGGCCCTTGAACAGCATCTCCCAGGCCACGTCCGCCAATACCAGCGCCAGGCGTGGTGCCGCGCCGCCCAGCGCCCCCACCGCCGTGCGCGCGGCTTCCCCGGCCGCCTCGATGCAACGCTCCAGGCTGCCCACCAGCAGGTGGCCGATGGCGCTTTCCGGCACGCTGGCGTTCATCCGCAGGCTGCCATCCGGCTCCACCTGCAAGGGAGTACGCACCAGCAGGTCGGCGCCCTCCTCGCCTTCCAGGCCCAGCGGGTAGAGCCGCACCAGGGCGCTCAACGGCGGGAACGACCACTCGCGCGCCGGCCGCCCGAACAATGTCGAATAGGCCTCGCTGGCCGGTCTGCCGTCCAGCATGCGCACCCACGCCCCGCGCGCCCCGGTGACCTTGAAATAAGCGCCCACCGGCTGCCAGCCGTGCGCCACCCCCACCCCGGCCGTCAGCCCGCCCGAAAGGTGCAGGGCCGCCACGCCGGTATAGCCCGCCTGCGTCCCGCCGATCTGGAAGGTGCGCCCGCGGCGCACGTCGCCGCCCGCCAGCGCCCCCGCCAGCGCATAAACGCCCGGCGGCAGGGCCGCGCTGGCGCCTTCGCCGTCGCTGCTCAGGCCGTCGCCCGCCAGCAGCAGCGCGCCTTCGCTGTTGGCGCCCAGCCCCAGCATCAGGCTCACCTGTTCCACCGCCTGGCGGCTGTGCTCGCCGAAGCCGCCCACCCAACCGGCCGTGGCCTCCACGCCTTCGCCCGCCAGCAGGGCCACCGCCACCGCCCGGCGCTGCACGCCCAGCGGGCCGAACTCTCCGGCGGTGCTCATCCCGAACAGGGGCGTGTTGGCGAGGTGCGTGCCCAGGCCAAGCATCACCTGCTGCACGTCGTATTCGTGGCTGGCGAACACCAGGCCCGCCGCCGGCTGGCCTCCCAGGCCGGTCAGGGCCGCGTAGGCCGCCTGGGCCGCGGCTGCGCGGCCGTCCAGGTCGGAGGCCTGGCCCACACCGGCCTGTACCATTTCAAACGCCCTTTACCAGTTCGGGGTCGGCCACCGGCACGGTGAACTGGAAGGTGGTGCCTTTGCCCGGCTGGCTCTCGAACCAGATGCGGCCGCCCTGCATCTCCGCCAGGTTGCGGGCGATGTTGAGGCCCAGGCCGGTGCCGGGGGCGGTATCCTTGCCCTCTTCGGTGCGGAAATACTGGGTGAAGATGTACTTCTGGTCCTCTTCTTTGATGCCGATGCCGGTATCCTGCACGGCCACGTGCACCACTTCGTCGGCCCCCTGCGGGTCCCACTCGTTGCGCGCCCGCCGCGCCCGGATGGTCACCTTGCCTTCCGGCGGGGTGTATTTGTTGGCGTTGCTGGTGAGGTTGGTGAGCACCTGGACGAGGCGGTTGCGGTCGCCCCAGATGGGCGGCAGGCCGTCCGGCAGGTCGAGCGTCAATTCCTGGCTCTTCTCGTCGAACATGGCGCGGGTGGAACGCACGACCTCTTCGACCACTTCGGCGAGGTCCACCGGCGCAAACTCCAGGTGCAGGCGGCCGGCCTCGATGCGGCTGACGTCCGCCAGGTCGGAGACCAGCGTCGCCATGCGGCTGACGTTGGAGCGGATGGTGGCAATGAATTCGCCCTGGGCGTCGGTCACCGGCCCGACCGCCCCGGCCGCCAGCAGGTCGGCGTAGCCGCGAATCGAGGTCATCGGCGTCTTGAGTTCGTGCGACACGAACGAGACGAAATCGCTCTTGGCCAGGTTGGCGCGCTGCACCTCGGCGTACAGTTGCGCGTTGGCGATGGCGATGGCGGCATGGTCGGCCAGGCGGATCAGGAACGCCTGGGCCTCGTCGTCGAATCCCTCGCGTTCCACGCTTTCCAGCAGCAGCAGCCCGATGACGTCCGTCTCGCGCCGGATGGGGATGACGATCTGCCCCTGCGCCCCGGCCAGCAGGGTATCCCGCAGGCCCAGGCGGGCGGCATCCGGCAGTTGCACCCGGCCGGTGCGCACGGCCTCGGCCAGGGCGGGCATCTCCAGCGGCAGCAGGCCGGTCTCGCGGTAGGGTTCCAGTTCGGTGGCGTAGCCCTCGGAGGCCACCAGCCGCAGCCCGGCTTCGCCCAGCACGCCCACCAGCCCGGCCACCGCCGCGCTCTGGCGGATGGCCCATTCCAGCGTGATGCGCATGGCGCGCGACACATCCAGGCTGGTGTTGAGTTCGCGGTCGATGCGCTGCATCACCGAGAGTTCCTCCACGCGCGTGGCCAGCTGCTGGTCGGTGAGGGTGTACAGGCGGGCGTTCTCCAGGGCGATGGCCGCCTGGCCGGTGAAGGCCGTCAGCAGTTCCAGGTCGTCCTGGCTGAAGGGCATGCCGTCCTTCTTGTTGATGACCTCGATGACGCCCAGCACGCGGTCTTTGACCATCATCGGCACGCCCAGGATGCCGCGCGTGATGAAGCCCGTCTCCTGGTCTTTGCCGGATTCCCAATCCTGGCTCTGCTTGACGTTGTTGACGATGAATGGCTGGCGGGTGTTGACCGCCTTGCCCACCAGGCCGCTGCCGGAGGCCATGCGCGTGCCGCGCAGTTCGTCGGCCGCCGAACCCACCACCACGTCGAAGACCAGTTCGCCGGTCTCTTCGTCCAGCGTCAGCAGGCTGCCGGCCTCGCAGTTGAGGATCTCGACCGCGCTGCGCAGGATGTTGTCCAGCAGCGGGGCGACCTCCAGGTTGGAGGACAGGCTCTGGGCCACTTCGTTGAGTTTCGCCAACTGGCGGGTGCGCTTCTGCGATTCTTCCAGCAGGCGCGCCTTGACGATGGCCCCGGCGGCCTGGTCGGAGATGGCCTGCAGGATGCCGCGCTGGTCGTCGGTGTAGCGCACGGCCGGGTCGCGGCTGCTGACGCTCACCACGCCGATGGTCTCGGCCCCGGCGTTGAGCGGCACGCCCATCCAGGCGAAGATGCCTTCCTTGGCGGGCAGCACCCGCTGGGCGCGGCAGGCGCGCTCGTAGTCGTCCACAGTGATGTGGCGGCCGCTTTCCAGCACCAGCCGCGCCAGGCCGCGCCCGGGCGGGATCAGGCGGCTTTCCTGTTCGGCGCTGCGGTCGTCGTTCTCGACGTAGAAAGCATGCCGCAGGCCGCCGGTCGGCACGTCGTAAAGGGTGATGGAAAAATCGTCCAGCGGGATGACCTGCCGCGCCTGGGCGTAGATCAGTTCGAGGATGTCGTCGAAATCCAGGGTGACGTTGACGCCCTGGGCGACGCGGGTGAGCACGTTCATTTCAAGCACGCGGCGGTCCTTGTCCGCCAGCACCTGGGCGCGTTCCAGCGCCAGGCCGGCCTCCTCGCCCAGGGCGCTCAAATAAGAAACGTCCGGCCCGGCGTAGGCCTGGCCGCCCAGGCGCGGCCCCAGCGCCAGCCAGCCGCCCAGGCGCTGCTGGCCGGGCAGGGCGATGAACAACTGGGCGCCCAAAAGCGCCAGGCGGGCTTTCTCCGGGTTCAGGTCCTGCGGCAGGGCCTCGCCCTGGCCGATGAAAAAGGCGGACTGCTGGGCGGCCAGCCGCTGGACGAGCGGGCTGGTTTGCCCGAAGCGGATATCTGTGGTGGCTCGGTGCGAGCCGTCGGCCGCGGCCTCATACAGGTCGGTGGCCGGGTTATAGACGAAGACGTGCAGGCGGGCGGGCTGGAGGTCGGTCTCGGTTCGCTGGCGCAGGCGGGCGACGATCTCGTTCAGTTCCACCGCCCGCGCCAGGTCTTCCTCGAAGCCCTCCACCTGGGCCTGCTGGGAGGCGTCCGTCCGGAAGAACAGGGCGTTGATGCGGCGTTCCAGCCCGGTGCGCAGCGGGTTGAAGAACAGCGCCAGCAGGAAGACCAGCGCGCCCAGCAGGGCGGGGTTCTGTGGGTTGAAGGTCCCGCCCAGGATGAACGACGCGCCGCTCACCAGCAGGGCGTAGCCCACGCCTGCCGCGATGGTGAGCAGGGCATACACCAGCGCCCGGCGGATGACGTAATCGGTATTGGAGAGGCGGAAACGCAGGATGGCGAAGGCCAGCCCGCCGGGGAAGAGCGCCCCCGGCAGCAGGACGACCGGCAGGGGGAAGGCGGCCAGCGCCTCCAGCCCGGCCGCCCGCCCGGCGGCCCACACCCCCAGTGGGACGAAGCCCAGCCCGGCCGCCCACAGCGCCACCCGCGTCTGCTGCTGGTCGATGGGCGACGGCGAGCGGAAGCGCGCCCACAGCAGGGCAGCCAGCAGGAAGGCCGCGCCGGAGGCGCCGAAACCGAGCAGCAGGTCCAGCGCCGGGCGAAAGGCGAACGACGCCCCCAGGGCGAGGATGGCGTTGAAGGCCAGGCCGACTCCAACCGGGTAGCCCAGCCAGGCCAATGCCGGGCGGCGCTCGATGAGGCCACGCGGGCGCGGGAAGATGAACGCCAGTTGGAAGAACGCCCCGCCCAGCACCCCGAAGGCGGCCAGCCACAGCGCCGCCAGCCGCTGGGTGGAGTAGAAATCGAACAGGCCGCCCAGGACGAGCGCCAGCGCCGCCGCGAACACCGAGAAGGCCCGCCCGGCCCGGTCGGCGCGGCGCAGGCTGAGCACCCACAGGCTGAGGAGCAGGAAGATGACCGCCAGGCCGTAGGGTAAATAGAAATAAGCGGCCCGGTCGAGGGATGGCAGGCTTTGCAGGCGGGCGGTCACGGTCAGGCTGCCGCCATCCGGCAGGCGCAGGTCGAGGGTCGCCAGTTCGCCGGGGATGCGTCCGGCCAGCCCGGCGGCCACATCCGCGGCCGAAGCCACCGGCCGGCCCTCCAGCGCGGTCAGTTGCGCCCCGGCCGGGGCGGCCGGCGAGGGCGCGCGCCAGGCCCCGGCCCGCACGGGGCCGAGGGCGGAGACGGTCAGGCCGGGTTCCAGCAGCAGGCCGGGGAAGGGCCGCGCCAGCCAGGCGGAGGCCAAAAACGGCGCAGCCGCCAATGCCGCCAATGCCACCAGCTGGAAAGCCAGGGCGCTGAGCGGCAGCAGGCGGGCGCGCCACGCTCCGGCAGCCGGCAGGGCGGGCGCGGCGGTTTTCACATCATCCATTGATTAGATTGTAAATGAGGGGTGTCCGGCCTGCAAGCCAAAGCCATGACAGTTGGATGGCAGGGAACAGCAGGAAGCCGAGGGCAGATAGCAGGAAGCGGCGGGTTGGCAGGAGGTTGCCCTGCCACAACCTGCTCTGTAAAAGCCGTGTAAATCTTTTTAAACGGGATTTTACTGGGGCGTCTACTGAGATGCGGGCGTCGGCTTCATCAGAGCCAAGAGATCTTCGAAACAGGAATTCTGGAGCACGATTGTAATTTGCAGTAGAGGCTCTACTTCTCAAGATCCCCCGTTATTGGGTCAATGTGAAAGCTCATCAGCACTTTACCAGAGTCTCCTTCGTATAGCACGATCCACCCATCGTATCCAAAATTGGCATCGATCACTGAGACATAGATGGTGCAGTTATCTAGCTCATGTTGCCTTATGGAACTACCACCTTGTCGTTCTGCGATCGCCAAGACGCTCGTTGCAGATAAGATGCTTGCTTGGTTGACGGTCTTCCATTCCTTGATCGCTGGTTCGTACTCAATCCGACTTGCACTAGTCAGATTTCTGCTCGGATCTACCCATATCTCACTAACGAATCTCGATCCACCTTCTTCTTTGAAGTACGTAAGCTCCGAAAACTTGGGACCATCTGGAATATCTGCACAATCGAATTCAAACTGGATCTTGTGAAGGGTCCAGTTATCAAGCGATTCTCCCCATACTAAGCTGTGCAATGCACTTGTTACCTGGAAATAGCCTTCTTCTGTCCATGCCATGACCGATTGAGGGGGATCTGGAAACTCGGTGGGTGGTACCAATTCGAAAACTCCAGTGAGACCAAGGAGCAAATCGCCAAGGACCGTCTCGGCCTCAATCGCATAGTACTCTGTTTTCTGAAACACGATACCTTCGTTAACACGAAAACTACATGCAGATACAACCATTAAGATAGCAGCCAATACTATCGCTGACAGAAAGCGGTTTGATTCCAATTCGGGAAGCCAATTCTTTGTGCTAATCATGGCATTAGATGGTCTCCAATGACTTCCTATTCACCTGGTGGGTCGTAATAAGGCGTTATGTACATGGCCTCTATTTCATCCAGATCCTCCAAATCCAATCCCCAAGGCAACTCCCATCCAAGCGCATATAGCTCCCTAAGATCGTTTAGGTAGAGCAACAGCATCAGCTGCTTGCCAAAATTTAGACCGGCTTGTTCTTGCCTATCGACATTCCAATCCCCGTGCGTGTCCATGGGTTGACTAAAATACGAACCCCACTTCAGGCCATCATCCTTTAGAAGCCCTATTACAGTATCAGGCGTGAATCCCGAACCATTCTGAGCCAACGCCGCGGCAATAAGATAATCCTCGGGCCCACAGCTATTGCAGAATTCATTTATGGTCTCTACCACTAATCCAATTCTGGTAGCCATCGCTAACACGGCACCTTCGTCAGTCGTTTGGTCTATGCCCGGCAAGCCAAGCCCACCAGTGTAGTTTCCGTTTTCGTCAAGAATCGGCATTTCCATTTGTTAATCCGATACTTGTGCCGGCCCAAGTCCTGAGTTTGAGGTGTCAAAGAAAAGCTGCTGGAAGAATTCGCCGGTATCAGATTGATACTGACTCTGTACCGCTATGCCCGCAGCTACAGCTGTCGCATCAACTGACAATGTTCCATATGCACCCACTATTTGAATAGGTACTCCTTTCTTGACCATCTCAACTGCTCGGGAAATCCCCCGACAGTCAGGAGCCTGTCCCAGGAAGCTGTCATTCGGATCAGCTGGACAACCTGAATGACCGGAGTTGTCTACGAATACTATGGGATTGTTATAAGAGTAACTGTATCTATTGAAATTCTGTGGATTTCCAGCCCCCGGCACTAGCACATCCGCCTGCGCGAATCGGCCTATCGAACTTACATAGATGCTTTCTTGGCGCGCTTTTTCCCGCACTTGTAAACTCCCTGTAAAATTGCCCTGCCTCATAAGCAAATTATAGCCATGTCGGGGGACAAATCAACAATCCACAATCTTCAATCAGCAATCTTCAATTCACGATTTCCCATCTTTACATTTCACTCTCTCCCGCCCCTCTCCCCGGCCCTCGGTGGTATCCTTCCCCTCAGGTGGGGTCAACCAGCCATACGCGCCATTTGCGTTCCAACTTCTCCCCAATACCCCTGCCCCATCTTTTTGGTACATGACCTCAAAAAACGGGAAGCCAAACCCCAGTTTTCCTCAACCGAGGTGGAGTTCCCGAAGGGAACTCCAAGAGGTGCGGCATAGCCGCACCTCCAATCTGCCAGAATGGTACAGAAAAACGCCCTTTTGGTACACATTTCCGGAGGGGGAGGGGGGTTTTGTACCATTTCTCCCAGGCCGCAGATTCATGCTCCCGGAAATGACCAACTCGCACGGAAAATGACGCACCGAATCTACAAAACGACGCATCGAATCTATAGGAATGGTGCAGAAAACCGGCCTTTTGGTGCATTTTCCGTGAGGGGGGGGAGGGTGTTTTGCACCATTTTCTGTCCACCCTCCACACGACTACCGCTATCCGAAGTCATCATCGGCTACAATACCACCAGCCACTCCCAAGGATGCGAAGCATCCCAACCCGCCCGCCGCTATCTATTGCCTGCTGCCTGCTGATCATGCCCGAACTCCCCGAAGTCGAAACCATCGCCAGCCGCCTGCGGGACGGCCGCGGCGGAGAACCATCCCTGCTCGGCAAGACCATCGTCCGGGCAAAGGTCGGCTGGGCGCGCACGGTCGCCGAACCGTCGGCGGCGGTGTTCCGCAAGCGCATCATCGGGCAGAGCGTGGAGGCCGTCGGGCGGCGGGCCAAGTTCATCGTCATCACCCTCTCAGAAGACACGCTCATCATCCACCTGCGCATGAGCGGCGACATCCTGCTGGCGCAGGCGCAGCGGCCTGTGGGGCGCTTCAACCGGTTGGCGCTGTGGTTCAACGACGGCTGGCAGCTGGCCTTCGACGACGCCCGCAAGTTCGGGCGCGCCTGGCTGGTGCGCGACCCGCAGAGCGTGCTGGCCGGGCTGGGGCCGGAGCCGCTGGAACCCGCCCTCACCCCCGCCAGGTTCCACGCCCGGCTGGCCGCCCGCCGCCGCCGGCTCAAACCGCTGCTGCTCGATCAGACCTTCCTGGCCGGGGTCGGCAACATCTACGCCGACGAATCCCTGCACCTCGCCCGCCTGCACCCGCTGACCGCCAGCGACGCCGTCACGCCCGAACAGGCGGCCGCGCTGCTGCGGGCCATTCGCAAAGTCCTGCGCGACGGCATCCGCCGCAACGGAGCCAGCATCGACTGGGTCTACCGCGGCGGCGGCTACCAGCACGAGTTCCGCGCCTACGGCCGCACCGACGAGCCTTGCCCCAACTGCGGCACGCCCATCCGGCGCATCACCGTTGGGCAGCGCGGCACACACTTCTGCCCGGCCTGCCAGGCCCTGTCATGACGACACGGAGAAAGGCAGCAACCCCGGCCGCCGCTGGCTGCTATCATGCGCAGCCTCTATCTGCGTGCATCTGTGTTCATCTGTGGTTAAATTGACCCTGAATCCACCTCATGCATCGGAAAGTGCCCTTATGTCCGCCACCTTCGTTTTCGGCCTGTTCATCGCCATCACCTTCTTCGCCGCCGGAGTCGCCGTCGGCGGGTTCTTCTTCTCCTTCCGCAAGAAAGGCTCAGCGGGCGGCCAGCCGCTGGAAACCGCCGCGCCGCAGAGTGGCGAAACCCCGGCCGTTCTGCCGCCCGCCGGGCCCAGCCCGCACGCCGACCTCGACCTAGCGCTGCGCGTCTTCCGCCACCGCCCGAGCGGCAAACTGGTGGCCGATATCAACGGCGTGGCGCGCGCCTCCGGCCAGAACCTGACCGCCGAGCAGAAAACCACCCTCAAGCAGGTCGCCGCCGAACTGGCCGCCTGGGTCGGCCTGCCGCCAGCCCCGGCCCCGCCGGCCGCGCCCGCCGCCGCCCCGGCCGCCCAGCCCGCGTCGGCCAAAGAAAAGGGCGGGGAGTTCAAACCCCCCAGCACCAACCCGTTCGACGCCCTGCGGGCGCTCAACGCCCAGCGCGCCCAGGCCGTGCAGCCGGCCGTGCCTGCCACGCTGGCCGGTCGCATCAACGCCGTGCTCCAGGAACTGCTGGCCGACTCAGACCTGCGCGGGGCGGAGATGGAACTGCGCGACGCCTTGAGCGGCGGCGTTTCGTTCTTCGTGCGCGGCAAATCCTACGAGTTCATCGACCAGATTCCGGATGAAGCCGCAAGGACGTTGATTCAGAAGGCCATCAAAGAGTGGGAAACCCGCAACGAGCGCTAACCGCTGGAGTCCCGGCAGCGCCGCTCAAAAAGCCAGCATGCTCACCATATCGTAGTATTCCAGGTTGGCGGCGCGCTTGTGCCTGACCACCTCGGCCAGCGACACCGGTTGTACCTCGCGCCCCTCCAACCCCATCATCACGTCGCTCTCGCCGCCCAGCAGGGCCTCCACTGCCGCCACGCCCATGCGCGTCGCCAGCAGCCGGTCGAAAGCCGAAGGCCGCCCGCCGCGCTGGATGTGCCCCAATATCGTCACCCGCGTCTTGAAACCGATGTCCATGTTGTTCAGGCTCTCCGCCAGGGCGATGGACTTCAGGTTGGCGCCCTCGGCCACCACGATGATGGCGTGGGTCTTGCCGCGCTTGTAGGCGCTCTCGATGGTCTCGGCCACCTCGTCCACGCTGGTGTCTCGCTCCGGGATCAGCACCATCTCCGCCCCGCCGATCATCCCGGCCATCACCGCCAGGTAGCCGCAGTCGCGGCCCATCGTCTCCACCAGGAAGGCCCGCCGGTGCGAGGAGGCGGTATCGCGCAGCTGGTCGATGGCGCTGCGGATGGTGTTGAGGGCGGTATCTACCCCGATAGCCATGTTGGTGCCCCACAGATCGTTGTCGATGCTGCCGGGCACGCCGACCACCGTCACGCCCTGCTCGGCCAGGGCGCGCGCCCCGCGCATCGAGCCGTCGCCGCCGATGACGATCAGCGCGTCGATGGCGAATTCATTGAGGTGGCGGATGGCCTCGCGCTGGCCCTTCTTCTCCATGAACTCCGGCGAGCGCGCCGTGCCGAGCATGGTGCCGCCGCGCTGGAGGATGCCGCCCACATCGCGGGCGGTGAGCGGGATGATGTCGCCCTGCAGGAGGCCCATGAAGCCTTCACGCACGCCCATCACGTTGAGGCCGCGTGAGAGCGCGGTGCGCACCACTGCCCGGATGCAGGGGTTCATCCCCGGCGCGTCGCCGCCCGAGGTCAATACGCCAATCGTTTTGAGGGTCATGCCTTTGATTCTCCGTGGTTCTCAGACCAACACCCCCTGCTTATACCATTAAAGAAACCGCCCCGCCGGAGTGCGGCGAAGGGCCGGGCGGTTCAGGTTACTGGAATAGAATCGGTTCGACCTTCACATTCTCGGCTCCCGCCGCCGCGGGGCGAAGGGCCGGGCGGTTCAGGTTACTGGAATAGAATCGGTTCGACCTTCACATTCTCGGCTCCCACCGGAACGGGGCGAAGGGCCGGGCGGTTCAGGTTACTGGAATAGAATCGGTTCGATTTTCACATTCTCGGCTCCCACCACCTGCTCCAGGCGGGCGCGCAGTTCATCGTGCAGGGCGGTGGTGTCGTTGGGGAACTCCAGCCGGTAGCCGCGCTTGCGCTCGATGACGTAAATGGCGAAGCGGTCGTGCCCCGGATAAGAGATGAGCATGCCGTGGATGCGGCGCATGCGCAGGATGTCGCGCGCCCGGTCGCCGGTGGAACGCAGCACCACGGTCACCATCTGCGGCGGCGCATCGCCGCGCGCCAGGGGCGGGCGCTGGGCCTCCGGCAGTCGCGGCGGGGGCAGCGGCAGAACCGGTTCTTCGGCCGGGGCGGCGGCTGTGGCCGGGCCGGGGGCGGCCGGTTGAGGCGCGGGCGCAGGTTTGGGCTCGGGCGCGGCCAGGGCGGGTTCCAGGGCTTCATCCATCACAGGCACCTCGATGTTTTGGGTTTCGTCTTCAGGCGCGCCGTCATCGGTCTGGTCGGCAGACGCGGGCTGTTGCGGTTTTGGCGCGGCAGGCTGGTCGAACCAGGCATTGGGCGGGGCTTCCGGCGGCGGCGGCAGGCCGTCATCCATGCCGTAGTAGGCCCCCGCCTCGGCGACGTGCAGGGCCACCTCGCCTTCGTCGTCCAGTTCCAGCGGCGCAGCGTGGGGGTCAGGCATAGACTCGGCCATGCGCGGTTCGGGCGAGGATTCGGCTTCCGGGGCGGCCGCGGCGCTCCGGCGCGGCGGCCGGGCTTCGGAAGCCGCCTCCACGATTCGCTCCTGCGTGCGCACCCGGTCCACCAGGATCTTCGGCTCGCCCTGTGCCGAATCCACCTTGCCGTCGATGAGCACCACCTTGTCGAATTCCAGCAGGGCGGCGCTTTCCTTCCAGGTGCGCGGGAAGACCACCAGTTCCATCACCCCGGCGGTGTCTTCCAGGCCGATGAAAGCCATCTCGTCGCCCTTCTTCGTGTAGTGCTTGCGCACCCGGCTCACCAGCCCGGCCACGCGCACGTGCTGGCCGTTTTCGGCCTGCGCCAGGGTGCCGGCCGTGTGGGTGATGAACTGCTTCAGTTCCTCCATCACCGGGGTGAGCGGGTGGTCAGAAACGTACATGCCCACCAGTTCGCGTTCCCAGTTGAGCATCTCGCGCCGGTTGACCTCTTCGTTGACCGGCGGCAGGACAATGGGTTGGGTCAGGCCGCTCTCGCCGCCGAAGAATGACAGCTGGCCGCTCTCGACCGCCTGCCAGTAGCTGGCGCTGAGCGCGACCACCTGGTCCATCACATTCAGCAGCGCCAGGCGCGCCCCGAAACCATCCAGCGCCCCGACCTTGATGAGGCACTCGAAGGCGCGCTTGCCGACCTTGCGCAGGTCGAGCCGCTCGGCGAGCTGATTGAGGCTTTCGAACGAGCCATCCCGGCGGGCGTGCATGATGGCTTCCACCGGCCCCTGGCCGACGTTCTTGACCGCCCCCAGGCCGAAGCGGATGCTGCCTGCCCCGCCAGTCGAATCATCGATGCTGAAATCGAAATCCGAATGGTTGACATCCGGCGGCAGGACTGCGACGCCCAGGTTGCGGCAGTCGGCCACGTAGAAGGCCACCTTGTCGGTGTCGTTCTTCGAGACAGAGAGCAGGGCGGTCATATACTCGACCGGATAATTGCATTTCAGATAGGCGGTCTCGACGGCGATGACGGCGTAATCGGCGGCATGACCTTTCGGGAAACCGTAACGGGCGAAGGCTTCCCAGTCGTTGAAGATCAGGTCGGCCACTGCCTGGCTCACGCCGTTAGCGACCGCGCCTTCCACGAACTTGGCGCGGTTCTGCAGCAGGACCTCTTCGTTCTTCTTCGCCACGGCCTTGCGCAGGAAATCGGCGTCCGAAGCCGTGTAACCGGCCATCTTCATGGCGGTGTACATGATCTGCTCCTGATACACCGTGATGCCGTAGGTCTCTTCGAGGATGGAGGCCATATCCGGGTGGCGGTAAGTGACCTCCTCCTCGCCGTGCATGCGCCGGATGTAGTCAGGGATGAACTCCATCGGGCCGGGGCGGAAGAGCGCCACCATCGCCACGATGTGGTCGAGGCGGGTGGGCTTCATTTCCTTCACCCAGCGGGTCATGCCGGCGCCTTCCAGTTGGAACACGCCGGCCGTCTCGCCGCGCCCGAGCATTTCGTAGGTGGCCGGGTCATCGAGCGGGATATTGTAAAGGTCGAAGGCCACGCCGTGCCGCTGGCGGATGAGATCGCAGGCGCGCTGCATGATGGTCAAAGTGGAAAGGCCAAGGAAGTCGATCTTCAGCAGGCCGAGCTGGTCGATGGTTGCCATCTCGAACTGGGTGACGGTCTTGATGGGAGTGTCTTCGGCGTTGTTGGTCGGTCGGTGCAGGGGGATGTATTCCACGATGGGCCGGTCGGTGACGACCACACCGGCGGCGTGAGTGCCGGCGTTGCGAATCGAGCCTTCCAACTGGCGGGCGGTATCAATCAATTCCCGCATGTAGGGCTTGCTTTCGTACTCCTGGCGCAGATCGGGAATCTCAGTGAGCGCCTCTTCGATGGTGACCGCCTTGCCGGGGATGTTGGGGATGAGTTTGGCGACGGCATCCACCTCGCCCTGGGGGATATCCAGGACGCGCCCGACATCGCGCACAGCGGCGCGGGCTTTCATGGTGCCGAAGGTGATGATGGCGGCGACCTTGTCGTCGCCGTACTTGTTGGCGCAGTATTCCATCAATTCGTAGCGGCGGTCGTCCTGGAAGTCCAGGTCGATATCCGGCATGGAGACGCGGCCGGGGTTGAGGAAGCGCTCGAAGATCAGGCCGTGGGCGATGGGGTCCACCAGGGTGATCTCCAGGGCATAAGCGACGATGGAACCGGCGGCCGAGCCGCGGGCGTTGTACCAGATGCCCTGCTCGCCGGCGTGGCGGCACAGGTCCCAGACGATGAGGAAGTAGGCGTTGAAGCCCATCGTGTCGATCACGCCCAGTTCGTAATCCAGCCGCGTGCGGATATCGGCGCGTTCAGCATCGTCCTGATAGCGGCGGCGCAGGCCCTGTTCGCACAACTCCGCCAGATAGGTCTGGGTGGTATAGCCGGCGGGCACCTCGAAATCGGGCAGGTGGTAGCCATCTGTGCTGAGGTCCACCTGGCAGCGTTCGGCGATCAGCAAAGTGTTCTCCAGCGCGCCGGGCACGCCGGCGAACAGGGCGGCCATCTCCCCGGCCGATTTCAGGTAATACGAGCCGTCGCTCATCTTCATACGGTTCGGGTCGTTGAACAGGCTGCTGGTCTGGACGCACAGGAGAATATCCTGCAGGCGGGCGTCGGCCGGGTTGATGTAGTGCACGTCGTTGGTGGCGACGAAACGGCCCTGGTAGCGTTCGCCCAGCGCCAACAGGTCTTTGTTTAGCTGGGGGAGTTCGGGGATCTCGTGGCTCTGGAGCTCGATGAAGAACCGCTCGGGGCCGAAGACCTCGTAGTACCAGTCCAGTTTGCGGCGGGCGGCCTCCGGGTTCTCGCGCAGCAGGGCGCGCGGCACTTCGGCGCTCATGCAGCCGGACGTGCAGATGAGGCCCTCGCTGTGGGCGGCTAGGAATTCATGGTCGATGCGCGGGTAGTAGTAGAAGCCTTCCAGTTGGGCGGCCGAGGCGATCTTGAGCAGGTTCTGGTAGCCGGCCTGGCTTTCGGCCAGCAGTAACAGGTGGTGGGACTGGCGGTCCAGGTTGGGGTCTCTGTCCCGCATGGTGCGGGGGGCCAGGTAGGCCTCCAGCCCGATGATGGGCTTGACGCCCGCCGCGCGGGCGGCATGGAAGAACTCGATGACGCCGAACAGGGTGCCATGGTCGGTGATGCCGAGCGCGCCCATGTTCATCTCTTTGGCGCGCTGCACAAGTTGCGGGATGTGGCTGAAGCCATCCAACAGCGAGTACTGGGTGTGAACGTGGAGATGGACGAAGTCGGACATGGGTTGGGCTGGCCGGCGCGCCCGGATTGCGGGCAGCGCACTCGACTTCGATTATAGCATCCGGCCTCCGGCAGCCGCCCTGCGCGGGGCTTAAAGAATTGAATTCTTTAAGATGGCCCGCTCAACCGCCCGCCTCGCTGCGGGCTTTCTCCACCCCCAGAATGTAGCCCTGGATGTCGGCCAGCAGGAAATCCAGCCAGGCGGCGGCATAGGGATTGATGCGCGTGCTCAGGCGGTAGGAACTGTACAGGTGCAGGCGCACCTGGCCGTGCCCCAGATCCTCGATGACGTAGCCGTCATCCACCATGTCGAACAGCGGCCCGCCGATGGCCTCCAGCGGCGCGGTGCGCGAAGTGTGCCCGGCGGCGTCGGCGGTCAGTTCCACCCAGTAGGACACGCCCGGCTCCAGCCGGGTGATCCGGCCGTCGAAGGCCAGACCATCTTCCCACTCGCCGCGCCGGATGCAGCCGACCTGCTCGCAGGCCATGCGGGCTTCCAGGGGGCGCGGCAGGCCAAGGAGATGGAAAACGGCTTCGCGCCGTTCCCCCGGCCCGATGGGCTGCAACGTGGTGATATTGGCCCAGACCGTCTCCGGCGAGGCGGCGATGACCAGCGAGGAATGCACCTGGCGCACTTCGCTGCGCACCGGGAAGCGGGCCTCAACCGGGGCGGCGAGGTAGGGCAGGAGCAGAGCAAAGATGACAACCCCCAGCATGGATTGGGGCTGGTTTCGCTTGTCGCGCTGATGGGCAATCGCCGCGCCGACCAGGCCGCCGATGACCGCCTCGACCATGAAGGCCGGCGTGGCGATGAGGATGCAGAAGGCGTACTCCAGGGCGATGACGACCGAGAAGACTTCGGCCACAAGAAGCGCGAGCAGGGGCGCGCTGAGCCAGAACAGCCGCCCGGAGCGTTGTTCCCGGGTGGCCGCCAGCCCGGTGACGAACCCCAGGACGAGCGGCGAAAACAGCAGAAAACTGATTCCCAGGGTCGCGTAGACATCTCGAAAGGTTCCCGCCTGCTCAAACACCAGACGGCAGACGATGCCGTAGAGGACGCCAAAGGCGACGCCGGAGAGCGGCGCGAAGAACCGTCTGGTGTTTTGCAGAAGCCCGGACAAGGAAGTTTTCATGCAGATCTCCAGCGCGGCGGCGTTCAGCCAAAGCCTCGACTCCAGATTGGGCGCGCCCTGTACAGAGCGAGTTTACTCCAGATTCGCGGTCGTATTTGCGCCAGGCCTGGTCAGATACCCTGCCACCCAAAGATGTTATGATTTCGTTGACCGCGTACGCTGCCTGCGCGCGGCACAGCCACCCCGCAGGAGGTGCAACAGCCATGATTCGAAAGACGACGATCGGCCAATGGATGAAGAAGAATGTCATCACCATCCAGAGCGGGGCCAGCCTGGAGGACGCCGCCCGGCTGATGGTAGAAAAGAAGATCGGCAGCCTGCCCATCCTGGATGAGAGCCGCCAGCTCATCGGCTTGCTTTCGATCAACAAGATCATTGCCGTGCTCCTGCCAGATTTCGTCTCCCTGCTGGAGAACATCGATTTCGTGAAGGACTTCGGCGCATTCAAGATCGTCTCGCCGGAGGACTTTGAACAGGTCAGCCACCTCACCATCAACGAGATCATGGAAACGCCGGTGGCCGTGGAAGAAGACTGCTCCCTGGTACGCGCCCTTTCCATCATGAAGAAACACGACCTGCGCGACCTGCTGGTGGTCAGGAACGGCCAGTTGGCCGGTATCGCATCCTGGGTGGATGTCGGCCGCGCCTTCCTCAGCGCAGCCCTGGGCGTTTAGCCCTAATACCAGGGAAAACGAAACGTGGACTATATACTTTCGGGCTTACTCTTTCTCATCACCTTCGCCGGCATCCTTTCGGAGAAGGTGCACCGTACTATTATCGCCATGGTGGGCGCGGCGCTGATGGTGGCGGTCGGCATCCTGCGCGGGTTCTACGACCAGGAAGCCGCCATCGCCGCCATCGATTTCAACACGCTCGGCCTGCTGCTGGGCATGATGATCCTGGTGGCCATGCTCGCCCGCACCGGTTTCTTTGAATACCTGGCAACGTACACCGCCAAGCGCTCCAGGGGCGACCCGTGGAAACTGCTGGTCGTCCTGAGCGTGATCACCACTCTGGCATCCATGTTCCTGGACAATGTGACAACAGTGGTGTTGATCGCGCCGGTGACAGTGCTCATCGCCGAGATCCTGGGCATTAACCCGATTCCCTTCCTGTTGGCGGAAGCGCTGCTGGCCAACACCGGCGGCGTGGCAACGCTGATTGGCGACCCGCCCAATATCTTGATCGGCTCGGCGGCCGGTTTTTCGTTTATCGACTTCCTCGTACATCTGGCGCCCATCGTGCTGGTGGCCTGGGTGGTGGCGCTGCTGCTGTTGCGCGTGCTCTTCCGCCGGGAACTGGCCGAGACCTCCAAGAACGTGGAAGCGCTCTACAAATTGGATGAGGGCGAGGTGTTGCGCGACCGCACGTCCCTGAGAAAACTGCTGGTCGTCCTGGGCGCGACCATCCTGCTGTTCTTCCTGCACAACTTCCTGCATCTTTCCCCGGCGTTCGTCGCCCTGCTTGGGGCCTCGGCGGCGCTGCTGTGGGTGCGGCCGGATGTCGAGGAGATTCTCAAAGAGGTGGAATGGCACGTGCTGCTCTTCTTTGCGGCGCTGTTCGTCACGGTGGGCGGCGTGGAGGCCACCGGGTTGTTGCACCTGGTGGCGGAACGGTTGACCCAGATCACCTCAGAGAACCTGCTGCTCGCCGGCCTGGCCGTCATCTGGATCTCGGCGGCGCTTTCCGCCATCGTGGACAACATCCCATTCACCATCATCATGATCCCGGTGCTGCTGGACCTGGGCGCCACCGGGCTGGACATCACGCCGTTGTGGTGGGCGCTGGCGCTGGGGGCTGGTTTTGGCGGCAATGGCACGCCCATCGGTTCGACCGCCAATATCATTATCGTTTCGATCAGCGGCAAGACCCGCCACCCGATCACCACCCGCATCTGGCTGCGGGTGGGCCTGCCAATCATGCTGGCGGTCAGCCTGGTAGCCTCGCTGCTGTACGCGCTGACCTTCCGTTTCATGTGAGCCGGGCGAAAGGCCGGGGCGCGCCTCCTCCGAAACAATGACCGACAGGGCGCACAAAAGGCAGGAACCCGGTCTTGCCAGCCAGCGTTAAGGGCAGTACAGTACACAGGCAGCGTCGGCTGCCGAAAAGCCACGCGCAAGGACGGGCATCATGACCAGTTTGCCTTATCGGACGTTGTTCCTGTTCGGGCTGGCGGCGTTGCTGGGGCTGGCCTGCGGGCTGGCCGCACCGGCGGCCGCAACACCCCCGGTGCAAGACCTGAGCGCCCTGGACACCCAGGTGGCGCTGACGGTGGCCGCCGCCCGGGTGGAATTCACCGCCACTGTCCAGCAGCAGGCGACGGAGCAGGCTGCCAGCCAGACGCCCGCGCCGCCCAGCGCCACCCAGGCACCCACCGACACCCCCCAGCCGACGGATACGCCGCCCCCGACGGCCACTGCCACGCTCGCCAACGAAGACCCGCGCGCCGCACTCGGCGATCCGGACTGGCGCGACCCCTTCAACGCCGCGGGGAACTGGACCCTGTTCAACACGGATGACGTGCGCACCGAGATCAAGGACGGTAAGTTTCTCTACACGATGAAGACGGCTCAGGGGCCGAGCAGCTGGACGATCTCGTGGCCGGCGGTGAAGGATTTCTATCTGGAAGCCACGGCCATTACCCCGGCCGCCTGCGCCGGCAAAGACCGCTACGGATTGATGTTCCGCGCCCCCGACCCGAACCACGGTTACATCTTCAGTTTCTCATGCGATGGGATGTACCGGCTCGCCACGTGGGACGGCAAGGACTTTGATATCCTCATCGACTGGACCGCAGATGCCGCCATCCTGGCCGGGCCGAACCAGACCAACCGCATCGGCGTGCGAGCGGTGGGCAACACCATCCGGTTATACGCCAATGGCGTACTACTGGATGAGATCACCGACAGCGAGTACAACGATGAATACAAGTTCGGCTTCAACGTAGGCGCCGAGAAGACGGATGGCTTCACCGTCGCCTTCGACGAGATCGCTTATTGGGAGATCAAATAACAGCAAGGCGTCCAGATTCCCGTGAAATCTGCCGAAACCTCCAATACCTGAGGAAACCTGCGTTGCGTTCATGGCAGGTACGTGGATAATCAGGGTGGAGAAAGGCATCTCCTTTCCCCCTCCCACGAAACTCTCCCGCCCAGGTGGGAGAGTTTTGTTTTTGGAATCTCTATAAAAACCTCCAAAATATATACAAAACTATATTGCGCTTGAAGGCACAATGGGCTACAGTCATGCCTGACCCGCAGACCGGATTTCAGGCACGCAAACATCCAGGAGCATTCATGTCTCTCAAACGCATCCAACTCGGCCTGGTACACGTGGCAGTTGCCATGACGCTGGTGCCGATTAACAGCACGCTCAACCGTGTGATGATCAAGGAACTGGCGCTCTCGGCGGCGCTGGTTGGCGTGCTGGCTTCACTGCCCTACCTCTTCTCGCCCATCCAGGTCGCCATCGGCTCGTTCGCGGACCGCAACCCGCTGCTGGGCTGGCGGCGCACACCCTACATCTTCGCCGGGCTGGCGCTGTGCGTGGTGGGCGTGGCGGTTGCCCCACAGGTGGCCTTCCTGATGGCCGAACAACCCGGCTTGGGCCTGCTGGCGGGGGCGCTGGCCTTCGGGGCCTGGGGCATGGGCTACAACCTCGCCACCGTGTCGTATTTCTCGCTGGCCACGGAACTCTCCGGCGAGCAGGGCCGGGCGCGCACCATCGCGGTGATGTTCATCATGATGATCGTGAGCATCATCGCCACTGCCGTCACCCTGGGGAACATGCTGGAGGTCTACACGCCGGAAACGCTCCAACGCGCCTTCTGGGTGGTGGGCGCGGCGGCCTTTACCCTGGGGCTGCTGGGCCTGCTCGGTCTGGAGCCGCGCCACCCGCAGGACGCGCCCGCCAGCGAGAACTACACCTGGCGCCAGATGGCCGCAGCCCTGACCGGCAACCCGCAAGTGCGGCGGTTTTTTATCTACCTGGTGCTGCTGTTCGTCGCCATCCTGGGGCAGGATATCCTGCTTGAGCCGTACGGCGCCCAGGCCTTCGGCCTGAGCGTACAGGCCACCACCCGCATCACCGCCTACTGGGGCATGTTCTTCCTTATCGCCATGGCGGCCGGCGGCGCGCTGGAGAGACGATTGGACAGGATCAGGCAGGCTCGCCTGGGCGCGTGGACCGGCATGGCGGCCTTCGCCCTCATCATCGCTTCCGGTCTGGCCGGGACCCCCGGCCTGTTCTACCTGGGTGTGGTGCTGCTCGGCACGGCCACCGGCCTTTCCACCGTTTCCAACCTCTCACTGATGCTGGATATGACCAACCCCGGCCAGATTGGCCTGTACATCGGGGCGTGGGGCATGGCCAATGCCATGGCGCGGCTGGTCGGCAACGTGTTGAGCGGGACGGCTCGCGACCTGGCGACGTACTTCAGCGGCAACCACACTCTGGGCTACATGCTGGTGTTCGGCTTTGAACTGGCGCTGCTGGCGTTTTCGCTGCTCCTGCTGGCGGGCGTGGATGTGTCACTGTTCAGGAAGGACGCGCAAGTCCAGCTCTCTCCGCTTGAAAAAGCCGCCCTGGCGGGCGACATCGGTTAGACTCCGGCTATGGCGCGCGGCATGCCGAACGACTGGCTGAACCTGAGCGACGTGGCGGACCTGCTGGGCGTGCACCCCAGCACGGTGCGCAACTGGGCCGACCAGCAGCGCCTGCCCGTGCACCGCACCCAGGGCGGCCACCGCCGCTTCCGCCGGGCGGAAGTGGAATTGTGGATGAAGTCGCAGCGGGCGGAGACGACTGAGGGCGCGACCATCATGGCCCAGAGCGCCCTGGGCTACGCCCGGATGCAGATCAGCGAAGCCCACCTGGAAGCCCAGGACTGGTACCGGAAACTGGATGAAACCGCCCGCACGGCCTACCGCCGCAGCGGGCGCGACCTGATGCAGGGTCTCATGCGCTACCAGGCCCTGGACCACGAAAAGGGCCAGCAGGAAGCCCGCGCCATCGGCGTGGACTACGCCAACATCGGTCGCCGCTCGGGCCTGACGGCGCTGGAGGCCGCGACGGCCTTCCTGTTCTTCCGCAACGTCCTGCAGAATGCCACGTTCCACGTGTACGAGTCGGCCGCCATCCATTCATCGACGGCATGGGGCGAGATGTTCCGCAAGATCAGCGACTACACCGACCGAATCCTGCTCGGCCTGCTGGAGACCTATGAATCCTTTCGCGATGGAGGCGGCAAATGAACACTATTTCTGCGTTGGCGGCGGTGGTGGCGCTGGCGCTCGCTGGTTCAGTGTTTGAGCGCTATCGCGGCCGGGGCGGCGCGCATCTGCTGTTATGGTCGCTGGGTGCGTTGCTGTTCGGCGTGGGCGTGCTGGCCGAGACGATTTTGAGCGTGGGCTACCACCCAGCGGCGTTGAAAGCCTGGTATCTGACCGGGGCCATGCTCACCGCCCCCTGGCTGGGGCAGGGCACGGTGGCATTGCTCGTGCGCAAACGCGGCATCGCCCCAGCCTTGAGCACAGCGCTGCTGGTCGTGAGCCTGCTGTGCGTGGCGCTGGTGAGCGGCGCGGTGGTTGCTGGCGGGCCGTTCGACCCGGCCCTGCCCGTCGCGGCGCAGTACCGCGACCTGCTGGAACGTAGCAGCCTCATGGTCGTCCTGACCATCCTCCTCAACAGCTACGGCACGCTGGCGCTGGTGGGCGGGGCGATCTATTCGGCGTTCATCTTCTGGCGCAAGCGCGTGCTGCGCAACCGCATGCTGGGCAACCTATTCATCGCCCTGGGCGGGCTGCTGCCTGCCAGCGGCGGCAGCGCGGTGGCATTGGCGGGCGGTTTCGACTGGCATTCGTGGAGCCTGCTGCTAGGGGTGGCGGCGCTGTACATCGGCTACCTGTGGTCGACCACGCCGGACGCGGAAGACGGGTAAGCCTCTAATAGTTTGCACTTTTTTTCACAATATGCTATACTGGGGTGGCAATCTCCTCCTTCTGTCCCGCGAAGAGGCCGGCTCATTGGACCGGCCTCTTCCATTGCGGCCGACTCCGTTTGCCATAAATTCCCCAAAATTACTCTGATTTCTCTATGATGGGACACATGTCCTCAGACGATAAGGACATCTGCAACTGCGGATTCAGGGCGGCTTCCCTTTTAATTAGCCTAGGTTTCACCTAAAGGAGCCGTTTGCAATGCAGTCCATCCCCGGAGACCTGCTCGCCATAGACCGCCAGGGCCGTGCCAAGACCCCTTCACTGGATCTTGAACTGCGCCCGGCGGCGGACCGCATCTGCGATTTTGACGAGGTGCTCCTGCCCTTTTCGCCTGAGCAGGCCGTGTTCGAGGCCGCCCGCTGCATCCATTGCCCCGACCCGGCGCCGTGCGTGCGCGCCTGCCCGGCCGAGAATGACATCCCCTCGGCGATGTGGCTGATCGAGCAGGGGCGTTTCTTGGACGCCGCCGACCTCTACCGCCAGACCAGCAGCCTGCCGGAGATCTGTTCGCGGGTATGCCCGCATGAAGCCCTGTGCCAGGGTTCGTGCGTGATGGGCAAGCACGAAGAGCCGGTGCAGACCGGCATGCTGGAGCGCTTTGTGACCGATTATCAACGCTATGTGGGCGAGATCTTCATTTCGCTACCCGAACCCAGCGGCCGCCGCGTAGCCGTGGTGGGCGCCGGGCCGTCCGGCCTGGCGTGCGCCGAACAACTGGCCCAGCGCGGCCACAGCGTCACCGTCTTCGACGCCAAGCCGCAGCCCGGCGGCCTGCTGCTGTACGGCATCCCCAACTTCAAACTGGAAAAAGACGTGGTGCTCTCCCGGATGGACGACCTCTACCGGATGGGCGTCAAGTTCGTTGGCAGCACCTTTATCGGGCGCGACAAGACCATCGATGACCTGATGACCGAAGGGTTCGAGGCCGCATATGTGGCGGTCGGCACCTGGATCGACTCGCCGATGAACGCCGAAGGCGAAGACCTGCCCGGCGTGTGGAAAGGCACCGAATTCCTCATCCGCGCCAACGTCAGCCCGGCCTTCCTGCCGGCGGAACTGAAGGAAAAGCCGGCCATCGGCCGCCGGGTGGTGGTCATTGGCGGCGGCGACACCGCCAGCGACTGCCTGCGCACCGCCCTGCGCATGGGCGCGGAGGACGTGACCTGCATTTACCGTCGCACCGAGAACGAAATGCCAGGCGGCACGAAGGACCGCAAACTGGCGCAGGAAGAAGGCGCGCACTACCAGTTCCTCACCCAGCCGCTGCGCTTCATCGCCGGGCTGGACGGCAAACTGGCCGCCATCGAATGCATCCGCATGGAACTGGGCGAGCCGGACGCCAGCGGCCGCCGCCGCCCGGTGGAGGTGGAAGGCAGCAACTTCATCCTCGAAGCCGACACCGCCATCCTGGCGCTGGGCTACTGGCCGGATGAGACCATCGGCCAGACCACGCCCGAACTGGAAACCCACAAATACGGCCTGATCGTGGCCGATAAGCAAACCGGCCAGACCACCCGGCCGGGCGTGTTCGCCGGCGGCGACGCCGTGACCGGCCCCGACCTGGTGGTGACCGCCATGGCCGCCGGACGCCGCGCCGCCCAGGCGATCCATTCCTACTTGCGAACCAAGGTGAACTAACGCCGCCACGTTGCCGCCGCATCGCCGCCCGCATCACAGCCGCATCGCCGCCAACAACACGCACGTTCGCCTTTGTTCACTCCTTTTGGGTAGAGCGGCCCCGCGCAAGCGGGGCTGCTCGATTTAAGGAGGGTATTGGTAACTGGTATTCGATATTCGGTATTCGATTTCTTCCTCGTCGGGACTGGGTCATTGACCCCCGACCACCCGACCCCCGGACTTCGGCACACCGTATGGTTTGCGACTAAAATAGACGCATGGTTGAGAATTGGGACATACTGGGCCACGACTGGGCGGTGGACCTGCTGAAGGCGCACGTGCGGGGCGGGCCGCGCCACGCCTACCTCTTCACCGGCCCCGACGGCGTGGGGCGGCGCACGCTGGCCCTGCGCTTCGCCCAGGCGCTCAACGCCGAAAACCCGCCCGCCCCGGGCGAGTTCGACCCGGGCAGCCGGGACAGCCGGGGAATCGAGCGCATGCAGCACCCCGACCTGCTGGTGATGAGCACAGCCGAAGACGCCCGCGAGATTCGCATCGACCAGGTGCGTGAACTGGGGCGCGGCCTGGCGCTCGCCCCTTACATGTCGCTCTGGAAGATCGCCCTGCTGCTGGATTTTGAAAAGGCCAACGAGAACGCCCAGAACGCCCTGCTGAAGACGCTGGAAGAGCCGCCGGCGCGGGTCATCCTCCTGCTGACGGCCGAGAGCGCCGAAGCGCTGCTGCCGACGATATCGTCGCGTTGCGAGACCCTGCGCCTGCGCCCGCTGGGGCTGGCGGAAGCCGCGTCCGGTCTGGAGCGGCGGGGCGTCCCGCCCGAGCGCGCCCGCCTGCTGGCGCATCTGTCCGGCGGGCGGCCGGGCGCCGCGCTGGCCCTGCACGCCCGCCCGGAGGCGCTGGACGAACGCCGCGCCTGGTTGGAAGGGTTGGCCGCCGCGCTGGCGAGCGGGCGGGTGGCGCGCTTTGCCTACGCCCGCGAACTGAGCCAGGACAAACCCGCCCTGCAGGCCGCGCTGGACGCCTGGCTTTCGTACTGGCGGGATGTGATGCTACGGGCTTCGGGTTCGGCGGCCGCGCTGGCGAACCTGGACCATGTGGACGAAATCGAGAGGCTGGCGACGCGGGTGGGGCTGGCTGGCGCGCGCCGGGCGGCCGCGGCCATCGAGCGCACCGCCGGACTGTTGCAGCGTACCAACGTCAACGCCCGTCTGGCGGCCGAGGCGCTGTTGCTGGAACTGCCGGGGGTCTGAAGAGAACCTGCCGATTTATCGGCAATTTAACGGCCATTTAACGGCAATGTTGGAGCCGTAGCCTTACTTCCCCTCCAGCGGCAGTCCCGCCGCTTCCCAGGCCACCATGCCGCCATCCAGGTTGTAGATGTTGGTGTAGCCCAGCCCCACCAGCACTTCGGCGGCGATGGTGCTCATCCGGTCGCTGCGGCAATACAGCACGATTCTGGCGTCCTTGTCGGCGGGCAGCAGGCCCAGGTTGGCCTCGATCTCGTTGTAGGGGATGGAGAGATCCGTGTCAGCGATATCACCCTCGAAGGGGATATGCACGTTGACGAACACGAAATCCTTGTTTCCCAGCATAGTCTGCAATTCTTCCACCGAAATATCGGTGTAACTGCCGCCCGCCACCTCGATGGGCGTGCCGACCGTGCCTTCAGTCGGCGGCTGGCTGGCGCAGGCGGCCAGCGTCAGCAAAACCATCACAACCAGTAATGGCTTCATTGTGTCCATCGTTGTCTCCTGTTAGAGCCTGCGGACAAACCCAGTTTCATTATAGAAGATACCACAGCGCGCGGGGGAGTTCGCCGGAGGCGCACAACAGCCCGGAGGGCTGATATGGCTAAGTCAGTCGCAATCTGGTACGCATTTGCTGACTCGTTCAATCTCCAACCTGAAGGACTCCTGGGAGAACCCCGCCCGCGAAAGATATTCGCTTACCTCGGAATCGGGCCGCTGGCTCGCGAACGCCAAGAAAGCCTCAATGGTATTGTCCATCGTCCGGGTGAGGTGAATCTGAGCATCAACCAGGCACGCGGGCACTCGCAGCCGCATCAGGTCGCGGCGGATGTCCTGCAAATCGCCGATCGGGCCGGACAGCGCAATCCGGCTGGTCGAGCCGGCCAGCGATACGGCGTCATCCCATTCCTCGGCGATCTGCTCCAGGTCGCCCAACGACGCTTCCACGCGCTTCACCCCGCACGTCACCCCGTAGTTGTACGAATAGAAATACCAGCCACCCGCCACCAAGGCCAGCACAACCACCGCCCCCAAAATCAAGGGGATGGGCGAGCGTCTCGTGGTTGCCTCCATCGGTTCCATAGCTTTTCACTCCTCCGTTGACCTCTGCGCAGACCCTGGGACGACGCCGGCTCCCGCAAGTCGCACGGCGTCCCGGGGTCTGCGGAGGGGCTGACCCTCCCGGCACCTTAACAACCTAGTTTGACAACGAGCCCCCGGCGACCTTCGTGGTTTCCGGGTCAATTCTGGCTCCTCGGTCTGGACTCGAACCAGAAACCCATCGGTTAACAGCCGATTGCTCTGCCGATTGAGCTACCGAGGAAAGGGTAACGGCGGGCGCGTGCGGCCACGCGCACAGCGGGCGGAATTATAAACTCCGCCTACCGGCATGTCAAGGAAAGCGCCCGAAGCCGCATAGTATAATCCCCGGAGCGCAACCGTTTGGCCGGTTGCCCGTATTGTTAACGGTAGCCACCATCCAACTGGAGACCCCCATGAGCGACGCCAACAAACCGCGCAAGGCCCTCACCCGCGAGACCGACCCCGGCTTCTTCCGCGGTCTCACCGACCAGTTCCGGCTGGTGTTGCGGCTGATGGGCGACAAGCGCGTGCCTTTCTGGCTTAAACTCCTTCCCGCCGGCACGCTGGTATATTTCGTCTTCCCGGACCTGGCCCCCGGCCCGATCGACGACGCGGTCATCATCGGCCTGGGCGCGTATGTGTTCGTCGAGATGTGCCCGCCGCACGTGGTGGAAGAGCACCGCGCCGCCCTGCGCGGCGAGGCGGCCGCCAGCGGCGACGGCGAGATCGTGGACGCCGACTTCAAACAGGACTGAACCGTGCTCAACCGCTTCCGCAACCTGCCTTCGCCCGGCTGGGCGCAGAGCATCGCCAACCACCTTAAACTCGTCTGGCGACTGCTGCGCGACCCGCGCGTCCACCTGCTGCTCAAACTACTACCCTTCTCATCGGTCGTTTACTTCCTGTCCCCCTTCGACCTGCCCCTGCCCATCGATGACATCGGCGTGGTCTGGTTCATGACCACCCTGTTCGTGGAACTCGCCCCGCAGAGCATCGTGGCCGAACACCGCCGGGCGATCGAGACCGTTGTGACGGTCGAATGGAAAGAACTGGACGACGACTCCACCCCACCGGCCTGAACGAACGGTGATGAACCCCAACCCGACGGGCTACCGGCTGCTGGCCGCGGCCGCGCTCCTGCTGGCCGCCTGCGCAACGTTCAGCCCCTCCGCCACGCCAACCGCCGCCCCCACGCTGGCCGCGCCGGCCTCCGAAGCGACCGGCGCCGCGCCCAGCGACATCCCCCCCACCGCTGAACCCGCACCCACCAACAATAATGCTGCCGACCTGCCGGACCCGGCCGGTTTCACCTGGGAACTGGTCGCCGGGGGGCTGGACCGGCCGACCGCTCTGGCCCACGCCGGGGATGGCTCCGGCCGCCTGTTCGTGGCCGAAAAGGGCGGGCTGGTGCGAATCATCCGGGATGGCCGCCTGCTGGCCGAACCCTTCCTGGACCTGACGGCCCTCACCGACGGCTCTGGCTACGAGCAGGGCCTGCTCGGCCTGGCCTTCCATCCCGAGTATGCCGTCAACGGCTACTTCTTCGTCAACTACACGGACAAAGGCGGCGATACGGTCGTGGCCCGCTATCAGGCCTCGGCCGATGACCCGGACCGCGCCAACCCGGCCAGCGCGGCGCTCATCCTGACCGTCGACCAGCCCTACCCCAACCACAACGGCGGCCATGTGCTCTTCGGCCCGGACGGCTACCTGTACATCGGCATGGGCGACGGCGGTTGGGCGGACGACCCGGACGAGAACGGCCAGAACCCGGATGTGCTGCTGGCCAAGATGCTGCGCATCGACGTGGATTCCGAGATGCCCTACGCCATCCCGCCGGACAACCCCTTTGCCGCTGGCGGTGGGCGGGCGGAGATCTGGGCGCTGGGCCTGCGCAACCCCTGGCGCTACTCCTTCGACCGGTTGACCGGCGACCTGTACATCGCCGACGTGGGCCAATGGCAGTACGAAGAGATCAATTTCGTGCCGGCCGGTTCGCCCGGCGGCCTGAATTTCGGCTGGGATTACCGTGAGGGAGCGCACGCCTTCCAGGGTGAGCCGCCCGCCGGGCTGGCGCTACAAGACCCGGTAGCCGAATACACTCACTCGTTCGGCTGTTCGATCACCGGCGGCGTAGTCTACCGCGGCGCGGCCCTTCCGGAGTTCTTCGGGGTGTACCTGTACGCCGATCACTGTTCCGGCATCCTGTGGGGCCTGCTCAACACGCCATCCGGCTGGCAGACCTCGGAATTGTTTCAATTAGGTATGCAAATCTCGACCTTCGGAGAGGATGAGGCCGGGGAGGTCTATCTGGCCGACCTGGCGGGGGGGGCGGTGTATCGGCTGGTACGGAAATAGCCGCTGCTGCCCTTTTCAGTAGGGGCGACGCATGCTACGCCCCTACCCTATTGCCGATTTCACCCCTCCGCCGGCGCGGGTTTCTTCTTCCCGTAGCGCTCGCGGAACACCCCCGCCACGCCCGCCAGCACCAGCAAACTGCCGGCCACCGTCCAGCCGGTGATGGTCTCGCCCAGCACCACCCAGCCGAGAATGACGGCGATGACCGGGTTGACGTAGGCGTAGGTCATCACGATGTTGGTCGGCAGCAGGCGCAGGGCGGTGACGAACGAGGTATAGGCCAGCACCGCGCCGATGAGCACCAGGTACGCCCACGCCAGCCAGGCTTCCGGCGTGGGCGTCGGGAGCGGCTCGCCGGTGAGCAGGGTGAGGGCGGTGAACCCCAGCCCGCCGGCCAGCATCTGGTAGCCGGAAGACACCCGCGCGCCCAGCTCAACCGGATTGCGCGCCTGCAGGATGCTGCCGAAGCCCCAACTGACCGCCGCCGCCAGCAACGCCAGCGTAGAGGTGACATCTGCGCGCACGCCGCTGGTGAACGATGGCAGGGTGAGCAGGGTGATGCCGCCGAAACCCACCAGCAGCGAGAAGAACAAAAAACCGGATGGGCGCTTGCGGTCGATGAACGCCTCGATGATGGCCGTATAGATCGGCAGCGCGCCGATGAGCAGGGCGGTCAGCCCGGAGGCAGCGTGCTGTTCGGCCCAGGTCACCAGGCCATTGCCGCCGGTCCACAGCAGCAGGCCCGAAGCCAGCAATACGCCGGCCTCGCGGCGGGTGGGGCGCAGGCGCTGTTTGCTCAACCAGCCCCAAGCCAGCAGGATGCCGCCCGCCGCCAGCACGCGTAGCAGCGCCATACTGAAAGGCGGGAAGCCCGCCCCGGGCCGCACGGCGATACGGATGGCGAGGTAGGTGCTGCCCCACACCAGGTAAATGACGATCAGGTGGAACAGCGCCGCCGGGTTGAAGGTGGTGGCCGCCTGTTGGGTCTTTGCTTGAGTGGTCATGGTGTCTCCGAAGGTAGAACCCGGAAGAAGCCGATTTGTGAGACGTGATGCGTGATACGTGACTATGAGTTGGCGGTGACCGGCTTGCCGTTGCTGTTGCTGCGATGCACGACGAACACGCCCGCCAGCACCATCAGGCCGCCCAGCGCCTCCGGCCCGGTCACCGCCTCGCCCAGAATCGGCCAGGCGAGGAGGGCGGTGACGACCGGCTGGCCCAGAAGCGTGGGCGAGACCAGCGCGGCGGGCAGGTGCCCCTGAGCATAGGTGATCGAAAGATACCCGACCACCTGGGGGATGAGGCCCATCGCCAGGAACAACCACCACGTTCGGGGCGGGTAGCCGGTGAGCGGCTGGCGCAGCAGGGCGGTGATGGCGAACAACGCGACGGAAGACGCTGCCGCCGAAAGCCACCAGAAAGAGAGGGCGCCAAGATGCTGGCGGCCGCGCTGCGCCACCAGGAAGTAGCTGCCATAGAACACGCCTGCCAGCAGACCAAACAGTGAGCCCAGCCCGGCCTGTGACGCCTGGCGCACATCCAGGCCGAGGATGACGGCCGCGCCCGCCAGGGCCAGCGCCAGCCCACCCCAGAAACCCAGGCCCAGCCGCTGGCGGAAGATGAGCACCGTGCCCAGGCCCACCCACAGCGGGGCGGTGTTCGCCAGCAGGGTGGGGTTGGTGGCCCCGCTCAGCACCACGCCGGTGGTCCAGGCGGTCATGTCCAGGGCGAAGAACAGCCCGGCCAGAAGCGCCAGGCGCATGCCGGCCTTCGGCAGGCCGCCGCGGAAGGCCGCGCTGCGGCCAAAGAACGGCGCCAGCAGCACCACGGCAATGCTCAAGCGGTAGAAGGCCGTCACCGGCCCGGGCGCGCCCGCCGAGCGCACCAGCAGCGGGCTGACGCCCAACGCCAGCATGCCGAGCGCCAGCGCCAGGTAGGCCAGCAGGGTCTGTCGTTTATTGTCGCGGGGGGTGGGGTTGGGCTGCACGGAGGGGGATTGTACTGCAAATCCGGGCCTCCCGCCGCCGCGCCCCACCAATTCTCAGCGGACGCTCAGGGAAGGTAGAAATCAACAGGGGCACAGCATGCTGTGCGCCTGCGATGGAAGTGAGGGAACGGAGGCTCTAGGTCGCTTCCGGCAGCGGTTCGCCGCTGGAAGGGTTGATGACAGCGCGCAGCTGCTGGAAGGTCAGGGTCCAGGCGGATTTGATATAGGCCTGGATGATGCCGCTGGCAAGGATAAGCACCGGCAGGTAAGCCACAATGCACAGCAGGAATATCCCGATGCCGCCCCAGCCGAACGCCTGGCTGGAACTATCCGCGAAAGCGAACATGCCGGCCATAAGCGGCAGCACGGCGAACACCAGCGGCAGGCTGACGATCAGGTTGGCCACCCCGCCGCCGACCATCAGAATCAATCCCATCACGATGCTCTCGCCCAGGTTGGCGCGCACCACCGCCCAGCCGCGCTGCAAGGCGTCCCCCACGCTCAGGTCTTCGGTCACCAGGGCCACGTTGGCCTGTTCGATGATGATGCTGACGAACCACAGAACCGGCACCAGCAGGCAGACAAGCGGGATGATGCATAGCAGAGCGAGGCCGAAGGTGGCGACCGCGCCCAGCACGGCGATGAAGGCAAACACCAGGCCAACGCCGAGGACTGCCAGCCCGACGATGAGATTGAGCAGTATCGCCCGGCCCAGGAAGGGCATGGCGGCCTCATGCACTCCGGCGAAGGTGATCTCTTCACTGGCCTCGGCCCGCAGCGTGCCTTGAATCAGGCCCAGGCGGCCATACACGCCCAGCACGAAGAACAGGATGACGATAACCAGGATGACCAGGATGAGGATGGTCATCATGAGCAACACCTGCGTATCCGGCAGGTTGCCGAAGGGGTTGGGAATGTTCTGGAACGGCATGTCGCCGCCGTCATAGCCGCCGCCGCCCGACGTGCGGCCGCCCATCTGGTAACTGCTGGTGTTACCCTGCGCGCCGCAGCCGGCCAGGATGCCGAAGATCCACAGCACCTTGTGCTTCCAGATGATCTCGCCAGCGCGGTTCAGGATTTTGCCGTAGTCCATGAAGTCTCCTATCTCTTAATGTACAAACCGAACCTCTATACGATTATTCCCACTCAATCGTTGCAGGCGGTTTGCTGGTGATATCGTACACCACCCGGTTGATGCCCGGCACTTCATTAACTATGGTGTTGGCGACGCGGCCCAGCAGGTCATGCGGCAGGCGCGCCCAGTCGGCGGTCATAAAATCGTCGGTGGTCACGGCCCGGATGGCGGCCACCTCCTGGTAGGTGCGGCCGTCGCCCATCACCCCCACGCTCTTCACCGGCAGCAGCACGACGAACGCCTGGCTCGTGCCGCCGCCTTCGTCGTCCAGCCGCAGCAGGCCGGCGGCGGCCAGTTCGCGGGTCAGGATGGCGTCGGCGGCCTGCAGACGCGCCACGCGTTCGGGCGTCACTTCGCCCAGGCAGCGCACCGCCAGGCCGGGGCCGGGGAACGGCTGCCGCCACACCAGTTCGGGCGGCAGGCCGAGCGCCTCGCCCACCCGCCGCACCTCGTCCTTGAACAGGTAGCGCAGGGGTTCGACCAGCTCGAATTGCATGTCTTCGGGCAGGCCGCCGACGTTGTGGTGGGTCTTGATGCGCTGGGCGTGCTGGCGTTCCGGGGCGCGCGATTCCACCACGTCCGGGTAGATCGTCCCCTGCACCAGAAAGCGCGGCCGGCCCAATTGCTCGGCCTGCTGTTCGAAATGGCGGATGAAACGTTCGCCCACGATGCGGCGCTTCTCTTCCGGGTCGGTCACGCCTTTCAGGTGGGCGAAGAAATCTGCCGCGGCGTCGTCCACCACCAGTTCCACGCCCAGGTGTTCCTGGAAGGCGGCCACAACCTGCCCGGCCTCGCCCTGCCGCAGCAGGCCGTGGTCCACGAACACGGCGGCCAACTGGTCGCCCACAGCGCGGTGTACCAGGGCGGTCGCCACGCTGCTATCCACGCCGCCGCTCACGGCCGAAAGCGCCATCTCGCCGCCGACCTGGGCGCGGATGCGCTCAACGGCTTGTTCGATGACCGATTCCGGTGTCCAGTCGGCGGCCGCGCCGCAGATATCCACCGCGAAGCGGCGCAGGATTTCAAGCCCGCCGGGGGTGTGCCGCACCTCGGGGTGGAACTGCACCCCATAGCGTTTGTTCGCCACATCCCCCATAGCGGCGATGGAAGAATTGCCGCTGGCCGCCAGCGGCGCAAAGCCCGGCGGCGGCGTCTCGATGCGGTCGCCGTGGCTCATCCACACCGGCTGGCGGCCGGGCGGCAGGAGGGGATTCTCGGCGGCGGTCTCGATCTCTGCCGGGCCGTATTCGCGCTGGATATGCGCAGCGACCACGCCGCCCAGGGCGTGGGTGAGGGCTTGCATGCCGTAGCAGATGCCCAGGATAGGCCGCCCGCTTTCCAGCACGTAGGACGGAACCTGGGGAGCGCCGGGGTCATAGACGCTGTTCGGCCCGCCGGAAAGGATGTAGCCTTTGGGGGCGTGGGCCAGCACCTCGTCCGGCGCGGCGTCGCAGGGGAACAACTCGCAATATACATTCGCCTCGCGCAGCCGCCGGGCGATCAACTGCGAGAACTGCGAACCGAAGTCGAGGATGATGAGGGTGTCCATGTGCGGAAAAGGTCAACGGGTCAACGAGTGAACCGGCAACGAGGAAAAAACGATACCCTCGGCGTCTCGTTGACGCTCACTCAAATTCAATTTTGTCGCCCTCCATACTGGCGATACTGACCAGGGCGTGAATCGGCACGTTGAGCGCCGAGAGCAGTTCGCGCCCACCCTCGAAGGACTTCTCCACCAGCGCGCCGATGCCCACCACCACCGCTCCGGCGGTCTGCGCCAGGCGCACCAGGCCCTGAATCGTCGCACCGCTGGCGAGGAAATCATCGATGATCAGCACGCGCTCGCCGCCCGCCAGGAATTCGGGCGAGACGATCAGTTCCACCTCGCGGCCCTTGGTGTGCGATGGCGCCAGAGTCAGGAATACCTGGTCCGGCATCGTGATGGGCTTGGACTTGCGGGCATAGACCACCGGCAGGCCCATGTGGCGGGCGGCGAACACCGCCGGGGCGATGCCGCTGATCTCGGCGGTGAGGATCTTGGTGGGCTTCGTCTCGGCAAGGAGTTTGGCGAACTCCGCGCCGCAGGCATCCATCAACGCCGGGTCCACCTGGTGGTTGATGAATCCATCCACCTTGAGGATGCCGCCGCCCAGGTTCCTGCCGTCCTTGCGAATGCGCTCTTTCAATAATTGCATGGGGTCACCTCCGGGGTTCGGTGGATTGTACAATGGAAACGCGGACGGCAGAACGAACACTTTCCTTCCTTTGGGGGATACGTTTATGCCGCCGCCCGCATAGAATCCGGGCGTGGCAGGCCGGTATGTTAGAATCGACCAGTTAGGCCGCGCCAGCGGCGGCCATCCGTGGAAATGACCGCTTCGCCCCAATTCGTCCTCGCTTCCGCCTCGCCGCGCCGCCGCCAGTTGCTGGCGCTGGGCGGCTGGCCGTTCGAGGTCGTCCCGGCGGATGTGGACGAGACGCCCCGCCCCGGCGAAGCGCCCGGTGGCTACGTGTTGCGGCTGGCCGAAGAGAAGGCCCGCGCCGCGGCCGGGCTGCGGCCCGAGGCGGATGCGGTCATCGCCGCCGACACCACCGTGGTGGAAGGCGGCGAGATCCTCGGCAAACCCGCCGACGCGGCCGAAGCCGAAGCCATGCTGCGCCGCCTGCGCGGGCGCGACCACCAGGTGCTGACGGCCATCGCCATCCTGCGCCTGAGCGACGGGCGGCTGGAGGCCGACCTGGCCGCCACGACCGTGCCGATGCGGGCCTACAGCGACGCCGAGATGGCGGTCTACATCGCCAGCGGCGACCCGTTCGACAAGGCCGGGGCTTACGCCATTCAGCACCCGGGCTTCGACCCTGCCCCGGACATTTATGGCTGTTACGCCAACGTGGTGGGCCTGCCCTTGTGCCACCTCACCCGGCGGCTGAAGCGGTTGGGGTTCGCCCCGCTGGCCGACGTTCCGGCCGCCTGCCAGCACGAGCTGGAGTACGAGTGCCCGGTGTACGTGCAGATCCTGGAAGGAGCGCCATGAACCTGCGTGCTGTCAGACCCATCGCCATCGGCCTGTTGCTGCTAACGGCCGGTTGCAGCCTGTTCGGGCCGAGCGAGGCAGCCGGCCCGGCCACACCTCAGGCCACCGGCCAGGTGCAGGTGGTCACCACCTCCGTGCCCAGCGCCGAAAGCGCCGCCGAAGCCTATCTGGCGGCCTGGGCAGCCTTCGACTACGAAACGATGTATGGCCTGCTCACCCAATTGAGCCGGGACGCCCTGCCCTACGAGCAGTTCGACGCCCGCTACACCGCCGTGGCCCTGGAAGCCACCCTGACCGAAGTGAAGTACGAGTTGCTGAGTTCGCTGGTGAACCCGGCCAACGCCCAGGTGGCCTACCGGGTCACGCTGGTTTCGGCGCTGGTGGGCGAGATCACCCGCGACACGGTGATGTACCTGAGCCTGGAAGGCGGCGTCTGGCAGGTGGTGTGGGACGACGCCCTGATCCTCCCGGAACTGGCGGGCGGGAATACCCTGAGCATGCAGCGCTTCGAGCCGACGCGCGGCATCATCTACGACCGGGACGGGGACGTGCTGGCGGGGGATGCTGAAGCGGTGGCCGTGCAGGTCATCCCCAGCAACGTGGAGGAAGACGCCGGAGGCGGCCTGGCCTCGCAACTGGCGACGCTCACCGGTCAGAACGCCCTGACGCTCTCTGAAACCATCTTCGCCGAGGACGCGCCCTTCCTGGTGCCGATTGGCGTGGTCTCCGCCGATGATTTCGCCCGGCGCGAGAGCTTCCTGGAGCCGTATTTCAATTACATCCGCTTCGACCGCTATTTCACGCGTCTGTACAGCATCGGCAACGCCGGGGCGCACGCCATCGGCTACGTGGGCCGGGTGAGCGCCGAAGAGGCCGAGGAACTCGCCCGCCAGGGCGTGCCCATCGACGCGGTGGTGGGCAAGCAGGGCGTGGAACGCTGGGCGGAGACCTACCTCTCCGGGCAGCGCGGCGGCGAACTGTACGTCGTCAGCCCGGAAGGCCAGCGCGTCACCATCCTGGCGCGCCGCGACGCCCAACCCTCGCAATCTGTCTACCTCACTCTCGACCGCGACCTGCAGCGCCAGACCCAGGCGGCCATCCGGGATTTCAACGGGGCCATCGTGGTGCTGGAACGCGATACCGGCCGCATCCTGGCCATCGCCTCTTCGCCCACGTTTGACCCCAACAGCGCCGATTTCACCAACCCTATCTCGCAGTGGAACACCTATTTCCCGGACGACC
This sequence comes from Chloroflexota bacterium, assembly GCA_016191875.1. Lineage (GTDB taxonomy): Bacteria > Chloroflexota > Anaerolineae > Anaerolineales > UBA11579 > SCUK01. The sequence continues at coordinate 99,675 of JACPVG010000002.1, forward strand.
GCGCCCGCTTCTTCAACCGCGCCACCCAGGGCCAGTACCCGCCCGGCTCGATCTTCAAGATGATCCCGCTGGCGGCGGCGCTGGAAAGCGGCCTGTACAACCGCCAGAGCAATTATTTTTGCGGCCACACCTGGACCGGCCTGGGCGAAGACTCGCCGCTCAACGACTGGACGCTTGAAAAGGAACTGCCGCCCAGCGGCGAACTGACCCTCCTGCAGGCGCTGACGCGTTCGTGCAACCCCTGGTTCTACGAGATCGGCCTGTCGCTGTACAGCAGCGGTTACCCGGACCTGGTGGCCGAGCTGGCGCGCGGCTTTGGCCTGGGCCGCCTCACCGGCCTGGGCGTGCTGCCGGAGGAAGCCGGGCAGATCACCACGCCGGACACCTCCACCACCGGCTCCGAGCCGCCATTCAACGCCACCCAGCAGGCCATCGGCCAGAGCGATACCCTGGTGACGCCCCTGCAGATGGCGGTGTACATTGCCGCGCTGGGCAACGGCGGCACGCTCTACCAGCCGGCGCTCATCGAACAGGTGCTGAGCACCGACGGCCAGGCCAGCCTGACCTTCGAGCCGACCGCCACCGGCACACTGCCCATCAGCGCCGAGACGTTGCAAGCCATCCAGGAAGCCCTGCGCTCGGTGGTCAACGACCCGCGCGGCACCGCCTACCGGCGCTTCTCCGGCTTTTCGATCGCGGTGTATGGCAAGACCGGCACCGCCCAAGTTGGAGCGGGCATCCTGCCGCATGCCTGGTTCATCGGCTACACCAACCAGAACCGCGCCGACCTGCCGGACATCGCCATCGCCGTGCTGGTGGAGAACATCGGCGAAGGCTCGGACTTCGCCGCGCCCATCTTCAAGCGCGTGGTGGAATCGTATTTCTTCGGCAGCCCGCAGAGCCGCTACCCCTGGGAAACGCAGATCGGCGTGTTCGACCCGGAATTCTTCAACCCGACGCCCGAGGGCGAAGAGGGGACACCCACGGATGAAGACGGGCCGATCGAAGTAACCCCCTCGCCATGAGCCGCTAACGCCCGTATGCCCACCCTGCGCGGCCGTGTCATCCGCTCGCGATCCGGTTTCTTCACCGTCGCCACGCCTGAAGGCGAATTGACCGCCCACCTGCGCGGCCGCCTGAAGCAGGGCGCCAGGACCGGCGACCTCATTGCCGTGGGCGACTGGGTGGATGTGGCGCTGAACCCCGGCGATGCGCCCATGATCGAAAGGGTCGAAGAACGGCGCAGCAAGTTCGCTCGCATGGCCCCGACCGCCCGCGGCGAGTACGAGCAGATCATCGTCGCCAACCCCGACCAGGCCGTGTTCGTCTTCGCCTGCGCCGACCCGGCCCCCAAGACCCGCATGCTGGACCGTTTCCTGATCATCGCCGAGCAGCAAGGCCTGCCGCCGCTGGTGGTCGCCAACAAAACCGACCTGGTGAATGAGCCGGAAGTCCAGGCCCTGTTCGGCCATTACCCGGCGCTGGGCTACCGGGTGCTGTTCACCTCGGCCAAGACCGGCCGGGGCGTGGACGAGCTGCGCGCCGCCCTGACGGACAAGGTGAGCGTGCTGGCCGGGCCGTCTGGCGTGGGCAAGTCCAGCCTGCTGAACGCCGTCCAGCCCGGGCTGGGGCTGGCGGTGAACGCGGTGAGCGCGGCCACCGGCAAGGGCCGCCACACCACCACGGTGCGCGAGCTGTTCCCGCTGGCAGGCGGCGGCTACGTGGCCGACACGCCCGGCCTCAAAGCGCTGGCTTTATGGGATATTGAACCGGAGGAGTTGGACGGCTACTTCCCGGAGATCGCCCTGCGGGTGGCCGAATGCCAGTGGAGCAACTGCACGCACATCGAAGAGGACGGCTGCGCGGTGCGGGCGGCGGTGCAGGCGGGGAGTATCCACCCCGCGCGCTATGAATCGTATGTGCGGATACGAGTGGGGGATGAGGAGGAATAGCCAGTACAATTGCGGGCGCACCGACAGGATTCGGAGTATAACTGCTCAACCCAAATCCTAATGGAGGTGCAGAATGTGCATTCTTATTGCAGAGATCGTCATGTTTCTGGGGGGAGCCTACGCTCTAATTGCCGGAAAACTCAAACTGACCAAGAACGTTTCGCTCGAAGGCTGGCGCGCCCGGGTCGCGGGCTTGATACTCCTCGCGCCCCTGCCGCTGGCGCTTCTCATCGGCCTGATGTTGGGCGTACTGGCCAGCACCGGCGCGGCATCGGCGGACACGCTGACGTTCGCGCCTTTAATCGAGATCGCGCTGGTGTTGGGCGCCCTGATCGGCGCGGCGGTTTTCGGCGCGCTGGCCAAGCCGAAGGACCTGCCGGGAGGCGGCACGCCGCTCCCGCCAGCGGAATAGGGACTTCAGGCATTTCGGAAAAAAGAGCGCTCCGCGCGAATCTGCCCCTTGACAGCCCGCCCTCAAAGATGCTATAAACACTCTAATTAACAACCGCATATCCCCTTCAAAGACTGTGAAGAGGACGAGTACGCGCCGAAACGGCGGCCCAGAGAGCGAGCGAATGGTGAGAGCCTCGCCCGACACGCCGGCGCAGAATGGACCTCGGAGTCGCAGGGCCAACGGAGAAATCCCAGTAGCCCGCGCCGGAGTTGCCACCGTTATCAAGGCAAAGGGTTTAAGAATTGCCGCAGGCAATTCCCGAACCCCACACGAGTGAGGCTGGCTCTTTCCCCCGTCGCAACAGCGGCGGGGTTTTTGTTTGAGCGGTCAGCCTAACCGGGGTGGCACCACGGCCGTTCTCACGAGCGTTCGTCCCCTTAGAGGACGGACGCTTTTTGTTTAAGCCCGTGAGTCGTGAACCGAGAATAGAAAGGCAAAGGTCATGAATCCGAATGAGAAACCCACCCAGGAAAACCCGGCAGATCCCGCGCTCGGCGAGGGCAACCTGATGGCCGTGCAGGAACGCTTGGGCCTGTTCGCCGACCAGCCCGCGGCAGAGCGCATCCTGGCCGCGCTCGAAGAAAAGCCCCTGGCCCTGGTGTGAGGAGGCTCGCGATGCGCGTGTTCAGACCACCTTGAAGAGAAGCACGATATTCGTGAGCAGAACCTCGAGAGCCGGTATCCGAATCCCCGGCCTCCTGACGAAATCCCGAATATCGAATAACGAATATCGGAATCGAGCAACCAATAACCAGTTACGAATTACCGCATTTGTGGAGAAGAAGAAATGAGCAACCAGGACGCCACCAAATTCCTGCTGAGCGAGAGCGATCTCCCGAAGCAGTGGTACAACATCAACGCCGACCTGCCCGTGCCGCCCCAGCCGGTGCTGCATCCGGGCACGCAGGAGCCGGTCACGCCGGACTTCCTCGCCGTGCTGTTCCCGATGGAACTCATCATGCAGGAGGTCAGCGCCGAGCGCTACATCGACATCCCCGAAGAAGTGCGCGAAATCTACAAACTCTACCGCCCCACCCCGCTGCTGCGCGCCCGGCGGCTGGAGAAAGCGCTGGACACCCCCGCGCACATCTACTACAAGTATGAGGGTGTATCCCCGGCAGGCAGCCACAAGCCGAACACCGCCATCCCGCAGGCGTTCTACAACAAGGCCGCCGGGACCAAGGCGCTCACCACCGAGACCGGCGCCGGCCAGTGGGGTTCGGCGCTGGCGCTGGCCTGCAACTTCTTCGATCTGGCGCTGGAAGTCTACATGGTCAAGGTCTCCTACCAGCAGAAGCCCTACCGGCGCGTGCTGATGGAAACCTTCGGGGCCGAGGTGTTCGCCAGCCCCACCAACCGCACGAACTACGGCCGCTCGGTGCTGGAGCAGGACGCCGACAACCCCGGCTCGCTGGGCATCGCCATCTCCGAGGCGGTGGAAGCGGCGGCCTCGTCCAACGGGGCCAAGAAGTACAGCCTCGGCTCGGTGCTCGGGCATGTGCTGATGCACCAGTCCGTCATCGGCGAGGAAGCCCTCAAGCAGATGGACCTGGCCGGCGAATACCCGGACGTGGTCATCGGCTGCGTGGGCGGCGGCTCGAATTTCTCCGGCATCGCCTACCCCTTCCTGCGCCAGAACCTGCGCGACGGCCAGCGCACGCGCCTGCTGGCGGTGGAACCCACCGCCGCGCCCTCGCTCACCAAAGGCGTGTACGCCTTCGACTATGGCGACACCGCCCGCACCGCGCCCATCGTGCGCATGCACACGCTCGGCCATTCGTTCGTGCCCGCGCCCATCCACGCCGGCGGCCTGCGCTACCACGGCATGGCCCCCAGCCTGTGCGCCCTGTACGACGCCGGCTACATCGAGGCGCGCGCCGTGCCGCAGGTGCCGACCTTCGAGGCCGCGGCCCAGTTCGCCCGCGCCGAGGGCATCCTGCCCGCTCCGGAATCGGCGCACGCCATCCGCGCCGCGATCGACGAGGCTCTGGACGCTAAAGAGAAAGGCGAAAAGCGCGTCATCCTGTTCAACCTCTCCGGCCACGGCCATTTCGACCTGGGCGCCTACGAGAACTTCCTGGCCGGCAACCTGGAGAATTACGAATACCCGGCCGCCCGGGTGAAAGCCGCCCTGGCCGACCTGCCTAAAGTGAACCTGCCTGAACCTGCCGTAGGCTGAGATTGCTTCGCAATCTCCATTCACCGCTTTCTCCTCCAGTGGGGGCGTCGGCAGCCGCCCCCACCCGTCCTTTTCCCTCTCTCCTTGTGCATTCGGCCCGCTTCCTCCCGGCGGGCCGTTTGCATTGCCGGTTGACTTGCCTTGGCAAAACCCGTACTATGGGAAAACCCTGTCTGTGGAGGAGCGAGGATGAAATCGACTACAGTTCGATCTGGCCTGACCGGTTTCTGGCTGTTGGGGAGCATCGTATTGATGTCTCTGTTCGCGGGCGCGGCGCAGCTGCTCGGCCCGTTGGGGCAGAACGCAGAACTCGCCGCGCAGGTGCTGCTGTTTGGGCTGGCCTTTGGTCTACCGGCGGCGCGCTGGGGCAGCGCCCTGGCGCGTTTGCACAATCTGGAGTCGCCGCGCCGCTATGGCTGGGCGGCGGCACTGGCCTATGGCATCACCATCGGCGTGTGCGTGGTGTATCTCAATCACGTCGAAGCGACCATCCAGATTCTGCTGATGCGCAGCAACCTTGAGATTCACCAGTTGTACACCCTGCTGTTCGTGGGCGTCACGGCGGTCTCGGCGCTGGTCACCGGGCTGGCGCTGGGCGCGGCGGCGCGCGATGCGCGGCTGGCCCTCCGGCTCGGGCTGTGGGGCGGCCTGGGAGCCGGGGCCGCGTTTCTGCTGGTCGTCCTGCTCATGGATTTCGGCCTCGGCTACCGCGTTGGCGCGCCGGGGGCGGAGCAGCGCGCCACCATGATTACGGTGACGCTGGTGGGCATGGTCGCCGCGGCGTTCTTCGGCAGCGCCGCACTGGGGCGGGTGCTGTCGCGGCGTACACCATAGATAGCGTCGTGAGAAACATCCGCATCCCCGCCATCCTGGGCGGCGCGCTGGCTCTGCTGCTTTCTGTGCCGTTCGCGGCGGCGTATTCACTTGCTTATGGCGATTGGGGCGCGGCGCACATGATTCGCCTCGGCATCGCGCTCGACCCGTTGCTGAGTTTTCACCGTTCCAACGAAGCCGTCTACCGCACCTATGGCCAGGTGTTCGCGCTGGTGCACCCGTTGTTGTTCATCGCCGCGCGCAACTGGTTCAAATTGCACCCGCCCCAGACCGGCCGCGAGCGCCGGGCGCGCAGCCTGCTGCTGTGGGGCGGCGGACTGGCCGCGTTGGGCGTGGTGGCTGATTACTTCAGTTACGACACCTGGCTCAACACGTTGTTTATCTTCGAGTGGATCGGCTGCCTGGTACTGTGGGCCGGGTGTTTCATCTTCGGGCGCGCCCTGCTGGAGAACGGCCAGATGCCGCGCTGGGCGGCGCGCTTGTTCCTGCTCTCGTTTCTCGTTTCAATCGCTGCCACGTTTGCCCTGGCGCACTTCCCCAGCGGCCCTACGTTCGGGTACGCGCTGGCCTGGCTCACCTGGGCGGTCGACTGGGGCGCGCTGTGGCGCGGCATCCGGTCGCCGCGCCTCTGGCTGGCGGCGCTGAGCGTGCTGGCAATTGCCCTGGCCGCGGCGTGGATTTCCGGCGCCCAGACCGAAAGCGAACGCGAAAACGCTGTGGCCCTCGCCCGGCAGGGTGTGATCCACAACGCCGGCTGGCAGCCGTTCATCGCCGGGTTCGATGCTATCGAGATGGCGCTCGTCCCGGCCGGATGTTTCAGCATGGGCAGCACGCCGGAGCAGCTGGTCGTTGCGCAAGAATCCTGCGACAGGTACTACAGCGTTTACGGCTGCAAAGCATCCTTCGAGGACGAGACGCCCGCCTACGAAGTATGTTTCGACCGGCCCTTCTGGATCGACGTGAACGAAGTGACCAACGCCGCCTACGGCGGGGTATACGAGGGCAAGAACTGGCGCGCCGGGAACTGGCCGCGCGAGACGGTGACCTGGGCGGAGGCCGTTGCCTTCTGCGCCGCGCGCGGGGCGCGCCTGCCCAGCGAGGCCGAGTGGGAATACGCCGCCCGCGGGCCGGATAGCCTGATCTATCCCTGGGGCGATGAGTTCGTGCGCGAGAACGTGCTGTGGTTTTCGCTGGTCTTGCAACCTGCGGGCAGTTACCCGGCCGGCGCGTCGTGGGTGGGGGCGGAGGACCTGAGCGGCAGCATCGCCGAATGGGTGGACGGCTGGTATGCCCCTTATCCGTCAGACCCCGCCGTCACGGGCAACCTGCGCCTCACCCGCGGCGGGGATTGGTTCGCTCACGCCTCCTACGAGCTGCGCAGCGCCAGCCGCTTCACCCGCGACCCGGAGTTTGCTTCCACCGCTGTGGGCTTCCGTTGCGCGGCGGATTCGTGAGATTACGATAGCGGGGGTACGGCGAAAGTTGCGTAGCAACTCACGTGTCCCTACTCTCTGGCAATGCTACGGCCGCCAGCCCACCATTCCGCTGAACATCACCATCCCTTTGAGCAGGAAGGTCACTTCCCCGCTGGCGAGGTTCACCAGGAATAGCCCCTGGTCGCTGGTCGAGAGCAGCCATTCACCATCCGGCGAGAGCGCGCCGTGCAGCACGGAAGTTTCCATGTCGGTCAGCTGCTCCGGCTCGCCGCCGGCCACGGGCATGCGCCACCAGTTGTAGGCCGCGCCGTGGGCATGGGCGCTGCGCACGCCCCAGGGATCCCAGCCGCCGGAATCGTCCTCATCCTCTTCGGCATGGGGCAGAGTGAAGTACACCCACTGGCCGTCCGGTGAGAAGACCGGGGCGTCGGTCATCGGATACAGTTCCGGGTCGAGCAACGGACGCGGGTCGCGGCCATCTGCGCTGGCGATATACAGAGGCGTGTCCGTCGAATCCGGGCGCGAAACCAGGTAGGCCAGCCACTGGCCGTCGGGAGAGAGCGCCGGGCGAATGGCGTTTTCGGCAAGGATCTCCGGCTCGCCGTCCGGATAGGCGCGGCGCTCGATCTGGAAGATGAACGGCTGGGAGGCGTCCGTTCCCAGGGCGCGGTAGTGGGTATAGACGACGCTCTCGCCATCCGGCGACCAGGCCGGATGCAGATACGACTCGGTCTCCGTCTCGCTCAGGCCGACCCACTGCTCAAGTTCTCCAGAATCGGGGAGCGTATACAAGCCGGAGAGGCCGCTCTGCAGGCCGCCTGCCGGCGGCGGGGCGTAGGCCAGCAGAGTGGGCGCGCCGCCCGTCCCGGCCGCCAGTCCGTTAAGGCGGATGTTGGCCGGAGAGGTGAACAACAGCGTCACCGCGCCGCTCGCCATGTCAATCTGGGCGACTTCCAGTTTGTCCGTCAGCACCACCGCCAGAGTGACGGTGCCAGCCGGGCCGTCCAGCGCCGCCAGGGCGGGCAGGCTGGCGAGGCCTTCCAGCGTCTGCACCGAGGGCAGGTTGGGGTCGGACGTGGCAGCCGGTGAACAGCCCGCCAATACAGCCAGCACGAGCAGGACGCAAGAAAAGAGGAGTGGGGAACGATGATTCATGATGTCTCCTTGAATTTTTAGTGAGTTCATTTGCAGGGTCACCCTGCTGCCTGCCTGCGGGCGCGCCCGGCCTGGAAGGCCCAGGCCAGCAGGAAGCAGGCGGTGCACACCAGCACGATGGCCGCGCCCGAAGCGATGCTGGCGTAGAACGACAGATACAGCCCGGCCACGCCGGAGAAGGCCGCCACCCCTGCCGCCACAGTCATCATCCAGTGCAGGCGGTGGGTGAGCAGGCTGGCGGTGGCCGCCGGGGTAACGAGCATCGCCACCATCAGCGCGATGCCGACGGTTTGCAGGGCGATGACGATGGTGAGCGCGATCAGCACCAGCAGCATATTTTCGAGCAGGTTGGTCGGCAGGCGCAGGGTGGCCGCCAGCCGCGTATCGAACGATAGCACCATGAATTCTTTGTAGAAGGCCAGGAGGGTCAGCGTCACCAGCGCGCCCAGCCCGCCGATGAGCCACAGGTCGCTGGCCGTCACGCCGAGGACGTTGCCGAACAGGAAGTGCGTCAGGTCGACGGCATACGAGCGGATGCTGGAGATGAGGGCGATACCGAGCGCAAACATGCCGGCGAAGAAGATGCCGATGGCCGAGTCCTCCTTGATACGCGCGCCGCGCGTCAGCGCGCCGATGCCCAGGGCGGTGAATACCGCCGCCACCAGGCTGCCCCACAGCACCGGCCCGCGCGCCCCGCCGCCCAGCAGGTAGCCCGCCGCCACGCCCGGTAGGATGGCATGCGGCAGGGCGTCGCCCAAAAAGGCCATGCCGCGCAGCACCACGAACGTGCCGACCAGCGCGCAGACGATGCCGACCAGCACAGCCGCCAGCAGGCCGCGCTGCATGAAGGTATAGGCCAGGGGGTCGAGCAGCCAGGCGGGCATGGGCATCAGTGGGCGTGAGCGGGGTCGTCGTCGCAGCAGGTGTCGTTGAGCACCAGCGTGCCTTCGGGGGTTTCCACCATCTGCAAATGGCCGCCGTAAGCGGCCCGCAGGTGGTCCTCGGTGAAAACGTCGGGCGGGCGGCCGAAGCCCACCAGCCGCCGGTTGAGCAGCAGCACCCGGTCGAAGCGCCGCGCCGCCAGCCCCAGGTCGTGCATCGCCACCAGCACAGTGACGCCGCGCTGTTTCAGCGTTTCAAGGATCTTGAACACTTCGTCCTGGCTCGGCGCGTCCAGCCCGTTGAGCGGTTCGTCCATCATCAGCAGTTCGGCTTCCTGCGCCAGCGCCTGGGCGATGAACATGCGCTGCTGCTGGCCGCCGGAGAGTTCGCTGATCTGGCGGCCGGCCAGGTCGCCGAGGTTCACCAGCGCCAGGCACTCGCGCACGATGGCCCATTCCTTCGCTTTCGGGCGGCGGAACAGTCCCAGTTTGCTGACGCGCCCCATCATCACCACGTCCTGCACGGTGACCGGGAAACGCCAGTCGACTTCGTTGCGCTGCGGCAGATAGGCGATGCAGATGTGGCCGCGCGGGTCGCTGCCGCGCATCTGGGCCGTGCCGCGGCTGGGCGGGTGGATGCCGGCGATGACCTTGAACAGCGTGCTTTTGCCCGCCCCGTTGGGCCCCACCACCGCCACCTGTTCGCCGCCGTGCAGTTCGAAGTCGATGTCTTCGAGAGCGACAACGCCGTTGTAGTTGGCGCGCACGCCGCGCAGGCGCACGAACGGGGCGTCTTCAACGTGTTCTGCGCCGGGGTGGGCGAGGCTGCGAAAGCGTTCAAGGAGAGACATGGGATTTGATTCTACCGCGTCAGGGAGAGGTCAATGTGTTAACGAGTGCCGCGTCAACGAGGGTTATACAGGCTGGTTTGCTTTTCCTCGTTGCCGCGGTGCCACGTTGACCTGTTGACTTCTGTTCATTTCAACGCTTCCACAATGGCCGTCACGTTATAGTGCATCAATTCGATGTAAGTCGCCGCCGGGCCGCCGGGTTCGGAGAGCGAGGCGGAATAGAGCCGCACTACCTGCGCGCCGGTGTCGGCGGCGATGCGCTCGGCCAAAGCCGGGTTGATGGTGGTGTCCACGAAGATGGCCGGGACGCCGGCGGCGATGATGGCATCTTCCAGCGCGGCCAGTTCCTGGGCCGAGGGTTCGGCCAGCGTGCTGAACGAGGGCACCACCGAACCCAGCAGTTGAAAACCGTAGGCGTCGGCGAGGTAACCGAGCGAATCGTGGTCGACCACCAGGGCGCGGTTCGCGGCCGGAATCAGGCTGACCTGCTCCACAATCCAGCCGTGCAGTTCGTCCAGTTCGGCGGCGTAGGTTTCAGCATTGGCGCGGTATTCGGCAGCGTTGGCCGGGTCGGCTTCAGCCAGCGCCGCGGCAATGTTCTGCGCCCAGACGGCCACGTTGCGCGGGTCCATCCACACATGCGGGTCGAGGCCGTGTTCGCCCTCTTCTTGCTCTTCCTCTTCGCCTTCGAATTCACGCGCCGTGATGCCGTCCGAGACCGCCGCCACCGGCGCGGAGGCCGCGCTCAGGATGTTCTCAAGGTTCTCTTCCAGGCCGAGGCCGTTGAGCAGGATCAGGTCGGCGTCTTCCAGCGCGGCCAGGTCCTGCGGCGAGGGCTCGAACGAGTGCGGGTCGGCCCCCTCCGGCAGCAGGACGGTGAGTTCGACGCGCGCGCCGCCCACGCGGGCAGCCACATCGCCCACCAGCGTGGTGCTGGCGACGACGCTGAGCGAGTCGCTTTCCGGCGGCGCGGTGCAGGCGGCCAGCAGGAGGGCGGCGAGCAGGAGCAGGCACAATCGTCTCATAGCGGGTTCCTTATTGAAAATGATTTTCATTATACCGCATCCGACGAAAAAGAAACCCGGCTCTTTTGGAGCCGGGCGTGGGGTCTATCTAACGGGTGCGGCTGCCGCCGCTGGGCCGCCTGTTGCGGTTGCCGCCGGAAGGCCGCCCGTTGGCGGGGCGTCCGTTGCTCGGGCGCTGGCCGTTGCCGCCGTGGCCATTGGAGCGGTAGCCGCCGGGGGTGGCGGTCGCCGTGGCCGTCTGCGGGCGCTGGGCGTAGCCGATGCCGTTCTGGCGGCGCGCACCGCCGGCGTGCGCCGGGCGGGCGCCCGTGCCATCGCGGCGGGCGGGGCGCGGCGGGCGCGGGGCCTGGGGCTGGCGCGGCGGGGCCGGGGCCTTGTAGTCAAAGCCGGGGAGGGTCTCGCGGCGCAGCGGCTGCCTCATGATTCGTTCCAGCGCCCGCACCATATCGGAATCATCCGGGGAGACGAGGGTGAAGGCGTCGCCGGTGCGCTGGGCGCGGCCGGTGCGGCCGATGCGGTGGATGTAGGCGTCGGCGGTGTCCGGCATGTCGTAGTTGATGACGTGCGAGATGCTCTCCACGTCCAGGCCGCGGGCGGCGATGTCGGTGGCGACCATGATCTGGTAGCGGCCGTTCTTGAAGCCGGTGAGGGCCGCCTGGCGCTGGCTCTGGCTGCGGTTGCTGTGCAGGGCGGTCACTTTAAGGCCGGCCTGTTCCAGCTGGCGGGTCACTTTCTGGGCGCGGTGCTTGGTGCGGGTGAAGATCAGCACAGAGTCGGTGTCGGTCATCTTGAGCAGTTCGAGCAGCAGCGGGGTCTTGAGGTGCTGGCTGACCGGGTAGAGGGCGTGGGTCACTGTGGTGGCCGGGGCGGCCAGGTCGACCGAGATGCGGCGCGGGCTGCGCAGGTATTTGCGGCCGAGTTCCTCGATCTCCTTCGGGAAGGTGGCCGAGAACAGCATGGTCTGGCGCTGGGCGGGCACGTGGCCGAGGATGCGCTTGACATCCGGCAGGAAGCCCATGTCCAGCATGCGGTCGGCTTCGTCGAGGACGAGGATCTCGATGCGATCCAGGCGGGCCTGGCGCTGGTTGATGAGGTCGAGCAGGCGGCCGGGGCAGGCCACCAGGATCTCCACTCCCTGCTGGAGGGATTTGATCTGCGGGCCGATGCCAACGCCGCCGTATACGGCCGCGCTGCGCAGGCCGGTGCCCTGCGCCAGGGCCTGGATGGTCTCATGGATCTGGAGGGCCAGTTCACGCGTGGGCGTGACGATGAGGGCGCGGTGCTTGCGGCGTTCCCCCTGCAGCAGTTTGTGCAGGATGGGCAGCACGAAGGCGGCCGTCTTGCCGGTGCCGGTCTGGGCGGTGCCGATCAGGTCCAGCCCCTGCATGGCAAGCGGGATGGCCTGCACCTGGATGGGCGTGGGCACGGTATAACCGGCGCGTTGGATTCCGGCGGCGAGCCGCGAATCGAGGTTAAAGGTATTGAAGGTCACTAGGTATCCTTAGTGCGGTGAATGCGCGTAGCGGGATGCGGCACGCAGTCACATATTCAGAAGTCAGCAGATGTCAGTACTTGAGGGGTCTCAAACAAGGACGACGGCCAAGGGCGTTGGCCGGATGATGCATGATTGCAGAGTTCTGCAACCGGCCAATCGGACTTCCGAAGGGCGAATTAACTTGGCTAGTGTAAGGGCGAAGGGGGAATGTGTCAAGGGCGCGCGTAAACCCCAACATGGCTTTCTCAAAGTCGCGAGCGTAGGGACAGGTTTATAAGCCTGTCCCTACTACACCATTTACGTTCCCGGCCTTCCTGACCAATGAAAACCCCCAACATCTTGCTGCTTTGAGCCAATGCAACACAAAGAGATTCTCTTGTCAATCGACTTTGAGAAGGCCATATAAACCCCAAAGGTCATTGAAATCTCTAGAGTCCCCTTTAGCACAAGCACATCATCTTATCCCTCATACTCCTCGTCCTTCCGAAATCGTGACGAATTTGCCCAGATGAATTCCCCCGTCACAGCGCGCAATTCATTTACAAACGCGTGGATGAACTCCGGGGCTTCCTCAAGCGGATAGTAAGCGGCATAGTTATCAATCCAGATGTGGTAGGACCGCAGTTCAGCGGTGGCAGGACGCATCCATTTAGAGAATGAAACGCGCGCCCATTTGGGGAAGTTGTGTTTCTCTACAAGTTCTCTAAACTTCGCCACCAAACGATCAAAGTCGTCTTCTGCCCCGTTTCTGAAGATTGTCCAACCTCCGGGATGTTCACTTTCCGAATCTTGGGCGTTTATCTTCTTCTTGTTGCAGTAGACAGTAAACTCGTCTGGAGCTTTGAGAATCATGAACTTTGAAAACCGCTTCGCTTTGGCCATAGGAGGCCCCCAATGTTGGGTTCTTTTGATTCCCCTACCCGCCCCCGCTCTTAATCTCCATGTCCATCGTCTCCACGGCGGCTTTGGCATCGCCCATGCCTGCACCCGTGGCGTCCATGTAGGCTTTTATTGCCGCGGCCAGTTTGCCGTCCTTCAACAGCGCCACCACCCCGGCCAGTTCGGGCGGGTAGCCGTCCTCCTCCGGGTACTCCAGTTTCAATTCAGTCAACACAAAGTCCAGCTTCTTTTCCAGCCGGGCAATCGCCCGGGCCAGCGCGTTCAGCCGGTTGATGGTTGCCTGGTCCATAGCATCCTCCTGTACGGCGGAATTGTGGCACAGCCGAGTTATACCAGCATTCCGTTAGCGCGTGTCTGACGCTCACCGAATAGTTACGACCAGTTCCAACCCGGTCGATCGAAATTCGGCCCTTGACAGGTTCCAAATGCCGCGATAAAGTTAACCTAGAAGTTAACTATTATGACCGACCATCAGGGCACCCAGAACTTAGACAGCATTTTCGTGGCGCTGGCCAACCAGCACCGGCGGGAGATCGTGTATACGCTGAGTATGCATCCCAGCTCCATCAGCCAACTGGCTGAGATGCAAGGCCTCTCCCTCCCTGCGATTCACAAGCACATAAAACTGCTTGAGCAGGCCAGCGTCATCACCCGCAGAAAGATAGGACGCACCAATTTCCTGGCGCTCAATCGGAAGTCCCTGATTCGCTTGCAGGATTGGGCAAATCAGTATCACGCGTACTGGGGCAGCGATGAAGAGACCCTGGAAAACTATGCTCAATACGTGAGTGCAAAACCTACCACACCGAAGGAGAAGAAGAAATGAAGAAGTATCTGTTTTTGTTCCACGACCAGTGGGATCCAACGCAGGAAAACAAAGATGCTTGGTCCAAATGGTTTGCCGCGGTCGGCGACAAGATGGTGGACAGCGGAAGTCCACTGGGACCCGGCCGGGAAGTGACTCCCGCCGGAGGCAAGGACCTCTCGCCTGAAATGGGCGCCGCCACCGGATATTCCATCTTCAGCGCGGAGAACCTTTCCGAGGCGGAGAAATTGCTCGAAGGCTGCCCGATTGCTTCCAGCGTGAGGGTGTACGAAGCATTATCCATGTAGAGGTTGCATACCGGATCGAAACGGGCTTTCCCTCAAGGAAAGCCCGTTTTCTAATTGGCAAGGCCGGCTAAGTCAACATTCCCAGCACTCGTGGAACAACTGTAACCAGTGGGCTCGCTCGCCGTTATCCCCCAATCTTGCGCCATTCCACCTCCACGCCGCTGTTACACGCCGGGCAGCGGGCAGGCATCACGCCGGCGCGGCGGCCAGCGCTATCTCAACCGGCGGCAGGCTGCGCATCAGCGCGCGCGCCGAACCCAGGGCAATGACGACGTACAGCAAAAGCGAAAGCGGCAGGAAGCAGGCCAGCAGCGGGGTGAAGAGCGTCGCCACGCCGAACGCGCCCCACCAGGCGAAGCCGAACCCGGCCCACACCGCCAGCATCCCCAGCCCGCGGCCCACCCGGCCCTGTATCAGCCAGCCCAGGCCCCAGATGAAGAACTCCAGCGTCACCGACCAGCCGCCCTTGGGGTTGGTTTGGAACAGCCGGGCCAGCTGGCCCAGGCCGGACTTCAGTTTGCGCAACTGGCGCACCGAATACACCAGCGCCACGCCGGCCAGCGCCAGCGCGGCGATGAGCAGCAGCACCAGCAGCCACGGGCTGAGGCTGGACAGAAACGCAATCAGACCGATCACGACCACCGACATCACGTTCTCGAGAGTGGCGTAAATGGGGGCCGAGGCCGTGCCGATGGTGCCCGTTGAGGCGCTGAAGGCCGGTTTGGCGGCCGCCTTGGCCGAGGTGAGCACTGTGCCGGTGGCCGCTGCGCCGCCGGCGACGAACAGCCCCATGACGCCCACGCCGCCATCCTGATTGAAGATGCGCAGGGTATCCAGAATCTGGCGGGTGTTGGGGTCCAGGCCGGTGATGATGCCGACCGAGGCCAGCGAGAGCAGCGCGGCCGAGACCGGGACGACGAAGCCGCTGATGAAGTTAATGGCGGTGTTGATGGAGTTGGCGACGCCGGGGGCCAGCAGGGTGGCGTAGGCCGGCGCGACGGTGAGAATCCAGAACACGACGATGATGCCCATGAACCA
>JACPVG010000025.1 GCA_016191875.1 Chloroflexota bacterium
GATGCCTGGCATCTGGTCTCGCGGTGGCTGCGCAAACTGCTCAGTCATACAATATCGGTTCTGCTCTGCCAACAAGCCGGATTACCGCCTTTACAATTCGCCAAACTGGTGACCCTGTGAAACTTGCACACGGGGTTAATTAGCTTCCCTGCTCAAAGGCCACCCCAAGCTGGTTGATTTTATGCAAGAGCGAGATATAACTAGAACATATGTACTGAGAACTCGGAGCAGTTATGGCTCAGAAAAGTACGATTGAATGGACACAGGCCACCTGGAATCCTTGGCATGGTTGCACCAAGGTCTCTCCAGGATGTAAGCACTGCTATATGTATCGTGACAAGAAACGATACGGGCAAAACCCCAAGATAGTGACTCGAAGCAAAACCACCTTCCATGATCCTCTCAAGTGGGATGGGGCAAGACTGATATTCACTTGTTCATGGTCTGATTGGTTCATTGAAGAAGCTGATCCATGGCGAAACGAGGCCTGGGATGTCATTAAGCGGACACCTAATCACACATATCAGATCCTGACTAAGCGTCCGGAGAGAATTCTCGAGAATCTACCTGCTGATTGGGGCAATGGATGGAATAATGTCTGGCTCGGAACCAGCATCGAGAATCAGGAGTATGTATTCAGAATGAAATTGCTGACCACTGTGCCTGCATGGACCAGGTTCATCAGTGCTGAACCCCTCATAGGGCCAATAGACTTTGGCGATTTGACCGGTGTCCACTGGATAATTACAGGGGGCGAGAGTGGGCCAAGGGCTCGCCCGATGGATCTTGAATGGGCAAAGAGCATCAGAGACCAATGTGCGAAAAGTGGTGTCTTGTATTTTCACAAACAGAACGGCGGAACTGCGAAAATCGATGGGGCATGGGGTGGGAGAAGGATTGATGGCCAAACCTGGGATGCTATACCTCAGCCCGCCTAAAACCTGTCGCCTACTCTACACCCCTCTCTCCCTCTTCCAACCCTCGAACAACTCTTCCACCCTATCCAGGTAAGCGTCCAGCCCGGTCAGGCGGTCTTCAAAGCCGGAGCCGGCCAGCCCCAGCGGTGTGAGCGCGTCGCGCCAGGCCAGTTCGTGCTCGCCGCCCGGCGGCAGAGCGCACACCGCGTCCGTCCAGGTGCGCAGCAGCGGCCACAGCGCCGCCCCCGGCGGACCGCCCTCCGCCAGGGCCAGGATGGCGCGCTGGTAATAGGCCCGCCGTTGCGGATGCAGGTCGGCCAGGCTGTTCCCCGCCTGCGCCTGCGCCCTGTAAGCCGCTTCCCAGGCCGGCAGCATCGCCTTCACGTCCGCCGCCCTCACGTTCAGCCCGCCCAGCAGCCCCACCAGGCCGGTCGCCAGCCCCGGCTGGCCGGCGGCTTCGGCCCGAGCCGGGTAATCCAGCAGCAGGCGGCGGATGGTGAGCAGCGGCCCGTTCAGCCCGGCCACGGCGTTGGCGGCGTTCTCCAGCGCGGCCAGGTATTCGCGCGCCCGCGCCGCCTCCGAATCGCCGATCCGGCCGGGGAACCCCAGCCAGGCCAGCCGGGCGGCCGCCAGCAGCGGCTCGGTGCGGCCCAGCACGTTCTCCGGCTCGTCGTACATGCCGCGCACCCCCGCCTGGGTGAAATCCAGGAAGTGCTGCGGGTCGTGCAGCGGTTTGGCGTAGAAGGCGGTCGGCCCCAGCCAGGGATGCTGGCGCAGGGCGCGCGGCGGCTCGTACCCGGCCCGGGCGTGGTGGTTGATGTCCAGCGTCACCTCGTCGGACATGCGCACGATCTCGCGTTCCCCCTCCAGCCCGATATGCACGAACGTCAGGTCGATGTCGGCCGCGCCGCCCAGCAGCGGCTCGCCGCCTTCCAGCAGGCTGCCGTGCAGGTAGGCGGCCAGGATGCCGTTATCGGCCTTCACCCGCTGGGCGATGGCATCTGCGGCGATCTTCAACAGCATTTCGCGTGTGATTCGCATGCTGGTTGCGCCGTTAGCGCTAGCCCCCCAACGGCAGTTCGGGCTGCACCGGCGCGCCTTCCAGCGCCCGGCGCACACGTTGCTCGATCCGCTCCAGGTCGGCCGGGTTCTTCACGAAATCCAGCCCGTTGGTGTCCAGTATCAGCACCGGCGGGCCCTGGTAGCCGGGGCCGAAATGGTCGTCGTAGGCCCGGTTGAGCGCGGCGATGTAGCCGGTTTCCATGTTGCGCTCGTAGGCCCGGTCGCGCAGGGCGATGCGCTGCATCAGCACCTCGGTCTCGGCCCGCAGATACACCACCAGGTCGGGCAGGCGCACCTTCTCGCCCAGCGCCTCGTGCACCCGGTAATACATCTCCAGTTCGTCGCCGCTCAGGTTGATCTGGGCGAACAGGGCGTCCTTGGCGAAGGTGTAATCCGTCAGCAGGCTCCGGCCGGTGTCCAGCACTTCGCGCACCGAGCGGCGCTGCTGGTGGTAGCGGCTGAGCAGGAAGAAGATCTGGGTCTGGAAGGCGTAGCGCTGGCGGTCGGCATAGAAATCGGCCAGGAAGGGATTCTCCTCGAACACTTCCAGTTGCAGGTCGGCCTCGAAGCGCGGCTGGAGCAGGCGCGCCAGCGAGGTCTTCCCGACCCCGATGACGCCTTCAACGGCGATGTACATGGCTGTAAGCGTCTCCCGAAAAAGATGGCCCAAGAATACCATAGTGTGATTCGGGCGGCCGTATTCCCTTCGGCCCGCGCCTGTGCTAAGATGCACCCCAAGGAGCCGCCCATGTCCGCTGAAACCATCGAGCAGATCGGCCAGCGCGTCCAGGAGTATTTCGAGACCCAGGCTTTCAAAGACGGGCTGGATTACGCCACCCTGGCCCTGCCGCAGCATCCTGAGAATTTCCCCCTCATCAACTACTGGCGCGCCTGCTTTGCCGCCCGCCTGGGCCAACCCGCCCTGGCCTGTCAGATCCTGGAGACCACCCTCGTCAACGATGCCTGGTATTCAGAGATGATCCTGCGCCAGTCGCCCTCGTTCACCGCGCTCCAGGGCGATGCCGCCTTTGAGCGTCTCGTCGAAATCTCGCAGAAGATGCAGGCGGCCGACCGCCGCGACGCCCTGCCGCTCATGGTCCTGCGGGCGCAGGAGGCCTGCGGCCCGGACGCGCCCGGTTGCCCGGCGGTTTTCTTCCTGCACGGCAACCAGGACAGCGTGCAGGCCAACCTGCCGCGCTGGAGCCATCTGGCCCAGGAGGGCTGGCTGGTCGCCATGCCGCAATCCAGCCGGGCGTTTTGGGCGGGGTCCTACGCCTGGGCGGACTACGAAAGCGCCGCCGAGGAAGTGACCGGCCGCTACGCCAGCCTGGCGCGCCAGTACAGCATCGACCCCGAGCAGGTCGTGCTGGCCGGGTTTTCGATGGGCGCCGAGATCGCCCTGGCGCTGGCGCTCTCCGGGCGCATCCAGGCCCAGGGCTTCATCCTGCTCGGCCCCGGCGGCCCGTATATGGATGACCTCAGCCAGTGGCAGCCGCTGCTGGAGCAGGGCGTGGCGCGCGGCCTGCGCGGCCTGGTCATCACCGGCGCCGAAGACGCCACCATACCGCACGACAACATCCGTGAACTGGTGGAGCGCCTCAACCAGCACGGCGTGGCCGCCGAACTGGAGGTGCATCCCAACCTCGGCCACGAGTACCCCTCGGATTTCGAGGAGCGGCTGGACTACGCGCTCAAATACATCTTTGGCTGACCTGGAGGACGCCCAATGCCCCATCCGCTTGTCACCCAGTTGCGCTTCGCCCGCCGCGAATTCGTGCGCGGCCTGCAGGGCGTGACCGCCGACGAAGCCCGCCGCCGGTTCGAGCCGATGAATTGCATTTCGTGGATGGTCGGCCACCTGGCCAGCCAGGAGAATTTCTACTGGGTGCGCGCCCCGCAGGGCATCCGCCTGCACCCGGAGGTGGTGGAACAGACCGGCACCGGCCGCCCGGCCAGCACGCCCGACCTGGACGAGATGTGGGCCGCCTGGCATGCCATCACCGCCGCGGCGGATGCGTACCTGGACACGCTGACCGCCGAGATGCTTTCCGGCCACATCGAGTTCAAAGGCCGCGCCCTGCCGGAGAGCATCGGTACGATGCTGCTGCGCAACATCTACCACTACTGGCATCACCTGGGCGAGGGCATGGCGGTGCGCCAGTTGCTCGGCCACACCGGCCTGCCGGAGTTCGTCGGCGATCTGGACGGGGTGGAGTGGTAGGGCGGTAATTGGAAACCAGCAATTGGTAATTGACCTCATGGGCGAGTTTCGCGTCGTCGGGACGACCACCCTGCTGCGCGTGTCACGCTGAGGTCTTCAGGCCGGACCTGCCCTGAGCCTGTCGAACGCGCAATCGCCCGAATCCTTGGGCTCTGCGATAGCAAGACCTTGAAAGAGGCCGCCGGTCGGATTTCCCGCCCCCTGTGGGGGCTCGGATGACGCTTTCCCTCTGCGTCTCTTGAAACCCACACGCGGGGTCAATTACCTGATTACCAATTACCATTTACCCCCTTTCCCCTTTTATGCTATCCTGAATGGCATGAAACGCCTCGCCTGGCTGGCTATCGCTTCGCTGGCGCTGGCCGCCTGCACCCGCAGCGCGCCCATAGCCGAACCCACCCCCTTGGGCGCCGACCCGCTCGCCGACCTGCTGGAAGCGCCCACTGCCATCCTCCTTCAGGCCAGTTCTACTTCGCTCACCTCCGGGACGTTCGACCCGGACGCCACGCCGACGCCCTTCATCATCACTCCCACCAGCCCGTTCAGCCCCACGCCGGAGCCTACCGAAACGCCTGAACCGGAAGCCGCCACCCAGGCCGCGGCCGCTTCGGCTACGCAACAGGCCGCCCCCACCGGCACCCGCCCACCGGCCCCTACGCGTTCTGACCCGCCCTTCGACCCCCTGCTGGCCTTCGGCGGCCCGCGCATGGACCGGAAGTTCCTCTCCGTGGACAACTGGGAAGACCGCGCCACCGGCCGCCTGCCTGACAACGCCAACATCCGCCTGACCCTGGACGCCGGCGGCAACCTGAGCGTGACCGGCAAGAACGAGCAATTCGATACCTGGTGGTTCTCCTGGCCCTACCTGGGCGAACTGTATGTGGAGGTGGAAGTGCGCACCGGCGAGACCTGCAAAGGGCAGTCTTCCTACGGACTGATTCTCTATGGCCCGGAAGCCGGAGCGAGCCCCGCTGGCGCGCACGGCTACATCGTGGCCTTCGCCTGCGATGGCACGTTCCTTCTGCGCCGCCTGAACAGCAGCAACCCCTATTCAGCCGACGCGCTCTTCGCCTTCGAGGAAGATGACCTGATTCGCCCCGGCCCGGACCAGACCAACAGACTGGGCGTGCGGCTTGAAGATGGCCAGATCAGTATCTACGCCAACGGGTACCTCGTCGCCACGACGTACGAAGACACCTTCACCGAGGGCCGTTTTGGCCTGTACGTGAACGCCGGCGAAACCGAAAACTTCACCTACACCGTCACCGACTTCAACTTGTGGGACCTGCGCGCGAATCGCTGAACGCGCCGCCGCGCCCAGGAGGGGCGGGAGATTATGATAAAATCGCTTCATTAATTAATATTTGAAATGCCTTCATCACGAATCGTAATCGTTGACGACCAGCGCGAAGTGGCGCGCGTGCTGCGCTCCGGCCTGGAATCTCTGGAAGCGGAACTGAGCATTGCCGAGTTCCTTTCCGGCGAAGAGGCCTGGCTGGAGTTGTCGCGCGGCACGGCCGATCTGCTGGTGGCCGATGTGCGCCTGCCGGGCATGAGCGGGTTTGAACTGGCAAAGCGCTTCAAGGAACGCGCCCCGGACGCCAAGTTGATTCTCATCAGCGGTGCCACGGACCCAAAGATTCGCAAAGAGGTTGCCCAGGCCGGGGCAGATGCCTTCTTCTTCAAGCCCATCGAAATGGCGGACTTCCTCGACTCCGTCGAGCGCGTGCTGGGCATGGTGAGCACCATCCTGCCCCACGAACTTGACCTTGAACGCCAGCAGGCCGAAATGCAGGCGGATGACGAACGTGAGGCCAAGGGCATGTCCGGCCGCATCGCCGACCTGCGCGCCGAACTGGGCGCACAGGCGGTGCTGCTCACCGGCGACCGCGGCCAGGTGCTGGTGCGCGCCGGGGCCCTGCCCAGCCCGGATGTTGAAAACGTGCTGCTGCCCGCCATCCTCCCGTCGTTCGCCGCCAGCGCCAAGGCTTCGCAATTGCTGCGCAAGCCCCTGCCCGAGAGCCTGTTGACCTTCGGCGGCCAGGATTTCGACATCGCCCTTAGCCATGTCGGCGATGCCTATGCCCTGGTGATCATCATGAATGAACTCAAGCCCAGCGACCTGCCCAAGCTGATGCAGGCCACCCAGTTCGCCGTCCAGGAAGTTTTGCTTAACCTGTCCGCACTCGGAGTGGCTGTGGCCGCGCCGGAGGCCGCCGCCGCGCCGGAACCCGCGCCGGAACCTGAAGAATTGCCGGTCGACCCGGAGCTGGAAGCCCTGTTCGCCAAGAAGACAGCCGTCAAAGTCTCGGATGCGGATGCCTTTTGGGAAAGCAGCAGCCAGAGCGCGGCCGCCGCGGCCATGGGCGGCAGCGACGCCCTGTCCTACGAGCAGGCCAAGCAGTTGGGCCTGGCCCCGCCCGAAGAGTAAAAGCCGGAAAACGAAGGCCCGCTCATTCAAGCGGGGCCTTTTCTTGCGCCGCGAGGTCAGTCTTCTTCGGAAGGGTCGTTCCCGAGAATCGCCTCGATCTTCTCCAAAACTTCGTTGGTCAGTTTGTCGACCGCATCACCGGCGGCCAGGTTCTCTTCCAGTTGGTTCATCTTGGTCGCGCCGCTGATCACGCTGTTCACTTCCTTGCGGCGCAGTAGCCAGGCGATTGCCAGCTGGGCGGTCGTCACCCTCAGGTCGCTGGCAATGCCTGCCAACTGGCCTACCTTCTCGATCTTCTCTTTCGTGATGTCATCCCGCAGCCAGCCCATGTTCTCCATGCTGGCCCGGCTGCCAGCCGGAATGCCCTCGTTGTATTTGCCTGATAGGATGCCGGAGGCCAGCGGCGACCAGGTGGTCAGCCCGATGCCGAAGGTTTCGCACAACGGCGCGAGTTCGGATTCCACACGGCGGCGGTGGAACATGTTGTATTCGGGCTGCTCCATGGTGGGCGGTATCAGCCCGTACTGGCGGGCGATGCCGATGGCCTCGGCGATCTGCGAGGAACGCCATTCCGACGTGCCCCAGTACAGCGCCTTGCCCTGCTGGATGAACAGGTTCATGGTGAAGACCACTTCCTCCACCGGTGTGTCCGGGTCGAAGCGGTGGCAGAAATACAGGTCGACGTAGTCGGTGCCCAGCCGTTTGAGCGAGGCGTTAATGGCCTCGGTCATGTGCTTGCGCGAGAGGCCGCGCCCGTTGGGGCCTTCCATGGTCGGCCAGAACACCTTGCTGGAGAGCACCAGCTGTTCGCGCGGGATACCCTGAATGGCCTTGCCCATCGCGGTCTCGGCTTTGCCGCGCGCGTAAGCATCGGCGTTGTCAAAGAAGTTGACGCCCCGTTCGAAGGCGGCGCGGATCAGTTTTTCGGCGGTCTTGTCGTCGATCTGGCTTCCGAAGGTGACCCAGGCGCCAAACGAAATCTCACTGACCTTGAGGCCGGAACGGCCCAGGCGGCGATAGTGCATGCGTGTTGCTCCTGTGATGGGATCTGTGCTGCTCCAATAGTATGCGAGTGGGAGGGGAGAGTCAAATACTTGCGGTAAACAGGCAGACACGTAAACAAAGCTTCAGACCGGGCCGTTTCGATAATTGCCCGCCACTCCAGTTGTCTGGATGCAGGGTTGCGGCGTTTCCGTGTCTACCTGTCTACGCGTCTACCTGTTTCCGTGTTTACCTTTTCTTTCACCGCTTCCACGATCTCCGCGGCGATCTCATAACGCCCGAACTGCGGCATGAGGTAAATGCCCTGCGCAAACGGCCGGATGGCCTCGATCAGTTCCAGCGCGATGTGGATGCCCTCCTGTGGCGCGTCGTCGCCGGCGTCGGCCATGCGGTCGAGATATTCCTGCGGGATGTCGATGCCCGGCACTTCGTTGTGCAGGAACGCCGCGTGACGGGCGTTGTAGAGCGGCAGGATGCCGGCGAGAATCGGCTTGTCCAGCGCGCCATAATCCGCGGCATACTGGTCGAGGAAGCCCTTCGCTTCTTCCGGGTCGAACACCGGCTGGGTGAGGAAGAAGTCCGCTCCGCTGGTCAGTTTGCGGCGCAGCACTTTGATCTCGCGGTCGGCCTCGCGGCTGCTCAGGTTGAGCGCCGCCCCCACAAAGAACGAAGTCGGCTGGCCGATCTCCGTGCCGGAATGGTCGAGGCCCATGTTGAAGCCCTGCTTGATGAGTTTCAGCAGGCCGGTCGGCACCAGGTCGTAATTGTCCATTGCCTCCGGGTAATCGCCGATGTGCGTCGGGTCGCCCATCACCACGAACACGTTGCGGATGCCGATGGCGTGCGCCGCCAGCAGGTCGCCCTGCACCCGCAGCAGGTTGCGGCCGCGGGTGGGGAAGTGCAGCGTGGTCTCGATGCCGATATTCTTCTGAATCAGTTCGCTCACCGCCCACGGGCTCATGCGCATGCGCGCCATCGGGCTGTCGGCCACGTTGATGACGTCTGCCCCGGCATCCGCCAGCAGGCCGGCCCCCGCCTGCATCTTGTGCGTCGAGAGGCCGCGCGGTGGGCTCATCTCCACCGCCGCCACGAAGACGCCCTGCGCCAGTTTCTGCGCCAGTCCCGAGGATGTCTCGTCCGGGAGTTCGTGCCTCACCGGCTCGGCCACCCGGATGCTCAGGCCGTTGGTGTATTCCGATTCGGGCGTCGTTTCCAGCGCGGTGTGCATAGCGCGGATGTGTTCCGGCGTGGTGCCGCAGCAGCCGCCGATGACGCACACCCCGGCATGACGGAAGGCCAGCGCATAGTCGCCAAAGTAGTCCGGCCCGGCGGGGTACATGATGCGCCCGCCGACCTGCTCCGGCCAGCCGGCGTTGGGCATCACCGAGAAGCGCGCCTCCGGCACGGCCTCTTTCATTTCTCGGACGATGCGCAGGATCTGCGCCGGACCGCCCGAACAGTTCACGCCGATGACGTCCGCGCCCGCCTCGTGTAACTGGCGCGCCACTTTGGCCGGTGAATCGCCCAGCAGGGTGCGGTCGTCGCGCGTGAAGGTCATGCTGGCGACCACTGGCAGTTCGCACGCATCCCGCGCCGCTGCCACCGCCTCGCGGGCTTCGTACAGGTCGGTGATGGTTTCGATGATGATCAGGTCGGCCCCCGCCTCGGCCAGAGCGCGGATCTGCTCAGCAAACGCTTCGCGCGCCTGCTCCAGTTGCACCCGGCCAAACGGCGCCAGCCGCACCCCCAGCGGGCCGACATCGCCGGCCACCAGTACCTCCTTGAACGACGCTGTGGCTGCCTTGCGTGCCAACTCCACGCCGGCGCGGTTGATCTCGGCCACCACCGGGGCCAGCCCGTGCTCGGCCAGTTTGAAGCGATTGGCGCCGAAGGTGTTGGTCATCACCACCTGCGCCCCGGCCATGATGTAGTCGTGGTGGATTTCGGCCACCAGCGCCGGGTTGCTCAGGTTGAGCGCGTCGAAGCACGATTGGAATGACGCGCCGCGGGCGTGCAGTTGGGTGCCCATCGCCCCGTCGAAGAGGACGGGGTTGGAAGAGGAGTCAAGCAGCGTGAGGAAAACAGATTCAGGCATGGTATTCATCCAGTTCCCATTTCAGCGGGTTTTCGCGAATATAACGGCGCGTGTTGTACAGGTCATCGTCGTTGCGAATGATGTGGTCGTAGTACGATCGCTGCCAGATGCGCACACAGGTTACGCCGTTCATTTCATTGATGCGTTTCGTGCAGGCCGATTTAAGCGAACGAACGATCGCGCCTAACGAACCCGGGGTCAGCTTTGGCATCGTCCGTAGGGGCGCAGCATGCTGCGCCCCTACATCGTTTGCGACGCTCCCTTTGGGTTCGACAATCCACAATATGCCGTGCACATGATTCGGCATAACGACAAATTCATCCAATTCAATGTTGGGGTAATACTGGGGCAATTCTTCCCACACCGTCTGCACGATCTCGCCCGCCGCCGACACCTCCACGAGGCCATCCACAACGCGGCTAAACAACGCCGCGCGACCCTGCGCGCACGCGGTTACGAAATACGCGTTGGCCGATGTGTAATCAAAATCGTTCAATCGCAACGACTTGCGATTCAACACCGAGTCGTTGCTCACGGCTTTGTCGCCCGAATCGAAAACATTAATGGCAATTGCGGCCAACCCGCGGGGATGCGCCATTCTTCGCCGGCGCCCTCCAGCCACGGAACCATCGGATAGATACTGAAATCAAACTCATGCAAGTGCTCGATTCGCAGCCCGGCCGCGCCCAGCGCACTGACGATCTCGCTCATCGGGTGCGGCCATTCGTAGGCCGCGCGCGTTTCGCCTTCCTTGAAGGCCGCCGCATACGACCCTTCATTGACGAACCGCAGCGGCTGAGGCGATTGGAAATACGGGAAGTTGAAGCCGAAATCGTCCCGTGTTTCGTCAAGCATCATCCCGATGGGGTGGAACTCGACGATGTAGAACACCCCGCCCGGCTTGAGATAATGCGCCACAGTGCGCGCCCACGCGCTCAGGTCGTCCAGCCAGGTGAGCACGCCGTAAGAAGTGAAGACGATGTCAAATTGCTCGTCCAATACGCCATCCATGTCCACCACGTTCGCCTCGACAAAGCGGCAATCCAGCCCCAGTTCGGCGTTCAATTCCCGTGCCAGCGCGATGGCTTTGGGCGAAAAGTCCACGCCGGTCACCTGCGCCCCCAGCCGCGCCCACATCATCGAGTCGCGCCCGAAATGGCACTGCAAATGCAGCATCGTTTTGCCCGCTACTTCGGGGGCCAGTTCTTCAAGTTCGACGCGATAGAGCGTGGTCTGCCCGGCTTTGAACGCCGCCAGGTCATAGGACTCTGAATCTTTGTGGATGTCGGTGTAGGCATCCCAGAGGGTCTGGTTGGTCCTGCGGTAAGAATCAATCGGTGGCATCGTTATCAGCGCGCCGGCTCCTGGCCCTTCATCAACTGCTCCACCCGGCTCTCGCCCACGCTGTAGTACTTGGCGTCCGGGTGGTGGAGGAGGATGGCGGCGGTCGATTGCTCCGGCACCAGTTGGTAGGCCTCGGTGAGGGTCATGCCCAATTCCCGCTCGGCGGGCAGCAGGGCGAACACCTTGGCGTGGTCGTCCAGGTCGGGGATGGCCGGGTAGCCCCACGAATAGCGCTTGCCCTGCCCCTGCGCCAGCCCCAGTTCGCGGCGGATGTGCCGGTGCAGGTACTCGGCGGTGGCTTCGGCGGTCTGCACGGCCAGGCCGTGAGCGTAGTAGCCCTCGGAGTAGTCGCCCGCTTCCTGCGACCGCTCGAAACGCTCTGTTGCGCCGCGCCCGACCGTGACCACCTGGAGGGCCACGACGTCCATCACCCCGCTTTCGACCGGGGCGAAGTAATCCGCGAGGCACAGCAGTTCGCCGCTGGGCTGGCGCGGGAACGCGAAGCGCGTCAGTTCCTTCGGCCCGCTGCCGTTTTCGATGCTGGCCGGGTCGTAAAGCACGAGGTCTTCGCCCAGTGCCTGCGCGGGCCAGTAGCCGTACACCGCCTGTGGCGCGAGCCAGCCTTCGGCGATGGCCTGTTTCTTCATCGCCGCCAGCCGGGTCTCGAATTCCTTTTGCAGTTTCTCCCATTCCGCGCCCTGGGTGTTCTTGGCGCCCCACGACAGGCGGAACAGCTCGTTCTTATATAGGCAATCAAACACCAGTTCCAGCGGCATGTCCTTCACGGTGTGCACACCCCAGCGCGGCACGGTCGGGATGCGTTCGGCTGCCGCCACCGCCGAACGGCCGGTCACGCGCGCCGTGCTGCGCGGTTTTGCCTCGCGGCCCTGCTCCTTCTCCGCTTTGGTGAACAACTCGTCCATCATCGACTCGCGCCGCTGCGGGTCGATCAACCGGTCCATCGTCTCCAGTCCCTCGAAGGCGTCCTGGCAGTAGAACACGCCCGGCGCATAGGGCGCGCCGTCCTCGGTGTACAGGATGCGCCAGCCGAAGCGGCGGTTGATGGCCGCCCCGCCGATCATCAGCGGGTAGTGCAGGCCGCGCCGGTGCAGTTCGTTGACGATCAGCGGCATCTGCTTACTGGTGCTCACCAGCAGCGCGCTCAGGCCGATGGCCGTTGCGCCGACCTCCTGGGCTTTGGTGATGATGGTCTCCGCCGGTACCTGTTTGCCGAGGTCGAACACCTCGTAGCCGTTGTTGACCAGGATGGTCTTGACCAGGTTCTTGCCGATGTCGTGCACGTCGCCGTACACCGTCGCCAGCACCACCTTGCCCTTGCTTACACCCTCGACCTTTTCGAGGTAGTTCTCCAGATGCCCTACGGTCTTCTTCATCACTTCGGCGCTCTGCAGCACGAACGGCAGGATTAACTCGCCCGCGCCAAACTTGTCGCCGACTTCCTTCATGGCGGGCAGCAGCGTGCCGTTGAGGATCTTGACCGCGCTCTCATGATCGCTGGCATGGTCTTTGCGGGCGATGATTTCGTCAATCGCCGCTTCCACGCCGTCTTTGTGGCGGTGCAGGATGCTCCAGTGCAGGCGCTGTTCGGGCGTCATGCCTTCGGTGGGGTCGACGCCATCCTCTTCTTCGGTCGGGGCGAGGTTTTCGTAGAACTCGATCACGCGTTGCAGGGCGTCCTCGCGCCGGTTGAAGATCAGATCGTCCATCAGAGCGCGCTCTTCTTCAGGGATCTCGGCGTAGGGCCGCACTTTGCTGGCGTGTACGATGGCCATATCCAGCCCGGCCTGCACGCAGTGGTGCAGCATCAGGCTGTTGAGCACGAGGCGGGCGCGCGCCGTCAGGCCAAACGAGACATTGCTCACGCCCAGCGAGGTCAGCACGCCCGGCAGTTCGGCCTTGACGCGCCGGATGGCCTCGATGGTATCGATGGCGCTGTTGTTGAACTCCGTGTCGCCGGTGGAGAGCGGGAAGGTCAGCACGTCGTAGACCAGGTCCTGCGGCCGGAAGCCGTATTCATCCACGGCGATATCGTAGATGCGCCGGGCGATTTCGATCTTGCGGTCGACGGTCTTGGCCATGCCGTCTTCGTCGATGGTCAGGATGATGACGGCGGCATTGTGCTGGCGCGCCAGTTGGAAGACGCGCTCCAGTTTCGGCCGCCCGGCCTCGAGGTGGGTGGAGTTGAGCAGGCAGCGGCCGGGGGCCAGTTTGAGCGCCACTTCCATCACGTCCGGCTCGGTGGTGTCGACCACCAGCGGGGCTTCCACGCCCATCGCCAGTTTCTTGACCACCTTCGCCATCAGGTAGTCTTCGTCGGCGCGTTCGGTCAGCGCCACGCTCACGTCCAGGGCGTGCGCCCCGCCGCCGATCTGCTCGCGCGCCATCTCCAGGATGCCGTCAAAGTCCTCGGCCATCAGCAGGCGCTTGAACTGGCGGCTGCCGGTGGCGTTCAGCCGCTCGCCGATGAGGAACGGCGGCGGCGCTTGCAGCATATCCAACGCCTGAATCGAGGAGGACAGGCGCGGGGCCGCGTGCTGCGGGCGCGGCGGGCGAGGGTGGCCGTGAATCTGTTCCACCAGCAGTTTGAGGTGTTCCGGCGTGGTGCCGCAGCAGCCGCCCACGATGCTGATGTTGTGTTTGGTGACGAACTCGACCATCGCCTCGGCGTAGGGCTGCGGTTCCAGTGGGTAGACCGCCTCGCCGTCCACGTTGAGCGGCAGGCCGGCGTTGGGGATGGCCGAGACCGGCAGTGCCGCGTGCTCGCCCAGATAGGCCACCGGCTGGCGCATGTGTTCCGGGCCGGTGGAGCAGTTCAGGCCGATGACGTCGATGGGCAGGCCTTCCAGAATCGTAAGCGCCGCGCCGATGTCGGTGCCGAGCAGCATGCGCCCGGTGGTGTCGAGCGTCACCTGGCACTGGATCGGCAGGCGCTCGCCGGTGTCTTCGAAGGCGCGTTGGATGCCCTGAATGGCGGCCTTGACTTCGAGGATGTCCTGCGAAGTCTCGATGAGCAGCACGTCCGCGCCGCCCTGGATAAGGCCGGTGGCCTGCACCCGGAACAATTCCGCGAGGTCGTCGTAAGTCACGTCCGAGAGGGTCGGGTCGTCGGCGCTTGGCAGTTTGCCGGAGGGGCCGATGGAACCGGCCACGAAGCGCGGGCGGTCAGGGGTGCTGTATTCATCGGCCAGGCGGCGCGCCAGGGAGGCGGCGGCGTGGTTGATCTCAATCGTGCGCTCGCCCAGCCCGTACTCGCCGAGCGTGAGCGGGTTGCTGCGGAAGGTGTCGGTCTCGATGACATCCACGCCGACCTCAAGGTAGGCGCGATGCACCTTCTCGACCGCCTGCGGGTAGGAGATGACCAGGTAATCCGGGCAGCCGTTGTACTGCTCGCCGCCGTAGTGTTCGGCGGTCAGGTTCTGTTTTTGCAGCATCGTGCCCATCGCGCCGTCGTAGATGAGAACGCGCTCGTTGAGCGCATCAAGGAAGGCGCGGCGGGTGTAGGTGCGTTGATTGTTCAAGTGTGTTCTCCTGATGGTCGTGAGCCGTGAGCAGTTATTCGAAATTCGATTTTCTGTTCACGATTCACGGCTTTCGCATAAAAAAACCTCTCATGGCGAGAGGCGTTCTGTACGAAGGGCGTCAGACCTCATCTGCCAGATATTTCTGCCGGAATTGGCACCTTCCACTGTCTGAATGTGGGGTTGCCGAGGCTTCACAGGGCCGGTCCCTCTGCCTCTCTGGATGAGTGCGGCTTCGTGGGCCGCTATTCAGATTTCAAGGCGGTAGTTTACCATAGTGGAGGACGCGTGTCAAACAAAAACAGGGCCGCGGAGATGCGTAGCATCTATCGCGGCCCTGTCTCGTTGACGTCGTGAGCCTTACAGCTTGATGACGTTCTGCGCCTGCAGGCCTTTCTGGCCCTGCTCAACAGTGAACTCGACGCGCTGGCCCTCTTCGAGGGTGCGGAAGCCGTCGGTCATGATGGCGCTGAAGTGGACAAACACGTCTTCGCCGGTCTGGCGCTCGATGAAGCCGTAGCCCTTCGAGCCGTTGAACCACTTGACGGTGCCCTGTTCTTTCTCGGACATGATTTGGAACTCCTTTCTTAAGTTTAGTGCTTGGTCGTGCAGGGGTTCCAAATCAAAAGGGGGACTTTCTTTTTAGAACGTACTGTAGAGCAACAAGCGTGTAATCCTACACCCTGTCGGGCCGGGAGTCAATGGCTGCACGGATGCGAATTATGAGCATTTGCTCATGAACGCGGCCCCGCGTTTCAATCCGCTGGCAGTTCCAGCTTCGCGCACTCGCCGCGCCGCACCTGGTAGGCATCGAAGTCACGGGCGATGAGCGTGTTCTCGAACACCTTGCGGGCCTCCTTGCGCACGTCGCGCTCGCGGTAGCGCCGCGAGAGGTGCGTCAGGATCAGGCACTTCACCCCGGCCTCCCTGGCCAGGGAGGCGGCCATCTCGGCCGTCAGGTGGGCGAACTGGCGCGCCATCTCGGCCTCCTCATTCAGATAGGTGGCTTCGATCACCAGCGCATCCGCCCCGCGGCAGGCTTCCAATAGGTCATCGGTGCGCCCGGTATCGCCGATGTGCACCAGCTTCGTGCCGGGCGTTTCCGGCCCCAGTATGTCTTCCGGCTGGACGACCGTCCCATTCTCCAGCGTTACGGCCTCGCCCTTCACCAGGCGGCCGCGCAGCGGGCCGGGCGGCACGCCCAGCGCCTCGGCCTTCTCGGGCAGGAACGGGCGACGCGACTGTTCCTCGAACACAAAGCCGAAACAGTCCGGCCCGCGGTGGCTCACCGGGATGGCCGTGACGGTAAAGTCGCCGTCCTGGAACACCACGCCGGGGCGAATCTCGGTCATCTTGACCTCGATGTCCATCTTGCCCGGCTGGAGGATGCGCACGCCGTAGAGCAGGTCGTGGATGCGCTGCATGGCCCATTTCCCGGCCATGATCTCCACCTCTTCGATCGTCTCCCAGCGCGAGAAGGTCGAGAACAGCCCGGCCAACCCCAGGATGTGATCGAGATGGCCGTGAGTGATGAGGATCTTGTTCAGTTTCTTGAAGCCCAGGCCGGAGGTCAGGATCTGGCGCTGGGTGCCTTCGCCGCAGTCGATCAGGAAGCGGTGCTCGTTGTGTTTCACCACCTGGGCGGAGAGGCCGCGTTGCACGGAAGGGGCCGAAGCCGAGGTGCCGAGGAAGACGATTTCGAACAATGGGCGTCCTTGAAGTTGGGTTGACCTGCGTGGGGTATTGTACCCCACGCCCGCCCGGCAGATTTTTACATCCCTTTAACGTCCATCGCTTACAATCCCTCCATGATCCAATCGTTGAAGTGGAGTGAACGATGCAACGCAACTTAATGGTGCTATTTCTCCTCCCGGCCCTGCTCCTGGCGGCGTGCGGCGGCGGCCGGGCCGAACCCCCGCCCACCCTGGCCGCCCAGGAGCCTTCGGCCACGCCCGCGCCTTCCGCCACGCCGGAGAGCCAGCCCCCGGCGCAGGCTGCTGCGCCCACAGGGTTGTCCGGGCAGGTCCTGTTCGTGCTCGACCCGGCCCATAGCCAGGTGTCCTTCTCAGTGGATGAGATTCTGCGCAATGCTCCCGCCACCGCTGTCGGCGTCACCAGCCAGGTGAGCGGCGAAATTCAGGTGGACTTCGACGACCCGTCCGCCAGCCAGGTTGGCCCCATCACGGTGGACGCGGCCACCCTCGCCACCGACAGCAGTTCGCGCAACGGCATGATTCGCCGGTTCATCCTGGATACCGCCGCTTTTCCGACCATCACCTTCACGCCCACCGGCATCAGCGGGCTGCCGGCCCAGGTGGAGGTGGGCGTCGTCTATGATGTATCCATCACCGGCGACCTGACCATCCGGGATGTGACCGCCACGGAGACCTTCACCGGCCAGGTCACGCTTGTCTCTGAGACCGAGTTGCAGGGCTACTTCAGCGCCGTCGTGCTGCGCGGCAGCGTCTACGGCTTGCAGATTCCCAGCGTGCCGCAGGTCGCCAGCGTGGACGATAACGTGCTGTTGGAGATTCGCTTTGTGGCTGTAAGGCAATAGGGGCATCAAGTCATCGGGCAATCAGGGGTTGGGCGCGTTGGCATTTCCCCTGATTCCCAATGCCTGAGTGACTGAACGCTTCGTTTCCAGAACAGATATGCTATAATCGGATTCGAGGCGCATTCCATTCGCATCTTCACCCCGGCTGCACTACAATCGGGTGGGCGGTGGTTCGACGCCGCGCTTAATCCGATGACAACCAAGAGACGCTCCCCGGCGCGCAAGACCAAAAGGCGCGCCGCTTCCCGGAAGACCACCCGCCGCCAGGCCACCGCCCGGACCACGAGCCGCCGACCGCAGCCGAAGAAATCGCGCCTGAAACTGCCGCCCTTCCTGCGCCGCAAGCGCAAACCCGCCGCCCCGCCGCCGAAGAAGACCGCCCGGCCCGCCGCCAAAGCCGGGCCCGCGCCCGCGCCGGCCGTCCGCCCCGCCGGTCCACCCATCCAGACCGGCATCTCGCTCGACCGCAAACTGGATATC
The DNA here is from genome assembly GCA_016191875.1 of Chloroflexota bacterium. Lineage (GTDB taxonomy): Bacteria > Chloroflexota > Anaerolineae > Anaerolineales > UBA11579 > SCUK01. The sequence goes on from JACPVG010000025.1 coordinate 17,649, forward strand.
GTCGGTGTGCTGATGGCCGTCACCGGCCTGCTCACCCTGCTCAGCCTGGCCTCTGCCAGCCAGGGCAGCGTGACCGGCGCATGGTTGGGGCTGGTGCGCAGCCTGTTCGGTTGGGGCGGCTACCTGCTGCCCATTGCCCTCATCGGCGTGGGCGTGTGGCTGGTGGCGCGCAACTTCGAACGCGTGCCGCGCCCGGACATCGAACGCCTCATCGGGCTTTCCCTGCTCTACGCCAACCTGCTCGTCTGGCTGCATGCCTTCCTGCTGCCGTTCGACCGCGCCCATGCCTTCGCCCTGGCGGCGGCCGGGATGGGCGGCGGCTACCTGGGCGGCTGGTTGTGGGCTGTGCTGTACGGCGGGCTGGGCGCGCTCGGCCTGGCCATCGCCCTGATGGCCTGGTTCCTGGTGGGGCTCGCGCTGGCGCTCGACCTTTCCGTGCTGGAACTCTTCCGCTGGGTGGGCCCGTTCAAACTGCGCATTCAGGATACCTGGGACGAGTACCGCGCCGGTCGCGGCGGCCCGCGCCCGCCGGCCGTCTCCAGCGCCCCGTTCCAGCCGGAAGACACGCCGCCCATCCCGCTGGCGGCCGTGCCGGAAGCCCCGCCCACGCCCCTGCCGCCGCCCGAACTGCGCGGCGCGGCCCTCTCCGCCGCTCCGGTTGCCGCCGCGCCCGAACCGCGCGAATGGGTCCTGCCCGACGTGAAATCCATGCTGGATGCTGGCGCGGAACTGGCCTACAACGAAGAAAGCGACAAACTGCGCGCCCGCCTCATCGAAGATACGCTGGCCTCCTTCGGCGCGCCCGCCAAAGTGGTGGAGATCAACCGCGGCCCGTCCATCACCCAGTTCGGCGTCGAACCGGCCTTCATCGAGAGCCGCACCGGCCGCACGCGCGTGCGGGTCGGCAAGATCGCCTCGCTGGCCGATGACCTCTCGCTGGCGCTGGCGGCCTCGCGCATCCGCGTCCAGGCCCCCGTGCCGGGCAAGGGCTACGTGGGCATCGAAGTGCCCAACGAAGAGATCGGCATGGTCGCCCTGCGGGATGTGATCGAGAACGCCGCCTTCAACCGCCTGAAATCCAACCTGCGTTTCGCCCTCGGCAAGGATGTGGCCGGGCATGCCGTGGCCGCCGACCTGGCCGCCATGCCGCACCTGCTGGTGGCCGGCGCCACCGGCTCCGGCAAATCGGTGTGCGTCAACGCCATCATCGCCTGCCTGCTGCTGCACAACACCCCGGCCACCATGCGCATGATCATGGTCGACCCCAAGCGCGTCGAACTGACCGGCTACAATGGCATCCCGCACCTGCTGGCCCCGGTGGTGACCGAGATCGACCGGGTGGTGGGCGTGCTGCAATGGGTGACGCGCGAGATGGACAACCGCTATCAGAAGTTCGCCGACAGCGGGGCGCGCAACCTTCCGGATTACAACCAGCGCATGGCCGCCCAGGGCCGCTCGCCGATGCCCTATCTGGTGCTGATCATCGACGAACTGGCCGACATGATGATGGTGGCCCCCGACCAGACCGAACGCTACGTCACCCGCATGGCGCAGCTGGCGCGCGCCACCGGCATCCACCTGATGATCTCCACCCAGCGCCCCTCGGTGGACGTGGTGACCGGCCTGATTAAGGCCAACTTCCCGGCCCGCATTGCCTTCGCCGTGGCCTCCGGCACCGACAGCCGCGTCATCCTCGACCAGCCGGGCGCCGAGCGCCTGCTGGGGCGCGGCGATATGCTCTTCCAGGCCCCGGATGCGCCCGCGCCGGTGCGTTTGCAGGGGGTATTCGTCGGCGACGATGAACTCCAGCGGCTGGTGCAGTACTGGCGCGGCTTTGCCGGGACGACGGCCACCGCGCCGCTTGCCACCAGCACGCCCGCCGACGCGCCCCCGCCGGATGTGCCGCTCAAGCAGATGGCGATCTGGGAAGAGATGCGCCAGATGGAAGCCGAGAAGAGCCAGGACGACATGTACCCCAAGGCGGTCGACCTTATCCGGCGGCGCGGCAAGGCCTCCATTTCCATGCTGCAGCGCGGCCTGCGCATCGGCTACACCCGCGCCGCGCGCCTCATTGACCAGATGGAGGAGCAGGGCGTCATCGGCCCGGCCGCCGGCGGCTCCAACGCCCGCGAAGTGCTCGACTATGGCGACGTGACCCCACCGGAAGGCGTGGGCGGCGGTGGGGAGGAAGGGGAACCCGAAAGCAAGCCCTGAAGGCGTCCCTGAATCCCGCCGATTGACTCCAAACGGGGGCGCGTCCGACGCGCCCCCGTTGTGCTGCACCCCGTATTGCAGATACAATGGAAAGTATCAGGAATCGGGAAGGCTCATGACGCCAAAGAAAAACACCCCCAAACAGCCGGCGGGCAAGGGCGGCAAGCCGCGCCCGACTCCAGCGCCGCGGGCGAAGAAAACCCGCGCGCCAGCCGCCCAGGCTCTCCATCCTGAAGCCAGCAACATCCTCGAACGCGTTTCCGATTCGTTCGTCGCCCTCGACGCCGAATGGCGCTACACCTATGTCAACGAGAAGGCCGCCGCCACCTTTGGGCGCACGCCGGACCAGATGATCGGCAAGCACATCTGGACCGAATTCCCGGAAGGCATCGGCCAGCCTTTCTATCATGCCTACCACAAGGCGATGGAAACCCAGCAGCCGATCGCCATCGAAGAGTATTACTCGCCTTACGACCGCTGGTTTGAGAACCGCATCTACCCCTCGCCGGACGGCCTCACCATTTTCTTCCACGATATCACCGAGATCAAGCAGACCGAACTCGCCCTCCAGGCCGCCCAGGGCGACCTGCTCCGTATCCTGCGCGCCGCCAACGTCGGCCTGTGGGATTGGGACCTGCGCGCCAACACCGTCTACTTCTCGCCGGAATGGAAGGCCCAGATCGGCTACGCCGAACACGAGATTTCCAACGATTTCAGCGAATGGGAAACGCGCGTCCATCCCGACGACCTCGAACGCGCCCTTGCTGGTGTGAACGCTTTTATCAAGGACCCCCGGCCGGACTTCGCCAACGAGTTCCGCTTCCGCCACCGCAACGGCACCTACCGCCACATCCTCGCCCAGGCGGCGTTGGAATTCGACGAAACCGGCAAACCCATCCGCATGCTCGGTTCGCACATTGACATCACCGAGCGCAAACGTGTGGAAGAGCAATTGCAGCGCAACGAGCAGCTGCTCCGGCTGTTCGTGGAGTATTCCCCCGCCGCCATCGCCATGTTCAACCGGGATATGGAATACATCGCCGCCAGCCGCCGCTATCTCATCGATTATGGCCTGGGCGAGCAGGACGTGAGAGGTCGCTCGCACTACGAGGTCTTCCCCGAGATTCCCGACCGCTGGAAGCAGATTCACCGGCGCTGCCTGGCGGGGGCCGTGGAGCGCGCCGAGGAAGACCCCTTCCCTCGCTTGAGTGGAAAGCTGGACTGGATTCGCTGGGAAATCCACCCGTGGTATGAAGCGGGCGGTGAAATCGGCGGCATCATCTTGTTTTCCGAAGTGATTACCGAGAGTATAGAAGCCCGGCATACCCTGCGTGAAATGGTAGAACTCCTCGATGAGGCCCAGACCATCGCCAAGGTTGGCTCAGTTACGTTCGATGTCGCCACCCAGGAACGCTGGTGGTCCAGGCAGGCCTTCGAGTTGTTCGGCCTGGAGCCGCACCCGGAGGGCCGCGCGCCGGAGATCGAAGAGTTTCTGAAGCGTATCCTTCCGGAAGACCACGACAGGATGCGGGAGGAATTCCGGCTGATGGCCGCCGGCCAGGATCCACCGCCATGGGAATTTCGGGCCTATTCGGCGAATAATGCTATTTGCGTCTTCAGCCGCATCATGCGCGTCCGCCGCGCGGACGGTGGTCGCGCGCTCCAGTTCCATGGCATCATGCAGGACATCACCGAACGCAAGCGCGTCGAAGATGCCCTGCAGGAGCACAACCAGCGCTTTGAAGACGCTGAGGCCCTGGCGCTGGTAGGCAGTTGGGAGGTGGTGGTTGCCACCAGCGAACGCCGCTGGTCGAAGCAGCTCTATCGCATGCTCGGCCTCCAACCCGACCCGCAGGGCAACCCGCCGGACTTTGACGAATTTGCCCACCATTTCCACCCGGATGACCGCGACTACATCCGCCAATCCCAGGCCGAGATACTGGCCGGGCGCGAGCCCCTCCCTCACCTCCTGCGCAGTGACCCGGCGCGCGGCCCCATGCGCTATTACTTCCCCATGTGGCGTATTGTGCGCGGCGCCGATGGCAAGCCGCAGCGATTCCAAGGGACAATCCAGGACATCACTAACCTACGGCAGGCCGAAGACGCCCGCGCCGAAGCTGAAGATAAATACCGCCAGATATTCGAGAACGCCCAGGAAGCCATCCACCGGACCACCCCGGAAGGCCGCTACCTGGCCGCCAACCCGGCCGCGGCCCGCATGCTCGGCTACGCCTCCCCCGAGGAACTGATCGCCGCCGTTTCCGACCTCGACCGGCAATTCTACGTCCAGCCCGGCCGGCGCGAAGAATTCAAGCGGCGGATGGAGGAACACGGCGAAGTCACCGGGTTTGAATCCGAAGCCTATCGCAAGGACGGCAGCACCTTCTGGGTCTCCGAAAACGACCGCGCCGTGCGCGACCAGCACGGCCATCTCCTCTACTACGAAGGCACCAGCGTGGACATCACCGAGCGCAAGCGTGCCGAGGAGGCGCTGCGCGAAAGCGAGGCCCGCTATCGCCAGCTGATGGAGGTCTCGCCGATTGGCGTGGCGGTGCATTCCGAGGGCCGCCTGGTGTTCGTCAACCCGGCCGGGGCGCGCATCCTCGGCGCGGCTTCCCCGGAGGAGTTGACCGGCAAATCCATTATTGAGATCATCCATCCCGGCAACCTCGCCGCTGCCCGCGAGCGCATCCAGCGACTGCTGGCGGGCGAGCAGGGCCTATACCCGGTGGAAGACCTCTACCTCCGCCTGGATGGCACGCCGGTGCCAGTGGAGGTGATGGCCGTTCCGCTGACCTATGGGGGCAAACCTGCCGTGCAGGTGATGGTTCAGGACATCACCCGGCGCAAACAGGCAGAGGCCGAGCGGGACCGCCTGTGGAATTACTCCCTGGACATGCTCTGCATCGCGGGCTTTGATGGCTATTTCAAACAGCTCAACCCTGCTTGGGAGGTGACCCTCGGCTGGAGCGAAGAGGAACTCTTTGCCCAGCCTTATCTCAACCTGGTCCACCCAGACGACCGCGAAGCGACTGCGAACACCGCCAGCCGTTTGATCGGCGGGCGGCCGGCGCTCAGTTTCGAAAACCGCTACCTCTGCAAAGATGGGACCTACAAGTGGCTGGCTTGGAGCTCCTATCCATTGAAGGAGGAGGAACTGGTTTTCGCGGTGGCGCGCGATATCACCGAGCGCAAGCGCGCCGAGGCCCGGATTCAGGAACAACTGGCCCGCCTCACCGCCCTGCGCGAGATCGACGATGCCATACGTTCCAGCACCGATATGCGCCTCGTGCTGAGCGTCCTGGCCCGCCTGTCCGCCGCCGCTCTGGGAGCGGACGCCATCGCCGTGCTCCTTCTCGACCCCGCCCTGCAAACCCTGCGCTACGCCGCCGGCTTCGGCTTTCATACGCCCGCTGTGGAGAACACCAACCTGCTGCTTGGCGAGTCGTACGCCGGGCTGGCCGCCCGCGACCGGCGGCTGGTCGAGATTCGCAGTTTCGACGAAGACCCCGAAGGTATGCTGACCGGCCTGCTGAAGGACGAAGGGTTCGCCAACTACCACGGCATCCCGCTCATGGTGAAGGGGCAGGTCATCGGCGTACTCGAGGCCTTCCACCGGTCGCGGGCGGAGCGCAGCGACGAATGGCACCACTTCTTCGCCACCCTGGCCGGGCAGGCCGCCATCGCCATTGACAGCGCCCGCCTCTTCGAAGACCTGCGCCGCTCCCACACCGACCTCACCCGCGCCTACGATGCCACCATCGAAGGCTGGTCCTACGCCCTCGATCTGCGCGACAAGGAAACCGAGGGCCACACCCGCCGCGTGACCGAGATGGCTGTGGACCTCGCCCGGCGCATGAGCCTGGGCGAGGCGGAACTGGTGCAGGTGCGGCGCGGCGCCCTGCTGCACGACATCGGCAAACTGGGCGTGCCGGACGCCATCCTGCACAAGCCCGGCGCGCTCACCGACGAAGAGTGGGAGGCCATGCGCCGCCACCCGGGCTTCGCCTACCAGATGCTCCAGCCCATCGCCTACCTGCGCCCGGCGCTCGACATCCCCTACAGCCACCACGAAAAGTGGGACGGCACGGGCTACCCGCGCGGCCTGAAGGGCGAGGACATCCCGCTGATGGCGCGCATCTTCGCCGTGGTGGACGTGTGGGACGCGCTCACCTCCGACCGACCCTACCGCCCGGCCTGGACCAAGAAGCAGACCCGCAAACACATCCGCGAGCAATCCGGCCGGCACTTTGACCCGAAGGTGGTGCAGGCCTTCCTGGCGTTGGTGGGCGAGTGACTTTCCCGCCGCAAGGACTCATGTGAAATAATGCCGCGGGCCGGGCTTGCCCGGCCCCTACCCCCGCTTTGCCAGATGTGATTTAATATCCGCATGACTCCCACCAAATCCGACCTGCTTGCACAGATACGCGCCGCCCGCGCTGAATTCGAAGCCGCGCTGGCCGCCCTCACCCCCGCCCAGATGGAAGCCCGCCCAACCCCCGACGACTGGTCGGTCAAGGACGTGCTCGCCCACATCGCCCTGTGGGAACAGATGCTGGTGCATTATCAGTTGCCGGGCATTCCCCCGGAAGAACCCTACGACGTGGCCGGCGTCACCATCACCGAGTATGACGTGGATGACATGAACGCCCAGTTTCGCGCCGCCTGGCGCGACCGGCCGCTGGCCGACGTGCGCGCCTTCTACGAACGCTCGCACCAGGATGTGCTGGCCGCCATCGAAGCGTGCAGTGATGCACGGCTGACCGAAAAAGGGCGCTACTCGGACGAACCGGATGACTACCCGGTGGTGAACATCATCCTTGCCGAGACCGTCGAGCATTACGAAGAGCACATTGACGCGATACGCCAGGCGGCGCACTGAGCCGCCCCAAAAGGAGCGAATGCGATGAAGAAGACCCCCTATTGGATTGCCGCGGCCCTCGGCCTGCTCGGCCCGGCCTTCTACCTTGTCACCTACACGATGCGTTTCAACCGCCCGGAAGGCCAGCAATACCGCGAAAGCATCGACACGTTCCTGCCCGTCGCCCTCGGCGGCCTGTTCCTCGTCTGGCTGCTCAACCGCGCCGCCAGCCGGAAGGTCCGCCGCCTCACCTGGGCCGGTTTTCTCCTCCTGCTGCCCTTCGGCCTGTTCGGCTCGACCATCGGCGGCATGCTTGGCATCATTGGTGTCATCCTTTTCGGCGCCATCCCGCTGGTGGTTGGCGCGGCGCTCGGCTATGGCCTGGGAAACCTCCTCTCCCGCGACGCCCCCGGGTAAAAAACCTGCAACCACCGATGAACACAGATTTTCATCCGTGTCTGTCTGTGTTCATCGGTGGTAAATGCATTGCTTTCCTCTTTGCTATAATGCTCGCATTGGTCACCTGAGTAGCGATTGTTGCATTACTTTCTGAGGAGGAGTTATGCCGCACTCCGATACCCTGCCAGGCCAACTGCAAACCAGCCTGAACGAACTGCGCGATGATCTCGCCCCCGCCCGTCTGCTGGCCGCGTTGCCCACCGGCCTGATGAACGGCCTGACCGGCGCGCTGGTGGTCATCTCGCTTTCGTCGCTGGTCTTCGCCCAGGCCCTCCCGGAAAACGTCCCTCAGGGCGTTGCCCTCGGGTTGATGAGCACCTTCCTGGGCGGGCTGGCGATCCTGCTCTTCAGCAGTTATCCCGCTACCATTTACGTCGTGCAGGACGGCCCGGCCGCCATCATGTCACTGGCCGCCGTCGGCATCGTCGCCCAACTGGCGGCCAGCCCGGAGAGGCAACTCCCCACCGTGCTGGCGGCGGTGGCGCTCAGCGCGCTGCTCACCGGCCTGGCCTATTACCTGCTGGGGCGCTTCCAGTTGGGCAACCTCATCCGCTACCTGCCCTACCCGGTCATCGGCGGGTTTTTGGCCGGCACCGGCTGGCTGCTGTTCAAGGGCAGCCTGGACCTGCTGGCCGGGCAGAACCTGGCGGGTCTGCTGGAGGGGGCTGTGCTGTTGCGCTGGCTGCCGCCCCTGCTGCTGGCGCTGGCTCTGCTGTTCCTGCTGCGCCGCATCAGCCACCCCTATCTGATTACGGCGTTCAGCCTGGCGCTGGTGCTGGGTTTCTATGCCGTTATGGTTTTCAGCGGCACGACCCTCGCCCAGGCCCAGGCGCAGGGCTGGCTGATGGCGAGCATGCCCGGCGGCGGGGCCTGGCAGCCGCTCACCCCGGCCCGCCTGGCGCTGGTGGACTGGCCGGCGGTGTTCAGCCAGAGCGGCAACATCCTCACGGCGGTGTTCACCAGCCTGGTGGCGCTGCTGCTGGGCGCGTCCGGGCTGGAGGTGTCTGTGCGGCGGCCCATCTCGCTCAATCAGGAACTCAAGGCCAACGGAATCGCCAATCTGGCCTCAGGCCTGTTGAGCGGCATGATCGGCTACGCGGCCATCAGCCTTTCCGTGATGGGCAAACGCATTGGCCTGGAATCGCGTCTCTTCGGCCTGCTCACCGGGCTGGTCAGTCTCTCGATGCTGCTGCTGGGGCTGGGCACCCTGCGCTACTTCCCCGTGCCGCTGCTGGGTTTCCTGCTGTTCTTCTTCGGCCTGTCGTTCCTCTCCGAATGGCTGCTGGATGGCTGGCGGCGGCTGTCGCCCGGCGACTACGCCATCGTCTGGCTGATTCTCATTGTCATCGCCACGGTCGGGTTCCTGGAGGGCGTGCTGCTGGGTCTGCTGCTCTCCGTGCTCCTCTTCGTGCTCAGCTACAGCCAGGTCAGCGTGGTCAGCCGTGAACTGGACGGCATCGCCTATTCCAGCCGGGTGGACCGCCGCCCGGAGCACCGCGCCATCCTGGATGAGCACGGCGCCCAGGTGCTCGTCCTGCGGCTGCGCGGTTTCGTATTTTTCGGCACCGCCAATTCCATCCAGGCCCGTTTGCAGGCCCGCCTGGAGGACCGCGCCCGCCCCCGCCTGCGCTACCTGATCATCGACTTTCAGCATGTGGCGCGGCTGGATTCGTCGGCCATCAACAGTTTCGTGATGATGCGCATGCGGGCCGAGGCGCTTGGGTTCATCCTTATCTTCTCGGGTCTGAGTTCAGAGAAGCGCGCCCAACTGGAGAGCGAAGGCTTCAAAGATGACCTCGTCGCGCACACCCGCATTTTCGCGGCGCTGGATTACGCCATGGAGTGGTGCGAAGACGAGTTGCTGAAAGCCGAGGAGCGCGGCGCGACCGTCCTGACGCACTCACTGCAAAAGGCTCTGAAAGAGAATCTGCCTTCCGGGACAGACGTGAAGCGGTTGATGGGTTATTTTGAACGCCAGGAGTTGCCGGAACCCCGGGTGCTCATCCGCCAGGGCGACCCGCCCCGGGGCCTGTACTTCCTCGAATCGGGCCGCGCCCGGGTGGAGATGGATGAATCCGATGGCGGCCGGGCCTGGCTGCGCACCATGGAATCCGGGGTCACCTTTGGCGAGATGCAGGTCTATTCCGGGCAGGCGGCCTCCGCCACCGTCATCACCGCCGGCCCGACGGTGGTGCATTACCTCTCGAGTGAACGGCTGGCGCAGATGGAAAAGGAACAGCCTGCCCTGGCGATCGCCTTCCATCGCTTTATTGCCAACGTTATCGGGGCGCGCCTGATCCAGCAGAACCGTGCCCTCAACGACCTGCGCGACGAATAACGCTACGCGCCTTGGAATCAAAAGCGGCGGGCCGAGGATGCGGCGCATCCCGCCCGCCGCTCTGCGTTTATCGTTCCGGCTACGGCCTCTGCCCCAGCACCAGATCGATGTCGATCTCCTCGCCGTTGCGCAGGATGTGCAGGGTCACCGTCTCGCCCGGCGACTTGTCTGTAAACAGGTAGGCGATCATATCGCCGAACAGTTTCACCTGCACGTCGTCGATGTAGAGGATCAGGTCGCCCGCCTGCACGCCGGCCTGGGCGGCCGGGCCATCCGGCACCACGCTGGTCACCAGCGCGCCGTAGGATCGCTCCAAACCCAGTTCTTCCATAACTTCCAGCGGGATCTCCGGCAGGCTGGAAATGCCGAGATAGGGGTAATCGTAGGAACCGGTGGCGATGAGGCTGGGCACCACGCGCTTGACGATGTTGACCGAAACGGCAAACCCGATGCCGGAATTCACCGGATTGCCGCTGTCGCTGGATGTTTCGGTGCGGATGGCCCGGTTCACGCCCACCACTTCGCCGTTCAGGTTCAGCAGCGGCCCGCCCGAATTGCCGGGGTTGATGGCCGCATCCGTCTGGATGATGTCGCCGGCGGTGAACACCGCGCCGCTGGAGGTCACGTTGAGCGAATCCAGCGTGCGGCCGAGGCTGGAAACGATGCCGGTGGTCATTGTGCCATTCAGCCCGAACGGGTTGCCAATGGCGATGACGATCTGCCCGACCTGCAAGTCGTCCGAATTGCCCAGGGCCAGCGGCACCAGTTCTTCGGGCGCCACGCTCACTTTCACCACCGCCAGGTCGCTGTCGCGGTCCGTGCCGATGACTGTGCCGCGCACCTTGATGCCGGAGGGGAAATTCACCTGGATGTCGGTGGCGCCGTCCACGACATGCAGGTTGGTGACGATGTGACCTTCTTTGTCGATGACAAAGCCGGAGCCCGAACCAACGCCCGAATTGGAGGCCACCAGGATCGCCACCACGCCGGGGCTGACTCGCTCGTAGATGCGCACGAGGGCTTCCTGCTCGGTGAGCATACCCGCGGGCGGCTGCACGCCCCCGGGCGCGCCGGACTCCAGCGTGGGCTGGGCGGTTGCTTCTGAGCCGGGCGCGGCTTCTGTCCCTGCGCCTTGCGCGCTCTGGGTGATCAGCGCCTCCAGCGTCACCGCCAGCCCTTCCGGGTCGGCCTGGAAACTGGCCTGGCAGGCCAGCCCGGCCAACCCCAGGATCAGGATTGCGACCATCAGTCTTCGTTTGCGGGATACCATAGCGACCATCCTTTGAGTTGGATTCTCACTGCGATTGGATTCGCGCAATTGCCAGGTGACGGCGGTTTGTGGCGTTCATCGGGCCAGTCTGCCTGCCGCCAAAGTGAGCGTCACCATGCCAGCTGCGTACCTTCCATCTAGAGCTCGCCGCGCAACTGCTCGAACAGCGCCCGCGCCTGGCGGCTGAGTTTGCGCGGCACTTCCACCTGCACGCTGGCGTAGAGGTCGCCGTGCCGGTGGGGTTCCTGAAGGTTGGGCATGCCTTTGCCTTTCAGCCGGAAGGCTTGCCCCGGCTGTGTTCCGGGCGGGATGGCGAGCAGCACATCGCCCTTCAGGGTCGGGACTTTGATTTCGCCGCCCAATACCGCGGTCAGCAGGTCCACGCCCACCTCGGTGGTCAGGTCGTCGCCCTTGCGCTCGAAGCGTGGGTCAGGCGTGACCTTGATAATCAGGTAGACGTCGGCTCCGCCCGGGCCGGCGGCCTTCATGCGCAGTTGGGTGCCGCTGCGCGCCCCCGGCGGGACTTTCACTTCATACGAGCGGTCGTTGATGCGCACGCGCCGTTCGCCGCCCTGGTAGGCCTCCGCCAGGCTGATGACCATCTCGCTTTCGTAGCGCTGGGGCTGGCGCGCCTGCGGGCCGCGGCGCGGCGCGCCGAACCCGCCCAGCCCGCCGAAGATCTGGCTGAAGAAGTCTGAGAAACCGCTGCCGAACAGGTCTTCGTATTCGATGCGCACGCCGCCCGGCTGGCCCGCGCCGCGCATCCAGTCTTCCCAGTTGAAATTGCCCGACCCGCCGCGCTGCTGCCAGTTCTGGTAGGCCGAACCCAGCCGGTCGTAGTGAGCGCGCTTCTCTGGGTCGCTCAACACCTGGTAGGCTTCGTTGATCTCCTTGAACTTCTCTTCGGAGGTCTTATTGCCCGGGTTGCGGTCGGGGTGGTGCTGCATGGCGAGCTGGCGGTAAGCGCGCTTGAGCTCGTCGCTGTCGGCTTCCCGGTTCACGCCCAGAATCTTGTAGTAGTCCTTATAATCCATGGCGATAGGTTCTCTGGTCAAGTGGCCCACCGAAAGTCTGTTTGCAAAGGACTCCGACCTCCCAGCGCGACTCTCCTCGTAAGATGCCTGTGGGCTGCTTTACTGGTTGGCCGCGGTTCCTCTCCGACGGAATCCAAAATTCTTTCGGCCAATTACTTATTATGCTACCACGATAGCCGGAGTCAAGCCCGGCGCCGGGCTTCTAAGAAAAGACTTAACCGCGCCAACCTTAAAGGATTGCGGCGTCCGCCCTGCCCGTTCGCCTGCAACCGTGCTATCATATCTTTATGGCTGAATCGCAGGAGCGCGTTCTCTTGGTCGAAAGCGACCCGGTCGTAAGCGACCTGATCGCCCGCCAGGTGCTGGGGGCAATGGGCTTGAAGGTGAAAGTCGTCGAAGAAGCCAGCAGCGCCTTCCAGGAGTCGCTCTCGTTTTCCCCGGATCTGGTCATCGCCAACCTCGACCTGCCTGGCCTGAGCGGTAAAGACCTGATGGCGGCGCTCTCCTCGCAAAGCGTTCAGGTGCCCGTCATCATGATCGCCCCCAAAGGCCAGGAAAAGGACGTCATCCAGGCGTTCCGGCTCGGCGCGTCGGATTACATCCCCAGCCCGGTGCGCGAGGCCGAAGTGGCCTCGGCCGTCGAGCGCGCCCTGAAAACCGTGCGCGCCCGCCGCGAACGTGAGGGACTGCGCCAGCAGTTGGAACGCGCCAACCACGAACTCCAGCGCCGCGTGACCGAACTCACCACCCTGTTCGGGGTCGGCAAGGCGGTCACCTCGGTCACCGACCAGCGCAAACTCTTCCAGATGATCCTCGAAAGCGGGATGAAGATCACCCGCGCCGATAGCGCCTGGCTGCTGATGCAGGACGAGCGCAGCGGCAAATACCTGCTCAGCGATTTCATCAACCTGCCCAAGTCGCTGGCCGACAACCTCAACCAGCCCTGGGATGACGGCGTGAGTTCGCTGGTGGCGCTCTCGGGCGAGACGCTCACCCTCAACGGCGAGGCGCTCAAGCGCTTCAAGATCAGCAGCCTGGGCCAGGCGGCCATGGTTGTGCCGGTCAAGGTCGGCAAGAGCGCCATCGCCCTGCTGGTGATGCTGCGCAAGGCCAACCAGGAGTTCGACTCCAGCGACACGGCCATGCTGGAGGCCGTGAGCGACTATGCCTCGATCTCGCTGGTGAACGCTCGCCTTTTCCGGGCGCTCGACCAGCGCGCCGCCAGCCTGCAATCCGAAATGGAACGCAGCCACTCCACCGAGCGCGCCAAGGACGAGATGATTCAAAACGTCTCGCACGAACTGCGCACGCCGCTGGTGGCCGCCAAGGGCTATGTTGACATGCTGGTGAACGGCGATATGGGCGGCCTGGCCGCCGACCAGAAGGACGCTCTCAGCATCGCCCAGCAGAAGTTGGTGCGGGTCCTTGAACTGGTCGAGGCGATGGCCCTGATGATGGACACCGCCGCGCCCAAGAAGCTCAAAGACCACAACCTCAACGACCTGGCCAGCCAGGCATTGGGCCGTTACCAGGCCCAGGCGCGGCAGGCGGGCGTTAAGCTCGGCGCTCAACTGCCCAAAGAACCGCTCATCGTCCACGTGGATGACGAGCAGCTCGGCATCGTATTCGACCAGCTGATCTCCAACGCCATCAAGTTCAGTCCCAACGGCGGGCAGGTGACGGTGGGCGCCCAGCGCACACGCGACCACAAGGTGCAGGTCACCGTGACCGACAACGGCATTGGCATCAGCAAGAAACACCTCAATCAGATCTTCGACCGTTTCTACCAGGTGGATGGTTCGACCACCCGCCAGTTCGGCGGTCTGGGAATCGGGCTGGCGCTGGTGCGCGAGATCATCACGGCGCACGGCGGCCAGGTGGGCGTGGAAAGCAAAGTGGAGCAGGGCTCATCCTTCCATTTCACCCTGCCCGTGAAGCAGTAACCGACGGCCATGCCCACGGGGAAGAAACGCATCCTGCTTGTCCTGGCCGATGAAGACACCGTCCGTCTGCTGGATAAGCACATCCTGGCCGGGACGGCCTACTCGGTGGCGGTGGCGCGCACCTGCGAAGAGGCCCGCCGGGCGGTGGGCGGCGTGCGGCCGGACCTGCTGGTGCTGGGCGACGGCCTGCCGGATGGCGACCACCTGGAACTGGCCGCCGACCTGCTGGAGCGCCAACCCACCCTGCCGATCATCCTTTTTTCTTCCTCGCAATCCAAATCGCTACCCCGTCAGGCCATCCGCCTCGGCCTGGTGGATTGGATCACCCCCCCGGTGGGCGTGGATGACTTCCAGGCCGCCGTGCAGCGCGGCCTGAGCCGCAGCCAGCACTGGCAGGACTGGCTGCATCAGGAATCGACCCGCTACACCGGCCCGCTGCTCCAGCAGGTGGATGAACTGCAAACCCTGGCGCGGGTCGGCCGCTCGGTGACCGCCGAACTGGAACTGGACCGGGTGCTCTCAGCCGTGGTGGATGCGGCTGTCACGCTCACCCAGGCTGAAGAAGGCAGCCTCCTGCTGCTGGACGAAGAGAGCGGCGACCTGACGATGCGGGCCGCCCGTAACTTCAAGGACGAGTTCGTGCGCACATTCCGCATGAAGGCCAACGACTCGCTGGCCGGGCAGGTGCTGGAAAGCGGCGAACCGCTGTTCATCGACTCCGAAAACCCGCTCAAGCTCGATACCGAGTACCTGGTGCAATCCCTCATTTATGTGCCCATCAGCGCGCATGGCAAGACCATTGGCGTGCTGGGCGTGGATAACCGCCAATCCAGCCGGGGATTTGAGGCCCGCCATGCCATGCTGCTCACCGCTCTGGCAGACTACGCGGCGGTCGCCATCGAGAACGCCCGCCTGTTTGCAGAAACCGAAGTGGAACGCGGCAAGCTGGAGAAGATCCTAACCCACAACACCGACGGCGTGGTCGTCACCGGCCTCAACGACAGCCTGGTGCTGATGAACCCGGCCGCCCGCAAGGCCCTGGGCGTGGACGAGAGCGATATCGCCGGCCGCCTGGCTGCCGACGTGATCGGCGACAGGACCGTGTTGCAGTTGATGAGCGGCGAATCCCAGAACACCTCCCAGGTGGATATTCAGGGCGCGGATGGACGGGTGTATGACCTGCAACTGACTGCCATCGCAGATATCGGCGCGGTGTTGACCTTGCACGACATTTCATCGCTCAAGGAGATTGACCGCCTGAAGAGCGACTTCGTCAACACTGTCTCGCACGACCTGCGCTCGCCGCTCACCGCCATCCTTGGCTACGTGGAGCTGGTGGGCCGGGTGGGACCGGTGAACGAACAGCAGGCCGAATTCATCCAGCGCGCCATCGCCAGCGTCAAAAACATCACTGAGTTGATCACCGACCTGCTGCACCTGGGGCGGGTGGAACTGGGTCTGGATGAATTCGAGACGGTCGCGCTGTTGCCCATCATCCGCGGCACGCTGGAGGGCTTCCAGCCCCTGGCGCACGAGAAGAGCCAGTCGCTCAAGCTGGATATCCTCGGCAACTTGCCGGTGGTAGAGGGCAACCCGGTGCGCCTGCGGCAGGTGCTAGACAACCTGGTGGGCAACGCCATCAAATACACGCCGGCTGGCGGGACGGTGGACATCCGCGCCGAAGTGCAGGAGGGCCAGGTCATCCTGCGGGTGAGCGATACCGGCGTGGGTATCCCGCCCGAGGAGCAGAGCCGGGTGTTCGAACGCTTCTACCGCGCCACCAACGTGCCCAGGGAAACGCCGGGCACCGGCCTGGGGCTGGCGATCACCAAGCAGATTGTAGAGAATCACGGCGGCCGCATCTGGGTCGAGTCGGCCAGCACGGGCACGACCTTTACGGTGGTGCTGCCGGTCGCCCAGCCGGAGACGAAAAAAGCCGCCCGGTGAGGCGGCTTTTCATTCCCGCTGGGAAGTCAGCCATACAACCCGCGCATGCTTTCCTGGCGACGCGGATTGTCGCGCAGGCTTTCGCGGAAACTGCCGATGAGGGTATCGAACTCGGTCGAAAGCGTCATCCAGTCTTTCACCAGCAGCACGAAGCCCTTGTCCATCGGGTTGAACATGAATTTGGGCAGGAACAGTTTCATCGTCCCCATCGAAAGCGGGTAGTTCTTGACCACGATGGTGAGAATCGTCTTGCCGAAATAGGGCCGCAGGAAGCGCCGGTCTGCCCAGGAGAGGCGGCGGTAATCGTACATCTGGCTCAATTCCATCGAACGGATCGAACGCATGCGCCGGAAGGAGATCTTGAGTTTAAGGAACGGGGTGGCGATGAGGACGTGATCCGTCTTGACCTGCACATAGGCCATGTTGCGCACGAAGAACGTGAAGAGCGCCCCGATCAGCGCCACGATCATCGCGCCCATCAGGGCGTTATCTGCCAGGCTGCCCTTGGGGATGCCCAGCAGGCCGGGCGCGAAGAACCATACCGGCACGAGCAGCAAGGACAGGACCAGCATCGAGCGCCACACCCGGTCCATGCTGTGCTTGTAGAACAGAATCGTATGCTTCTTGCCGACTTTTCGCGCTGCTGCCATGATAAGGATGAGGTCGTGGAATAAAGAGTGCTCTTAGTGTACTGAGTTTTGGCCGCGAAGGCAAATGGGTAATAAGTAAGTGGTAGCCGAAACTACTTTCCTTCCACCACTTCCAGCCGCGCCAGCGAGGCGGCCAGCTTCTTGAGCCCGGACTTCTCGAAGAACACGTCCACGATCTCTTCGCCGTCCTCGATCTTCGTGTTGAGCACCATGCCCTCGCCCCAGGTGGGGTGGCGCACCGCCAGCCCGGCCCGGTAGGTGGGCTGGATGACCGCCGCCGAGGCGCGCGCCGGCCGCTCCCAATTGTCCTGCCGCTGGCGCTGGTGGCGTTCCACGTAGCGGGTCGTGCCCAGCGGGTTGGCGCCGTCGAGCAATTGCTCCGGGATGTCGTCCAGGAAGCGCGAGGGTTCGACCGGCTCGCTGTAGCCGAAGGTGCTGCGGTTGAGGGCGTAGAGCAGGTAGAGGCGGTCCTTGGCGCGGGTGATGCCCACGTAGAACAAGCGGCGTTCCTCTTCCATCTCTTCCACGTCCTCGAACGAGCGCGAGTGCGGCAGGGTTCCGTCTTCCAGCCCGGAGATGAACACCACCGGGAATTCCAGGCCCTTGGCGGCGTGCAGGGTGAGCAGGGTGGGCACGTTGGCGGACTGGTCGACGGTATCCTGGTCGCTCACTAGGGCGATGCTTTCGAGGAACTCGGCCAGGTCGCGGTCGCTGTATTCGGCCGCCAGCCGCCGTAGTTCCTGCACGTTGTCCCAGCGGTCGATGCCCTCTTCGGTGCCGTCTTCCAGGTAGGTCTGGTAGTTGATGTCGCCCAGGATCTGGTCGAGCAGGATGAGCGGCGGCGACTCGGCGTGCAGGCCGCGCCAACCA
The DNA here is from genome assembly GCA_016191875.1 of Chloroflexota bacterium. Lineage (GTDB taxonomy): Bacteria > Chloroflexota > Anaerolineae > Anaerolineales > UBA11579 > SCUK01. The sequence continues at coordinate 35,235 of JACPVG010000025.1, forward strand.
GCCAGCAAACGGCCGAAGTCCTCCAGCGCCGCGCCGGCCGCCTTGCCGAAGGCGGCGTGGAATTCGCTCTGCTCGCCTTTTGCCAGGTCGAGGATGACGGCCCCCATGCTCAGCCCGGCGTTCAGGGCCACCGTGCGCAGGTCGGTGATGGCTTTGGCCCCCAGTTTGCGGCGTGGCACGTTGATGACCCGCACCAGGCTGACTTCGTCGTTGGGGTTGTGCACCAGGCGCAGGTAGGAGAGCAGGTCCCGAATCTCGCGGCGGCCGTAGAACCGCTGCGCCCCGACCAGTTTGTAGGGCAGGTTGGCGTGGATGAAGGCTTCTTCCAGCAGGCGCGATTGGGCGTTGGTGCGGTACATGATGGCAAAGTCGCCGGGTTCGTGCTCGCCGCGCCCCACCAGCCGGGCGATGGCATTGACGACGAACGCGCCTTCCTCCTGGCCGTTGAAGGCTTCAACCATACCCAGCCGCACGCCGGCCCCGCGCTCGGTGAACAACTGCTTGCGCACCCGGAAGCTATTGCGGTCGATGACCGCCATGGCGGCGTCCAGGATGTTCTGGGTCGAGCGGTAGTTCTGCTCCAGCAGGATGGTGACCGCGTCGGGGAAGTCTTCTTCGAAGCGCTGGACGTTGCGGTAGTCGGCGCCGCGCCAGCGGTAGATGGACTGGTCGGCGTCGCCCACCACGAACAGGTTGCGGTGGAAGCCCGCCAGGTGCTTCAGCAGGCGGTACTGGGCGATGTTGGTGTCCTGGAACTCATCCACCAGGATGTGTTCGAACTGGCGGGCGTATTTCTCGCGGGCGGCAGGCTGGTCTTCCAGCAGCACGGCCAGCCACAGCAGCAGGTCGTCGAAGTCCAGAGCGTTGTTCTGCAGCAGGGCCTGCTGATAGCGGGCGTAGACGCGCTGGGCGACTTCGTCGCGGTAGGTCTGGATGGGGAACTCGTCCGGCAGGATGAGTTCGTTCTTGGCGCGGCTGATGGCGGCGTGCAGGCCGGGGGCGCGGTAGGTTTTCTCGTCCAGGTTGAGGTCGCGGATGACCTGCTTGACCAGCGAGACCTGGTCATCGCTGTCGTAGATGACGAAGTTGCTGTCGAACGGCAGGTGTTCGGCCTCGCGCCGCAGCAGGCGGGCGCAGATGCTGTGGAAGGTGCCGAGTTGCAGGCCGCGTGTCTCGCCCAGGGCGGCCTCAACGCGCGCCGCCATCTCTTTGGCGGCCTTGTTGGTGAAGGTGACCGCCAGGATGTTCCAGGGTTTGACGCCCAGGTGGCTGATGAGGTAGGCGATGCGCTGGGTGAGCACGCGGGTCTTGCCGGAACCCGGCCCGGCCAGCACCAGCGTGGGGCCGTTGGCGGCCGTGACGGCCTGCTGCTGCTGGGGGTTCAACCCGCTCAAAAGTTCCATGAATGCGATTGTAAGCGCGGGGCGGGGGTGGGTCAAGGAATGGGCGCATGCCAGGCGCAAATGAGAAATAGCAAATGAAAAATACCCCACACAAAGAATGCAAAGTTCGCAAAGAAAACCATGAATTGCTTTACGTTCCTTCCGTAGAATTTTGTTTGCCGGTTATGTTATTCTTCTCCACAGAACGAAGAGCACCTTATGACCAAACGCCCCATCCCCCTTGGCCATCATTTTGGCCTCACGCTCACCCTGCGGCCCAGCGCCTTCGCCTGGGCGGCACTCCTGCTCCTGGCGCTCATCGGGCTTGGGGCATGGTGGTTCAAGTTCCCATCGGGCCTGGCCGTGGTCTTCGGCCTGCTGGCGACGGCCATCCACTTCGCCTCGGAGTTGTGGCACCAGTTGGGGCACGCCGCCGCGGCCCGCAAAACCGGCTGGCCGATGTCTGGCCTGGTGTTCTTCACGGTGCTGGCTGTCGGCCGCTATCCGAAGGACGAACCCGAACTGCCCGCCGAGATACACATCCGCCGCGCCCTGGGCGGCCCCATCCGCAGCCTCACGACCGCCGCGGCGCTGGGCGCGCTGGCCTACGCGCTCCGGCCCATCGGCGGGATGGCGTACGCGCTGGCCGAGTTCGCCGCCTGGCTCAACTTCATCGTCTTTACGCTCGGCGCGCTGCTGCCCGTGCGTTTTCTGGATGGTGGGACGTTATTGTATTGGTGGCCGAGAAGGAAGAAGGGCAACGAGTAACGCGGACACGGCGTCTTTTCTCCGGCTGAAGGAGTGAGCGATGCTTGAAACCCTGATCGTCGTACTGATCGTGCTGTGGCTGCTGGGCTATTTCGGCAAGGTGAACCTGCCCAGATTCCGCAAGACGCGCGTACTGGACCTCATCCTGGTTCTCCTGATCATTCTGGTGATACTGGAAATAGTGCGCTAAGGCAAAAGGGTAGCGAGCGTTCGGAGGAAGGGGTTCCTAGTATTGCGGAAGATTGCGCTTGATGAGGTCGTACAGGTTCAGGGCGCGGCAGGCGCCCTCCGCCACGCAGGTCAGCGGGCGGTCCACCAGGTAGGTTGGCACGCCCATTTCCTGGGTCATCAGCTTGTCCATGCCGCGCAGCAGGGCCGCGCCGCCGCATAGGGCGATGCCGCGGTCGATGATGTCCGAAGCCAGTTCGGGCGGGGTCTTCTCCAGCACGCGCCGCACCGATTCGAAGATCTGATCCAGGGTATCTTCCACCGCCTCCACCACCTCGCCGGTGGTGAGCGTGAGCGGTTTGGGCAGGCCGCTCACCTGGTCCTGGCCCTGGATATCGATGCTCAGTTCCTCGTCCTGGGGGATGGCCGCGCCGATGCGGATCTTAACCTGCTCGGCGGTCGGCAGGCCGATGATGAGGCCATACTTGCGGCGCACGTAGGTGGCGATGGCTTCGTCCAGGTCCAGCCCGCCGAGGCGCAGCGTCTCGCCGGAGACGATGTCGTGCATGGCGATCACGGCCGCCTGCGAACAGCCGCCGCCCAGCAGCACGATCATGTTGCCGGTCGGCGTGCCAATGGGTAGGTCCACGCCCAGGGCGGCGGCCAGCGGCTGCGGCACCAGTTGGGCGTCGCCCACGTCCAGAGCGGCTTCGTGCACCGCCCGACGTTCCACGCTGGTAACGCCATAGGGGTGGGTGACCATCAGTTTGGGGCGCAGGCGGATGAAGCCCAGCCCGCCGCCCACCCGGCCCACCAGTTCGTGCAGGAGAATCTGGGTGTATTCGTAGTAGGCTACCACGCCGTGCCGCAGCACGCGGGTCACCTGAATCTGCTCTTCGTCCACGCGGCCGAGCATGCCCTGGGCCCCGCGGCCGATCTCGATCATCTTCTGCTCTTCGAGGTTAACGGCCACGATGCTGGGTTCTTCCAGGATGACCTGGCCGCCTTCGGCGATGCGCGTGAACATCGTGCCGAGATCGATCCCCAGTTCTTTTGAAAAAACGCCCATGGGTTACCGGGGTTCGCCCGGCTCCTCGCCGCGCTGCACGCGGCCGCGGCCGGCCCGATAGCGGTTGGCCACGTCCAGGCGCAGCGTCGAGCGGCGCAGGGCGGCTTCCATCGCCAGGTAGGTGTCCATATCGCCTTCGGACTTGGATTGTTCCAGAATGTCCTGGGCGCGCTGGCGCGCCTCCTCGGCGCGGGCGATGTCGATCTCGTCGACGTTCTCGGCCGCATCGGCCAGGACCGTCACCACGTCCGGCTGGATGTCCACCAGCCCGCCGGTGACGGTGAACACGTGCTCCTCGCCGCCTTTGCGCACCTTGATCACGCCCAGGCGCAGGGTGGAAAGCACCGGGGCGTGGTGCGGCAGCACCCCCATTTCGCCGTCTTCGCCCGGCAGTACAACGATGTCCACGTCGTCTTCATAGACCATGCGGTCCTGGGAGACGATTTCGCAGCGGATGGTCACGGAGAACTCCCGTCCTAGCCCTGGCTGGCGCTGTGTTTGGCGGCCACGTCGTCGATCGAGCCGGCGAACATGAAGGCCGATTCCGGGACGTGGTCGTGTTTGCCGTCCAGGATTTCGCCGAAACCGCGCACGGTTTCCTTGAGTGGGACGTATTTGCCCGCCAGCCCGGTGAACTGCTCGGCCACCATGAAGGGCTGCGAGAAGAAACGTTCGATCTTGCGCGCCCGCGAGACGATCAGTTTATCGTCTTCGCTCAGTTCGTCGATGCCGAGGATGGCAATGATGTCCTGGAGGTCCTTGTAGCGCTGGAGCACCTGCTGGACATCGCGTGTGGTGCGGTAGTGGTCTTCGCCCACGATGTTGGGGTCGAGGATGCGCGAGGTGGAGGCCAGCGGGTCGACGGCCGGGTAGATGCCCTTGTCGGCGATCGAGCGTTCGAGGGCGATGGTGGCGTCCAGGTGGGTGAAGGTCGCCACCGGGGCGGGGTCGGAGTAGTCGTCGGCCGGCACGTACACGGCCTGCATCGAGGTGATCGAGCCGGTCTTGGTGGAGGTGATGCGCTCCTGCAACTGGCCCATCTCGGTGCCCAGGGTGGGCTGGTAGCCCACCGCCGAGGGCATGCGGCCGAGCATGGCCGAGACTTCCGAGCCGGAGAGGCTGAAGCGGAAGATGTTGTCGATGAAGAGCAGCACGTCGCGGCCCTGGTCGCGGAAGTATTCGGCCATCGTCAGGGCCGTCAGCGCCACCCGCAGGCGGGTGCCGGAGGGTTCGTTCATCTGGCCGTAGACGAGGGCGGTGTCCTTCAGCACGCCCGACTCGGTCATTTCGCGGTACATGGCCGTGCCTTCGCGGGTGCGCTCGCCCACGCCGGCGAACACCGAGTTGCCCTTGTGCACCGAGGCGATCGAGTTGATCAGTTCCTGGATGATGACCGTCTTGCCGACGCCGGCGCCGCCGAAGATGCCGGTCTTGCCGCCTTTGGTGAAGGGGGCGATGAGGTCGATGACCTTGATGCCGGTTTCGAAGACCTCGACCGAAGTGGCCTGCTCTTCAAACGGCGGAGCGAGGCGGTGAATGGGGTATTTGAGGCCGCTTGTGACGGGCGGGCCGCCGTCCACGGGTTCGCCCAGCACGTTGAAGACGCGCCCCAGCGATTCTTCGCCGACCGGCACCATGATGGGCGAGCCGGTGTTGACCACCGGCAGGCCGCGCTGCAGGCCGTCGGTGGCGTCCATCGCCACCGTGCGCACCATGCCATTGCCGAGGTGGTTCTGCACTTCCAGCACCAGCGGCTTGGCGTCCGGGCGGATGATTTCAAGCGCGTAATAGATTTCCGGCAGGTGATGGCCGCTGAAATCCACATCCACCACACCGCCCTGAATTTGTGCCACGCGTCCAGTTGCTTCAGCCATGAGTTATCTCCGATTTCCTTATTTGCTTTGGGCCAATGCCTCGGCGCCGCCAACGATGTCCAGAATCTCGTTGGTGATGGCCTGCTGGCGCACCTTGTTGTATTCCAATTGCAGAATGCCAGCCAGTTCGGTGGCATTCTCAGTGGCGTTGCGCATCGCCACCATGCGGGCGGCATGTTCGCTGGCCAGCGATTCGAGCATCGCCTGGAACACCTGCAACGCGGTGAAGCGCGGCACCATCTCGTCCAGGATCTCGCGCTCGCCGGGTTCGTATTCGTAAGCGGCCTTGCTTTCGCCGCCGGCGGCATACTCGCTTGCCACCAGGCCTTCGGCGCTGCGGAACTCCAGCGGCAGCAGTTTCTTGCGGGTGGGGTCCTGGCGGATCATGCTGACGAAGTCGGTGTACACCAGATGGACTTCGTCGGCGCCGCCCGCCAGGTACTCCTCCACCGCCAGGCGGCCGATGGCCGAGACGTCCGCAAAGGTGGGTTCGGCCGGCAAACCGCTGAAGTCAGCCATCACGTTCTGGCCGCTGCGCAGCAGCAGTTCCGTGCCTTTGCGCCCCACGGATATGAAGCGCGCCGGCACTTCGTACTTGCCGAAGGTTTCCAGCGCAAAACGCATGATGTTGGTGTTGTAAGGCCCGGCCAGGCCGCGGTCGCTGGTGACCAGCACAACGATGATACTCTTCACTTCGTCGCGGGTGGTCAGCAAGGGGTGCAGGTTCTCACGCCCCGGCTGGTTGGCGATGTGAGTGAGCACGTTCCAGGCCTTGTTGGCGTACGGCCGGGTGTGGAACATGCGCTCCATCGCCTTGCGCACCCGGCTGGCGCTGACCGCCTGGAGGGCGCGCGTTACCTGGGCGATGTTCTTGACGCTGCGGATACGCTTTTTGACTTCGCGTGCGTTTGCCATGTCGCTCGTCTGACCTGCGGCTCAGCTAGAAAGAAGTGTTGAAAGCGTCGATGGCGGCGCGTAGTTTCTGTTCGGTCTCGTCGCTGATGCGCTTCTCGTCGCGGATGGCCTTGACGACCTCCGGATGCGATGTGTGCATGAACTTGATCAGGCCGGTCTCCCAGTCCTGCATGCGGTCGAGGTCGATGGTGTCGGCGTAGCCCTTGGTGCCGGCGAAGATGGCAATGACCTGGTCTTCCATTTCAACCGGCTGGTACTGGGGCTGCTTGAGAATCTCCTGCAGGCGCTGGCCGCGGTTGAGGCGCGCCTGGGTGTTCTTATCCAGGCCGGAGCCGAACTGGGCGAAGGCCGCCAGCTCGCGGAAGGAAGCCATGTCCAGGCGCAGGCCGCCGGCCACCTGCTTCATGGCCTTGGTCTGGGCATCGCCGCCCACGCGCGAAACCGAGAGGCCGGCGTTGACCGCCGGACGGATGCCGGCATAGAACAGGTCGCTTTCCAGGTAGATCTGCCCGTCGGTGATGGAGATCACATTGGTCGGCACATAGGCTGAGACGTCGCCCAGCAGGGTTTCGATGATCGGCAGTGCGGTCAGCGAGCCGCCGGAACCTTTTTCTTTGATGAGTTTGTGCTCGGCGGCTTTGTCCATGGCCTTGAGGGCCTCTTGGGCATTGTGCTTCGCCAGCGGGCCGCGGTAGGCTTTGCCGTCCACGGCCTCTTTCTCTTCGGCGCTTTCGCCTTTGAAGTCCTTCTTGACGATGATGTAGTTGTCGGACAGGCGGGCGGCGCGCTCCAGCAAACGTGAGTGCAGGTAGAACACATCGCCGGGGTAGGCTTCGCGGCCGGGCGGGCGGCGCAGCAGCAGCGACACCTGGCGGTAGGCCCAGGCGTGCTTGGAGAGGTCGTCGTACACAATGAGCGCGTCGCGCCCGTTCTCCATGAACTCTTCGCCGATGGAGCAGCCGGCGTAGGGGGCAATGTATTGCAGGGCGGCCGACTCATCCGCCGAGGCCACCACGACTACGGTGTTGTGCATGGCGCCGTTGGCCTCCAGAATCGCCACCGTGCGGGCGATGGCGGCCTTCTTCTGGCCGATGGCGACGTAGATGCAGATGAGGTCTTTGTCTTTCTGGTTGATGATGGCATCGATGGCCAGGGCGGTCTTGCCCGTCTGGCGGTCGCCGATGATGAGTTCGCGCTGGCCGCGGCCGACGGGGGTGAGGGCGTCCACGGCTTTGATGCCGAACTGCACCGGGGTATCCACGTCTTTGCGGATGATGACGCCCGGCGCGATGCGTTCGATGGGGCGGAAGCCGGTGGCGGCGATGGGACCTTTGCCGTCGATGGGTTCGCCCAGGGCGTTGACCACCCGGCCGATCATGGCATCGCCAACCGGCACAGAGGCGATGCGGCCGGTGGAGCGCACGGTCATGCCTTCTTCGATGCCGGTGAACTCGCCCATGATGATGATGCCGACGCTGTCGGACTCGAGGTTGAAGGCGATGCCCATCACACCGTTGTCGAACTGCACCAGTTCCTGGGCTTTCACATCCCGCAGGCCGCGGGCGCGGGCGATGCCGTCGCCGGCTTCGTAGATCGTGCCGACATCCCGGACGCCAAGATCGGGTTCAAAGTCTCGAATTTGCTGTTGCAGGCTTTTGGAAATATCTTTAATCAGGTCGGACATCAGGCCATCTCCAGTTTCCGAGATTTGGCGGGGCGTAACCCCGCGCAGGTGGGCTGTTTTGTATGTGTGTTCCCTGCCGGGCAGGTGTGCTGCTAACTAAAGCCAATTGCGGGTTATGTAGTTGGCCGTCAGTGATTAGAAATAGCAGTGCGCCGAAACGGCCAACTATTAAAAGTAGTCTTGGAGGTCCTCCGAGGGCGAACATGCCGGAGCTTGAGGGCGTCTTGTCTAAAGACTTCCGCTAGACTACTTAGGCGGGCTAATCATACCTGATAGAGGCGTATTTGTCCAGTAATTCACAAACGTGGGAGTGTCCACCTTCGCGTGGGTGTCGCAGCGGAGTCGTGGCCTTAGCCGAGTGTGTGGCGAGCTCTCCGCTAAAGCGTCGGCTCCTACCCCACCAGACCTGGACACTCCCACAAACGCCGGGCTGAAGAGAGCCTCCGCACATCCAGTATAATTCAGCGCTGACCGCGCCCGCCGCGGCGGCCCGGAGCAATTCACCCGAATGTTTCCCCAAGAACCCGTCCATTCCCGCTGCCTGATCGTGGGCGAAGTGGCCCAATCGCACGATGGCAGCCTGGGTCTGGCGCATGCGTTCATCGATGCCATCGCCAACGCCGGCGCAGACGCGGTCAAGTTCCAGACGCACATCGCCGCCGCCGAAAGCACGCCCGGCGAGCCCTGGCGGGTGCAGTTCAGCCGCCAGGACGACAGCCGCTACGACTACTGGCGGCGCATGGAATTCAGTGAAGAGCAGTGGCGCGGTCTCAAGCAGCACGCCGCCGATGCCGGGCTGAAATTCCTGTCCTCGCCGTTCTCGGTCGAGGCGGTCGAAATGCTTGGGCGGGTCGGCGTGTATGCCTGGAAGATCGCCTCCGGCGAGGTGGGCAACCTGCCGATGCTGGAGCGCATCGCCGCCGGCGGCCAGCCGATCTTCGTCTCCTCGGGCATGAGCCCGCTGGAAGAACTGGACCAGGCCGTGCATTATTTCCAGGAACGCCGCAACCCGGTCACGGTGCTGCAATGCACCTCCTCGTACCCTTCCCCGCCGGACCGCATCGGCCTGAACATGATTCCCTTCTTCCGCCAGCGCTACGGCTGCGACGTGGGCCTTTCCGACCATTCCGGCACCATCTACCCTGGCCTGGCGGCGGCCGTGGTGGGCATCGACGTGCTGGAAGTGCATGTGGCGCTCGACCGGCGGATGTTCGGGCCGGACGTGAAGGCCAGCGTGACCACCGCTGAGTTCAAACAACTGGTGGACGGTATCCGTTTCATGGAGCAGATGCGCGCCAACCCGGTGGATAAGGACGCCCTGGCGCTTGAGCTGGAACCCCTGCGCCAGCTGTTCACCAAGAGCGTGGTGGCGCGCGCCGCGCTGAAAGCCGGAACGGTGCTGACCACTGAACACCTGGCCCTCAAGAAGCCCGGCACTGGCATCCCCGCCGACCGCCTGGGCGAGGTGCTGGGCCGTACTCTGCGGGTGGACCTGCCCGCCGACGCGTTGCTGCGTGAAGAAGACCTGGAATAACGCCGCGCGCCGAAAGAGAATCGTGCATGAAGAGAAAAGTCTGCGTCGTCGTCACCGCCCGTCCGTCCTATTCGCGCATCAAGACCGCGCTGGACGCCATCAAGGCCCACCCGGACCTGGAGTTGCAGCTGGTGGTGGCGGCCTCGGCGTTGCTGGACCGTTACGGCTCAGCGGTGCGCTACATCGAGAAGGATGGCTTCGAGATCGACGCCCGCGTCTACATGGTGATGGAAGGCGAGAACCTGGCTTCGATGGCGAAGAGCACCGGCCTGGGCCTGCTGGAACTGGCGACCGTGTTCGACAACCTCCAGCCCGACGTGGTGGTGACCGTGGCCGACCGCTACGAGACCATCGCTACAGCCGTGGCGGCCGCCTACATGAACCTGCCGGTGGCGCACGTGCAGGGCGGCGAGGTGACCGGCTCGATCGATGAGAAGGTGCGCCACGCCGTCACCAAACTGGCCGACCTGCACATGGTGGCGACCGAGATGGCGCGCGAGCGCGTCATCAAGATGGGCGAGGACCCGGCCAGCGTGTTCATGACCGGCTGCCCATCGGTGGACCTGGCGGCGCAGATCCTCGCAAGCCCGGGGCTGGATTTCAACCCCTACCAGAAATACGGCGGGGTGGGCCGGGAGGTGGATTATGAGAAGGGCTACCTGGTGGTGATGCAGCACCCGGTCACCACGGAGTACAAGGTGGCCCGCAAGCACGTCACCGAGACCCTGCATGCCGTGCGGGAGACCGGCCTGCCAACCCTGTGGTTCTGGCCCAACGTGGATGCAGGTTCGGACGGCACCTCAGAAGGCATCCGCTCCTTCCGCGAGATCGTCGCGCCGGAGAACATCCACTTCTTCAAGAACATGGAACCGGCCGATTTCCTGCGCCTGCTCTACAACAGCCGGGCCATCGTCGGCAACTCCAGCGTGGGCATCCGCGAATGCGCCTACCTGGGCGTGCCGGCGGTCAACATCGGCGTGCGCCAGGCCGGGCGCGAGCGCGGCCGCAACGTTATTGATGTGGGCTACGACCGGGCCGAGATTCGCGTCGCCATCGAAACCCAACTCGCCAACGGCCGCCCGCCGCAGGATACACTGTATGGCGACGGCCAGGCCGGGCAGCGCATCGCCGATATCCTGGCGACCGCTGAACTCAAGATCGAGAAGCGGCTGACGTACTGACCCCGTGGCCCACCCCCCCATCCTCGTCACCGGCTCGCACCGCTCCGGCACCACCTGGGTCGGCAAGATGCTGGCCGCCGCCGGCGCGCACGCTTATGTGAGCGAGCCGCTCAACCGCTGGCACCGGCCGGGCGTGATGGCCGCATCGGTGAATCACTGGTATGCCTATATCTGCGAAGAAAACGAAGCCGCGTTCCTGCCCGCCTTCCGCCAGACGCTGGCCCTGCGCTATGGATTGGGGCGCGAACTGCGCTCGCTCCGTTCGCCGAAGGATGTGGGGCGGATGCTGCGCGACGTTTCTATATTCGGGCGCGGGCGGCTCACAGGTCAGGCCGCCCTGCTCAAAGACCCGTTCGCGGCCTTCTCGGCCCCCTGGTTCGCCGGGCGGCTGGGCTGCCGGGCCGTGCTGGTCGTGCGCCATCCAGCGGCGTTCGCCAGCAGCCTCAAACGCCTGGAATGGTCCTTCAACTTCAACGACCTGCTCGAACAGCCCTTGCTGATGCGCGACTGGCTGGAACCCCATCGAACGCAAATGCTGGCGGCGAAGGATTCCCGCGACAACCTGCTGCGCGCCTGCCTGCTGTGGCGCATGATCTACGACGCATTTCAGCAGATGCGCCAGCGGCATCCCGGGCTTGTCATCGTCCGGCATGAAGACCTCTCGCGCGGCCCGTTGGAGGCTTTCCGGACCCTGTACGCCGCCTTGGAGCTGGCGTTCACGCCGCGCGTCGAACGCCGGGTCTTGCGTTCCAGCCGGGTGGAGAACCCCGGCGAAGTCTCGCGCCGGAACATTTACAATGTGAACCTTGACAGCCGCGCCAACCTGAAGAATTGGCAGCAGCGCCTGACGGACGACGAGATCGCCCGGGTGCGGACCCTGACCGCCGATGTGGCGGGGCATTTCTACACAGACGCCGATTGGGAATGAGGCAGTAGACAGGTATCCCGTAGACAAGTATCAGGCAGGCAAGGCCGTTGACTACGAGACTACGAGACCACAAGACCCCAAGACTTCAGCACTCCAGCACATGACTTCGCCATGACCTCCCCCCTCGTATCCATCGTCACGCCATCCTATAACCAGGCGCGCTTCCTGGAGGCCACGATTCAATCGGTCCTGGGGCAGAGTTATCCGAACATCGAGTACATCGTCATCGATGGCGGCTCGACCGACGGCAGCCCGGATGTCATCCGCCGCTACGCCGACCGCCTGGCCTATTGGGTGAGCGAACCGGACGGCGGCCAGACCGATGCCATCAACAAAGGCTTCGCCCGCGCCACCGGCGAGATCCTCGCCTGGCTGAACTCCGACGACACGTACCGGCCGGAGACCGTGGCCGAGGCCGCCGCCTTCCTGCAGACCCATCCGGAGGTCGGGCTGGTATACGGCGATGCCGATTTCATCGACGAGCACGGCCAGGTCATCGGGCGCTTCCCGGCCGCCCGGACCGACCTGGCCCGATTGCGGCGCGGCTACGTCCACATCCCGCAGCAGGCCGCCTTTTGGCGGGCGGCGTTGTGGCGGCAGGTCGGCCCGCTGGACACCTCGTTCACCTTTGCCATGGATTACGATCTGTGGGTGCGGTTGGCGCGCATCAGCCAAATACGGTATCATCCCCGGGTCTGGGCCAGCTTCCGGCTGCACGGCGGCAGCAAGACCATCGCCGATGACAACGCCTGGCCGGAAATGCTGAGAGTGCACTACCGCGACGGCGGCGGGCGGCTGGCCCCCATCGTGTTCAAATACCATCTGCGCCGGCTGCTGGCGCCCCTGGTCACTGCCCGGCGGCGCTGGCGAGTGGGGCGGGCAGCCAGACACCACCAATGAGACGATTCCTGAACCTCCTGCTCACCGAAGACGACCCCGACCCGCTGGGGCGGCTGCTGGGCGCCTGGCGCTTGTGGCTGGCGGGCGCGCTGGTGGGCGCGCTGGCAGGCTGGGGGATCTATGCCTTCTTCCCGCCGCCCCAACGCGCCCAGGCCAGCGTCATTGTCGATTTCAACATCGAAGAGGCCTGGGTGTATTTCCCGGAACGGCGGCTCTTCCACTTCCTCGAGCGCGAATCGCGCAAACTGGAAGCCGTGGCCTGGTCGGACGCCGCGCTGGCGCGGGTGGTTGATGCCGTGCCGGACGCCAGCCTGGCTGAACTGCGCGACGGCCGCACGCTGATGCTTAGCCACCCCCAGGAGGGCGAGTGGCATTTCTGGGCCCAGGACGACGACCCGCTCCGGGCCGAGGCGCTGGCGGCTGCCTGGACCGAAGCCTTCGTGCTGGAGGCCCGCGCCCGGGTGGGCTGGGACCCACGCGTGGAGCAACTGCGTGCCGTGGTCAACACCGCCTACCTGAACGACGAAGAACTGGATGCCGAGACGCTGGAGCGGCTGGGCGCGGAACTGGGCGCGGCCATCGAGGCCTCCCAGGGGCTTTCGCCCTATCTGAATCTCGAAGTCAGCCAGGCGGCCGACCTGCCGGTGAAACCCGCCGCCGGGCAGGGGGGCTACCTGCTGGCCGGCTCGTTCGGCGGCGCGGTGCTGCTGGCTCTGCTGGCCTTGTTTCTGGCCGGAGAGCGGCGTGACTGATCGCCTGAGCCGCCTGGCCGGCCTGCTCTGGGGGCTGACGCTGCTGGCGCTGCCGGTCACATCCTTCCGCTATTTTCCTGACGTGCTGGGACACACCACGCTCCAGCCGCTTTCGCTCTACCCGCTGGCGCTGTTGCTGCCCTTGCTGCTCTGGCTGGCCTGGCGGGAACGCCGCCTGCACCTGCCGCGCCCGGCCGTGCCGCTGCTGGCCTTCCTATTGTTCGCGCTGGCTAGCACGCTCATCGCTCTGAACTACGCCCCGCTGCCCTTGCGCGGGGCTGCGGCGCCGGAGCGGGCCCTGCGCGCCTGGCTCTCGCTGGGGCTGGGGCTGACCTTCTTCGCCGGGGCGTTGCTCGCGGCCCGGATGCAGCCCGACCTGCGCCCCTCGCTGCGCTGGCTGTATGCCGGGCTGGCCGCCAGCATCCTCTGGGGTCTGGTGCAGGCCGCCGCCATCCACACCCCGTTCGTCCCGCACGATTGGGTGGACGCGGTCCAACTCACGTTCTCGGAGCGCCGCCTGCTGGACCGGCGCATTTCGGGCTTCGCCTACGAGCCTTCCTGGCTGGCCGACCAGGTGGTGCTGCTGTACCTGCCGTGGCTGGCGGCTGCCATCCTGCGCCGCCTGCCGGCCACGCGCGGACGCTGGCTGGAGCCGGCGTTGCTGCTGGGCGGGCTGGCGCTGCTGCTGCTCAGTTACTCGCGTAGCGGCCTGCTCAACGCCGCCCTGGCCGTCAGCGGCGGGCTGGTGCTGACCGGCGGGTCGGTCCTGCGGCGCGCCGGTCATTGGTTCATCGAGCCCTTCCGGAGCACCGGCGGCGGGCGCGGCCTGCGCGTCGGTCTGGCGCTGGCGGCCGGGCTGGGGCTGGCGGCGGCGCTGTTGTGGCTTGGGCAGAACCGCTATATCACCCGCCTGGTGCAGTTCAACCCCGGCCAGTCGCTCAACCAGTACTTCATCAACATCAGCGCCGGGCCGCGGCTGGGCGCGGCCATCGCGGCGTACGAAACCTACAACCTGCATCCGCTCACCGGCGTGGGGCTGGGCGTGAGCGGCCTGTACATGCTCGATCACTACCCGGATTGGGTGATGACCAACGTCCAGGAAGTCGCCCGTCTGGTCAGCCCGGATTCGAACCTGATTCCCAACCCCAAGAACCTGTATGTCCGCCTGCTGGCCGAAGCCGGCCTGCCGGGCTTCTGGTTGTGGCTGGCGTTCATGCTGGCCGCCCTGGGCCAGGCGCGCGCCCTGCTGCGCAGCCCCGCCGCCGCGGCGCGCTTCGTGGGCACGGCCGGGTTGTTCTTCTGGCTGGCGCTCATGCTGCGCAACGCCACCCAGGATTCGTTCACCTTCCCCATCATGTGGGTCAACCTGGGTCTGCTGTTCGGGCAGGCCAGTCATCTGCAAACCACCGAGGGCAAGAGAGGGCAACGACATGAACGAGAATAGAGGCGTGTGGATCGGGATTGGCATCGGCGGCCTGCTGCTGGTGTGTCTGTGCTGTTTCCTGGTGGCAGGCGCCGGGGCCTTCGCCGGCTGGCTGAACGCCGTCGAAGGCGAGTACACGTTCGAGGGCGATTTTGACTTTGGCACGGCCACGCCGCCCCCGGTCATCATCCGTCCGACCGAGACGGACGGCACGAGCGGCTTCCCGCAGGAGGCGCTGGAGAACCTGGCGCGCCTCATGGCGGTCGAAGTGCCGATCAATGACCCTGTGAACCTGGCCGAACGCCTGCTGGGAGTGACCGACATCCCCGCCACCTTCCCCGACCCCAATGCGCCTTACTCGGTAGGAGCGCAGAAGCAGTTCTGGGTGACCAATACGGACAGCAATCAGGCGTTCCAGGTGACTGCCTCACTGCGCTACGCCACCGACCACGCCTATTTCTGGATCGAGAACGGCGTGCGCTATGACGCCGATGAGCTGCGCTCGCTGGCCGAAGTCTTCGAGAACGATATCTACCCGACCACGCGCGAGTTCTTCGGCAGCGAATGGTCGCCGGGCATCGACGAAGACCCGCACATCTACATCCTCTACACCGGCGGGGTGGGCTTCAGTACGGCCGGCTATTTCTCTTCGGTGGATTCGGTGCACCCGCTGGCCTCGGAATACTCCAACGCCCACGAGATGTTCGTGTTCAACGCCGACAACACCCCGCTGGACGACACGTATACCGCTGGCGTGCTGGCGCACGAGTTCCAGCACATGATTCACTGGTACCTGGATCGTAACGAGACGTCGTGGATTAACGAGGGCTTTTCGGAACTCTCCGTCCTGCTGAACGGCTTCGACCCGGGCGGCTTCGACCGCGTCTTCATCCGCCGTCCCGACCAGAGCCTGAACGACTGGCCGAACGACGGCGATACCGGTTCCTACTACGGCAGTTCATTCCTGTTCGTCACCTACTACCTGGGGCGCTTCGGCGAAGAAGCCACCCAATTGCTGGCTTCCGACTCGGAGAACGGGTTGGAGAGCGTGGACGGGGTGCTGGAAACCATCGGCGCCACCGACCCGCTGACCGGCGCGCCCATCCGCGCCGATGATCTCGTCCTGGATTGGGTCATCACCAACTACGTCCAGGATCGGAGCGTGGGCGATGGCCGCTACACCTACCCGCTCTACGACGGCGCGCCGCGCGCCAGCGACACCGAGACGATCAGCGATTGCACGCCCGGCAATCCGCAGGTGCGCACCGTGAACCAGTACGGCACGGACTACATCCGCATCACCTGCCCCGGCCAGCACACCCTGCGTTTCGAGGGTTCGCTGGTCACCTCCCTGCTGCCGGTGCAGGCGCACGCCGGCGATTACTTCTTCTGGTCCAACAAGGGCGATGAATCGGATATGACCCTGACGCGGGCCTTCGACTTCAGCGGCGTGAGCGGCCCGATCACGTTCTCTTATTGGACGTGGTACGACATCGAGGCCGACTACGACTATGTCTACCTGCTGGCCTCGGCCGACGGCGGCCAGACCTGGGAATTCATCCTCACACCCTCTGGCACGGCCGAGGACCCCTCCGGCAATTCCTATGGCTGGGGCTACAACGACCTCTCCGGAAACGGCCCGAGCTGGATCGAAGAGAGCGTGGACCTGAGCGCCTATGCCGGGCAGGAAGTTCTGCTGCGCTTCGAATACGTAACGGATGCGGCCGTGAACGGCGAAGGGCTGATGCTGGACGACCTGAGCATCCCGGCCATTGGCTACTCGGAAGGTTTTGAGAGCGATGAAGGCGGCTGGGAGGCGGCCGGCTGGGTGCGCGCCACGAACCTCCTGCCGCAGTATTTCCGGCTGGCGCTGGTGGTCGATGGCCGCCCGGCGCAAGTGGTGTATCTGACCCTGAACGAGGACAATACGCTCGAACTCCCGCTCGACCTGACCGGCGATGTGGACGAAGTGACCCTGGTGGTGCTGGGCGCCACGCGCTTCACCCGCCAGAACGCCTCCTATCAGGTGGAATTCCTGCCGTAGAGCCGGCCCTGCCAGGATAAGAGCCTCCCGCGTGCGGCTGGTTTGGAAAGCCCCCCAAAAAGACCTCCGGTTTCATCGGGAAATCGGAGGTCTTCGTGTTGCGCTTGTTCTCCCGGTATCAGGCTTCCGGCGCGGCGGTCGGTTTGGGTTTGCGCATGCCGGCCAGCTGGCGCTCCAGCTCGATGCGGCGGCTGGAAACCGCCTCCCCCAATTCGTTCTGGAAGGTGGCGACGCGCGTGCGAACCTCGCCGCGCAGTTCTTCACCGGAATAAGGCGCCCATAGCAGGGCCACCACCGCGCCCACCAGGCCGCCCAGAGCGGCCCCGAAAATGAAACTGAACATCCTGCGCATGCTGTCTGATTCTCCTGTCGTAGGGTCGTGGTATCATGCGGTCTTGCATCCATTATAGAGGAGTTTTCGGGCGTTTCCAAGCGCGGCAGGACGCGCGGCGCAGCGGGAGCCCGGCGAACACGAACATGCTGGTTTTGGCTGCGGGTATGCCGCGCGCCGGCTCCGGCTGGCATTACAACTTGGTGCACGACCTCGTGGTTGCGGCCGGGGGGCAGGATGCCCGCCGGGTGCGCAAACAATTCCTGCTTGCCCCCATCCTCACTGAAGTGAACTGCAATATCGGGGCGCTCACCGCCAAGCGTCTGCTGCCGGTCATGGTTCCGGTAGCGGTTGGGCGGCGCTTTGCGGTCAAGACCCATGCGGGACCAAAATCCCTGGCCCTGCGCCTTATCCGGCGCGGCTGGCTCAAACCGGTATACATCTTCCGCGACCCGCGCGCTGCCCTGTTGAGCGCCTACGAATACGGCCGCCGCGGCGCGGCCGACGGCCGCCCCAATGCTTTTTCCCACCTTGAGACGATAGAAGAAGCCATTGCCTTCATGCAGGGCTATGTGCGCATCTGGGAACAATGGCTGGCCTGCCCGCAAACCCTGGCGATGCGCTATGAGGACCTGCTGGCGGATTACGATGCGGAGGCCGCGCGCCTGGCGGTGGCCCTGGGGTTGGGCGCTGCCCGGCCGGCAGCCCAGGCGGTGATCGAACGCTACCGCCCTGGCCGGGCCAGCCGGGACGACAAAGGCCTGCACTTCCACAAAGGGCAGGCGGAGCGTTTCCGGGATGCCCTCACGCCGGAGCAATTGGCGGCCTGCGCGGCGGCCTTCGGCCCGGCGCTGGCGCGGATGGGCTACGAAGTCTAAGTAACCCCATGTGCAAGTTTCGCGAACCTGTCATTCTGAGCGAGCGCAGCGAGCGAAGAATCTGCCGGCCTGAGCGATTCTTCCCTGTGAACCGGAAGATTCTTCGCCGTCCAGCCATCGCTTCGCTATGGCTGGATGCCTCAGAATGACAGATCCAAAAGAACTTGCACATCAGGTTAGTAACGTGTTGTGCAAGTTTTGCACGGGCGGAACCTCTTTGCTTCGCGTGTCCTGCTGAGGCCGTCAGGCCGGACCGGCCCTGAGCGTGTCGAAGGGGCATCCGCCCGCATCCTTGAATTCTGCGACAAACAGGACCTTGAAAGGGGCTGCCGGTTGGATTCCTCGCCTCCTGCGGGGGCTCGGAATGATCCTTTCTCTCTGCCTCTCTTGAAACCTGCACACGGCGTTATGTAGTTGGCCGTAAGGGTTTTGACTTCACGTCGGAGAGGAACAGCGGCCACCTATTAAAGTGGCAAGAGAGACCGGAATACCGCCGCTTACGCCGCTTCCGGCTGGGGGCGGAACTGGGTCTCGTACAGGCCGGCGTACAGGCCGCCCTTCGCCAGCAGTTCGGCGTGCGTGCCGCGCTCGGCCAGACGGCCCTCTGCGATCACGAGAATCTGATCGGCGGCCAGGATGGTGGATAGGCGGTGGGCGATGACGATACTGGTGCGTCCGGCCATCAGCGGTTCCAGCGCCGCCTGGATGAGAGCCTCGCTCTGGCTGTCCAGGTGCGAAGTGGCTTCATCCAGGATGAGGATGCGCGGGTCCTTGAGTACCACCCGGGCAATGGCCAGGCGCTGCTTTTCGCCGCCGGAAAGGCGGTAACCGCGCTCCCCGACCCGGGTTTCGAACCCATCCGGCAGGCTGCGGATGAAGTCGTAGATATTGGCGGCGCGGGCAGCCGCCACCAGCGCCTCCTCGCTCGCGTCCGGGCGGGCGTAGAGCAGATTGGCGCGGATGCTGTCGTGGAACAGGTACGTCTCCTGGGTGACCATGCCGATCTGCCCGGCCAGCGATTCCTGGGTCACATCGCGCAGGTCGTGGTCGTCGAGCAGGATGCGGCCGCGTGTGGGGTCATACAGGCGCGGCAGCAGGTAGGTGAGCGAGGTCTTGCCCGCCCCGCTGGGGCCGACCAGGGCGGTGAGTGAACCGACCGGGATGGTGAAGGTCAGGTCTTCCAGCGCCCAGCGGCGGCTTGGGATGAAGAACGGCAGGGCCTCTTCTTTCTCGCGCCCGTTGTCGCTCTCGCTGCCGTTCTCCCCGGCGGCTTTGGGCGGGGTGACCTTGATGCCCAGTCGTTCATTGGCCTCCATGTAATCGAACCATACCTGTTCAAAGCGAATTTCGCCGCGCGCCGCGTGCAAGGCAATGGCATCCGGCTTGTCCTCGATCTCCACCGGCAGGTCGAGGTACTCAAAGACCCGCTCGAAACTCACCAGCGAGGTGATGAACTCCACCTGCACGTTGATGAGCGCCGAGATCGGTCCGTAGAGCCGGGCCAGGTAAGCCACAAAGGCCACAATCGTGCCGGCGCTGATAACCCCGGTGAGGGTGAAGTAGCCGCCCAGCCAGTAGTTGAGCGCCATGCCCAGCGTGCTGGCGATGCCCAGCCCCATGAAGAACCAGCGCCCGACCATGGCGCGTCGCACGCCGATATCGGCCACCGAACGACTGGTGCTGCGGTAACGCTCCCGTTCGCGTGCCTGGCGGCCGAAGGTCTTGACCAGCAGCGCGCCGTTGATGGTGAGGGTCTCGCTGACGATGTTGTTCATCTCGGCGTTGTAATCCAGCGCCTTGCGGCGGATGTCGCGCAAAATGCGCCCCACCCGTCGGGCCGGGAGGATGAAGGCCGGCAGGATGGCGATGGAAAGCAGGGTCAGCCGCCATTCCAGCGAGAGCATCACCGCCAGGGTGGTGACCAGGGTGACCGTGTTGGTGACGATGCTGGGGATGGTGTCGGTCACGGCGCTTTGGGCGCCGACCACGTCGTTGTTCAGGCGCGAAATGATCTCGCCGCGTTTGGTGTGGGTGAAGAACCGCAGGCCCATGCCCTGCAAGTGGGCGAACAGGGCGTTGCGCAGGTCGTAGATGATGCCCTCACCCATGCGGGCGCTGAAGTAGCGCTCCACGACGCCAATGAGGTTGGAGGCGATGGGAATGCCGATCATGCCCAGCGCCAGCCAGTTGAGGCGGCTGAAGTCCCGGTTGGGGATGACGGTATCGAATAGGTCGCGGTAGAGCAGCGGCGGAACCAGTTCGATCACCGAGGTGACCAGGATGCAGCCAAGCACCACGGCGATCGAATTGAGATAGGGCCGGGCATATTGGAACACCCTTCGCAGCAGGGCGCGATCCACCTGCGGCTTCTGTTTTTCGTCGAAGGAAATGTAGCTCCACCAACCACTGCCGTGAAACATGGAAAACTCCTCAATCGTGACCGGACATACGCGCAAGCCGGGGCACATGCCTGGCCGAGCGCGCGGCTATAGATTTGGATCGACGGGCAGGTCAATTATACGGGTCTGCTCCGGATAGAACACCCGGACAAAAGGCTAGGATGTGTTGACATTTGGGGTTTTGGGCCAGAAATATGGCTCGGGCCGGGCGGAGTTGTGGAGCAACTCAACCCGGCCCCTACATCGTAGGGGCGGCCCTTGTGGCCGCCCGACTTGTTCAAGATCCGGTTCATAACGCGGCTGATTTTTGAAATGTCAATAGAACCTGGGGTTTGTTGAGAGTGCAGGAATCCGTGGAGCCTGCTCGAATCTGACAGGCGGCCGCAAGGGCCTCTTCTACAAAAGGCCTGCTGAGGCCAGGGCGCGCGTCAGGGCGCCGCGCGCTGTTTGTCCGCGTACAGGGCTTCATCGGCCAGGGCGAGCAGCCGTTCGCCGTCGCGGGCATCCTGGGGATAATGCGCCAACCCGATAGCCACGGAAAGCGCGAACGATTGAGGCGCCTCGTTCCACGAAAAGCGGCAGGCGCGTACGGCCGCCCTGACCTTTTCCGCCACTGTGGCCGCCTCGGTTGGCGAGGTCTCCGGCAGCACCAGAGCGAACTCGTCCCCGCCCATGCGGGCGATGAAATCGGTATCGCGGATCGCGGCGCGCATGCAGCCCGCCAACTGGTTGAGGGTTTCGTCGCCGGTCGGGTGGCCGTAGGTATCGTTAACGCGTTTGAAATTGTTCATATCCAGGATGCCCAGGGCAAAACTGTGCTGGTAGCGTTCCGAGCGTTTGAGTTCTTCGTGCAGCCGGGTGTTGAACGCCCGCCGGTTGGGCAATTCAGTCAGCATATCCGTCACGGCTTGCTTGCTCACCAGGTTGTGCAGGCGGGCGTTCTCGATGGCGACGGCCGCCTGGTCGGCCAGCAGGGCCAGCACGCGCAGGTCATCCGAGGTGATCGGCCGCGCGTCCTGGTAGGCCACGTTCATCACGCCCACCACCCGCTCGCTGATCTTGAGCGGCAAGCCCACGATGGCTCCCGGCCAGTCAGCCGAGCCGGGCGGATGATTGGCGCCGGCAAACAGCTCGTGCGCGCCCGTGTCCGGCACGGTGACGATCTCGCCGC
>JACPVG010000003.1 GCA_016191875.1 Chloroflexota bacterium
GACGGGATTCGAACCCGTGGATGTCAGCTTGGAAGGCTGATGCCTTACAACTTGGCGACGCCACCGCGGGGTGTTGCGCGCTTGATTCTAGTGTCCTTGCGGCAGGGGGTCAAGGGCGAGCGCGGGAAAGTGCTGATGTGCTGAAGCGCTGAAGTTTGAACCGCACTTTTGGAGGAAGGATGTTCGAGGCTGCAAGCCTATAATGGGGACATGGAGGAATTCCAAATGCGGCGGATGATAGTGCTGATATTTTCGGTTCTTGTTCTGACCGGGTGTGCGAGAGTACAGGCGTCGAAATCACCATTACCCAGCCCTACTCTCCTTGCGTTTCCTCCAACCTTCACGCCTGCGCCGTCTTCAACAACAACCTCTGTCGTGCCTGCTTCTGCCACTTCCACGCCTACTCCAACCGTTAAGCCAACCTTGTCTGAGCGCCAGTTGATACTGCAACAAACCAGCTTCGC
This sequence comes from Chloroflexota bacterium, assembly GCA_016191875.1. GTDB lineage: Bacteria > Chloroflexota > Anaerolineae > Anaerolineales > UBA11579 > SCUK01. The sequence continues at coordinate 465 of JACPVG010000003.1, forward strand.
GCGGCAGACAGCATCGCCAACTCTTCGACCTTCCTCAACTCCATATCATTATCCCGAAGTCCTCGCTCTCACGTCCTCACCGACGCCTCCATCGATTCCCAGATTGACGAAACACGAATGGCTAACCGAACCGATTCTGCTCGAATTCGGTATGCAGTGCGGGGATGGGTGTGGCTTCCCAACCGGCCAATTCACTGAACTAGTCCTGTACAACAATGGCCTGCTGGTCCGCGTCGGCGATGGTCTGCAATTTACGCGCCTGACGGAAAGAGAGACATGCAAAGTACTTAACACCATTGACCAGGCTGGATTCTTTGCCTATGAGATGGGCGTCTACAGGAATCCATTTGATGGGGCTGGTGGCCCTTACTTAACCATCAACAGCTGGAACAGCAGGTCTGATTCATGGCCGGCGCTTCAGGAGTTTGCAGACCCTGAGCAGTTCACCGATTATGCGGAATCATTCGACACCTGTGAGCCCGGCTGGTGCCCCGCGCCGCCAATCATCTCGCCACCGATCCGGGACGTGTACCGCTTCTTGTCTTCCTTCGATCCAGGCGGCTGGAAGTCGTATATTGCGGACCGATACTATGTGGTCATCCACAAGACCGACAACTATTCTTATGGCGACCCGATTCTCGAGTGGCCATCCGCTTTGCCAGTCATCTCTGAGCTCTTTGATGGACGCGCCATTCCAGCGTATTCCTTTATCCTGGAGGGTGAATATGCTCAACTATGGCAAGCCGTGGATGTAGAAACTCCTGGTTACGTTCGTTCTGGCGATGAATGGTTCTATGTGAACTCGCAGTTCTTATTCCCTTTCCAGGAGGAACGGGTTGACCAAATCCTTGGAACACAAGACGCAGAGTTTCTATCAGGGTTTGAAAGCGTCACCCTCTCCTGCAAAGTCACCCATGGCATCTACCCCATCCCCACCCCTTAGGGTATTCTTCTCAGTTCAAGAAGAGTTGCTGCTTGCTCAAAAAGGGATTTCTCGAAACGATGGATGCAACGAATCGATGCGTAGGGGCGACCTGCGGAGCCTGCCCTGAGCGCAGCCGAAGGGTCGCCCCTACCCGTGTTGCTCAGCGTTTTTCCGTGTTCATCTGTGGTTATTCCTCTCCACCTTTCACCTTTTCCCCTTTCGCCTACCCCATCCCCACCCCCTGAGGCTCTCACTCAACAGAATTATCTGTGTTTATCCGTGTTCATCTGTGGTTAATTCCTCTCCACTTTCCCCTTTCCCCTTTTGCCTCTTCCCCTCTTCACCAGCCCAATTCTTCCATCTTCTCCGCGATCGCCGCGGCCATGGCGGCGTAGCCGTCCGGGTTGGGGTGGAAGTCCAGCGGGGCGAGGTACAGGATGGCGTCCTGCGCGGCCAGGCGCAGCGCAGGAGTGAGGTCGAGGAATTCCAGGCCCAACCGGGCGGCGGCCGCCTCCAGCCGGTCCCGCATTTCCATGCTGGCCGCATCACTGTACACCTGCGGGTAGGCCGGGACGTAGACCAGCAGGGCCGGCACGCCCGCTTCCCGGCACAGCCGGGCGAATTCCTCCAGCAGGGCCAGGTAGTTTGCGACAAGCGCCTCGGTCTCCGGGCTGAAGGGGACTTCCAGCACGCGGCCGTCCACGCCCCCGAAGCGCTCGTCGAAGATTCGAATGTTGGCGGCATGGTCCGCGCCGCCGGGGATGTCGTAGCGGCCGCCCGGCCCGCTCGCGCCTTCCAGGCCGTAGGTGGTCGTCCCGGCCCGCAGCACGGCGTCCAGCAGCGCCTCGCCGCTGGCGGTGCGCGTCCAGGCCCATTCGGCGGCGGCGGTCTGGGCGTTGCGCCGCGGCAGAGGCGTAGCCAGCAGGTCCTCCAGGTCGCGGCCCGCCAGGTCGGCGATGTCGTTGGGCGTGAACACCAGCACGACGGCGTCCGGCTCCCAATCGAGCGCGACCCGCAGGATGGCCAGCTGCTTGTCCAGCGAGCCGCCCGCGAAGGCCGCGTTCACCACCTCCGCGTCCGGGCGGCCGAGCGCGGCCCGGGTCTGCTCCGGCAGGGTATCCGGGTTGTCCACGAAATAGCCGTCCACGTGCGAATCGCCGATCATCACGACGCGCGTCACGCCCGGCGGCTTCGGCAAGGCGAGTTCTGCCCCGCGCAGGCCCAGGCTGTTGGTCTGGATGGTATAGGGGATCGGCCCCCAGGTCATTTGGATGGTGCGGTTCTCGGGGTAGAAGCCGTGGCCGCCGGCGAACAGCCCGTTGAAGGTGCCGTACGGCCGGCCGGTGGCCAGCCGCAACACGAGTTCCAGGCCGATAAACAGCCCGGCGGTGAGCAGGGCGGCGCGCGCCAGGCGCGCCCCGGTCGTCTGCCGCCGCCAGAAGGCTTTCATGCCGGGCCGAGGGCGCGGTCGAAGAATTCCGCCATGCGCCGGTAGAGCCGTATCCGGTTGGCCGGGCGCACGATGCCGTGGCCCTCGTCCTCGAACACTTCCAGTTCGTAGGGGATGTCGTGCTCGGTCAGCCGCTGCACGACGACGCGCATGTTCTCCGGCGTGACGTTGGGGTCCTGTCCGCCCTGCACGATCAGCAGCGCGCCCTTGATGTTCTGCACATGGTTGATCGGGCTGCGCTCGGCGTATTTCTCCGGGATCTCGTCCGGCGCGCCGCCCATCATTTCCACCGAATACGGCCGCAGGTCGGGGCGGGTGGTGTCGTGGTCCACCACCAGGTCGGTCATGCCGCAGATGGGCACGGCCGCGGCGATGACCTCCGGCGGCGTGCGGGTGATCTGCCGCCAGGATGAGTAACCGCCGTAGGACGTGCCGGTCACGCCCACCCGCCCCGGCTCGGCCAGGCCCATCTCGATCAGTTTTCGCGCCCCGGCGGCGATGTCGTCCTGCTCACGACCGCCCCAGCCGTCTTCCTTGATTCTTTCGCGGAACTCCAGCCCGAAGCCGGTGCTGCCGCGGTAGTTCACGTCCAGCACGTTGAAGCCCTGCGACACCAGATACTGGATCTGCGGGTTGAGGTTGCTCTCGCTGTGGCTGGTGGGGCCGCCGTGGATGTACAGCACGGCGCGCCGGGGATTCGGTTTCGCCTTATACAGCCAGCCCTGGATCTCCAGCCCGTCCGGCGCAGCCCAGGCGATGCTTTCCGCCGGGGCCAGGTCGCCGGGCGTGAGGCGGGCGCGCTCCCACATGCCCGTAAGGGAGAAGATGGTGGGTTCGGCGTGCCCGTTGACCATGAAGCGCACCAGGTCGGGGGGTCGGTTGGCGGCGTAGTGGATGCCGGTCCACTGGCCGGCAGTGTTCTGGCCCAGCGGCAGCAGGTTGCCGGGAAAACGCGGGAAGGGCGTCTCCGCCCCGCCGGCCGGGTCGAGCACGAACGGGCGGCGGCTGGCGTTTACGATTTCCTCGACCACCAGCGTCTGGCCGGGGGTAATGCGGAAGTCCTCGATGGCGCGCGCCGGGTCGTCCAGCAGCCAGCGCGTCTGGCCGGTTTTCAAGTCGTGCAGGCCCAGGCGCGTGTGGGTCTCCGTGTCGGCGGTGAAGACGATGGTCGCGTCGTCCAGCCAGCGGGCGGTGGTCTTCAGGTGGTCGCCGTAGTGGAGTAGTTCGCGGTCTTCCCCGCTGGCGAGGTCAATCAGGTGGAACTGGCGGCCGGCGGCATGGCGGTCGGCGCGCGGGTAAAGGACGTGCGTGCCGGCCTTGTTGGCCTCCGGGCGGGCGTAGGCGGGTTTGGCCGGGCGGCCGATGGCCCGGCGCGCGCCGGTTTCCAGGTCGTGCAGGACCATCCAGGTCGGTTCGATGACCGCGCCCTTCTCGAAATCGTAGTTGGCGCCATAGAGCAACGTCTTCCCGTCGGCCAGCAACTGCCCGCCGCGGATGTAATAGGGCGGGCGGTCTTCGGTGAGCCGCTGCATCTCGCCGGGCCGTTCGAGGTCGATTCGGTAGAGCGCCACGCGCTCGTCGCCGTCGTGGTCTTCCTCCACGATGACAGCGCGCGCGTCGGGCGTCCAATCCACCAGCCAGGTGAGTTCAGGCGTCTGCGTCAGCGCCACCGGCGCGGCCGAGCCGTCGGCGGGCACGGCGTACACGTCGTAATTCGCGCCCACGTTGGCCCACACATAGGCCAGCCAGCGCCGGTCCGGGCTCAGCCGGGCGAACAGGACGCGCGGCAGGGTCATCAGGGTTTCGAGGAAGTCGGGGGAGGGCATGAAGGAATTGTAATCGAGGGCAGACCCCAAAGGTCTTCGAGACCTTTGGGGTCTTTTTGTGATACTTTCAAGGCAGGGACGAATTAATGGATGAGATGCGCGCACACAGCAACGGCCACCACGAGCCGGTGGATTGGGACCTGGCCTACCGCGACCTGCTGCCGAGGGTGTTCCACTACTTCGCCTACCGGCTGGGCGACGCCGACCTCGCCGAAGACCTCGCCGCCGCCACCTTCGAGAGGGCCTGGCGCGGGCGGGGCCGCTACCGGCAGGACCTGGGCGGCTTCGAGGCCTGGCTGTTCGGCATCGCCCGCCGGGTACGCGCCGACCACCACCGCCGCGCCCGCCCAATTGCCCCGCTGGAGGATGCGGAACGCCTGCCGGGCAGCGAAACGCCGGAAGCCGCCAGCCAGCGAACCGAAGACTTCCGGCAGCTGGCCGACCTGCTGGCCGGGCTGGAAGAGCGTGAACGCGACCTGGTTGCCCTCAAGTACGGAGCCGGGCTGACCAACCGCCGTATCGCCGCCCTCACCGGCCTGAGCGAGAGCAACGTCGGCACGATTCTGCACCGGGTCGTGACCAAACTGCGAACCGAATGGGAGCCAACGCCATGAACGATGAATTCCTGATGAACGCCAGACCCGCTGTGCGGCCGGAGTTCGCCGCCGGGCTGTACCAGCGGCTGAACCAGCCCACCCGCCTGGAACGCGCCAACGCCTTCCTGCGCACGCGTCGCGGCCTGGCGACGGCATTGGCCGCCCTGCTCCTGCTGGCGGCCTGCGCCCAGCAGGTCCTCTCGCTGGACTACCACCTGGCCGCCGAACTGGACGGCATCGCCGTCTATGAAATGAACTACCGCATCGTGCGTCTGCCCGACCGGGACTACTCGATGATCAACGACTGGCAGGCGACGACCGCGGAATGGCAACCGCTGGGCGCGGCAACCACGCTGGGCGAAGCGCCCTACGTGTTGACGCTTCCTATCAACCTCCCCGCCGGATTTGGAGAACCGGAAGCGATGACGCAGCATCCGCTCTGGATGGACCAGGACCAGCCGTTAACGCACGTCCTGCGCTGGCGGACGGAAAGCGGCGGCTCGGCCATTTATCTGGAGGTCGCCAGCCGCAAAAGGGAACCCGTGTTCCTGAGCATCGGCTCCGCCGGCCACACAGAGGACGACCTGGCGACCCCGCCGGCCGGAGTCCGGACATTCGCTCTCGAAGCCTTGACCGGAGAGTTCCAACCTCTCAAGTTGGATGTCGCGCCGGAAAAGTGGGAGGAGATCGAAGTGAACGGACGGCCCGCCGTGTTGGTGCGCGGCGACTGGAGCCTGCCCGAATCCACGCTCATGCAACTGGTGCTGATGCAGGACAACTGGATTCTGCCGCCCGCCGAAGACGACCAGCCGCGCGCCGAAAAGATCTACTGGGAAGACACGCTCGGTCTGCACCTGTATTGGGCGGACGGCAACTACATCTTCCACCTCGCCGCCTACAGCGTAACCCTCCAGCCCGAAGACCTCATCGCCATCGCCGAATCCATCCATTGATGTCTGTAGGGGCACGGCATTCAGCCCCCAAAGGTTTCCAAAACCTTTGGAGTCTTCTTCTTTACTTTGCGCTCTTAGCGAGGCTGGTATCATCGCCCGCTTTGCGTGAGATTGGTTTTCTTATCGCTGGCGCGGTAGAATACCCGCATGGCAAACGCACCCACTCGCGACCGCATCCGTCTGGACGAGGTCGATACCACCCCCAAACGCCGCCCGGACTGGATTCGGGTCAAGGCCCCCGTCGGCGAGACCTACGAAAACCTCAAGACGCTGATGCGCAGCAAGGAGCTGCACACCGTCTGTGAAGAGGCCATGTGCCCCAACATCGGCGAGTGCTGGGGCAGCGGCACGGCCACCTTCCTCATGCTCGGCGACGTGTGCACCCGCACCTGCGGCTTTTGCGACATCAAGCACGGCCTGCCCAACCTGATGGACTGGCTGGAGCCCCAGCGCGTGGCCCAGGCGGTGGCCAACATGAAACTGCGCCACGCCGTCATCACCGGCATCAACCGCGACGAACGCCGCGACGGCGGCGCGCCGATCTTCGCCCTGGTCATCCGCAAGATCCGCGAAATGCAGCCCGGCTGCTCCATCGAAGTCCTCATCCCGGATTTCAAAGGCAGCATTGAAGCCCTGCAAATCGTGATGGCCGCCCGGCCTGAGATCCTCAATCACAACGTCGAGACCGTGCCGCGCCTGTTCAAGCAGGTGCAGCCGCAGGATAACTACGAATGGGCGAAGGCCACCCTCTCCAACGCCAGGAAACTGGACCCCGACGTGCTGACCAAGAGCGGCATCATGCTCGGTTTGGGCGAAACGCTCGACGAAGTGAAGCGCGTGATGGACGACCAGCGCGAGTGGGGCGTGGACATCCTCACCCTCGGCCAATACCTCCAGCCCAGCAAGAAGCATTTGCCGATTGACCGCTACGTCACCCCGGACGAATTCGCCGAACTGAAAGAGTACGGCCTGTCCATCGGCTTCCAGTGGGTGGAAAGCGGCCCGCTCGTGCGCTCCTCCTACCATGCCGCCGAGCAGGTGCGCGCCCTCAGCGTCGTCCACCGCAAGTTGTATGGGGAGCAGCAGGCGGTAAGTAGCCGATAGCAGGAAGCAGATAACAGGCAGCGAACAGAGACCGGCGCGCGCCGGTCTTTTGATTTCCGGAAACTGGCTATGCGCAGTCTGCGATGTTCCTCCTTTCGTAGTACCCCCCGGCCCATAATGACCGGCCGTGCTCGCTCGTTGTCCGGGTTGGAGTGGGTGCAATAACAGAAAGCGCCTCCCCACCCAGAAAGGAGCAACCGATGGGCGCAAAACCGAAAGCGGGCAAGAACAGCGGCAACCGCCGGGCAGGCCTGATCCTCCTCGGAATCCTAGCCGTCGGCGCGCTGGCGCTGGTGGGCCTGGCCGCGTTGGCCGGGACCCAGACCGACGCCGCCTCCACGCAGGGCGATGACATGGCCGCCGCCAACACGGCCGGCGATGTGAACGTCTCCGCCGCAGAGCGGGCCGGAGTGGCCCAGGCCGAAGACGGCCCGGCCGCCGGCATTGCCGGCGCGGGGCAGGAAGGCGGCGCGCTGGCCGCGCTGCTGGCCCCCATCCAGCAGTTGCTGGCGCAACTGGCCGCCGCTTTCCAATAGGCGGGCTGGCCCAGCCAGCCGGAGCGCCCGGCCCTCGCCTGGAGCCGGGCGCTTTCGATTCCGTAAGGCCGCGGCGTAATACTCCCCCCACCCCCATCGTTGTCAATCTTCAGCCAGCCGGAAGGCAGGCAGATTCCAATTAACGGTTTCGTTTCGAGGAAGGAGCCTTGCAATGGCAGTTGATACCCAACCCCGACCCAAGGACAATCGCGGCTTACTGATTGGCGCGGCCGTGCTGGCCGGCGTGGCCCTGCTGGTGGTGGCGCTCATCATGGTCTGGAACGCCATGGGCGGCCTGGCCGTGGTGGCCGGCGGCGTTTCGGATGCCGCCGGGCGCGTGGCCGAAGGCGCCCAGGGCGCCCAGCAGACGTTCAGCCTGGGCGGCAACGACATCCTGGCCCCCAACCAGTTCGTGCGCGTCCAGGCCGACTACGTGCTGCAACCCGGCGACCTTTCGGCCAACTATTACCTGCCCGCCGGTGAGACCGGCCGGGTGAGCAACAACGAACTGATCGGCGCGATGGGCCAGCTGGACGGCAAACGCTACGTGCTGGCCACCGGCCGCGTGGACGGCTGGGAAACCCGCCTCAAACGCTCTTCCAGCAACGTCATCGCCCCGGCCGGCTGGTACAGCACGGTGGACGTGTTCGAGTCGAATGACGGCGCAGCGACGGCCCTCAGCCCGGAATGGTTCTGGGCTTACACTGACCCGGACCGCACCCCCGGCGAATGGCTGAAGGACGGCTGCGATCTGGGCCACGAATGCCTGATGTTCCTGACCGATAAATTCGACCCGGCCACCGGGCTGACCACCCTCACCTACCACGTGGCCTTCCGCTACCACAATGTGGTGGTATGGGTCGCCGGTCACGGCCTGGATGTGGACATCACGCCGGACGATGTGCTGGCCGCGGCCCAGACCATTTTGGACCGCCTGGCCGAGCAACCGCTGACAAGCGAGTAGCGACAACCGCAAGAAAACTGAATAAAGAGACCTCCGATTTCGTCAGGGAATCGGAGGTCTTTGTTTTCGATGCCGCGCCCGGCAGACCGCTGCCCGATTACGTCTTCGCTTTCAACTTCTCCAAGGCTTTGGCGGCGTGCTCCGGCACGTACTGGTCTTCATGCTTTAGGAACGGTTTGATGTGCGCGATAGCGCGCGGGTCGCCCAGTTGGCCCAGCGCGGTGATCGCCCAACCGATGGCGCCGGTATTGGGACTCGAAAGCAGGTTAACCAACGGGTCAAAGGCACGCAGGTCGCCCAACTCGCCCAGCAACCGCGCCGGGTTGTGGAAGACATCCCACTCTTCCCAGGGCATTCCGGCTTCCAGCATCTCGATCAGCGGCTCGACGGCTTCCGGCGAGCGCAGTTTCGCCAGCCCATCAAAAGCGGCTGCCCGCGGATTCAGCCGGGTGTCTTTGAACCAGTGCAGGAGCACCGGCAGGGCGCGGGGTTCGTGCATGTCTTCCAGGGCGCGCAATGTCTGTGTGACCTGCATCTCGCTGAGGTCATCCGGATGCGCCAGCAGATCGAACACCGGGTCGGCTGCCTCCGGCCCCACCCGCCCCAGCAGTTTTGCGGCCTTGTACTGCAACCTGCCATCCGTCGTGGTCTTCAGCGTCTCCATGAGTAGGGGGATATTGGTGGCATCCACCCGATACTCCTCATCTTCGAGCGCCTCGAAGGCCATCTCGCTGATTCGCTCTTCCTTGTCTAACGCGTACTCCAGGAGACCGGCCAGCCCGGCCGGTCCTTCGCCGCGCAGCCGCTTGATGTCGGCGGGCTTGTTCGGCTTCGCCTTGATCTCCTCCCAGCGCTTCTTGATCGCGGGGTCGAGCGCGGCGGCCTTCTCCTGCGCCGCTCTGGCCTCCTCCTTCATGCCCATGTGAATCAGGGAAATGGCCATTTCCCAGTACAGTTCTCCGCAGTTGGGGTCCATCTGAATCGCCTGCCGATAGTACTGGAGGGCGGCGGCGTAATCTCCCCGCCACTGTTCTTTCTGCGCCTGTTCGAAATACGGATTGTTCTTGATTGGCATGCCAGCCTCCTCCATCTTCGCCAATGGGGAAAAGAGCCCGCTGCCCGGCCGATCTCTGCTTCCCCATTGAATTCGGGAAATTTCGTGCGCCCTAACGATGGAACTGAAATTCCCTGTTGTCGTGTGGCAATTGTCCGCATTCCGCGGGGTCAACTGTCCCCGAATCGCTGCCTGCCCGGCGTGCGCAATGCCCTCGTAGAGGTAGAATCCGGCGTGCTGCAGAAGGAGGCCGCCATGCCGATCTACAAGACTGCCCGTTTTGAGGTGAAACCCGAAGCGCTGGAGGAGTGCCTGGGTGCCATCCGGACCTTCATCGCCGCGGTACGGGAGAACGAGCCGAGGACGCGGCTGTACCTCTCCCTGCAAGAGCAGGATGCCCCGACCAAATTCCTGCACTACTTCATCTTTGAGGACCGCGCCGCGGAGCAGTTCCACCGCCAGACCCCCTGGGTGCTGGCCTTCACTGGCGCGCTGTATCCGCACCTGGTCAGCGACGGGGTCAAATTCCTCGATTACGACCTCGCCGCGACGACGGAGGGGTAGATTCGATAGGGCTATCTTTCAACTCAAGGTAAGCGCGAGGCAAAGAGTTGCGTAGCAACTCCCCTCGCATCTACTGCATCATTTCTGCGCTATCTTCACCAACCCCATCACCGCCGCCCGCGCGCCCATGCTCTTCAGAGTCTCCAGCCAGATGCGCTCCGGCAGGCCGAACGAATGCCAGAACGGCGGCCACAGCAGATGCGCCAGCGCCGTCAGGCGGTAGTCGTGTTCAAACTCCGCCCACGAATAGGCGATGCCGTGCGAGGTCAGCCGTTCGTGATACAGCCGGATGCGCCGCATGTCGCTTTCCACGTGCCAGTCCAGCATGTAGGCCACATCGCTGGCGGCCAGGTTGATGTGCCAGACCGCCCAATCCACCCACAGCAGGCCCCCGCCCGGTTGGCGCGGCAACAGCAGGTTGCCATAGTGCGGGTCGCCGTGCACCACGGTCAGCGGGGCGGCCGCCAGCCGCTGCGCCAGCGCCGGGAACGGCCAGCCCGCCAGCAGGCGCCCGTAGAGCGCGGCGGTCTCTGCCGTCAGCGCCTCGCCGGCCGCTTCGGCAAACGCGGCGTACCCGTCGAGCGCCACCCTGAATACGAAAGCATAGATATCTTCGGCCAACGGCGCGAGCGGTGCAGTCTTCCCCCACCAGCGGGCGTGGATGTCGGCCAGTGCCAGGAACGCCGCGTCCTTCATCTCGTCCGGAACGCCGCCCATCCCCTCGCCATCGGCGTGCGTTTCGCTCACGTCCGGGAACAGCGCGTAGCCGCGCTCCTGCTCGTCGTTGTACCCGGCGACCAACACCGGCAACAGCGGCGCGTCCGGCATGTGTGGCGCGACCTGCTGGTAAAAGAGGGTTTCGTTGCGCCGCTGGCTGGCCTTGAAGAACACGCGGGTGGGCAGGTCGGGCGGCGCGCCCGGCGCGTAGGTCAGTTGCAGGCGCGCGGCGTCCGCCGTGGTGGCGCGGGCGTCTTCGGCCATGACCGATTCGACCGGCGCGCCGAGGGCGGTTGACAGCCAAGCGGGGGTGACGCCTGCGAGGGTTTCGGGAACGCGCGCGGTCATAGCCATTCGTAATCAGGATATTCGCTTTCCGCAGTAGGCGACACGCAGATGATACTTGATTATCTGGCTGTGCCTGCCCATGCCGCTAGCCCATTCTCCACCCTTGACACAAAATAACAACTCGTATACTATTTACCCAATTTATTGTTAACCGAGTTAGTATTTAGGGTTTCAGCGGCCAATCCCTGCCCGGAGCCCCAAGGAGCGCGAACATTCAACGGACCACTCCCTCCCAAAATCATAAGAGGAACGGCTGACCATGTCCGTCCGCAATGCCATCCTCGGCCTGCTGGCCCAGAAACCCCGCCACGGCTACGAACTGTACACCGCCTTTGAGGCCGTGGTCGGCGGCGACAGCAACTGGGCCATCAAGCCCGCCCAGGTGTATTCCACGCTCAACCGCCTGGAAGAAGCCGGGCTGGTGCGCCAGCAGCCCAACGGTGATGCCGAAAAGAACATCTACGGCATCACGCCCGAAGGGCTGGCCGCCCTGCACGACTGGTTCGCCCGCGGCGTGCCGCAGGAGCACCAGCGCGACGAGTTTTTCGTCAAACTGATGGTGGCGCTCGCCAGCGGCGAAGCCGACCCCGGCCGCCTGCTCCAGACCCAGCGCGCCGCGCTCTACCAGGAACTGCACGCCGCCACCACCCAGCGCGACCGCTTCGACCCGCGGCGCGAAATGGCGCAAATCCTGTTGCTGGACAAGGCCATCATGCATCTTGAAGCCGACCTGCGCTGGCTGGACATCACCGAATCGCGCCTCGAAGAGGTCAAGGGCCAGCCGCTGCCGGAGCCTGAAATGCGCCGCCGCGGCCGCCCAAAGAAAAAGACCAATTGAGACATCATCCATTTCAAGGAGACAACCATGAACACCGTCGAAACACGTGAACTCACCAAGATCTATGGCAGCGGCGACACCGCCGTCACCGCCCTCGACAGCATCAGCATCCACGCTGCCGAAGGCGAATTCGTGGCCGTGATGGGCCCCAGCGGCTGCGGCAAAAGCACCCTGCTGCACCTGCTGGGCGGCCTCGACCACCCCACCCGCGGCAAAGTCATCATCAGCGGCCAGGACGTGGCCGAAATGACCGACGACGCCCTCACCGAACTGCGCCGCCGCCAGATGGGCTTCGTCTTCCAATTCTTCAACCTCCTCCCCGTATTGAGCGCGGTGGAAAACGCCGCCCTGCCCATCATGCTCGACGGCGTGAAGCCCGACGAGGCCAAAGCCAAAGCCACCGAGTGGCTGACCCGCTTCGGCCTCGCCGACCGCCTCGTCAACCGGCCCGACCAGCTCTCCGGCGGCCAGCAGCAGCGCGTCGCCGTGGCCCGCGCCCTGGTGTCCGAGCCCAAACTGGTGCTAGCCGATGAACCCACCGGCAACCTCGATACCCGCTCCGGCGATGAGATCGCCGCTCTGCTGCGCGAGGTCAGCCAGAAGTATGGCCGCACGGTGGTCATGGTCAGCCACGACCCGCGCATCGCCGCCTACGCCGACCGCATCATCTTCCTCAAGGACGGCAAAGTCATCGACGAAACCGTGCTGGAGCAGAAGAACGGCAAGAACGCCGAGATGGTCGCCGAACGCATGACGAAACTGGCGCATTGAACCGGGCCTCACCCCCCCGGCCCCCTCTCCATAAAATGGGGAGGGTAAGTCGAGAAGAAAGGCAAAACCCATGAACCTCAACCTCACCCTCGCCGCCCGCTACCTGGCGGGCCGTAAACTGCGCACCTTCCTCACCACCCTGGCCATCGTCTTCGGCGTGGTCATCCTGTTCGGCATGAACATCATTCTGCCCAGCATGATGCAGGCGCTCGAAGCCAACATGAAGGCCGCCGCCGGCGTGGTCGATTTCTCCGTCACCAGCGTTTCCGGCGAGGCCTTCGACCCGGCCGTGATGGCGCGCCTGGACGGCATCCAAGAGATCACCGCCATCGCGCCGGCTTTCGTGCGCACCTTCAACCTGGGCGCGGATTTCTTTGACAATGACCCCGCCACGGCAGATCGCATTACCGCCATCCAACTGGTGGGCATGGACCCGGACGCCGTGCAGACGCTGCGCGCCTTCCCCATCGCCAGCGGCCGCTTCCTACAAACCAGTGACTCAGACGCCGCCGTCATCAGCCAGTCGCTGGCCGATGCCCTGCGGCTGACCGTGGGCGACACCCTCACCCTGCCGACGGTCAACGGCCTCACCGACCTGACCATCGTCGGCCTGCTGCCGCCGCGCACCCTGCCCGGCAACGAGGAAGTGTTCGTCACGCTCGGCGCCGCCCAGGCGATGGGCGGTCAGCCGGGACGCATCACCACCATCGACCTCAACGTCGCGCTCGACGCCGGCGACCAGGAAGGCCGCGACGCCGTGGCGGCCGAGATCCAATCCAGTCTCGGATCGTCCTATGTGATCGGCGCGCTCACCAGCGGCGCGGATGTGTTCGCCGCGCTGCAGATGGGCCAGGCTATCCTCAGCATGTTCGGCATCATGGCCCTGTTCATGGGCGGGTTCGTCATCCACAACACCTTCCGCACCGTGCTGATGGAACGCCAGCACGACATCGGCATGCTGCGCGCCGTCGGCGCCTCGCGCCGCACCATCCTCAACCTGTTCATCACCGAAGGGCTGGTGCAGGGCGTGCTGGGCACGCTGGTTGGCCTCGCCCTGGGCTATCTGTTCGGCGTCGGCATCCTCAAGTTCGCCGAGGGTCCCATCAGCACCTTCGTCAACATCCGGCTGGATACGCCGGTGGTTGAACCCGGCATCGTCCTGCTTTCAATTTTTATGGGCATTGGCGTCACCGTGGTGGCGGGCGTCCTGCCCGCCGTGCGCGCCAGCCGCATCAGTCCGCTGGATGCGCTGCGCCCCACCAGTGCCCAGGCAGATTTTGAACGCGAGCGCGGCCGCGGCTTCTGGGTCGGCGCGCTGCTGGTGGCGCTATCGCTGGTCATGCTGTTCATCGGCCAGGATGCGATGATCGCCGCCGGCGGGTTCGTCTTCCTCATCGGGCTCGTCTTCCTTGCCCCCGCCATCGTGCGTCCCATCACCGATATGTTCAGCGTTCTGCTGGGCCGGCTATATGCCCGCGAAGGCACTGGTGAAGTGGCGCGCGGCAACATGCTGCGCCAGCCCGCCCGCGTCGCTGCCACCGCCAGCGCCACGATGATCGGCCTCGCCGTCATTGTCGCGGTCGGCGCCGTGCTGACGAGCATGACCGGCACCATGACCAACCTGCTGCGCAAGAACCTGGGCAGCGACTACCTGATGGTGCCGCCGTCTATCGGCCTGTGGGCCAGCAATGTCGGCGCCAGCGAGGGACTGGCCGAAGAACTGGCCGCCATCCAGGGCGTCGGGCCGGTGGCCACCACCCGCTTTGCCGGCAGCGCCTCAGAAGGCGTGGCCATCTCCCTGCTTGGCATCGACCCGGCCATCTACCCGCAGGTCAGCGGCATGGCTTTCCAGGAGGGCGATGAGAGCGCTTATGACGACCTCGCCGCCGGCCGAAGCATGATTGTGAACGGTGCTTTCCTGCTCGCCACCGGCGCCGAACTGGGCGACACCCTTGAACTCGCCACGCCCGACGGCGTGCAGTCCTACCGCATCGCCGCCGTGGCCGCAGATATGCTCAACCCCAAAGTCACTACCGCTTTCATCTCGCAGGCCAACATGGCCGCAGACTTCGGCCGCGCCGAGGACGTGCTCATCCAACTGAATCTTGAAGAGGGAGCCGAAGCGGAATCAGTGGACTCCCAGATTCGGGCATTGATGCACGACTACCCGCAGTTCAACACCATCGCCGGGCGCGCCTACGTAGAGCAGATGCTGGAGTTGCTCAACGTGGCCTTCAGCGCGCTGTACTTCCTGCTCGCCTTCCTGGCCGTGCCTTCGCTGATTGCCATGCTCAACACGCTGGCCATCAGCGTCATCGAGCGCACCCGCGAGATAGGCATGCTGCGCGCCGTGGGCGCCACCCGCCGCCAGGTGCGCCGCATGGTGACCGCCGAAGCGCTGTTACTTGCGGGCATCGGCACCGGCATGGGCCTGCTCAGCGGCCTCTACCTGGGCTACTCCTGGGTGGTTGCCATGGAAGCCTTCTTCCCGCTGGAATACTCGTTCCCCATCGCCGGGCTGATTGCCGGTCTCTCCACCGGCCTCATCTTCGGCGCGCTCGCCGGGCTGATTCCCGCCCGCCAGGCCGCGAAGATGGATGTGGTCGCCGCCCTGCGGTATGAGTAAACAATAGACCCCAAAGGTTTTCGAAACCTTTTGGGTCTATTACTTCACAAACAAACAGGCCGCCCAGTTGGGCGGCCTGTTCGCGTCCCTCACCCATTCGGCAGGGTGAACCCGCCATCCACCACCAGGGTGTGGTCGCGAATCTTGAAGGCGTCTTTGGCCATGCCTGGCCCACGCCTGCCGATGCCCTCAGCCCGATAAATTTGTTCTTCCTTCTTCGACAAGAAAAAAGGAGGAACACTGCTTTTCCCCGCTTCTCCCTGGCGCGGCCTTCCCCTTTCCCCTCTCTTGACACGCTCGGCAATCAGGACTATTATGGTCACAATTTGTGAACATTCTCACAAGTTTGGCCTGAGAGAGAACCAGACCGCCATGACCGACCCCTCCTCCGTCCTGCGCGCCGAACAGGTCACCAAGACCTACCAGATGGGCAGCGTGGAAGTTGCCGCCCTGCGCGCCGTGGATTTCGACGTGCAGCGCGGCGAATTCGTCGCCATCATGGGCCCGTCCGGCTCCGGCAAATCCACCCTCCTGCACCTGCTCGGTGGGCTGGACCAGCCCACCCGGGGCGAGATCACCCTGGCCGGGCAGCCGCTCTCTCAATTGAGCGACGACGAGATCACCGTGGTGCGCCGCCGCAAGGTGGGCTTCATCTTCCAGTTCTACAACCTCCTGCCCACTCTCAGCGCCCGCGAGAACATCGCCCTGCCGCTGGTCATTGACGGCCAGCCGCTGGATGCCCACGCCGCCCACATCGACGGCCTGCTCGACCTGGTCAGCCTGGCCGACCGCGGCGGCCACCGGCCGGATCAGCTCTCCGGCGGCCAGCAGCAGCGCGTCGCCATCGCCCGCGCCTTCGTCAACCAGCCGGAGATCGTCCTGGCCGACGAACCCACCGGCAACCTGGATTCGCGTTCCGGCGCGGCCATCCTCGAACTGCTGCGCCGCACCTGCCGCGAGATGCAAGCCACCATCCTGATGGTCACCCACGACCCGCGCGCCGCCTCCTACGCCGACCGGGTGGTGTTCCTCAAGGACGGCGAGGTCGTCCACCACCTCGGCCACAACGGCAAGGGCAACAGCATCGAGGCCATCATGGATGTGATGGCCGGGCTGGAACTCTGAACCATGCTCTTCAACCACCCCTATCTCGCCCCGTTCGGCTTCGCCCTGCGCAACATGCGTCAGCGGCTGGGCCGCACCCTGCTCACCGCCCTGGGCATCTCGCTGGGCGTGGCGGTCGTGCTGGCGATTCAGATCACCAACGTCAGCACGCTCGACACCATCAACGCCGTGTTCAACCTGGCGGCCGGGCAGGCCAACCTGCTGGTCACCACCGACAACCTGCTGGCGGGCGTGGGCGAGACCCTGCCGGAAGACCTGGTGAGCCGCATGGCGGCCTTCGACGAGGTGGAACTGGCGGCCCCCACCCTGCGGGTGAACACCCTGCTCGCCAGCGAAGCCGCAGACTGGCAGCTGGAGATCGGCTTCACCGGCGCGGCCGCCGGCACCATCCTGCAGCTCTACGGCGTGGATATCGAACTCGACCCGCAGGTGCGCGTCTACAAACTGGCCGAGGGCCGCCTGCCCGCCCCGCGCGCCTACGAAACCGCCCTGCCCGCCGACTACGCCGACCGCAGCAACCTCTCCGTGGGCGACGACCTGGTCATCCTGCTGCGCGGCGGCGGCGCCGCCCGCCTGGAGATCGTCGGCCTGCTGGATAGCGAGGGCGTGGCGCTCTACAACAACGGCGTGGTGGCCGTGGCCCCGCTCGACGTTGTCCAGGACCTCTTCAACCACCGCGGCGAGATCGACGAGGTCGGGCTGAAGATCGTGCCGGACATCGCCAACGACCCGAACGCGCTGGAAGCCCTGAAAGAACGCCTGGCCGAGCGCGTCGGCCGCAACGCCCGCGTCATTTACCCGGCGGCGCGCGGCCAGCTGGTCAGCCGCATGCTCGCCACCTACCAGGCCGGCCTGCAGATGTTCTCCGGCATCGCCATCTTCGTCGGCACCTTCCTCATCTACAACACATTTTCCATGACCGTCGTGGAGCGCACACGCGAGATCGGCATGCTGCGCGCCATCGGCATGAACCGCTGGCACGTCCTCGGGTTGGTGATGGTCGAGGCCAGCCTGCTGGCCCTGTTCGGTTCGGCCGCCGGGCTGGTCTTCGGCGTGGGCCTGGCGCGCGGCCTGATGGCCGTGACCGGCGCGTTCCTGGCGGTGGGCGAATCGGTCATCACCATCACCCACGCCGCGCTGGCCCAGAGCCTGTCGGTCGGCATCTTCATCACCCTGGGCGCGGCGCTGTTCCCCGCCTTCCAGGCCACGCGCATCTCGCCGCTGGAGGCGCTGCGCGTGCGCGCCCAGGCCGGCGAGCGCATTCGCCCCATTATCTGGTGGAGCGGGCTGGTGCTCCTACTGGTCGGCCTCGCCAACGTCTACGCCATCCCCTACCGGCCGAGCGTGCAGTTCAACATGCTGCAAGGCTCCGTGCTGCTCATCCTGACCGGCGCGACGCTCACCGTGCCGCTGGTGGTGGCCGCCCTGGAAGGCGCCGCCCGCCCGCTCGTCCGCGGGTTGTACCGCGCCGAAGGCACGCTGGGCTCGGCCAACGTCAAACGCAGCCTGGGCCGTACCACGCTTACCGTGGCGGCGCTCATCGTCTCGCTGGCAATGATCGTCGGCATCGGCTCGATGTCCACATCGTTCGAAAACGATTTCACCTCCTGGATCAACGCCTCGCTGGGCGGCGACCTGTACGTCACCTCGCCCGTGCGCCTGCGCCATTCGTTCGTCCGGCAACTGGAAAGCCTGGAAGGCGTGGAGGCCGCCACCCCGGCGCGCTTCTACATCGTGCAGGTGGCGGCGCGCTCCCTGCCGCCGGACACCGCCGAAGACGACGACACGGTCTACTTCATCGCCATCGACCCGGAGTCCTACCGCCGGGTGAGTTCGGTCGAGTTCACCAACGACCAGGGCGACCCGGAGGCCAACTGGCGGGCGCTCACGGGTGGAGATGCCGTCTTCCTCTCCAGCCAGCTGGCCGAGATCTACGACCTGGGCCAGGGCGACGTCATCTGGCTCAAGACCCGGCGCGGCGAACAGCCCTTCAGGGTGGCGGGTGTCATCGTGGATTTCTTTGCCCAGGGCCAGACCATCACCGGCTCAACCCGCGACCTGCAGATCTACTTCTCCGAGACCGGCGCCGACCGCATCACCGTCAAAGTCGCCGAAGGCTACGCCATCGACGCCGTCAGCCGGGAGATCAAAGACCGCTTCGGCCGGCAGCGCAACCTGAATGTGCAAACCACCACCTCGTTCAAGGCCCAGATTCAGGGCCTGCTCGACCAGTCGTTGGCCCTCTTCGACGTGCTCAGCCTGATCGGGGCGGTCATCGGTTCGCTGGGGGTCATCAACACACTCACGATGAACGTCATCGAACGGCGGCGCGAACTCGGCGGCCTGCGCTCGCTGGGCATGACCCGCGCCCAGGTGGTGCGCATGGTGCTGGCCGAGGCCTTCTCGCTGGGGCTGATGGGCGCGGTCTACGGCCTGGGCTTCGGCTATGTGCTGGCCCAGGTCATGATTCAATCCATGAACAGCAGCAGCGGCTACGACCTTGAATTCGTGTTCGCCCCGGGGCCGTTCGTGCTCGGGTTGGTGCTGGCGGCCGGCATTTCCCAACTGGCCGCCCTGGCCCCCGCCCGGCGCGCCGCCGGGTTGAACATCGTGGAGGCAATCAAACATGAATAAGCGTTTCCTGATCGGCATTCCCATCGTGCTCGTCCTGGCTGTGCTGGGCGTGTTCGGCTACCGCCAGTACCTCGCCCCGCTGCCGCCCACCCCCACCGCGGGCGCGGCCGGCCCGCTGGCGGCCGCGCCCGCGCTCGTTTCGGCCGAAGGGCGCGTCCAGCCCGCCCAGGCGGCGCGGCTCTCGTTTGGCTCCGGCGGGCGGGTGACCGAGATACTGGTCTCCCCCGGCGATGCGGTCCAGGCCGGCCAGCCGCTGGCCCGGCTGGATAACACCGCCGCCGCCCAGGCCGGAGTGGCCGCCGCCCAACTGGAACTGGAAGCCGCCCAGCAGGCCTACGACGCGCTCTTCGAGGAACTGGACCTGGCGCGCGCCGCCGCCGAACGCGCCCTGGCGGATGCCCGCGCCGCCGTGCGCGACAACCAGCGCCGGGTAACCAACCTCGGCGCGCCCAGCAAGCAGACTGAGATCGACAAGGCCCAGGCCAACGTGGTGCTCTTAAAAGACCGGCTGGAACGCGCCCAGGACGACTTCGAGCCGTATGCCAACAAACCCGAGGACAACCTCATCCGCGCCACGCTCCAGCAGAAACTGGCCGCCGCCCAGCAGGCCTACGACGACGCCGTGCGCCTGCTCAACAACCTGCAAGGCACCGCCGACGAAATCGACCTGGCCCAGGCGCAGGCCGACCTGGACGCCGCCCGCGCCCGCCAGGCCCTGGCCGCAGACGACCTGGCCGCCCTGGAAAACGGCCCCGACCCGGACGCCCTGGCCCTGGCCCAAGCGCGCCTGACCAACGCCCGCGCCCAGCTGGCCGCGGCCGAAGAGACCCTCGCCAAGCAGGAACTGCGCGCCCCCTTCGCCGGGACGGTGGTGAACGTGGACCTGCAAGTGGGCGAATACGCCGCGCCCGGCCTCGGGCAGGTGGCCCTGGCCGGTCTCGCCGGCTGGGAAGTGGAAACCACCGACCTGGCCGAAGCCGACGTGGCTCTGCTTTCCGTCGGCCTGCCCGCCCGCGTCACGCTGGATGCCTTCCCCGGCCTGGTCTTCGAGGGCGTCATCACCGAGGTCGGGCTGCTGGGCGTGGACGTGCGCGGCCAGATCACCTACCCGGTGACTATCGTTTTCGACCCCGGCGACACGCCCGTGCGCTGGGGGATGACTGCCTTTGTGGATGTTGAAGTCGGAGAATAGAGGAGATAGATACACGGGCTGCATAGTGGGAGTGTCTGAACTCGAAAGCAAGTATTCTGTCATTGCAAGGGGGAGTGTCCAGTTCGAATGGGACAGGAGTCGACGCTTTAGCGGAGAACGAGCCAAATACTTTGCTAAAGGCTCGACACCGTTTCGGTGCCACGCGGATATAGACACTTCCGAATGTCTTGAGGTCTCGATTTCTGGAGGCCTGGCAGACCGGAGGTCCAGGAGACAGATCTCCGGACCTCTGGAGTTCAGGACTTCCAGACCTCTGGACTTCAGGACATCCCGACCTCCCGTATAATCGGGCGCGATGCCCACGCCCAAAGACCCCTGGCAGCGCACGCTGGCGGTGCTGTTCGTCGCACAGCTGCTCACCGCGGCCGGGTTCGCCAGCATTTTTCCCTTTTTGCCCCTCTACGTGGAGGCCCTCGGCTCGACGACCGGCCTGAGCGTGGAAGTGGCGTCGGGGCTGGTGTTCTCGGCCTCCGCCGCGGCGATGATGATCGCCTCGCCCATCTGGGGCAGCCTCTCCGACCGCTACGGCCGCAAGGTGATGATTCAGCGGGCGGCGTTCAGCGGCGCTTTGCTGCTGGGCGGGATGGGCTTCGTGCGCTCCGCCGAACAGCTTATCCTCGTGCGCATCGTCCAGGGCTTCCTCACCGGCGTGGTCTCGGCCAATTCCGCCCTGCTGGCCTCGGTCACGCCGCGCCACCGTTCCGGGTATGCCATGGGCATGCTCCAGGTGGCGCTGGGCGCCGGGCTGGCAGCCGGGCCGCTGGTCGGCGGCGCCATCGCCGACTCCTTCGGCTACCGCCCGGCCTTCTACGTCACCGGCGTGCTGCTCTTCATCGCCGGCCTGCTGGTCACCTTCCTGGTGCGTGAGGACTTCATCCCGCCCGAGACGCCCGTCGGGGCGCGGGCCGTGGTGCGCGGCTGGCGGCAGGTGCTGGCTCAGCCCGGCGTGAGCGTCACCTACCTCATGCGTTTCATCAGCCAGATGGGCCGCATGATGGTCGTCCCCATTGCGCCCTTCTTCATCCAATCCCTCTCGACGGACGCCGCCCGGCTGAATACCTACGTGGGGCTGGCGTTGGGGCTCTCGGCCGGGGCGACGACCCTGAGCGCCGGCTATCTCGGCCGCCTCGGCGACGGCATCGGCCACCGCAAAGTGCTTATCGCCTGCACCCTGCTCGGCGGCCTGCTGTTCCTGCCCCAGGGCCAGGTGGGCGCGGTGTGGCAGTTGCTGGCGCTCATCGCCCTGGCGGGCGTGGCGATGGGCGGGGTGATTCCCTCCATCAGCGCCCTGCTCGCCAACTACACCCACCCCGGCCAGGAGGGCGCGGCCTACGGGCTGGACAATTCCATCAACGCCGCCGGGGGCGCGGTCGCCCCGCTATTGGGCGGCGCGGTGGCGGCCTGGTTCGGCCTGCCCGCCGCCTTCACCGCCACCGGCATCTTGCTGTTAGCCGCCTCAGGCATCGCCGCCCTGCGCCTGCCGCCGGCGCGCCCGGCCGCCGCCCCGGAATTGAGCACGGGGGATTAGTGCCCCAATGAATCCTCCCGCGCGCCGGGAGCGTGCGGGAGGTTGCGCTAAGAGCAATGGTGAAAAAGCTGAGTCACATGAGCAGGTATGTAGCGATCGATTCGAAACAGTTCTGCAGGACCCCATCATGTAGGGGCGACCAGCGGAGCTTGCCCTGAGCGCAGCCGAAGGGTCGCCCCTACCCGTGGAGCCGCAAATCGAAACTGGACTACCCATTATCGCCGTCCTTCGTAGCGACTCAAGAAAACCACTACTCCCGCGGCTAGAACGGCTTGAACATCATCAGCCACACGATGACGACGAACCCGCCCAGGCCGATGACCGCCTGCTCCATCGGCCGGGTCCTGGCGAGGTGCGCCGCCACCGCCTCCACCGGCTCGGGCGGCCCGGCCTCGTGCGGTTTGTTCCCGTCCATGTAAGGCATCCCCAGCATCCTGCGCGCCGCATGATAGGTCCGGCTGACCGACCCCATCCACACCGACTGCCCGATCAGGATGGCGAGCGACGCCCAGATCCAGCCGCGGCCCCACCACTGCCCCATGAACCCGGTCACCACGCCGGCGACGAGCAGCACGAGCAGGGAGATCATCGAAGTTGGAAACGCCGCCGCCGACAGGTCGAGCAGGGGTTTCATGCGCTCAGCCTGAGTTTCCTGCTTGAGGCGGAACGACAGGAACACCGCCACGCCATGCCCCATCAGGAACAGGAACCCCGCCAGAACGTGAATGAACTTGATCCAGAGATACAGGCTTACCATTTGCTCCTCCTCCAAGAGATGTGGCCGATATTATAGCCGCGCCGGGTTTGACCCGGCGCGCGAAATTCGCTACGACAAAGTCGAATTTGACGGAGCGCAACGACCCTTTCGGCCAGGTGGTGTATGCTGCGCCCACTTGTGCTACAATTCACGAAAAGATGCCGGAGCCATCCATGCCTGCACCGCCCGCCTCCCCCCTCCCCCTCTCCCGCCGCTGGCTGGCGCTGGCGGCCATGCTGGGGATGTTCGTAGGGTTGAGCGCCTTCACCTTTAGCTATGCCGAAGGCGCATCCTACATTTCCAACGACCCGCTCACCTGCGTCAACTGCCACATCATGCGTCCGCAGTACAACGCCTGGGTCAAGGGCAGCCACCAGAACGTGGCCGTCTGCAACGACTGCCACACCCCGCACGACTTCTTCGGCAAGTGGTTCGTCAAGGGCGTCAACGGCTTCAACCACAGCCGGGCCTTCACCACCGGGGACTTCCCCGAACCGATTCAGATCACCGCTTTCAACCGCGCCGTCGCCCTCGCCAACTGCAAAGACTGCCACGCCAGCCTGGTGGCCCAGGTGGTGGAGGGCGGCCAGCATGAAGAACTGGACTGCCTCGCCTGCCACAACGGCGTGGGGCATGACGATTGAATCAGAGGAGACCTCCCATGAAGAATCCCTTTTCCCGCCAGAACCTCATCTACGCCGCGGTGTTTCTGGCCGCCGTGCTGCTCACCGCCGCCGTGGCCGCCCTGCTGGCCAACATCAACCAGCGCAAGGCCGAGGCCGCCCTCACCGCCTTCAACCGCCAGCCCATCCCCGAAGGCGAACTCGACCCGGCCGTCTGGGGCCGCAACTTCCCCCTCCAGTACGACCGCTTCCGCCTGACGGAGACCGATTACGGCCAGACGCCCTACGGCGGCTCCGACCCTTACAGCAAACTGGAGCGCTACCCGGCGCTGGTGCGCATCTGGGCCGGCTACGCTTTCAGCAAGGACCATAACGAGGAGCGCGGTCACTTCTACGCCCAGATCGACCAGGAGAACACCCAGCGCGTCAAACTCGTCGACCAGCCCGGCGCGTGCATCAACTGCCACTCGGCCCAGGCGCCCGGCCTCATCGCCGAACTTGGCTGGGAGGAGTTCAACCATACGCCCTACAACGACCTGGTCGACCAACTGACCATCGGCTCGTCCTGCGCCGACTGCCACGACCCGGACACGATGGAACTGCGCATCACCCGCCCGGCCTTCATCAACGCCATGGAAGCGCGCGGCATAGACCTCAGCCAGGCCACCCGCCAGGAAATGCGCTCCTACGTCTGCGCCCAGTGCCACGTGGAGTACTACTTCGCCGGCGAGAACAAGGTACTCACTTTCCCGTGGACGAACGGCCTGAACATTGACGACATCTCCGATTACTACGCCGGCCTGGGCTTCAAGGATTGGACCCACGCCGAGACCGGCGCGCCGATGATCAAGATTCAGCACCCCGAGTTCGAGATGTGGTCCAGCGGCCTGCACGCCGCCAACGGCGTGGCCTGCGCCGATTGCCACATGCCCTACATCCGGGTCGGCAGCGTCAAGGTCTCCGACCACTGGCTGCGCAGCCCGCTCACCAACCTGGAAAGCGCCTGCCAGACCTGCCACAACGTGAGCGCCGAGGAACTGGAGCGCCGTGTGCTGACCGCCCAGAACACCACCGCCGAACTGCTGCGCGCCGCCGAGGAAGCCCTGCTGGATGCCATTGACGCCATCGCCGCCGCCCGCGCCGCCGGCGCCACCGACGACGACCTAGCCGAGGCCCTGCGCCTGCACCGTGAAGCCTCCCTGCGCTGGGACTTCGTCTCGTCCGAGAACAGCACCGGCTTCCACAGCCCGCAGGAAGCCGCCCGCATCCTGGCCTTCAGCATAGACCTGGCCCGCCAGGCCGAACTGGCGGCGATGGCGATCGTCACCGCGCTTTCAGGCAACTAGAGAACTTACACCACAGGGAATAGGTCGGTACTCGTCGGTTTTGCCGACGAGTATCGACCCCCAGGATCAGACGTAGGGGCCGACCACCCGCCGCAGGCGGTGTGCTTGTCCTGAACGAAGTGAAGGCTCGGCCCGCCCCCTCTGTCATTCTGAGCGAGTGCAGCGAGCGAAGAATCTCCCAGCTGCTTTCTCCTCACCGCTGCTAAACTTGCTCAACCAATCTCCCGACATCTCCCCCTCCCCATGAAACGGAGAGCGGCCGGGGTACGAGGCTGCCCGACAGCCTCCGTTAGCCTAGAGTTAGCGGCCTAGAATCAGGGAGTGTGCCAACGACAAAAGTCAAGGACCGCGGCCAATCCAACCTGGTTGGATTGGCGTAGCCTTTGTTGAGCGGGCGCGGAACAGGTGACATACAACACCCACAGTAACGGTATCCTTTGGCATTCTCTACCTTCTTCTAGTCATTGGCGGTGCCGGGGCGCGATTTCGAGCGCTCTAGACCCCAAAGTAAGTAGGCCAATTAGCTTTGAGAATGTTCTCAACCTCAGCCACTTCAGCTTTTTCAAGCCTTATGCTCGGCAAACTTAGGAAGTCAAGCGAGTTCTTTGGATTTGCGTGAGGAATGAGACGTTCAGCAAATACACGTAATTCCTGCGCATGTTCCTTGCGCCATTTATCCTCCGGGAATCTAATGGGGATCGCCCATTGAGCATGTAGGTATTTGTCCAACTTACTATATGAAGAAAAAAGTTCTTCAGGGATTGGCAAATAGTATCCAAAGATGTCCCTTACTCTATCTGTCTCAAAGAAGAATACGTATGCACTGTTGAGATTAATCTTCTGCGAAAACTCCTTGCCCAGCGCCACATAGAGTTTTCTAGGTTGCCAATTGTTCTTTTCGAAAGACTTCGAGTAGTTAGTAGATGCAAAACCATGCTTGATAAGCGTCCTTTCAAAAGCGAAGCGCAGGTCGAGTGCGGCATAGAAGATGCCCACAGCATCCTCAGAGTCAAGCCACAGGAAAGCTCTTTCCAGGAAGCCATGTGCATCAACGATGGGATAGTGCTGGTGGATTTTCATCTTCGAACAAGTATTACAGCGACCATGATCAGGCATTTGGTCGCAAGAGCTGGAGTCAACCTAAAAGCCTCCTCAAATCCTAGCAGAAACCCTTCTAGAATACAATCTCCTCACCTAAAGGGCGCTCGCATTCATAAGTCCGTGAGATAGATGCGCAGGTGGCAGTCCGGTTTCGATTAGGTACACCACGCGTAGCCGCGACCTGTTGAGCCTCTCGACTACCTACTACCTACTGCCTGCTATCTGCTGCCTGCTCTCTGCTATCTGCTGCCCGCCCTCCCCGGTGTTATAATCCCTCCGTTAAATTCATGACCATGAATCAACTCTCACACACCAAAGGTTGAATCCACCCCATGCTGGACAAGGTTGAGGGCATCCTCGCCCGCTACGAAGCCATCGAGCGCGAACTCATGCAAGTCGGCGATGACTACCAGCGCGCCACCGAACTCGCCAAAGAACGCGCCGAACTGGAAGACCTGGTCGAGATCGGACGCCAATACAAGAGCGTGCTGGCCCGCCTGGTCGAAGCCCGCGGGCTGGTGCACGGCGCCGACCCGGAACTGGCCGAACTGGCGCAGGCGGAAATCGATGAACTCGAGCCGAAGGTCGCCCCGCTCGAGGCCCAGATCAAAACCCTGTTGCTGCCCAGAGACCCGCGCGACGCCCGCAACGTCATCATGGAGATCCGCGCCGGTACCGGCGGCGACGAAGCCGGCCTGTTCGCCGCCGACCTGCTGCGCATGTACCTGCGCTACGCCGAACGCCGCGGCTGGAAGACCGAGATCCTCTCGATGAGCGAAACCGGCGTGGGCGGCGTGAAGGAAGCCATCGTCGAGATCAAAGGCAAGGGCGCCTTCTCGCAACTCAAGTTCGAGTCCGGGGTGCACCGCGTCCAGCGCGTCCCCGAGACCGAGAGCCAGGGCCGCATCCACACCTCCACTGCCACCGTGGCCGTGCTGGCCGAAGTGGACGAGGTCGAGATCGACATCCCGGACCGGGACATCGAGATCGAGATCTACAAATCGGCCGGGGCGGGCGGCCAGAACGTGCAGAAGAACGCCACCGCCGTCCGCATCCGCCACCTGCCCAGCGGGCTGGTGGTGGCCTGCCAGGACGAGCGCAGCCAGCTCCAGAACCGCCTGCGCGCCATGAGCATCCTGCGCGCCCGCCTGTATGAGATTGCCGAAGAAAAACGCCGTTCCGAGATGGATGCCGCCCGCCGCTCGCAGGTGGGCAGCGGCGAACGCTCCGAGAAGATTCGCACCTACAACTACCCGCAATCGCGCGTCACCGACCACCGCATCGGCGTCTCCTCGTTCAACCTGCCGGCGGTGATGGATGGCGATATCGCCCAGTTCATCGATGAACTGCTGGCGAGCGACGAGGCCGAGCGCCTGGCCGCGGCCGGCTTCCAAAACTGACGCCGCCATGAGCCTGCCCGCCCCTGCCCTGCCGGAGACTGTTTCGGCTGCGCTGGCCGAGGGCACGACGGCCCTGGGCGCGTACAGCGATACCCCTGCGCTGGAAGCCCAGACCCTGCTGGCGCACCTGGCCGGCCGCCCGCGCCCCGGCCTGCTGGCCCACCCCGAAGAACCCCTCAGCCTTGACGTGGCCGCCGCCTACCGCGCCGCCCTGCGCCGCCGCGCCCTGGGTGAACCGTTGCCCTACCTGTTGGGCGAATGGGAGTTCTACGGCTTGGCGTTTTTCGTCGGCCCCCAGGCGCTCATCCCCCGCCCGGAGACCGAACTCCTGGTCGAGACCGCCCTCGGCTGGCTGAAGGCCCACCCCGCCCGCCGCCTGGCAGCCGACATCGGCACGGGCACGGGCATCATCGCCATCTCCCTTGCAACCCGGATTGCAGATTTGCACGTCACTGCAACCGACGTTTCCGAGGCCGCCCTGGCCCTCGCCCGCCGCAACGCCGAACGGCACGCGGTACAGGAACAGGTGCGCTTTGCCCAGGGCGACCTGGCCGATGCGCTCGACGCGCCGGTCGACCTGCTGTGCGCCAACCTGCCCTACATCCCCTCTGCGGCGCTGAACGGCCTGCCGGTGGCAAAGTTCGAGCCGCGCCTGGCGCTGGATGGCGGCCCGGACGGATTGGACTTGATTCGCCGCCTGCTGGCGGACGCCCCCGCCGCGCTCACCCTCGGCGGGCTGGCCCTGCTGGAGATCGAAACCGGGCAGGGCAGGCGCGCGCCCCAGATCGCCCGCGAGCATTTCCCCAGGGCAGCCATCGAAGTGCGCCCCGACCTCGCCGGGCATCCGCGCCTGCTGCTGGTGCAGACATAAGAGTTAATCATGCAGGCACCTAATGTAGGGGCGACCTGCTGGTCGCCCATGAACACAGCATGGAGTTGTAGGGGCGCAGCATGCTGCGCCCCTGCCCAATCGGTGGGGGGTATGCCATGAACCCCCTTATCCTCCCCGCCGGCGACCCGGCCGCCATCGCAGAGGCCGTGCGCGCCCTGCGCCGCGGCGCGCCGGTCGCCTTCCCCACCGACACGGTCTACGGCCTGGGCGCGCTCGTCACCGACCCGGCCGCCATTGGTCGCTTGTACGACATCAAGAGCCGCGACGAAACCAAAGCCATCCCCGTTCTGCTGGCGGGCGACGACCAGTTGCCCCAGGTGGCTGTCGAGCTGAGTCCGGCCGCGCGCCAACTTGCCCGGCGCTTCTGGCCCGGGCCGCTCACGCTGGTCGTTCCGCGCCGCCCCGCCCTGCCCGAGATCCTCTCGCCGCGCCCCACCATTGGCGTGCGCGTGCCCGACCACCCGGCGGCGCGCGCCCTGCTGGCCGCGGCCGGGCCGCTGGCCGTCACATCCGCCAACCTCTCCGGCGCGGCGGACTGCCGCACAGCGGAGGAGGTGGCGGCGCAACTGGGCGGGCGCATCGCCTTGATTCTGGATGGCGGGATGACGCCGGGCGGCGTACCGAGCACGGTGGCCGACACGACCGGGCCGGAAGTCGCCATCCTGCGGGCAGGGCCGATCACAGCCGAAGAGATCGCGTCGGCATTGGCGCAGATAGGCTGAACCCTCCTCTCATCCAATCCTCACCCGATTCTCAGCCTGCGCTTAAGCATGCCCATATAATTGCCCCCGGACAACCCTTCTCCTCCTTAATGTGACCGCCGTCGTGGCATCCGCCCGGCGGCGGTTCTGTTTTGCCTGAAAAGGACAGGTAATTGGGAATCAGGTAATCAGGAATTAGGCATCAGGAAGTGGACTCGTCCCGATACCCTGAGTAACGGATTACCTGATCACCCAATTACCGATTACCAATTCCTAATGACCACTTACCCATCTTTTACGCCTTCCACATACAGCCCGATCTCCGGCCGGCGGAAATCGAAGAAGCGCGGGTCACGCAGGATCGGCGCGGCGCTCTGCACGTAGCCGGAACGGGCGGCAGAGGCGAAACCGGCGCGCCGGAACATGCCCACCAGTTTCTCGGCGTTGTACCAGTTGATGTGGTTGCCCGGATACTGGCGCTGTTTCTCCAGCGACGCCCGCGCCCGGCAGGCGTCCATCGCCGCGGCAAACGGCAGTCGCCCGAACAGGTCGTTCAACTCGCCGTCGCTGATGGGGTTCGCCACCGGGTCGGTGTGAATCTCGCTGGCATTGCTGGCGAACTGGTACAGGAAGTTCTGTCCGATGGACGCGTCGTTGGGGTTCGTGCGGAAGGTCTTGTTGGGATAGGTCTTCTCGTGCGCGTCCTTGCGCCAGAACAGCGTCCGGTCGCCGGCCTGCCACGCCCGATAGTAGATATCCATGTCCGGGACAATGACGCGCAACACCCCGCCCGGCCGCAGGGCGCGGCAGGCTTCGTTCAGGAAGTGTTGGGCGGCTTCGTCGGTGACGTGTTCGAGCGCGTAGGAAGTGTAGACGATGCAGGCCGTGCCGTCGGCCACCGGCAGAGGGGTCAGGCTGAGCAGGTCCCAGGCCAGGTCGAGTTTCTCGGCGTTGTCGTACCACTCGGAGGGGTGGTCGATCTTCGTCCAGGCCGGGTGATTGAACTGCGGCCCCGCGCCCACGTTGTAGAACTGCCGCTTTTGCACCGCCTCCGCGCCATACAGCGATTCGTACGCGGCGAGGTCAACCTGCGCGGCGGCCTTATTACGAGCGGCAGGCGTGTCAGAAGATTGGATAAGGACGCGGCGAAGGAGGAATTTGATGGATTTCATTCTATTGGAGGGATCTGGAGTTCTTCGAGCCTGTCATCTTTTTTAATTAGATACTCTCGGCGAAGCATGTACATTAAGGCGATTCCCTGAACAACTGCTGTCAATACGGACATAACAAATGAAAGTCCAAACAAGGGAAATATGCCCGGACGGAAGAAAGTCATTCCCACGGAGGAAATCGTACTTACCAGAGATTGTACGAGCGCAGCAACAAGCCACGGGCGCGCGTTTTCAAACCAAGTCTTGAGTTCGACGGACTGTACGATAGCAAGCGAGAAGCCATGAATAAGATCAAGGATTAGAGTAAGTGCCAAGAAGGCGCCGGGATACTGGGGCTGAAACTCCCCGCTAAGTATTGTGTCGGGCGTTACGGCGAAACTCATGACCAGAACTGTTGACCTGACAAACCATCGGGACAAATAGGAGGCGAGATAGGCGAAACCAGAGCCTATTGAAGTGACCCAAATCCATCTGTACGCAGTGTTCAGATGTCTTCTCAGTACCAACCATCCTGCAATTCCCACAATCGCACCGTGCACTAGCTTCTGTACCGTTCCGATCGATACTACAGCGAGCTCGGAAGTGGCCGCAAGAAAAGCTCTGCTGAACAAGGAGTTAAGAAGATGGAACCCGGCAAACGAGATGATTAACAGCGAAATGACCCAATAGACGAGTTCCTTTCTCCAATAGCCCCAACGCGTCTTGTCAACGAATTCGCTGTAGATCAGTACGTCCCCATCAAACTCCTTTTCCATGGTCTCTGCCTAACTCCCCACCGCCCAGTTCGGCAGGGCGTCCATCGCCATCGGTTCGGCGGCGGACATGCCCAGCGCGTGGCGGTAGTAGCCCGCCGCAGCGATCATCGCCGCGTTGTCGGTGCAGTACTTCAGCGCCGGGATGTGCACCCGGCCGGGCGTGTCTTTGGTCACCAGCGCGCGCAGTGCCGCATTGGCCGACACCCCGCCCGCCACGATGAGTTCCTTGGCATTGTGCTGCTGCGCCGCGAAGCGCGCCTTGGTCGCCAGCACCTCCACCACCGCCTGCTGGAACGAAGCCGCCAGGTCGGCGGTCGGCAGGGGCGCGTCGACGGCGTTCCAGTCCTTCACCGCCGCGGCCGCCTCCGGCGTCAGCGTCTTGCGCTTGAGGTCGCGCACCTGGTGCAGCACCGCCGTCTTCAGCCCGCTGAACGAAAAATCGAACGTGCCTTCCAGCCAGGCGCGCGGGAAGGCGAACGCCGCCGGGTCGCCGCCCGCCGCGGCCGCCTGGATGGCCGGCCCGCCGGGGTAGCCCAGGCCGAGCAGGCGTCCCACCTTGTCGAAGGCCTCGCCCGCCGCGTCGTCCAGCGTGCCGCCCAGCCGCTGATACGTGAGGTGGCTGGTCATCAGCGCCAGTTCGGTGTGCCCGCCGGAGACCACCAGCGCCACCAGCGGGAAAGCCGGTTCGGGTTCGCCGTCCTTCGGGTCCAGCCAGGCGGAGTAAATGTGCCCTTCGAGGTGGTTGACGCCGATGAGCGGCTTGCCGCCGCCCAGCGCCAGCCCCTTGGCGAAGTTGAGGCCCACCACCAGGCTGCCCGGCAGGCCGGGCCCCTGGGTCACGGCGATGGCGTCGATGTCGTCCAGGCTGAGGTGCGCCTGTTGCAGGGCTTCTTCGACCACGGCGTAAATGGTTCGGATGTGCTCGCGCGAGGCTTCCTCCGGGAACACGCCGCCGTATTTGGCGTGCAGTTCGGCCTGCGAAGCGACCACGCTGGAGAGGGCGCGGCGTCCGTCCTCGACCACCGCCGCCGCGGTTTCATCGCACGACGTTTCGATGCCCAAAACCCGTGCCGGGGGTAAGAGGTTTTCAGTCATGGATGTTGATTAAACCTTTGAGCCAAAGGAACGTGAGCCGATATTCGAGTTTCGAATACCCAATATCGAATCTCGAATATCGGTTCATGCCTCTTCAATGGGCACGACCAGATCGTGCGGGAAGTCGGCCAGCACCTCAATGCCGCCGTCCGGCCGCACGTAGACGGTGTCCTCGATGCGCACGCCCATGCTCCGGCTGGGGTAATACAGCCCCGGCTCGATGGTGACCACCACGCCCGGCCGCAGGAGCGAATCCTCGCGCGAGAACGGCTGCTCGTGGATGTTGAGGCCCAGCCCATGCCCCACGCTGTGCACGTAACCTTCCTGAATGGACGGGTCCTGGCGGATGGTGGCGTGCCCCTGGGCTTCGAACAGGTCGCAGGTGCGCTCCTGCAGCGCCTTGAACGGCGCGTTGGCCTCCAGCCCGCCCATCAGGTCATCGAACACGGCCTTCACATCGTCGTACAGTTTCTGCGCCTCCGGTGGGGCGTAGCCCAGGCACCAGGTGCGGGTGAAGTCGTAGTGGTAGCCGCCGCCCGGTTCCTGCAGGAAGATGTCGAACACGATGGTCTTGCCGAGTTCGAGGGCGTCCTCCGGGTTGCCGGTGCTGTGCGGCACGCCGGCGTCGCGGCCGATGGCGAAGATCGTGCCGTGCGGGTTCTCCACGCCCAGTTCCAGGGCGGCAGAGTTGATCAAGGTCTTGACATCGCCGACCGTGACCGGCGCGCCGTCCCCGTTCAGCAGCACGCCGTCTTTGGCCGTGTGACTCTGCAAATAGGCTCTTACCCGCCCCACCACCTCGGCGGTGATGCGCCCCATCCGGCGGATTCGCTCCGCCTCGTCGTCCTCTTTGGTTTCCATCGCCTCGGCCAGCAGGGTGCGCCCGCTCTGCCCGACGATCTCGTACTGCGGGGCCATCTGCGCCAGGGCGTTGAAGATGGCGAAGGGCGCGCCAATCTCCACCTTGCCGAACAGGCCCACCCGGCCCTTCTCCACGCCGCAGTCGGCCAGCATTCTCGCATAGCGCGCCGCCTGGGCCTGGATGGCGTCGCCGCCGTGTTCTTTGGTCAGGCCGGGCAGGTCGTACTCCACCAGGTTGCGGGTCTGGTGGCCGGTGCGGGCGGCCTCGTCGCGCTCCATCGGGTTGTAGAACAGGGTCGGGGCGGCGCCGCGCGGTCTGATCAGCGCGCCGTCGCCCATGTGCACGTCGCCGGTGAAGTAGTGCATCATCGGGTTGTGGGTCGCCGCGCCGATCACCAGCAGCGCGTCGAGGTCGTGCTTTTCCATCAGGGCGTCCAGGTCGGATTTCAACGTCTCACTCCTCAGGCGGAAAATATTTGTCGCTCAGGCGGCGCAGTTCATCTTCCCACACGTCTTCCAGCGGGCTGAAGGCGCGTTCCTCGAACTGGCTGGAGAGCCGCTCCATGTATTCGGTCACGCCCAACTCCGGGTGTTCGTGTTCCAGCCGGTCAAGCCGCTTCTTCACCGCTTCCACCTCCTGGCGGGCTTTTTCCTCCAGGTCGTCCAGGTTGAATTCCGCGCCCAAGAAGTGGTTCACCCGCCGCATGGCCCCCAGCCAGGCCATGTGATCGTTCTCTATATGGATGGTCTCGCTCAGGTCCGTCTCTTCGTCGCTGAACTGGTAGATCGGGCAGAAGGCATACAGGCCCAGCAGGGGCAGGCCCTGCTCCCCGGCGCGCTTGCACAGGTAGGAACTGATGCTGCTCGGCCCCTGGTAGTTGGAAAGATCCACCGCCAGGCTGCCGGCGCGCTCGCGCAGGGCGGGCAGACTGTAGATGGCGGTGAACAGCCGCTCGCGGTCGTAGGGCACCTCGGCGTAGATGCCGCCGAACATCACCACCTGCTTCACCTCCAGCGTGCGGGCGGCTTCCAGCAGGTCCTGGACGTAGCGTTCGGCGTTAAGGTGCGGTTCGTCGCCGATGAAGATGACGGTGCTGCGGCCGCCCACCTCGGCGTGGTGGAATTCGTTGCGCGGCAGGTGCAGGGCCTTGGGGTGGCCGTCTTCGTGCTGGATGATCGGACGCAGGAAGGGCTGGAAGCCGGGCAACTGGAAGAGGTAGTAATCGTCCGCCGCCAGGCGTCCGATGGGACGCGCCTGCATGCGCTCGATCAGGTATTCCGGCAGGCCGGAAGACACCGCCCCGCCATCCACCCAGTGCCGCCAGCCGGCCAGCAAGACGGTGTCTTTGCCCTTGGGCGTTTCCCAGAATTCAAACCGTTCGCTCATCGCGGTTAATTCTACCCCAGCGGCGCGGCTTGCAGGAATGTAAACAAATCTCTATCGACAACCGCCCGCCGATGGGCTATGATGGTTCCAAGGGTTCCTGACGGGCAAAATCATGGACCCGGAGGATTGCCATGAAACGTTTTCTCATTTTGGCCCTGGCGCTTTCCATGCTGCTGGCCGCCTGCGGCCCGGAAAGCAGCACGGTCACTGTGCTTTCCGTGGACCAGGACACCGGCGTGGTGGAAGTGGAGACCGGCGACGGCCAGGTGTTCACCATCACCGCCCCGCCCGGCTACGACCTCTCCGCCCTGGAGGCCGGTATGGTCATTGACCTCTCCGAGGGCCTGCAGGACGCCTTTGAAGACAGCCTGGAGGACAGCGAGAGCGACGAGGAGGCGCGCGGCGCCTACTGCAAGGACGGCGCCGGCGAGCACCCGGCGCTTGCCAACCTGGCCGAAGAATCCGGCACGCCCTACGCCGACCTGCTGGCCCTGTTCTGCGAAGAGAACTTCGGCGTCGGCGAACTGCGCGTGGCGCTGCGGTACGCCGAAGAAGCCGGCAGCGACCTGGCGACCATCCTCGCCCTGCACGAGCAGTACGGCAACTGGGGCGTGTTGTCCCAGGCGATCAAGCTCTCCGGCGACGCGGGCATCTCCTTCACCGAAGTGCTGGCGCTGTACGACAGCCTGGGCAATTGGGGCAAGGTGCGCCAGGAACTCGGCCTGACCGGCAAACCCGACGACACGGGCAAACCCGATAACCCCGGCAAGCCGGACGACCCCGGCGGCGGCAATGGCAATGGGAACGGGAATGGCAACGGCGGCGGGGAAGATGACGGCGACGATTAGCCTCTGACCCCATTGCGAGAATCAAACCGAGCGCGGCATCTGCCGCGCTCGCTTGATTCTGGGGTTGTCGGTCTAGCCGCCGGCGCGCCGGGTCATTTCGCGCCCCAGCGCCCAGCCGCCCGCCAGCGCCGCCCCGGCGTTGCTGGTGAGCAGGACGGTGATCATCGTCATGCGTTCGGCCGCGCCCGGCGCGCCCACCCGCCAGCCCAGCGCCAGCATGCTGAGGTTGACGGCCAGGAAACCGGCCGCGCCCGCCAGCCCTACGGCTCGCGCCAGCCGCGTATTACCCTCCCCGCGGCCCAGCGGCCCGGCCACTGCCCGGGCGCACAACCCGGCGATCAGCCCCGCCGAGGGGACGAAGAGGATGGTGAACGCCACGTGCACCGGAATCGGCCCGTTGAACAGGAAGTTCCCCAGAGAGACGAACACGAGTTCCAGCAGCACGCCCGCCAGAAGGGTGTAGCCGGCAAAGGCCAGGCCCCCGGCCCGCGCCGCCGGTTTGGACGGCTCGCCAATCAGCCGCGCCAGGCTGCCGCCCCACAGCGCACCGGAGACGAACAATCCGCCCACGATGAACGCGATTCCCAGGACGACCCCCGCCGCCTGGGGGATGTGTGGGTTGATGCGCTCGAACAGGCGCGCCGCGCTCAGGAAGAACAGCGCCAGCCCGCCCTCCAGGAACAACAGCGAGGCCAGCGCAACGCTTACCGGCAAAGGCACGGCGGGTTTGTTCTCGACAATCGTGGAACTGGACATCTCATCCTCCTCACGGCGGGACGGTTGGACGCCACTATTATAGAGAAAAATGGTCGGAAATGGAATTACAACTCCAGCCGCATCAACCAGCGCGGCAGCCCCGCGCTGCGGGCGTCGGTCACCTGCACGCGGGCGAAGCCCTCGCGCTCGAACATCGAGACCGTGCCGACATAGGCGAACGCGCCGCTCACCCGTTTGTCCATCGGGTCGATCGGGTAGGCCTCAATGGCCGGCGCGCCGTGCTGGCGGGCGCACTCCACCGCCCCGCGCAGCAGGCGGTTGGCGATGCCCATGCGCCGGTGGCCCACCGCCACGATGAAGCACACGATGGCCCACACCGGCACATCGTCGATCTTCGGGATGGTGCGCGAGCGCACGAGCCGCTGCATCTCGCCCCGCCGCCCCAGCCCGCACCAGCCCACCAGTTTTCCGTCGCGGTAGGCCAGAATGCCCGGCGGCGCCTCGCCCTCCAGTTGCTGGCGCAGCAGACTGCGCAGTTCCGCCACCTTCTCCTCCAGCCCCTCCTTCTTGCCGCGCCCATACTCGCTGGACGACAGCCGCCAGTACTGGCAGGTGCACGGGATGTTGGCGAAGAACGCCTCGATGTCCGGCCAGTGCTCCGGCGCGGCGGGCAGGACAGCGAGGGGGAGTTCAGCGGTGTTCAACATCTTGACATTATTATAGGCGATGCTCTCCAGCCCTCGGCGCGTGGTACATTTATCACCAGTCACAGAAGGAGACAATCAAATGCCCGAAAACATCCTTGCCCGTATCTTTGAACACAACAAGTGGGCCAATGCCAGAATCATTGACGCCTGCGCCGCCCTGACCGATGAGCAGTTGGACGCCGAGCCCGTCTCCGCCACCAAAGGCAGCATCCGCGAAACCCTCCTGCACCTGGTGGGCGCGGAAGATTGGTACCTGTACCAACTCACCGGCGCGGAATCCGGTTTCAAACGCGACAGCAACCCGGGCTTCGATGAAGTGCGTCGGACAGCCGAGGCATCCGGCGAGGCCCTGTTGGCCCTGGCGCGTGACCCGGCCAGCAAGGACTGGACCGAGCAATACACCGCCTCGGATGGCTACATCATCACGCCCTGGGTGGTGATGGTGCAGGTCATCAACCACGCCAACGAGCACCGCGAACAGATCAAGAGCATGCTCACCGCGCTGGGCATCGCAGTGCCCGAAATCGACGGCTGGGACTATGGCCTGGCCGCGGGCGGGCTGATGCCGCCCGCGGAGTGATTTCCCTCCTTTCCGATAACTTAATTCCAGGCCACGCGTAGAGAAACCGAGCGCAGCGAAGGTTTCTCTTAAACTAAAAACTCGGCGATGCCGAGTTTTTAGTCAGTCGGGGCGAGAGGATTTGAACCTCGGGCATTACATGCCCCCTCACACGACCCGAACGGACACATTACAACTCGTTGGAAGAAAAGCAAAAGCCCGCCAAGCAACTGTGTTAGACGTCAAGGGCTGCGGGACAAATCCAGGGGGAGTTGTCACGAGTCATGGCGTTGAGGATGGTAAGGAGTTTGCGCATGCAGGCGGTGAGGGCGAGCAGTTTGGGCTTGCCGCGGGCGAGTAAGGAATGATAGAAGCTGCGAATCTGTGGGTTGTGACGGGTGGCAGACAAGGTCGCCATGAAGAGGACGGAACGGACCTCGCTGCGGCCGCCGGTGACGAAGCGTTTACCGCGGCGGAAGCCACTGTCGTGGTTCATGGGGGCCACGCCGACCAGAGCGGCGATTTCTTTATGATCCAGCTTGCCGAGTTCGGGCAGGTGGCCTTTGAGAGTGAGGGCGGTGACGGATCCCACGCCCTTGCAACTTTCAAGGTTGTGCAGCTCGGTCTGCCAGTCGGGCTGGGAGGCGACCAAGGCATCAAGGGCGGCTTGGATGCAGGCAAGTTCATCCTGCAGGGCGGCCTGGATTCTGTGCAGGGATGGCTGCAGCACCGGGCTGGCCGTTTCGGCACGATTTCCATTTCCTTCGCTGACCAGCATTTTGAGCAATTGTTGGCGGCGGGTGAGCAAATCGCTGAGTTCTTGCTGTGCGGGTGAGGGGATGGGGGTGGGTTCAGGGCGGATGGCCTGAGCAAAGCGGGCAATGATGAGGGCATCCAGACGGTCTGTTTTGGCGAGTTGGCCGCTGGCTCTGGCAAACTCGCGCACCCGTTTGGGGTTGACGACCGCCACCGGCAGTCCGGCGCCGGCCAGATCGGTCAGGACTGATTTTTCAAGCCCACCGGTCGCCTCCATAACCACTAGGGCGGGGGCACGGCTTGCCAGGCCGACGCTCAACTGGGCCAAGCCTGCGGGAGTGCGCGGAAAGGATCCGAGGAACTCTCCCTGGCTTTCAGCGACATCGCAGGTGGCTTTGGAAATATCGATCCCGATGAATGGATGAGACATGGGCGACCTCCGGCAAAGTTTGTATAATGTGTATAGACCCGATCTAGCCATTCGGGCTTTATGCCCACTCAACTGTTCGGGTTCTAACACAAACTGGACACAGTGACCTATGCTCTGTGGCGGTCTCATGGACCTTGGCACAAACGATCTGCTGTGTCCTGTGTTTTTTATCATACTAGGCACAATAATCCTCGACTAAAGCCTCGACTCCTGAGGCGCGGGAGTGGAAGTGGGGCGGGCGATGAGGACGATGTGCTGCCCGGCATGGTGGGTGAGGAAGAGGATGCGTTCCTCCTGGCCCTTGAGCCGCAGGTCGCGGATCAGGGCTTCCGGCTCCAGGGGCGAGCCGCGCTTTTTGACCGTCACACGCCCGACGTTTCGCTCGCGCAAGGCGGCCCGCAGCCGCTTGAGGTTGAAGGGCAGCCAGTCCTCCACCGCCCAGGCGCGGGCGAAGGGGGTTTCAGTCAGGCGGTCGGCGGTGAGGTAGGCGATGTGCGGGTCGAGCTGGGCGGCCTCGAGCGGCGCGCCCACGGCGGCCACCAGCCCGGCGCGCAGCACGGCCGGGTCCGGCTCGTAGAGGTAGGCGCGCGGCGGCGCGACCGGAATCTGCGGCAGGTTCTCATCGGTGAGGGTGTGGCCGCCGGGCAGGAGCGTGGCGCGGCGGCGGGCGGACTTGAATGGACCGAACCAGAGGACGGCTTCTTTGAGGTCGCCATGCAGTGAGACGAATTCGATTTCGCAGTCGTATCCTTCGAGTTCGTCGAGGGCCACGCCGGGGCTGACCTTGACGGCCAGGGCGGGGAGGCGGGGGAGCCAGCCATGGATGATAGAGAGGGGCGGCTCGTAGCGTTCGACGCTGAAGGCACGGCGGCCGTCGTCGGCGCGGCGGGCGGGGTCGAAGAAGGCGGCGGTATCGGGGATGCGGCGGGCGAGGGGCAGGCGGCGCAGGTCGGTCTCAATGAAGCGGGCGGGCAGGCCGAGGGCGGCGGCGTTGGCCCGGGCCATGGCGAGGCGCAGGGGGTCGAGGTCGAGGCCGACGACGGGGGCGTGGTGGGCGAGGGCGAGCGCATCGCCGCCGATGGAGCAGGCGAGGTCGAGGATGAGATTGGCGCGGGCGAAGCGGGCGGCGCGGTGGGCGGCGACGGCGTGGGGCGTGGCCTGTTCCAGGGCCGGGCGAGTGAAGTACATGCGGGCTGCCTGCGGGAACTTGGCGGCGGCTTCGCGGCGCAGGATGGCGGTCTCCAGGGCGGCGCGGGCGAGGTCGGGCGGGTGGCGTTTGGCGAGCATCTGGAAGTCGGAGAGGAAGTCTTTTTCGCGCGGTTCGAATGCCGCGGCATCGGCGAGGGCGGCCTGGCCGGGGGGCGTGAGGAGGGCGCGGAAGTCTTCAGGGCGCATGGGGGAGTGCGGATTGCAGATTGTAGATTTCTGATTGCCGAATGCTGAATGGGCTTGATCGTCCGAATCGTCTCAATGGTCGGGGGGTCGGGGGGGCGTTTTGGGATGTGACAATGTGACATGGCGCGACACACCTGTTAACAATTCTGTCACATGCATGTCATATCCGTGTAGCATCCGTGTCACATCCGTGTAGCATAGTGTAGCATCTGCCGCAGAGCATGTAGCATTCGTTGGGTGGTCGGGTGGTCGGGTGGTCGAGGGGTCGGGTGGTCGGGGGGGCGACGCGGGGCGGCGGCGCCGGACGGCGCGATGAAGATAGCGGCGCGGTGAAGATAGCGGGGAGGGACAAAAGGACATTGCGCGACACACCTGTTAACAATTCTGTCCTTTCTATGTCCTTCGGATGTCCTTTTGATGTCCTTTTCATGTCCCTGAGCGGCGCTTGAGCGGGCGTTAATGTCCCTCATGTCTCTGGGAACGCCGGCGGCGCGGGTGCGGCTGTGGCGCACCTCTCGGAGTTCGCCGTCGGTGGCTTCGCCAGTTTAGGGCGGACTCCAACCGGATGTTGGGGCGGGAAGATGGTGCAACCCCCCCTCCCCCCTGCGGGGAAATGCACCAAAAGGGCGATTCTACGCACCATTTTGGAGGTTTGGCGCACCATTTTGTAGATTCTGTGCGCCATTTTGGGGACGCCCGGCGGGGGCATGCACCATTTTTTGGGGGTGCGCTGGGGGGGCTGAAAACCCAATTAACCACAGATAAACACAGATGAACACAGATGGACATGGATGGGAAACCCCCGGATGGGGAGGATACCACCGTAGGGCGAGGAGGGGAAGCGAGGGGGCGGAAATGTAAAGAGTTTCATTGGAACAGGTTCGTCAAAGCCTTTGCGGTAAAATGGTTGGATGAATGGAGTCCAAGTAGGCTTATGAAACAACTTTCCTTTTTCCCAAAAGATGAGCCTTTAGACATACAAGATTGGGGAACTTTCAAAGACAGTTTGCGCGCGCCAATTCATAATTGGTTTACTTATCCTGCTGGCTTTTCATATAAGGCAGTCGAATCTAGTCTAAAGAAGTGGGGCATAGAGGAAGGACAGAGAGTATATGACCCGTTTATGGGTTCGGGAACAACTAATCTGGTAGCAAAGCAACTTGCTATTAGCTCTTATGGTGTTGAGGCTCACCCATTTGTATTCCGAATCTGCAGAACCAAATTGAACTGGGAAGTCAGCCAAGAGCAAATTCGCCAAGGATTGATTGAAGTACAGTTTCTGGTGAAGAGCCAAAAAGCTGGATTTGATCAAAATCCAACATCATTCTTGGAGAACACCTTTCCAGGCCTGGTCCTGAAGTGTTATGAAGAGAACACATTATTGGATCTCTATTTCATTAGGGAGGCAATAAGACAAGGCAATTTCCCGGCCGATATAGAAGACCTGTTCTTTGTTAGCCTTACAAGCATATTGCGACAAGTCTCGGCAGTGGCCACTGGATGGCCATATATCGCACCAAAAAAGCAGAAGACATCATCCCAAAACAAGAATGCCTTAAATGAGTTTGCTCGTCAGATAACCAAGATGATTAGTGACATTGGAGATGTGATGGGTGGTGCGAACCAAAATTATGCAAACAGTGTTCACAGGATATTTAATGCCGACTCTCGTAACACTAATTTGCTCATCCCTGACTCATGCATTGATCATGTGTTTACATCACCTCCTTATCTTAACAACTTTGATTACGCTGATAGGACGCGGCTAGAACTATATTTTTGGGGAGAAGCAAAAACATGGGCAGACATCTCGAGGGATATTCGCACCAGACTGATTACTTCAGCAACTACACAAATTGCCAGAGACGACTCCAGATACCAGTTGTCAGATGAAATAGAAAGGGCAAGTCCAGAGGTAGCCTCATTCTTGCAGAATTCGGTGAATGAACTGAGTAAGTTGCGATTGACAAAAGGTGGCAAGAAAAGTTATGACCACCTTGTGTCTGGTTACTTCAATGACATGTTCCTAGTACTATCCGAAGTCTTTCGGGTATTAAAGAACAAAAGCACTGCAGTATTTGTTCTAGGAGATTCTGCTCCATATGGAGTTCACATTCCAACAGATGATCTTATTGGAAAGCTAGGTCTGGCGACAGGCTTCTCTGATTACTCCATTCAAGTGTTGAGGGAACGCGGTGGTAAGTGGAAAGACAATCCCCAGCGGCATAATGTGTCACTTCGAGAGTCAATCGTCACCCTCGTAAAGGAATAATAGTGAACGACACCCAGAATCCAGGTAGCGCGCTTGGAGAGGCGATTGGCACTTCACTGGAAATTGCCCTAAATTCCTATTTGACAGAATTAGTCGAAGGACTTGGATATCATTTTCTAAGCAGAAGCCCTCAAACTAATAGAGCCGGAATCAATAAGAAACTGCTGCTCTACGACAAATTTGGAACAGCCTACAATATAGACTCGGTCATTGCAAACGAGAGCATGCAACCTATTATCCTTATCGAATCGAAGTATATTCGCTATAAGAAACACAATCGTGATAAAGGTAGCTGGCTTTGTACAGCCCACCCCGCAATCAGAAGAAGGTATGAGAGTATTCGCAGTTCAATCGCTGTCTTAGCTGGCAACTGGAGTTCATCATCCCTAACAATGATAAAGAGTTTCGACATCAATGTATTCCTAATCCCATTCAGCAGGATTTGCGACCTTCTGGATGAATTCGGAATCGACTTTAATTGGGGAGAAAAGGACAGGGAATCGGCAGTCGCGTCTTGGCACACTTACAACCTGCTATCAAACAAGCAGAAGGCTGATATTGGGGAGAGACTGATTGAGGAAATACGTGCGGTATTGAAGACTCTTGTAATAAGCATATTGGACGAATCTCTTGAACGTAATATTGATAAGGTGATGATTGAACTGCATTCAAACCTGGGAGAAGTTAAAGCACGAGAGTTTTCAAGTATTGACGACGCAATCAGTTACTTGAATACTGATGAATTAGGATATGTTTTTATCACTTCTGATGCGGCAACTCTTTTCGATCCCCCACCTGTCGTAGACGAATCTGACGAGTAACTACAAATGACGTATGGGATTTACGGGGGAAATACGATCTATCTACATAGTCGCTCTTATTGACTCGATAGAAGGTCCGACTCATCGCTCCTGCATCTGCACGCGCCAAACCTTGAGGGGGAGGACCCTTCGATTAAAGGCTTTCGAGAGCAGATTGGGCGTCACCTAAAGCAGTTGGGGGTCTTTCATAGCGGCACGGCCTCGGCCTCGACGGCTTCGGCGAAGGCCCGGTCTGCGACGCGGGGACGGCGTCGCCGTGCCCCGCTACGAGGGCGGCGCGGGGCGGCGGGACGGGATGAGTTACAAAGCAACTCCGCCCGTCCCCTACGAGGGGGCGGCGCGGGGCCCTAGCGCACGGTGACGGTGGAGCCGTGGGGGGTCTTCTCGACTTCGATGCGGGCGGGGAAGGCGTCTTTGAGGGCGTCTATGTGGGTGATGACCAGAATCTTGGCGAACTCGTGCTGGATGGCGTTGATGGCCTCCACCAGCCGCTGGCGGCCGGCTTCGTCCTGGCTGCCGAAGCCCTCGTCAATGACCAGCGTTTGCAGGCGGGCGCCGGCGCGCTGGGCGAGGACCTCGGAGAGGGCCAGGC
The DNA here is from genome assembly GCA_016191875.1 of Chloroflexota bacterium. Taxonomy (GTDB): domain Bacteria; phylum Chloroflexota; class Anaerolineae; order Anaerolineales; family UBA11579; genus SCUK01. The sequence goes on from JACPVG010000003.1 coordinate 43,424, forward strand.
GGATGGCGAAGTTGATGCGGAACGCCTCGCCGCCGGAGAACATCTCGTAGTCGCGCGTCCCGGCGCTGTCGCTGATGACGATGTCGAGGGTTTCTTTCAGGTCGTCGCGGCGGCTGTCCTTGTATTCCGCCTGGGTGACGAAACGGATGGACATGTCCCCGCCTGACAGGCGTTCCAAAATCTCGTTGGCTTTGGTCTCGATCTGCGGCAGGGCCTGCTCGATGAGCATGGCGGGCACGCCGTCCTTGCCGAAGGCGCGCTCCAGCTGCTTGTAGCGGTTGGCGGTGTGGGCCAGTTGCTCGCGTTCGGCTTCGAGGGTTGTCTTGCGGGTTTTCAGGTCGGCCAGCACTTCGACGCGCTGGCGGGCGGCGCCGACCTCGAATTTGTGCTGGTTCTCCTGCTCGGAGAGTTCCAGCAGGCGGGCTTCGGCGGCGGCCACGTCCGGGGCCTGGGTCTGGGCGGCGGCCAGGGCGGCGGCGGCCCGGTCGTGGGCCTGCTGCTGGGCGGCGAGTTCGGCGGCCTGGGACTCAACCTGGGCCGCCAGTTCCTGCACTTCGCGCGCCAGCGGCTCGTGGGCGGCGCGGGCCTTTTCCAGGGCGCGCAGGTCGGCTTCGGCGGTGCGGCCGGCCTGCTCGGCCTTGCGGGCGCGGTCGTGGCTGGCGGCGTCGTAGCCGATGTGCTTGAGTTCGGCGTCGATGGCGGCCAGGGCAGCGCGGGCGTCGGCGGCGTAGGTCTCCTTCGCCAGGGTCTTTTCGACCTCCTTGAGGCGTTTCGCTCCTCCAGCCTTCCACTCCTTCAGCAGGGCGGCCAGGGCGGCGAGGCGGTCTTCGGCCTGGTCGAGGGCGCGGGTGGCCTGGCGGGCTTCCTCTTCAGCGCCGGCGTAAGCGGCGAGGCTCTTTTCGAGTTCCTTCAGGCCCGCCTCGGTTTCCTTCATCAGGGCCTGGTTGGCGCGGTATTTATCGCCACGCACTTTGCCCTCGGCCTTGAGGTGCTCCACCAGGTCGGCGCGGTCATGCCTGTCAAGCGGCTGGCCGCAGGTGGGGCAGGCGCCATCCGAGCGATCGAGCGTGTCCAGGCGGGCTTTGAGATCGTCCATCTCGGCTTTGAGGATGGGGTTCTCGGCGACAGCGGCGGCGAGGGCTTCGCGGGCGGACTGCACGGCGGCGGCGGCTTCACCGCGTTCGGCCAGGCGCGCGGCGGCGGCTTTAGCGGCGGCTTGCAGGCCCTTGCGCTGTTCCTTGAGCGCGGCCTGCTCTTCTTCGGCCGCCGCGGCGGTGGCCTGTTCCGCCAGCAGCGTCCCGCGCTCGGCTTCGAGGCGGGCGCGCTGGCGCTCGATCTCGTTCTGCGGGGCGCGGCGGCGTTCCTGGCCTTCGTGGAACTGCGCGGCGCTGGCGTCCCAGGTTTCCAGGTCCTGGCGGGCGGCCTGCCAGGCGGCGTAGGCGGCTTCGACTTCGGCGGCGCGGGCGAGGATGGCGGCGTAGGTGTGTTGTTCGGCGAGGCGCGCCTCACGGCGGGCGGCAAGTTCTGCCAGGGACTTTTGCGCCCGGGCCAGCCCGGCCGCCAGGGTCTGGGTCAATTTTTCCTGTTCGCTCAGGGCGGCGCGGCGCTGGCGCATTTCGGCCAGAGCCGTCTCCTGGCTGGCGCGCGCCTCGGCCAGGGCGGCCAGCGTGCTTTCCAGTTCCGCCAACCGCGCCCGGCGCTGGTCTTCCTCGCTCAGTTCGGCCTGAATCTCCTGCAGGCGGCCTTCGCGTTCGGCGATCTGGGCATCCACCCCCTTGCGGCGTTCGACGGCCTGGCGGCGGTAGGTTTCCCACACTTCCAGACCGAGGATGCTGGTGAGGATGCGTTTGCGGTCGCCGGGGCGCTGCTGGGTGAACTGGTCGGCTTTGCCTTGCAGGAAGAAGGAGGCGTTGACGAAGGTGTCGTAGTCCAGGCGCAGTGCCTCTTCGATCTTCTGCTCGGTGGCGCGCAGGCTGCGCTCGGTGAGCGGTTTCCAATCGCCGTCGGCCGTCTGAATCTGGAACTCCAGCGTGGTGGTCCTGTCTTTCTGTTTGGCGCGCAGGACGCGGTAGACGTTGCTTTCATACTGGAAGGTGTAGGCCACGCTGGCGGCGTTGGCCTGGGCGTGGATGAGCGAGTCGTCGCGTTTGCGGGCCACGCCGAACAGCGCCCAGGTGATGGCGTCCAGCAGGGAGGATTTGCCGGCGCCGTTGGGGCCGGAGATGCAGGCGAGGTCGAAGGCGGTGAAATCGAGTTCGACCGGGTCGCGGTAGGAGAGGAAGCCTGCGAGGGTGAGTTTGAGAGGAATCATGTCTGGGTGGCGGGCGGCGCGGCCTGGCGAGATTATAGCAAGGCTATGAGACTAAAAGGTCAACGAGTGGATGAGGTATGCGGCGACGGGGGAAAGGCGATCAACGAGTTGACGGGGTATGCGTCAACGAGGAAATTCACAAACCCGCGTAACTCGCGATTCAATGGGGTGTTGCCTCATGCCTCATGCCTCATGCCTCGTTGCCTCGTTACTCGCTCCTCGGCACGCGAGTATGCCAGTCGGTGGCCTGCTGATAGGCGTGGGCGGTCCGCAGCAGGGTCTCCTCCTCGAAGGGGCGGCCCATCAACTGCATGCCCACGGGCAGGCCGTCGGCGTCGAAGCCGACCGGGAAGGCCAGCCCGGGCACGCCCGCCAGGTTGGCGGGCAGAGTGAACACGTCTTCCAGGTACATGGCCAATGGGTCGTCGCCATGCCCGCCGATGGCGAAGGCGGTGGTGGGGGCCACCGGCGCGGCGATGACATCCACCTGCTCGAAGGCGGATGAAAAATCGCGGGCGATGAGGGTGCGAACCTTCTGCGCCTGCCCGTAATAGGCGTCGTAGTAGCCGGCCGAGAGGGCGTAGGTGCCGAGCATGATGCGGCGCACCACTTCCGGCCCGAAGCCCGCGCCGCGCGTCTCTTTGAACATCTCGATGACGTCGGCGTGGGGCAGGCGCAGGCCGTAGCGCACGCCGTCGAAGCGCGCCAGGTTGGCGCTGGCCTCGGCCGGGGCGATGATGTAGTAGACCGGCAGGGCGTATTGCGTGTGCGGCAGGCTGACCGGGCGCACCTGCGCGCCCAGGCTTTCCAGTTGGGCGATGGCGGCGCGCACCTTTTCCTCCACGGCCGGTTGGATGCCGGCGATGAAGTACTCTTCCGGCACGCCCAGGCGCAGGCCGGCTATCGAGACCTCGACGCCGAGGCGAACCTGCGGGGCAGGACGGCGGGCGCTGGTGGCGTCCAGCGGGTCGTGCCCGGCCATGACGTTGAACAGGACGGCCACGTCCTCCGCGCCGCGCGCCAGCACCCCGACCGTGTCCAGCGACGAGCCGTAGGCGATTAGCCCGTAGCGCGAGACGCGCCCGTAGGTGGGCTTGAGGCCGGTGACGCCGCAGAAGGCGGCCGGCTGGCGCACGCTGCCGCCGGTGTCGGTGCCGAGGGCGGCGGGGGTCAGGCGGGCGGCCACGGCCGCGGCGCTGCCGCCGGACGAGCCGCCCGGCACGCGCCCGGTGTTCCACGGGTTGCGGGTGGTGAAGAAGGCCGAGTTCTCGGTGGATGAGCCCATGGCGAATTCGTCGGTGTTGGTCTTGCCGAGGATGACCACCCCGGCTTCCTGCAATCGGCGCACGGCGGTGGCGGTGTACGGGGGGCGGAAGCCGGCCAGGATGCGCGAACCGGCGGTGGCGGGCATGCCTTCCACGGCCAGGACGTCCTTGACCGCCAGCGGCAGGCCGAGCAGGGGCGGGAGGATGCCGCCCTCCCGGCGGCGGGCGTCGGCGGCGTCGGCCTGGGCGAGGGCCTGCTCCGGCTCGACGGCCAGGAAACAGCGCAGTTCGGGGTCATGCTGGAGGATGGCGGCCAGGCAGGCGTGGGTGAGGTCGCGGCTGGAGATCTCGCCCGAGGCCAGGCCGGTGAGGGCGGCGGCGACGGAGAGGGCGGTGAGCTCAGTCATCGGCGGGCTCGTCGAAAACCGGCGGGACACGGAACTGGCCGTGAGCGACATCCGGCGCGCCGCCCAGCAGCGTTTCGGGCGGCAGGCTTTCGCCCGGCTCGTCGGGGCGCAGGGGCAGGACGGCCTCGCCCGCGCCGAGGAAGGGCGGCACGCCGGCGGTGTCCAGTTCGCCCAATTGGGCCATATAGTCGAGGATGCTTGACAACTGCTGGCGGTAGCGTTCCAGGTCTTCGTCGGTGAGCGTCAGGCGCGCCAGGTGGGCGATGTGTTTGACTTGTTCGCGTGTTAGGGACATGGGGGGATTATAAAGGCGTCGACTGGGAAAAACCGGTCAATGAGTTGACGAGGTATGGGTCAATGAGGAAAGGCGCACGAGCGTGTATCTCGCGATCCTGCGGGGGGGTGCCTCGCTTCAGAATTCCCCCACATCGGCGATGCGCAGGTGCTCGATGGCGAGCATCCCGCCGGCGGTGACGAGCATCAGCAGGGTCGCCAGCGCCATGGCCTGGCCATAGTTGAGGCCGCCGGGCTGGGAGAGGAAGCGGTAGATCATCACCGGCAGGGTGGGGAACTCCGGGCGGGAGACGAGCGCGGTGGCGCCGAACTCGCCGAGCGAGATGGTGAAGGCAAATGTGGCGGCGACGAGCAGGGCGCGCCCGGCCAGCGGCAGGTCCACAAAGCGGACGACCTGGCGCGGCGAGGCCCCCAGCACGGCGGCCGCCTGGCGCAGGCGCGGCCGGATGCTGCGCAGGGCGGGGGCCAGGCTGCGCACCACGAACGGGAAGGCCACCAGCGTGTGCGCCAGGGGAATGAGCAGGGGCGAGGCGCGCAGGTCGAGGGGGGGCGCATCCAGGGCGACGATGAAGCCGAGGCCGAGCGTGACCGCCGAGGCGCCGAGCGGCAGCATGAGCAGCGGGTCGAGCAGGCGGCTGAGGCGCGCCTCCGGCCGGCGGGCCAGCGCCCAGGCGGCCGGGCCGCCCAGCGCCAGCGCCAGCCCGACCGTGGCGGCGGCATACGCCAGCGACGCGCCGATGGCGTTGAGCGGCGGGGCGTAGAAGGCCGAGGCGCGTTCCTGAGACCCGAGGGCGCGGTAGTAGTCGAGCGTCAGGCCGGTCTGCACGGTGCGCTGGCCGCGGTCGGGTTCCAGGCGCGTCACCGAACGGGCAGCGAGCCCCGCCAGCGGCAGAAGCGTGAAGAGAACCAGCCCGCCCAGGACAACCCCGGCCAGCAGGCGGCGGCGGGCGGTGTCCAGCAGGCGTTGGGCGTTGGCCGGTGGGCGCAGGGAAAGCGGGCGGCTGACGCGGGCGTTCAGACGGGTATAGAGGGCGGTCATCGCCAGCGTAGCGGCCAGCTGGATGACCGACAGGGCGGCCGCCACCGGCAGGTTGAACAGCCCGACCGTCTGGGTGTAGATCTCGACCTCCAGCGTGGCGTAGCGCGGGCCGCCCAGGGCCAGGACGACCCCGAACGAGGTGAAATCGAAGATGAAGACCAGCAGGGCGGCGGCCAGGACGGCCGGGGCCAGCAGGGGCAGGGTAACGTGCCGCCAGGCCGCCCAGCGCGAGGCTCCCAGCGTGCGGGCGGCCTGCTCCAGGCGCGGGTCCAGGTGGGCCCAGAAATCGCCGACCAGCCGGAGGACGATGGTGAGGTTGTAGAAGACGTGGGCGGTGAGGATGGCGGCGAAGGTGTTGAGGAACGGGATGGGCGGGGCGTCCAGGTCGAAGGCCGCCATCAAGGCCAGGTTGGCCCAGCCGCGCGGGCCGAGCAGGGCGCTAAAGGCGGCGGCCACCACCAGGGCGGGCAGGACGAACGGCACGCCGCTGAGGGCGCGCAACAACGCCCGGCCGGGGAAGCGGTAGCGGGCGAACAGGTACGCGCCGGGCAGGCCGAGCGCCAGAGTGAGCAGCGTGGAGAGCGCCGCCTGCCAGAAGGTGAAGCCGAGCACGCCGCGCAGCACCGGCGAGCCGAAAACCTCGGCAAACGGGGCAAGCAATCCCTCCTCGCCGCGCCCGAACGAGAGCGCCAGGATGCTGCCCAGCGGGTAGAAAAAGAACACGACCAGGAAGGCGAGCGGGAGAAGCCAGAGGATGGGAAGGCGAACGAACTTCTTCATTTCAAAAGGTCAACGAGTTGACGAGGTATGGGGCAACGGGGAAAGACCAATCTCCACGGCTCACGATTCAGCCAGGCGTATTCCGTTGCCTCGTAGCGTCGTTGACGCATCACGCACCCCGCAACACAAAGCGCGTCGCGCTGGCGGGGAAATCCGCCTCGCGCCAGGCAAAGACCACCTGCGGCCGCACGCACAGCGCTGAGTGAAACGGGACGTTGTACTTGGATTTGTAGGCTTTGTCGAGCGTTTTGAGAAGGGCGGCGTCCTCCACCGGTTCGGCGCGGCCTTCCAGGATGACGGCCTCGTCGCCGCTTTCCAGGTGGATGACGACGGCCGGGTTGGCGGCCAGGTTGCGGCCCTTGCGCGACGTGTCGCCCGTGCCGAAGTAGAACGCGCCAGCGTGCCACAGGCCCCACACGGGCGCGGCGTGCGGCCTGCCCTCCGGGGTGACGCTGCACACCCAGTAGTTGCGCGCCGCGGCCATGCGCTCCTCAACGAACGAGAAGGGCAGCAGGCCGGCGCCTTCGCTTTCCGGCAGGATGCCGTAGCCGGGCATGTGGGGTCGGGAAACGTTCTTGGCCATAGATGTTTTCTCCTATTCGGCGGCGTTCAGGGACCGTTTTCGCCTGGGCCAATTCTTACCACAGATGAACACAAATGCACTCAGATGTTGCTCTGTTGCAAGGATGCCAATAGCCTTTTCTTGTCACCCTGCCTGTCCTGAGTGCAGCGAAGGAAGCGAAGGGTCGCGAGTCGAGATCTTTTTCAGGCTTACCGGTCTGAAACAAGGCTGCTGAATGCGATCCCTCGCTTGGCCGAGCGCTGCTTCGCAGCGTCGGCTTGCTCGGGATGACAAGGTCTGCGAGAATGCATGTTCTGCATCAGAGCAATCAGATGTTGCCATTCATCGGTGCTGTCCGGCTCATCTGCGGTCTGCGCCTAACGCAGAACCACCTCGCGCCAGGCTTCGATCCACTCCTCGCGGTGGGCGGCGATGTCCGCCGGGCTGACGAAGGCCGGGTTCTGCGGGACGACCAGGAAGTCCACAAAGGCATCGTCCAGCCGGGCGTTGGGGTTCACCGGGAAGACGAACATCTGCAAGGGAATGTCCTCCTGGAATGTGGGCGAAAGCATGAAATCCAACCAGGCTTCGGCCAGGTCGCGATTGGGCGCGCCGCGCAGGATGCCAGCGAACTCGATCTGGCGGAAGCACATGCCGTCGCCGGTGAGGGCGGCGGTGGGCGGCTCGTCCAGCGGCTCCTCGGCATACAGCACCTCGAAGGGCGGGCTGGAGGCGTAGGACACCACCAGGGGAAACTGCCCGCCCCAGCGGCTGAACTCGGTGTAATAGGCCGTCTCCCAGTCGTTGACCACCTTGAAGCCGCTGTCGGTCAACCGGTTCCAGAAGTCCAGATAGCCGTCTTCACCGAAGTGCCCGACCGTGGCGAGCAGGAAGGCCAGGCCGGGCGAGGAGGTGGCCGGGTTCTCGACCACCAGCAGGCCAGCGTATTCCGGCTTGAGCAGGTCGTCCAGCGAGGCGGGCAGGGGCAGGCCGCGTTCCTCGAACCAGGCCAGGTCGGCGTTGATGCACACGTCGCCATAGTCCACCGGCAGGGCGCCGTGCTCGGGGTCCAGTTTGAATTCGTCGGGGATATCGGCCAGCCAGGGAGACTGATACGGCTCGAAGAGGTTCTCCTCCAGGGCGCGGCTGAGGAAGGCGTTGTCCACACCGTAGAACACGTCGGCGAAGGGCTGGCTGGCGAGCAGGGCCTTGTTGAGGGCGGTGCCGGCGTCGCCCGCTTTCAGGAACACGACCTTGGCGTCCTGTTCGGCCTCGAAGGCCGCCACCACCGCATCCGAGACGGCGAAGGAGTCGTGCGTCAGTACGGTGAGGGTGCGCGGCGCGCCCGGTTCGGGCGATGGCCCGGCGACCGGGGCACAAGCCGCCAGCGCGAGCGCCATGACCATGAGGATAGTGAGTCTTTTCATTGTGCCTCCAAAGCTTCGTGAGCGGATATTCGTTATTCGAAATTCGGCAGGTTGTCTATCGCCTCTCGGTCCGCCAGACCGAATCACGAATAGCGGTTTACGAGAGTTCGTTCTGTCCGATCACGCATAACAACAACCCACCCTCCAATGTCACGCGCGCCGTCTCGCCCAGCAATACATTGCTGACGCCGCGCGTCCCGCCGAAGGGCAGGGTCTCGCCGTGCAGGGGGTACTCCAGGTCGGTCGTGGTCACGCCGATGGCGTCGCCGCCCAGCGGGATGAGCGAGACGGTCTCGCCCGGCCGGCCGTGGATGTCGGCCGCGCCCTGGATGAGGGATAGGCGCTGGCCGTCCTGCCAGAAGGTGACGCGCAGGCCGGCGAGGGGGTCATAGGCCGCCAGCAGCAGGTTGGCCAGGCTCATATCCCAGCGGCCGCCCAGCCCGCCCAGCACCAGCGCCTCACTGGCGCCGCGTTCTTTCGCCAGCCGCAGGGCCAGTTGCAGGTCGGTCTCGTCCTTGTTGGCCGGGTGGCGTAGAATCTCCGCGCCGCCGGCCGCCAGTTGGTCGAGTTCGTCCGGCAGGAGCGAGTCCATATCGCCAATCACCGCGGCGGGTTTGAGATCCAGGCGCAGGCAGTGCCGCCCGCCGCCGTCGGCGGCCAGCAGCAGGTCGTCCGGGCGCAGCAGGGCGCGCGCGCCCTCCAGGTCGTTCAGGTCGCCATTGGCAAAGAGCACCGCTCGCAAAACAAAAGCCTCCGCCGGAGGTCGGCGGAGGCTGTGGGGTGCAGGGTGAGCGATTCCTCCGCCGGCATTATCCGGTTCAGGTTCGCGGGTCGCAGGCTTTGCGCTGGTGGGCCAGCGCCGGCCTGCCTCTCAGCCCGGCAACACCGAGCTCCCCGTGCATGATTGTGCGCACAGTATAGCGCGATTGGGCGGGCGGGTCAAATCAGGGCCCGCGCTGTTGAACCGGGCAGGCGAAAAGCGTACAATGGAGGAAATGTGAAAGTATTCACATTTCGGACTTAGTTTGTCCGCTTGGATTGGATTCGAAGGGGAAAACTCTAGCGGTCAGACTCGGGCATCATCGTCGGAACAACGGGAGGTTGCTATGGTCAATCTGAAAGCCGGGCGCCAGCCTAAAACGCGCATCCAGGTGGAGTATTTCGGGAGTTACAACATGCCGCCCGGCTGCGTGGCGTGCGGCAATCCGGTCACGCCGCATCAGTATGAGGTTGGCAACTCCAGTTGGAACAACAAGCAACACGTCTGGCTCAAGTTCCCCATCTGCGACGAGTGCAACCAGGCCAACAAGGCGAGCATTTCCGCCAACCGGATGGGCTGCCTGGGCGGAATCCTGCTGGCTTTGGTGGGCGGCGGCTTCGGGAGTTTCGTCAATAGCCTGTTGACCAATGATCTCGGCTGGCTGCCCTTGCTGTGCGCCTTCCTGGGTTTCATGGCCGGGATGTGGCTGGCGCGCGGCATGAGCAAGTCGTCCAGCACGCCGGAGATGCGGGCGGCGGCCGCCCGCCTGGCGGGCTCGGTGCGGATGGCGGGGTTCAAGCTGCCCCCACTGTTCGGCAAGGGCTGGATCAAGCTTGATTTCGCCAACCCGGACTACGCGTCTCAATTCATGATGATGAACGGGGGCAAAATCGTCCGGTTCTGAGGCTTCGGGCGGGGCAGCGGCCCGCGGCATACCGTATAATCCCGGCATGTCAAAAGGTGCGCACATCGCCGACGGCCGCACGGCCGAGGTCTTCGCCTGGGACGACGGCCGGGTCCTCAAACTCTTCCGGCCCGGCTGGGACGCCGGGGCCGCCGACTATGAGCATGGGGTGGCGCGGGCCGTGCAGGCCACCGGCTTCGCCTGCCCGCAGGTTTTCGAGCGCGTGGAGGTGGAAGGGCGGCCGGGCATCGTCTACGAGCGCATCGAAGGCCGGCCCCTGCTGGCCGATTTCCAGAAGGCGCCGTGGCGCTTCCCGGCGCTGGCGCGGCGGCTGGCGCGCCTTCAGGCCGACATGCACACCCGCGCCCCGCAGGGCCTGCCGGACATGCACGAGAAACTCAAACGCCGAATCGAGGGGCTGGATGGGGCGAGTGAGGCGCAACGCGCGGCGCTGCTGGCCCGGCTGGAGAGCCTGCCGCGCGGCGACCGCCTGCTGCACGGCGACTTCCACCTGGAGAACGTGTACGAGACGGCCAACGGCGCACTGATCCTGGACTGGGTGGACGCGGCCTGCGGCCATCCCCTGGCGGATGTGGCCCGCTCGGTGCTGCTATTGCAGCATTCCTACGTGGACCCGGCCACGCCGGGCTACGCCCTGATCCAACTGCTGCGGCGGCTGTTCGTGCGTGTGTATCTCAAAGAGTACTTCCGGCACAGCCCGCACAGTTCCGGAGACCTGCGTCCGTGGTTCGCGCCGGTGTTCGCCGCCCGCCTGCGCGAAGACATCCCCGGCGAGGTGGAGACGCTTGTGCCACTGATCGAGAGGGAGTTGGGCCAATAAGGATGACAGAATCCGCCGGGACTGATTTCCGCTCTACCGGTGTTGCCTCATTCCATGTCCGTGTCGCGGAGGAAACTATGAGCAGCTTCAGCATGAAAGTGGGGCATTATTACCGCGGTGATCCGTTTCGGGGGAGACAGGACGCGGAACCCACCGCGCGATCCGTGATCGAGGCGCTGGCTATCAGCCAACCCGCGCCGGACGTCCTCGAGGTGTCCTTCAAGGAGGCCAACGAGACCTTCCATGTGGGTCCAAGCAACCCTGAGCCAGCCGGATTCAGCAAAGCAGGCGGGCCAATCAGCGGCGAACAGGCTCTAGTGGCCCTGGCAAGGGCCCTGGGTAATAAGGATACTTACTGGTTCGATGAATTCGCGACGGACCAGAATGTCACCTCAGACGGGGTTGTTGTCCGCTGGCAGGACGCGAAGTTCTACGTGGACGAAAATGACCGCAGCCAATTCAACGGACTATGGCTTTATGAATTGCGGCGGACAGGGGAAAGCGAATACCACATCCTGATACGGCGTATCCCGGCTGCCAGGTAACAAGGGCGAGATCTTCGCCGCGCGCCTTCGCGAGGACATCCCCGGCGAGGTGGACGCGCTGGCGCCGCTGATCGAGAGGGAGCTGGTTTAGAAGCGCTGTTCTGTTGCGGGGACCTTCACGCCAGGAATTGTCGTTCTAAGAGAGCGGTCAATCTGCCCTCTGAATTGCGAACCCCCTCATCCGCGACCAAAAGCCTGTCCCGAACGAAGTGAAGGAAATCTCGCGAAGGGGGCCCTATTTGCGGCGGTGTTGCGTCGGTTTCGAGGCCCTTCTGACGAGATTTCCTTCGCTACACTCAGGACAGGCTCTCAGTCGGGTTTGCGAGTTGCGCCAGATTCGAGGGATGGTTGCACCCTTCTTCGGAATGACAAAATAGCCTGTTGGGCAACCATGTAGCAGAGCGGTCCTACAACTCCAACTGGTCGGCTACCCAATCCAGGCCCAGGCGCTCGAGGGTGGGGCGGGTGGGGTTGCCGGTTTCGGCATCCCAGCCGGATTGTTCGTAGTAGGAGTCGAGCGCGGCCTCGAATTCGTCCTCGTCCAGTTTGAAGCCGTCGCTGGCGCCGCCCTTGAGGGCTTTCTTGAACAACTTGGCGGGCAGTTTGTCCGCTTTGCGGTCCAGCCCTTCGCGGGCGTTGAAGGCGCGCAGCATATTCAGACGGCGCTCACCGACTTCCTGGATTTCCTCGATGGTCACGTCCCAGCCGGTGATGGCGCGCACGGTCTCGACGGTCTGGTCGGGGCCGTAGAGTTGCCAGGCCGGGCCGAACACGAACTGGCACAGGTTCAGGCTGTCGAGCGCGCTGTACAGGCGCTGGGTGCGCACGGCAAAGTCGATCTTCTCGGCGTCCAGCGAGCGCCGGGGCAGTTCCTTGTTCACGCCGATCATGGCGAGGCGCTCCTTGTTGGCTTCAAAGTCGCCTTCCACAGCCGGGTCGTGCTCGCTGGACTGGTGGTCGGCCCCGAAGGGGTTGACGGCGTAGATGACTGCCAGCGATTTCTTGACCTGCGGCATGTGGGCGGGCAGTTCCTGGCCCTTGACGGTGATGAGGTAATCCGCCAGGCCGCGCCCCATCTCTTCCGCGGCGCGCTGGCTGCCCTCGGCGAGAATATCGCCAAACCCCGTGCGGGTGGCGATCATCTCGGTGAGTTTCACCATGCTCTCAGCGTTGCCCCAGGTGAGGTCGAGGCCGGTATCTTCCTGCGTCAGTTTGCCTTCGTTGTAGGCTTCGTAGGCCCACGAGATGGTCGCGCCGCACGAGATGGTGTCCATGCCGTACTGGTTGCAGAGTTCGTTGGCTTTGGCGATGGCGGCCAGGTCGTTGATGCCGGCGTAGTTGCCGAAGGTGCTGGTGGTTTCGTATTCCGGGCCGCCGTAGCGCGGGTCAACCTTATAGGGGCCTTCCTGGATCTCGACCACGCGCTTGCAGCGCACGGTGCAGGCGTAGCAGGTGTCGCGGCCGAGGCGGTCCTGTTTGCCTTCTTCGGCGCCCTTCAGGATTGTGTCGTACATCGTGGTGCCGTCGATGGCTTCCCAGTCGGCGAACACGCCGCTGTTGTAGTTGTAGGCCGGCAGCGAGCCGATGGTCTGGTTGGCGCCGGTGGTCTCGGCGGTGCCATATTTGCCGAGGCCGGCGATGCCGCTGGACGGCAGTTTAGCCACCCCCCAGCGCGCCAGGTCGGAGACGGCCTTTTTGTCGGCCACTTCCAGTTTGCTCGTGCCGCGCACGGCGATGGCTTTGAGGTTTTTGCTGCCCATCACCGCGCCCAGGCCGGTGCGGCCGTTGGCGCGGTTGGACATGTTCATGACCGCGGCGAAGCGCACCTGGTTTTCGCCCGCCGGGCCGACCTGCAGGACTTCGATCTTGTCGTCGCCCAATTCGGCCTTGATGGCGTCTTCGGCGTCGGCGGTGATGCGCCCCCACAGGTGCACCGCGGGGCGGAATTCGACCGCGCCATCCTTAATCCACAGGTAGACCGGTTCTCTGGCCGCGCCCTTGATGACAATGGCGTCAAACCCGGCGAATTTGAGTTCGGCAGGCCAGAAGCCGCCGGTCTGGCTGTCGCCGATGGCGCCGGTGAGCGGGGATTTGGCGGCGGCGGTCATGCGGCTCTGGCCGGAGAGCGGCGCGCCGGTGAGCACGCTGAGGGCGAACACCAGCACATTGTCCGGGCCGAGCGGTTCGGCCCCGGCGGGCATGTCGCGCAGCAGGTAGAACATGGCGAGGGCGCTGCCGCCCATGTATTTGCGATAGAAGGCTTCGTCAGGGGTTTCGACGGAGTGGGTGAGGTCGGTGAGGTTGATGTGCAGGATCTTGCCGGTGTAGCCGTAGGGCATGGGGTACTCCTTTTCCAGCAGGCGACCAGGTTGCGTCTGGTTTAAGCCCGCGGTCTGATTCAGCCGCCGCCGACGGCAGAGAAGACGCGCACCCGGTCGCCGGGGCTGAGGCGGCGCGCAAGGTCGGGTTCGTGTTCGTCGTTGACGCTGATGACCACGCGCTTCGGCAGGCCGAGTTGAGCCAGCAGGTCGTCGAGGGTCGCGCCGTCGTGCAGGTCGAGCGTGGCCTGGCCTTTGGCCTCCGGCGGCAGTACCTCGCGCAGGGTGGAATACAACTTCAGGTGAATCTGCATGGCTTGCGGTGGGCGGGCAGCCCGCCCGATTTCATTATAAGGGAAAGGGGAATGCCGGTCTATTCTTCTTCAGGAGCCGCCTGCGGCAGCCAGACGTAGAAGGCGCTGCCGCGGCCCACCTTGCTTTCCACCCAGATGCGCCCGCCGTGGGCCCCCACGGCCAGTTTGCAGAACGCCAGGCCCAGCCCGTTGCCGCCGCGCCGCCCGACGATGCCCTCCACCCGGCGGTATTTCTCGAAGAGGGCCGCCTGGGCTTCCTCCGGGATGCCGGGGCCGTTGTCTTCCACCGCGAACTGCACGTGGTTCTCGCCGCGCTGGGCGCTGAGGGTCACCCGCCCGCCGTCGGGCGTGAACTTGATGGCGTTGTCCACCAAGTTGGCCAGGACGCGGTCCATCAGGCCCATATCCAGGGTCGCCGGGCGGATGGCGGCGTCCAGTTCCAGCGTAAGGGCGATGTGGGCTTCGAGCGCGGCGGGCATGAAGCGCTGGCGCAGTCCTTCCAGCCATTCCGGCAGTTCAGCATCTTCCAGCCGGAGGGTGAGCTCGCCGTTCTCCAGTTTGGAGATGTCCAGCAGGTTGCCGATCATATCCAGCATGCGCTGGCTGCCGCGCAAGGCCAGGTTGACATGCTCGGGGATGCGCTGCGGGTCGCCCTGTTCGAGTTCGAATTCGATCAGGTTCAGGCCGCCCTCGACCACCATCAGCGGGGCGCGCAGGTCGTGCACCAGCATGTGGGTCAGTTCGTTGCGCATGCGCGCCATGCGCCGCTCTTCGCCGAGGTCGCGGAAGACGAACAGCCAGCCCGTGATGTTTTCCTGCGCGCCCAATACCGGGCTGACCACGCGTTCCAACGGAATCGCTGCCGGGCCGGGGGCTTCAATGGCTCTGCGGGTGAAGGCGCCGCGGCTCTGCCCCAGCAGAGCCAGTTCCTGCTGGAGTTCGTCATTCCTGTAGCCGATGCGTTCGGCGATGCAGGCGCCCTCCGAATCGGCGGGGGCGGCCAGCAGGCTGCGGTGGAGCAGGGCGGTGAGCGGCAGGCCGAGGAAATCGGCCAGGGCGCGGTTGGCGGCCACCACCGTCAGGTCGGGGTTGGCCAGCAGCAGGCCCTCGCGGGTGGTGCGCAGGATGGAGTTGAGTTCCTGGACGCGGCGCGTCAGGTCTTCGTCGGTGCGGGCATACAGGCGGGCGTTCTGGATGGCCGTGGCCGCCTGGGCGGCGATGGTTTCCAGGATGCCCTTGTGTCCCTCGTCGAACTGCTGGGGCGGCTGGCCGGAGCGGGGATAGGACTGCACGGCCAGCATTCCCAATACTTCATCGCCGGCCAGCAGGGGCACGCCCAACCAGGAGACGGGCATCGCCCCGTAGACTTCCATGCCTTGCGCCCGGAGGGCTTCGATGCCCTGCGGGTCGGTGAGCAGCGACTGCCGCCGCCGGATGATGGTTTCGGTGAGGCCGTTGGCCGCCCGGCGGGATTTGCCCGTCCGGCGCCGGTCTTCCTCCACAACGAGTGGGAAGGAGACCTCATCGGCATCGGCGTTGTAGAGCGCCACGTAGAAATTCTCGGCGGGCATCAATTCGGCCACCTGGGCGTAGACGGCGTTGAGCGTCTCATCCAGGTCCAGGCTGGCGGCCAGAGCGCGCCCGACGTTCTGCAGGCCGCCCAGTTCGCGCACCTGGCGGCCGAGGCGTTCGCGCGCCCTGGCCTGGTCGCGCAGCACCGCGGCGATGACGCCCAGCCCGGCGCAGGCCAGCAGGAACCAGCCCAGGCCGAGGCCCTCGAATATCAGCGCCAGCAGCGGCGCGAAGATGAGCGTGGGGGCTTCATACAACACCACTATTGGCAATTCGCGCAGGTAGCGGCGGAAGTTCCGGGGTCCTTCGGTTCGGAAATACACCCCGGCCAGGATGTAATTGACCAGCAGATAGACCAGGCTGGCGACCGCCACAGGCTTGAGGTAATTCCCCGGCAGAATAGGTACGGAACCGCCCAGGGCGGCGTAGACCCACCCGGCGGCCAGGACGCTGCCGGAAAGCATGATGGTGTTGGCGGCGGTGGTGCCGGCCAGCGCCAGCCCGCCGGAGGCGCGCGGCCAGCCGGTGAGGTCGGGCCACAGGCGGCGGGCGACACCGTGCCCCATTGCGCCCAACGTCACCGCCACGGCGGCGGCCGGGCCGCCGAGCAGGAACAGGGCGCCGGCCGAAACCAATGGGAGCAGCGAGATCTCGCCGCCGCCGGCCGGGATGCCGAAGACCAGCGCGCCGGTCACCAGGAGGGCGAACAGCCCGGCCATGGGCAGGCTGCGGGCATCCGGGGCGGCCAACGCCAGCAACGCCCCGAACAACAGGATGGCCGTGAGGATGGAGAGGATGTGCCGGGTGTGGTCGTTCATGGGCTGGCGCGGCTCCGATGGAGCAGTCAATTGCTGTGTTCTGCCACTATCATACAATCGAATCGCCAACCTGGGAGACCAGGTTGTGTTGATATTTCAACGCACATACCGAACACGTTGCCATTCCGAGCGAAGCGAGAACCTGTCCTGCCTGCCCTGAACGGAGTGAAAGGAACGAAGTGAAGGTATCTCGGGAAGAAACTCGCTGATTCGGCGTAAAACGCGCCTGAAATTACCACCCTTTTCGAGATTCCTCAGTCGGGCGCGCGGTTGAATGTAAGCCATTGCTCTTTATGCCCTCCTTCGGAATGACAATTCTTGGGGATCTCCTCAAATGTCAACAGAACCTAAAAACCGGCCGCCTGAGGGGCAGGCGGCCGGCGGGGGGCGGTTGCCAGGCGGGGCAGGGCGTCGCCGCGCTCCTACGGCTGGGTGGGCAGGCCGGTGGCCTGTTCCAGCCATTCCAGAATCAGTTCCAGGGTGGTTGGCGCGCCTTCGGGCTGGACGGGACGAAACTCCGGCTGGATGAGGAACATGGCGTGGTCGCCGCCGGGGAAGATAAACGCCAGGTGATTGGCGTGCTGCGGAGCGGCACACAGCTTGGGCGAGTCGAAATCTTCTTCCGCCGCCAGGCAATACACCAGATGCCCGGCCTCCGCCAGTTCACGGGCGCCTTCTTCGTAAGGGAAGGGCGCGCCAAGGTAGTTGCCGGGCGAGAGCGGCAGCGCGCCGATGCAGGCCGCGCCGTCAATCGGTTCGCGGTTGAACAGCACGCAGCCATCCAGGGCGCCATCGGCGCCGATGCTGCCGCCCAGGGCCAGGATGCGGGCCGGGTCGGCGCCTTCCAGCGTGGCGGCGAAGCGCACGGCGGCCAGGGCGTCTTGCAGTTCGCTATCCGGCGTGTTGCCGCGCGGGCTGCCGCCAAAACCGCCGAAGTCGAACACCAGCACGCCGAAGGAGGCTTCCGGCAAGACCATCGGGAACCAGGAGGGATCGAGCCAGGGGCCGTTCACGCCGCTGCCGGGCCAGGGGCCGGGGGTGTATTCGTCCGGGCGGTTTTGCAGCCAGGGGGCGATCTGCCACCAGTCGTACTGGTCGCCGCCGGCCCAGTGCATCATCACCACGATGGGGGCCGGGTTGACCCTGGCGGGGTAGTACCAGCCGTTCAGCGCCCGCCCGTCGGCGGTGGGGATGGTGACGGCCACCGGCTCGGCGGGGAGCGGCGGGTTCTGGCTCTGCCAGGCGTCGGCCGCGGAGTCGTCGGGCGGGGTTTCGACGGTTGGGGTTTCCGCCGGCGGTTGTTCGGCCGGCGGGCTGGTCTGGCTGGGGGCGGCCTGGTCTTCGGGCGGCTCGGCCTCCGGGACCCCCGGCGCGCAGGCGGCCAACAACAGGGCGGCGGCCAACAGCAGGGCGGCGGCCGGGAACAGTCTGACGCGGTACATGGATTCTGACCTCCTATCCTCTGGAGACAGGTTTGGGATGTTTTCATTATATAAGGAAATTCGCCTTCGGACGGAAGCGGGGGAGTGGTGGGGATGATGAGTCGCTGAAAGAGACGGCGATATTGGGTAATCCAGTTTCGATTTCCCGCACCACGCGCAGGGGCGACCCGCAGGTCGCCCCTGCTACATGTTGGGGTCTTGCAGAACTGATTCGAATCGATCAGTCATCGCTCCCTTTTTCGGTTGGGTATGGGGAATTGGTACTCTTGTCTCAGCGATTGCCTATTGTTTTAGAGCCGTTCAGTCGCTATAATAAAAATTGGATTCCTCTCAAAATTGATAGGTTTCACGAGGAGTAGAGATGGGCACTTTTACACTTTCGTTTTCGAGGGGGCAGTTGCGCAGCATTTTGCTGCTGCTGGTGCTGGTCTTGGCCGCCTGCGCCGGCGCTACCGGTGATGATGACGCCGATTCGGGGGGCGAAGGCGGCGAGACCGCCACGGCCACCCCGGCGCCGACCATCCTGGAAGGGGCGGGCGGCGGCTCGATCGTCTTCGTCGAGGGCGGCCCGTTCGTGATGGGCAGCGATGAGGGCGAACCCGGCGCCGAGCCGGACGAGATGCCCAAGCACCGCGTCAACGTCCCCGGCTTCTGGATCCAGCAGACCGAGGTCACCAACGAGCAGTACGCCCAATGCGTGGAAGCGGGCGAGTGTGCGCCGCCGGCCATCGGCGGCGACCCCGACTTCGACATCGACTACCTCGACCCGGCCATGGGCGACCACCCGGTGGTGGGCGTCTCCTGGTTCCAGGCCAACGGCTACTGCGACTGGCTGGGCGGCCGCCTGCCGACCGAGGCCGAATGGGAGAAGACCGCCCGCGGCCTGCTGGCCTTCACCTACCCGTGGGGCGCGGACGACCCCGATTGCGCCTTTTCCAACAAGGAAGGCTGCAACCCGGATGGCGGCACCGACCCGATCGGCACCCGCCCGCAGGGCCTGAGCCCGTTCGAGGCCTTCGATATGGCCGGCAACGTGGGCGAGTGGACGTTCGACTGGTACACCCCCGACTATGCCAATGCGGGCTTCGCCAACCCGCAGGGGGCGCAACAGGGCGAACTAAAGGTGTGGCGCGGCGGCGGCTTCAGCGAGAGCAACCCCAATATCCGCACCGCCGACCGCAACGCGCTTAACCCCGAAGACTACCTGCCCAACCTGGGCTTCCGCTGCGTGCTTTCCGACCTGGGCGAGGAACACTTCGCGCCCTTCTGCCAGGACACTTACGTGGGCTTCTGCAACCCCGGCGGCAGCACGGATGGCGGGCTGGAGCACCCCGACCGCCCGGACGGCGGCCAGCAGGGCGACAACCCCAACCTGGTGGTGACGGGCTTCGGCTGCCCGGAGGGCGGCCTGGTGAATATCAGCGTGGACCTCGGCCTGCCCTCCGGCGAGGGCTACGAGGTCAGCGTCAACGGCCTGCCGTTCGAGGACTGCTTCGAACTGCCCGAATACCCCGGCCGCCTGTACTGCAAAGGCCCGGCCGCCCCGATGGGCAGCACCGTGGAAGTGACGGTGTGCGCGGGCCAGGGGAATGGGGAAGTGGGCGCGGCCCCCGGCGGGCCAACGTTGGTCACCTACCAGCCGCAGACCAACTCGCTGGTGGCCTTCACCCCCTACCAGCAGACCGCCCCAACCGACCTGGACCAGTACTGCCCGGAGGGCTACAAGTACAACCCGCTCACCGGCCAGTGCGACTATGACGGCCAGGACACCGGCTGCCCGGAGGGCTGGAGCTACAACCAGCAACTCTACCGCTGCGAGCCGGACGACGGCTCCGGCTGCCCGGAGGGCAGCGTCTACGACCCGCAGTATGAACGCTGCGTGACCGACGACGGCGGCTGCCCGGAGGGCTTCTACTTTGCCGCCCTGCCCGGCGCGAATATGGGCGCCTGCGAGCCGGAGGAGAACGACGACGGCGGCGGCCTGTGCCCGCTGGGCTACTACTACAACCGCGACATCAACTGCTGCTCGCCGCTGCCGGAGGAACAGACCGGCTTTGAGTGCGACGAGGGCACTTATTACGACACGCTGCGCAACGTGTGCGTGCCGCTGGACGGCAACGGCTGCCCGGCCGGGACGACCTACGACCCGTACAAGGGCTGCGTGGAGGGCGACGGCCCGAACGACGAGAACCCGCCCTACGGCCAGTGCCCGGAAGGCACGCACCTCGCCACGGATGGCAGCAACACCTGCCTGCCGGACAACCCGAACACCAACGGAGCGACCTACTACCCCGGCGCGACCTGCCCGGAGGGCTACAGCGTGAACGACGCCGGCCAGTGCGTGCCGAGCGACGGCGGCCCGCCGCCGGTGGACTGCGGCGACACCCCGCTGACCTACTACGACCCGAACATCGAGCAGTGCATCGAGACCAGCGACGGCTGCGGCCTGGGCTACTACTATGATGAACGTACCCAGTCCTGCCTGCCGGAGACCGGCCCCGGCAGCATGTGCGGCTTCGGCTACATGTTCAGCGCGGCGCTCAACTGCTGCGTACCGATCCCCGGCGGAGATGGGACGGAGTGCCCCGGCGACGGCGAGCCCAACGCCAGCACTGCGCCGCCGACTTACTTCGCGGCGGCGCCGACGAACTTCGACTACGGCAACGGCTACTGCGACCCCGGCGACAACCCCTGCCCGCCCGGCTATGCGTTCAACGAGAACCGCAACGCCTGCGTGCCGGACATCACCGAGGACGACTGCCCGGAGGGCACCACCTACGACGAGAAGCGCCAGACCTGCACGCCGGACGAAGCCGGCGACTGCCCGGAGGGCTACGGCTACCTGGCGGCGGTGAATACCTGCCAGCCGGACGACACCCCGCCGCCCACCTGCGACGAGGGCTACTACTTCGACACCGGGCTGGGCTACTGTGTGCCGACCGACGACGACGGCTGCGGCCTGGGCTACCTGACGGCGGCCGCCCCCAACACCTGCACGCCGCAGGGCGATGACCCGAACGGCCAGTGCCCGACCGGCTACTACTACGATACGCTGCAACAGACATGCGTGCCGGTGGACCAGGGCGGCTGCTGGACGGTGCTGGTGGATGTGCCGGTGTGCACGGCGGCGACAGTGACGCCCGACCTGCGCTGCCCGATCGGGAAGCGCTGGAACGAGCAGACCCAATCCTGCGAGGATACCAGCGAGGATCCCACCGAGACTCCGATTGATTGCTCTGACTATGGGACAGAGGCTTCCTGCGAAAAACGCGATGAGTGCAACTGGGAGTATACGGGTTTCGGCCAGTATGGTGGTTACGAGTGTACGGAGGACGTACCGTAGCCTGCTTGTGATTTCGTGATGAACCCACCCCGGACGCGATTCGTCCGGGGTGGGTTTTTTCGGAGCGAGTTGGTCGGATATCTGCGCGCCTTTGCCGATTGACTTTGACTCAAATCCCGTGCTAAAATCGTCATGCTGGTTACAGAAGTTCCTTAAAGAAAGACTATTCTTTTGATTTGGAACCATGTAAGACCCAGGCAAAAACTATGTAGAAAGGAGTTCCAAATCCATGCCCGAAAAGGAACAGGGCACCGTGAAGTGGTTCAACGGGGCTAAGGGTTACGGCTTCATCCAGCGTGACTCGGGGGAAGACGTATTCGTCCACTTCAGCGCCATCGTCGGCGACGGATTCCGCAACCTTGAAGAAGGCCAGCGGGTCGAGTTCACCGTGACGCAGGGCCAGAAAGGCCTGCAGGCGCAGGACGTCGTACGACTGTAAACCAGTTACGACCGCCCAAACGAAGAGCAGCCGACCCCGGCTGCTCTTTTTGTTGGGTCTCCTGGCTGTCATTCCGAGGGAGGGCGTTACCGGGTTGGCTGCTCCTTTGGAATGACGGGAGAACTATCCCCGGTCGATGATTTCTTCGAAGAACAGGTCTACCAGGCGCGGCTCGAAGTGCGCGCCGGACTGTTCGAGGAAGTGGGCGCGAATCTTCTCGTCCGGCCAGCGCGGGCGGTAGGGCCGGTCGGAGGCCAGCGCGTCCCACACATCCGCCAGGGCGAAGACCCGCGCCGGTTCGGGGATCTCCATGCCCTTCAGGCCCTGTGGGTAGCCGCTGCCATCCCACTTCTCATGGTGGCTGTAGGGAATATCCAGGGCGGGTTCCAGGAAGGCGATCCTGCGCAGCAGGTCGCGGCCGATGAGAGTGTGCCCGCGCATCAATTCCCACTCCTCGTCGTTGAGCGGGCCGGGCTTGAAGAGGATGGAATCCGGGATGCCCAGTTTGCCGATGTCGTGCAGCAGCGCGCCGCGCCGGATGTGGAGCAGGGCTTCGCCCTGGTAGCCGAGGATGGCCGCCAGCCGGCCGGTCAGCTCGGCCACGCGCTGGCAGTGGCCTTCGGTCTCAAAATCGCGCAGTTCCAGCGTCCGGGCCCAGCCTTCGATGGTGTTGTCGTAGGCCAGCAGCAAGTCCAGGTTGGCGCGCTCCAGGCTGCCGAAGGTCTGGATGTGGTCGATGGCGATGGCCGCCTGCCCGGCCAGCATTTCAAAGAACGTAAGCCACTCTTCCGGAGGGTGGATGGGCTGGCGGTGGAAGACCTCCAGCATGCCCAGCAAGCGGCCTTTGGAAAGCAGCGGCGCGCCAAAATAACTCTGGAAGCCCTCGCGTTCCCGCATGGCGGGGCGGGTGAAATCCTCTGACCGGGCCAGGTCCCCGGCGGCCATCAGGCGGCGCTCCAGGGCCGCCTGCCCGGCCAGCCCGTCCCCAATCTTGATGCCGTGATCCCCGGCAGCCGGTGAGCGGAAGCCGCGTGAACGCAGCCGCTTGAGCATCAGGCTGTGCGGGTCGAAGAGCAAAATCATGGCCGCGTCGGCGCCCAGGCTCTGGAGGACCTGTTCCAGCGTCAGGTCGGCCAGCATGCCCAGGTCGGTGGTGGATATGATGGCCTGGTCGATGCGCCGCAGGGCGTTCAGGCGCTTGAGTTCGTTCTCGGCGCGCTCCAGCGCCAGGATACGGTCGGTCACGTCCTCAGAGAGGATGAGGATGCCCTCGATGCAGGGCTGGATGTGCAGTTCGAACCAGCCCTGGCGGCCATCGGGGTAGGTGAATTGGTTCTGCATGCGGCGGGCCTGGCGGTCTTCCATCACGGCGCGCAACGTGGCAAACACCGGCGTTTCGTCGATGCCGGGATAGCATTCCATCATGGTCCTGCCGAGCAGGTCGGCCCGGCCCTTGCGGGCGTGGACGATGGCGGCGTCGTTCAGGTACAGGTAGCGCCAGTCGAAGCCGATGATCTGGCAGCCTTCCAGCAGGCCGTCCAGCAGGCTGAGTTCGTATTTGCGCACGTCGTCGGGCGATTTCTTTGCCATGGCGAACACCTTTCAGGAACCAGAAGAGACGGCGCCGGGCCTCCTCCAGGGCCCGGGCCGACAGTCCCAACGATTCCAGAGTAGTCGAAATCGCGTTGCAAAAGAATAGTATTTTTGTCCCTATTTTGTTGCGTATAGTCGAAAACGTCAGGCCCCCAGGATCACGCGGCGCACGATGCCGGGCGTGACCATGCCGGCGGCGTCTTCCTCGCTCATGAGAATCTTGACCAGCAGGTCTTTGATCTCCGGGAAACGATGGGTGGCCTGCACGGTGCGGTTCATCAGCGCCGGGTTGATGTACAGGTTGCGGATGTAGCCGAGGAAGACGAACAGGCGCTGGAAGTGGCGGCGCAGGAGGGCGTCGTAACCGGCCAGGGCGCGGGGCGAGAAGTCGCCAGCGGCGAACAGCCCGGCGCAGAACTCGGCCGCCAGCCGGCCGCTCTCCAGGGCAAAGTCGATGCCTTCGCCGGTGAGCGGACTGACCAGCCCGGCGCTCTCGCCGACCAGCAGGATGCGCTCGCCCCAGGTGGGGGCGCTGGCAAAATCCACCCGCAGCGGGTAACCCTTGATCGGCCCCTGGAGTTCGGCGCGGGCCATCATCGGGCCCACGACCGGGCTGTGCGCCAGCCAGTGCAGCATGGCCTGTTTTGGCGAGTGCGGCGGTTTGCGCCAGAAGGCCCGGCTGTCCCAATAGCCGATGCCCACGTTGGCGGCCGTTTTGGAAAGCGGGAAGACCCAGCCGTAGCCGGGCAGCGGCACGTCTTTGAAGTGCGCCTGGACGTGGCCGTCCAGCCCGGATACGCCCTCGTAATAGCCGCGCGCCGCCCGGATGACCGGCGGCTGGCCCTTGAGGATGCCCAGGTCGAGCAGCAGGTTGGTGGCCGCGCCCACGGCGATGAGCACCAGCCGCCCGGCAGCGCGGAAGGGCCGGCCGCCCCGCTCGCCCAGCACCACCGCCCGGCCGCCCTCGCTCTCCACGCCGCGCACCCGCACCGGCGCGGCGAACTGCGCGCCGCTGGCCAGCGCCCGCCGGCGGATGACGTCATCCAATTTGTAGCGCGGTACGATGAGCATGTGGTCGGGATACTCGGGATGGCTGGGGATGGGCGCGGTCATCGAATTGCCCAAAGCGGCATGCACGGCCACCCCGTGGACGCGCCCGCCCAGCGGATACAGGTCGTCCAGGATGCCCATGCCGCGCAGTTCGGCCAGGGCGCGCGGGGTCAGGCCGTCGCCGCAGGTCTTGTCACGCGGGAAGTCGCTCTGGTCCAGCAGCAGCACGTCGCGGCCCTGGCGGGCCAGGTGGTGGGCGGCGGCCGAACCGGCCGGCCCGGCGCCGATGACGATGACGTCGTGGACGTGTTCGGATGGCATGGCGGAGATTAAACCACAGACGGCAGGTAGTAGACAGCAGGTAGTGGACAGCAGGCGGTCTGAAAAAGAGGAAAGGCTCTCCCAGAAGGAGAGCCTTTCCTGCCAGTGGTTACTGCCGGCTGCCTTACGGCCCCAAACAGGGCGAGGGCAGCGACGCGCCGGTGCGGTAGCCGCACCAGGCGTAGGCCGTCCCACCCGAGGTGGTATTGCCGACGAACTGGTTGATGTTCTTCTTCAGCGCCCAGGTGAATGGGCCGGTATCCGAGGTGGACGTGTTGGTCCAGGTGCCGTTGACGGTCTTGCCGTCGGCGCTGACCGTGCCGGTGTAGGTGATGGTCGTGCCGAGGTAGACGAAACTTCCGGAAATGGTCTTGCCGGACTGTGTGACGGTGGAGGTGACGCTGGCCCCGGAAACCTCAAAATAGAAGTTCCAGTCGCCCTGCCAGTAGAGTTCCGGCGTGGGGGTGTAAGTGGGCGTGGGGGTGGGCGGCGGGGTGTAGACCGGCAGCGCGCTGGCGTCGCCTTCGATAGTGGCGTACTGCGCCCACACCCAGCAGTTGCCGCTGCCATCCGGATTGGGGATGTAGTAGTAGTTGCTGCTGGGGTCGCGGGCCAGCACTTCGGCCTTTTCGCCCACCAGCAGGGCGCCCTTGTAGTCGTAGACGTTGCCGGGGCCAACCCGGCAGTTGGTGTCCACGCTCACGCTGATCATCGGCACCCCCTGCGTGCTGGTGGCGGATGGTTCGGGCGTGGCGCTGGCCTCCGACGCGGGCGTATCGGTGACGCTGGTCTGCCCGCTCCCGCCGGATGGCGCGGGCGGGTTCTGCCCGGCGGCCTCGGCCGTCAGCCGTTGGATGGCCTCCAGGGTGGTCTGCACTTGCAGCGCCTGGAGGGTGGCCAGGGTCCCGTCGTCTCCTTCGCCGCCTACGCCGGGCAGGGTGCAACCCGTGGCGGCCAGCGCCAGAATGGTGAACAGCGTGATCAATTTCCTGGACATAAGACTCCTCTTCTCCTGAGTTCACTTCTACGATCCCATTCTAAAGAAAAAACGACCCAATGCCAACTCTTGACATTGGGCCACAAGTCCTACTTTGGAGGGATTTCCTCAACCGGCCTGGCCCTCCAGCCCCTCGACGATCTCGACCACTTCGCTGCGGCTGAGTTTGTCGCGGCCGGCTTTCAAGGCGTCCAGGGTGGCCCAGGCCAGGGCGCGCGGGATGCCGACGAACTGCATGAAGGTGGTCTCCGGCAGGGTGCTGGTGTATTCATCGAATTCGCCCAGGTTCTTGCGGGCGTAGGCCTGCATGTCTTCATCGTCCCAGCCCTGGGGGTAAAAATCCACGCCGCGGGCCAGGTCTTCGGCCCGGTTGCGCAGGATGTTGGTGAGTTGCAGGCCGCGCCCGAACTGGATGCCGCGGCTGCGGTGGATCTGGACGCGCTCGAACCAGCCCCACAGGTCGCAGAGCATCAGGCCGACCGCGCCGGCCACGCCGTAGGTGTAACGGTCCAGGTCGGACTGGTTGAGCACCTTGAACCCGCCGACCGCCCAGTGGGCCATGCGGTCGGCCATGCCGCTGGTGGCCTCCCAGATGCGCGGGGCGATGAAGCGCGGGGCCAGGCAGGCCCATTCGGCCACGCGCAGGGTGACTTCCGGCAGGTCCAGCCGGAACCTGCGGAAGAGGCCTTCGAACTGGCCGTGGGCGAACTCCTCCACGGTGGTCTGGGCCTGGAGCAGCAGGCTCATGGCGTTGAGCAGCTCGCCCTTGTCCCGGTTTTCGATGGCGGGGTGGTCTTCGACTTCATCAATGGCGCGCATGCACAGGTAGCCGGAAGCCACGGCCTGCTGCAAGCCATCGGGCAGTTTCACAATCGGCAAAAAAAACGTGCGGCTGGTGTCTTCCAGGACGCGCAGGGCATCCTGGTAAGCGGCGGTCACGGCCATCTCGTTCTCCTCGTTGGTCGCCAAGCGTTCGGCCATGCTATTTTAACCCCGATGGGGGGTGATTCGGTTTGTTTTTGGCGGGCGCGACTTCAGCGGCCCGCCAGGGCGTTGCCCACGCCCAGCAGCAGCGCGCCTTCCTGTTCCGGCAGCACGGTGCGCGGGTCCAGCAGCAGGCGGCCGTCTTCGACCCGGGCGATGATCGGCGGCCGCGCCCGGCGCAGGGCGGCCAGCAGTTTATCGGGCGCGGGGCCTTCCAGCGCCAGAACCCAGGTGGGCAGGGTCTCGCCCGGCAGGCTGCCGCCGCCCACCGCCGATTGGCTCTGCACCACCTGGCCGGCCCCCAGCGCCTGGGCCCAGGCGCGGGCGCGCTGGCGCAGCAGGCGCGGGGCGGTGCTGATCATGCGCCAGATGGGGATCTGGCGTTCGGCTTCGTCCCGGATGTAATGCTCCAGCGTGGCGGTCAGCGCCGCCAGGGCCAGCTTGTCGGCGCGCACGGCGCGCGCCACCGGGTGCACCCGCAGTCTGGCGATGAGTTCCGCCCGGCCGACGAGGATGCCGGCCTGCGGGCCGCCCAGCAGTTTGTCGCCGGAAAAGCAGACCAGGTCGGCGCCGGCCGCCAGCGATTCCTGCACCATCGGTTCGTGGGCCAGGCCGTAGCGCTCGGTGGGCAGCAGCGCGCCGGAGCCGAGGTCGTCCACCAGGTGCAGGGCGTGGGCGTGGGCCAGTTCGGCCAGTTCGGCCAGTTCCGGCTCACTGTGGAAGCCGACAATGCGGAAGTTGGAGGAGTGCGCCCGCAAGATGAGGTGGATGTTATCCTCGGCCAGCGCGGCGGCGTAATCCTCCAGGTGGACGCGGTTGGTGGTGCCGACCTCCACCAGGCGCGCGCCGCTCTGCT
Source organism: Chloroflexota bacterium (assembly GCA_016191875.1). GTDB lineage: Bacteria > Chloroflexota > Anaerolineae > Anaerolineales > UBA11579 > SCUK01. The sequence continues at coordinate 70,606 of JACPVG010000003.1, forward strand.
TGAGCACCTCCGGGATGCGGAAGCCGCCGCCGATCTCGATCAGCTGTGTGCGGCCGATGAGCACCTTGCGCCGCCGCGCCAGGGCGCTGAGCGCCAGCAGGAGGGCGGCGGCGTTGTTGTTGACCACCAGGGCGGCCTCGGCCCCGGTGAGGCGTTTGAGCAGGTCTTCGGCGTGGCCGGCGCGCGCCCCGCGCTTGCCGTCCTCCAGGTTGAACTCCAGCGTGCTGTAGGCCTGGGCGGCGCCCTGCAGGGCATGCAGGGCGGCCGGGCTGAGCGGGGCGCGCCCCAGGTTGGTGTGCAGGATGACGCCCGTGGCGTTGATGACCGGCACAAGCGTGGGTTTGAGCCATGCGTTGAGCAGTTCGCAAGCCCGGTTCAGGAGGATCTCAGAGGCGGGGGCGGTGCTGTCGCGGCGCTTCAGGCGGGCGCGCGCCTCGGCCAGCGCCTGGCGGATGGCCTCCAGCGCCAGCGGGCGGCCGAACTCGGCGATCATTTCGGCGGCTTCGGTGGTGCCCAGCAACTTGTCCACCGCGGGCAGGGCGCGCAGGTCTTTGGCGACCACGCTCACTCCGGCTGCCAGCGGCTGCGTTCCCACAGGCGCAGCAGCACTTCGATGGCCGCCAACCCGACCAGCAGCATCAGCGCCAGGTTGGGGCTGAAGACGCGCCCGACCTGCAGCCAGGCGAGGATGGCCAGGTAGACGCCAAACCACAGCGCCTGGCGCACCACCACGCGGGGCGCGGCCGGGGGCCGGCCGGGGAGACGGAAATTGAGAAAGGCCACCACCGGCAGGGCCGTACCGCTGCCGGCCACGACGATGAGGAAGAACATCAGCCAGCGCGGCCAGAGGGTGGGCTGGGTGGAGGAGAGGAGCAGGGCCAAGCCGCCATAGCCCAGCAGCGCCAGAAAGATGCTGACGGGCAAGAAGGCGGTTGGGTTGGGCATACGGTTCATCACGGCAGGCGCTCCTGAAGCGATTATATCAAGCCGGACCCGGGCGGGCGCGCAGGTATAATCCCGCCATCTGGAGGTAGAGTGGACCTGCGCCATCGTACGCGGAAGAACCTGGCTTTCGGGCTGACCCTGCTCGCCATTGTGCTGGCGGGCACTGCGCTGCGGCTGTATGATCTGGGCGGCCATTCCGTGGATTTGGATGAGTCGGCCACCTGGGATGTGATCCGCCAGCCCACCCTGGGCGCCATGCTCGACTCGGTGGCCGACTACGGGCAGGCCCCCTTCAGTTTCGTCATCACGTATGCCATCACGCAGGTGTTTGGGGAGTCCGAAATCCCCCTGCGGCTTTCGTCAGCGCTCGCCGGAATCCTTTCCATACCGGCAGTCTACCTCGTCGGACGGCGGCTGTTCGGCTACGCCGAAGGGCTGATGGCGGCGGGGCTGACGGCGGCGCTCTGGCAGCCTCTGTACTACAGCCAATATGCCCGGCCGTATTCCTGGTCGCTGCTGCTGAGCGCCCTTGCCGCCTATTACTGGCTAGGCCTGTTGGCGGACGTCCGCGCCGGGCGTCCCATGCAAAGGCGAAGCGCGGCACTGTATGTGGCGTTCGGGCTGGCGGCCATCTATAACCACTACCTGGCGGCGCTCATGCAGGCTTGGCAGGCGCCCGCGTTGCTGGCGGCCATCCTGGCGGAGCGCGGCGCGTTGCGCCAACGGGCGAAGGAATGGGTGGCCTTGTACTTTGGATACGCGCTGGGCTTTTTGCCCTGGCTGCCGACCTTCCTGAGTCAGATGGGCGACCCGAGCCAGCACGAGTGGATCCGCGAGCCGACCCCCGGCGACTTCACCGAGCTCCTCGCCTGGGCCTTCACCGACGCCACCTACCGGCTGCGGAATCTGCCGGAGGCGCTCCTGCTTGGCGCGCTGCTGATGTTTGTGGCGCTGGCAGTCGCGCTGATGCGCGGATTGCTGGCGCGGCGACGCGGCGCGACCGCGCGCCGCCCCAGCGGCGAGTTCGTGCTTGTGTTCTGGCTGGCCGCGCCGACGCTGTTGCTTTACTGGGTTTCGCATACCATCAAGCCGCTGTGGGTGCCGCGCTACCTGATCTTCCTGATGCCGGCCTTTGCGCTGCTGGCGGCGCGCGGCCTGGGCGGCCTGCCCTGGTCGCGGCGTTATCCGCGCCTGGCAGGCCAGATACTGCTCGCCCTGGCCGGGGCCGGGCTGGTGGGTTATTTCGCCTGGGACGTGGTCGTGCAGCGCCATTATTATAGCCAGCGGGACACGGAACACACCCGGGAGGTGGTGCAGATCATCGAGACCTTTCGCGAATTCGCGCCGGACGCCCTTTCGGTCGTCTGCGGGCATTCCAGGCAATATGAGTATTATACGGTGCGATTGGGCCGCCCGGATGTGACCGACCTGCGAGCCTGCGGCGGGCGGGAGTTTCGCGGCCTGGACGCCCGCCTGGACGAAGCGGGCACGCAGACTTTCATCCTTTCGCAGCTTCACTGGCGCATCGGGGAGCAGACCATCGCCGGCCTGGAAGATCGCTACTGCCTGGTGGACCGGGCACGGTTCCCCGACGGCGGGGTGTGGCTGTTCACCGGGAGAGATGATGATGCCTGCCCCAACCCCTAGCCGCGGCATCGCCGTGCTCCTGAGCCGCTACGACCCGGCGCGGCAGCGCATCGGGCTGGCGTTGTTGTTCATCACACTGCTGGGGGCGGGTCTACGGTTCAGCCAATTGGGCGCCGAATCGCTGTGGTACGACGAGGCGATGGCCGCCCAGCACACGGCTTCCGCCAGCCTGCCTGGGCTGCTGGCCGCCGTGGCGGCAGACTGGCAGCAGCCGCTGTCCTACATCATCCAGTTTGCCGTGCGCCTGCTGCTGGGCGAGGGCGAGGCCGCCCTGCGGCTTCCGTCGGCTATCGCCGGGACGCTGGCCATCCCGGCCATGTACCTGACCGGGCGGCGGCTGTTCGGCTACGCGGAAGGATTGCTGGGCGCGGCGCTGCTGGCGGTGTTGTACCACCCGCTGTTCTACAGCCAGGAGGCGCGCGCCTATGCCTGGCTGCTGTTGTTCTCGCTGCTGGCGGTCTACTACTGGCTGCGGTTGGCGAGGGAGGCGGCGGATGGCCGTCCGCTGCCGCGCAGGGAAGCGGCTCTTTATCTCCTGTTCTCGCTGGCGGCGGCCTATACCCACTATTTTGCGTTCCTGAATATCTTCTGGCAGGGCGTGGCCCTGCTGGCGCTGGCCGGGCGCGGCAAGCAGGCCAGAGGCGTTTTCGTTCTCTATGCGTTATTCCTGCCCGGCTACCTGCCCTGGCTGCCGCAATTGCTGGCAGACCTGAGGTTCTCGGAACGACCGGTGCAGTTCGGCGAGGTGACGCTCACGCGGCTGTCCATCTATTTCAAGACGCTGTTCAACGAGACGCCGCTGCGCTGGCAGCAGGCTGCGCCTTCCGTGGCGGCGTTCCTGCTCATCGCCGCCGCCTGCCTGTTGTGGGCGCGGCGCGGCTGGCTGGCCCTGCGCGCCCGCCGCCTGGCGGCGTTCCTCACAGACCCGGATGGCCTGTGCCTGGTCTGGGTCCTTGTTCCGCTGGGCCTGACCGTCCTGTACTCGCTGCTCGCCACGCCGCTGCTTCAGCCGCGCTACCTGATCGGCAGCGCCCCGGCGGCGTATTTCCTGGCGGCGCGCGGCCTGCTGGGGCTGGGCCGCCTGCGCCTCTCCGGCCGTTGGCTGGCCGCCCTGGCCGCTGCCCTGGCGGCGTTCTTCCTGCTGGATACGCTGTTTGTCTCGGACTACTACACCGCGCCGCAGAAATCCCAGGCGCGCGAGGCGGTCGCCGACCTGCTGGCGGCCCATGCTGCCTACCCGGACGCGCCGGTTGTGCTGTGCGGCGAGCCGGCCACGCTGGAGGTGTACAGCCGCTGGGCGGGGGCGCCGCTGGCCGCGGACTGGCGCGGCTGCCACGCCGACTCGCTGCCGGCGGTGGAGGCCCTGCTGGCGGAGCGCCAGGCGGATGTGGTGCTGATGGTCGTGGCGCTGGCGGGGGCCGACCAGGTGGTGCCGGACGTGCTGGAGGACACGATGTGCGCCGTGGAGCGCAACGCGTATTTCAAGGCGGGATTCGTGCGCTACGCCCGCCGGGGTTCGGCCGAGTGCCCCTGACATGAGCCTGAGCCGCCTCCCGGAAGCGATGCGCTATCTGCTGGCGGATGAGACCCGCGCCTACCTCATCCTGGCCACGCTCATGCCGGATGGTTCGCCGCAGGCGACGGTGCTGTGGTTCGACATGGAAGGGGAGCACTTGCGGGTGAACACCCGGCTGGACTCGGTGAAGGCGCGCAACCTGCGGCGCGACCCGCGCTGTACGGCGGTCATTCCCGACCCGCAGGACCCCAACACCTTCATCCAGGTGCGCGGGCGGGCGGTGGGGTTCCGCGAGGAGGGCGCGGCGGAACACCTGGCGGCGCTGGGGGTGAAGTATGAGGGCGCGCCGTACGCCGACGACGGCCACCCGCACGTCATCATCGAGATCGCGGTCGAAAAGGTGTATGTGAACTGACACCGCCAGCCGGATCGGCGGCTGTGATCCTTATGAGGGGGCCGATTTGGGAGGTCTCCTCAGCCACCATGAGGTGAGGAACAGGACGGTCGGAATCGCCGGCAGCAGCCAAGAAAGCGCGGGAACCCATCGGGCGGCGGGACTCATCTCAGGATGATATCCGGGCATCAGCAGGGCAAAGAGCAAGTTGATGGGCCCGACGAACAAGGAGAACCCCTGGCCTCTGCCAACGCCGGGAAGCGTTCCACCACCCAGGGCGAAGGATGCAACCAGCGAACCCAACGCGACTGCGGTCCCCAGGCCTTCCTTCCGCCAGGCGATAGCCAGACCGGCCAGCAAGGCCAGAAGGAAAAGCGGATACAGGAAGATCCACAAGTTTCCGGCTTGACTGAATGGGAGTTGGATCCCTGCAAAGAGCAGGAATGGGACGCCCAGAAGCAGGACGAGAATGCTGCCAATTTGAGCGGTGGTGCGGGAAACGTTTGCGAGGTTCATGCGCGAGTCCATGGTCAGACCTCCTTGGTGGTAGGTGGGGTGAAAGAGGGCGATTTCAGGCGCATGCCATCACCGCCTGCCCATTCACGCCTCCTGCAACCACCTTCCGAGCCGGTTCTCCACATTCGGAGAGCGGCTTAGCCCCATTATCCAAAAGCGGCGGGGGGGCGGGTTAGGGGCGGATGTCCCGCGCGACCGGGCGATTTGTCCCGCGCGGGTGATACAATCCAGCGACTACTTCAAGCCCCAGGAGACCTGCCTATGACCGACCCGCGTTTGAAGAAACTGGCCGACCTGTTGGTGCATTATTCACTGGGCATCCAACCCGGCGACTGGGTGTGGATCCGCGCCGACCCGGTGAGCGAACCGCTGGTGCGCGAGGTGGCGGCGGGCGCGGCCCGCGCCGGCGGCAACCCGACCGTGCTGATGACCAGCGACGCGGTGACCGAAGCCATCCTGCGCGAGAGCGGGCCGGAGCAACTGGCCTGGATCAGTCCGGTGGAGAGGGCACTGATCGAGCAGGCCGACTGCCGCCTGAACATCCTGGGGACGAGCAACACGCGCGCCCTCACCAGCCTGGACCCGGAGAAGCAGAAGATGTATGGGCAGGCGCGCCGCGGACTGCTGGACACCTGGATGCAGCGTTCGGCGCGCAAGGAGGCGCGCTGGAACGTGGTGCAGTACCCCTGCCCGGCCTTCGCCCAGGAAGCCGACATGAGCCTGGGCGCCTATGAGGATTTCGTCTACGCGGCCTGCTTTTGCGACAAGGACGACCCCGTGGCGGCGTGGGACAGCCTGCACGCCTCGCAGCAGCGCATCGTGGACTGGCTGAAGGGCAAGAAACAGGTGGCGGTGAAAAGCCCCAACGCAGACCTGACGTTGAGCGTGGAGGGGCGCACGTTCATCAACTCGGACGGGCGCAACAATATGCCCTCCGGCGAGGTGTTCACCGGCCCGGTGGAGGACAGCGCCAGCGGCTGGGTGCAGTTCACCTACCCGGCCATCCACGGCGGGCGCGAGGTGGAGGGGGTGCGCCTGGAATTCAAGGACGGCAAAGTGGTGAAAGCTACAGCGGAAAAGAATGAGGCCTACCTGTTAAGCCAGTTGGACAGCGACGATGGGGCGCGTACCCTGGGCGAGTTCGCCATCGGCACGAATTACGGCATCCAGCGGTTCACCAAGAGCATCCTGTTCGACGAGAAGATCGGCGGGACGTTCCACATGGCGGTGGGGGCGGGCTACCCGGAGACTGGCAGCGTGAACAAGAGCGCCATCCACTGGGATTTCATCTGCGACCTGCGCCAGGACAGCGAGATTACGGTGGATGGGGAACTGCTGTACAAGGATGGGGCGTTTGTGATTTAGAGATGGAATAAGGTCAACGAGGCGACGAGGTGCGGGGCAACGAGGGGACGCTCGTCCCGCGCGACACGCAACTTCCCGCGAACTCTAAGCCCGCGGGAAGTTATTTTCTCAGCAAAACAAAACGGGCGGACGCCGAAGCATCCGCCCGTCTGAAAACAAGCGCGTGGGTGCGGGTGTGTGAGTCCCTTATCCGGCGTTGGCCTGCTGCACGACCGCGGCGAAAGCCTGCGGGTCGCGCACGGCGATGTCGGCCAGCATCTTGCGGTTGAGCAGGATGTTGTTCTTCTTGAGGCCGTGAATCAGGCGGGAATAGGTGGTGCCGTTGAGCCGGGCGGCGGCGTTGATGCGGGCGATCCACAGTTTGCGCAGGTCGCGCTTGCGCACTTTGCGGTCGCGGGTGGCGTACCACAGGCTCTTGAGCATCGCCTCATTGGCGCGCTTGAAGAGTTTGGAACGCGTCCCGAACTGGCCCTTGGTGATCTTGAGAATCTTCTTGTGCCGGGCCCGGCGGGTGGTGCCTGTCTTTACTCTTGCCATTGCTGCCTCCTGCGGTCCCCTGGGCGCCGGTGAGGGGCCTCATGCTGTGAGACTTTCACCTGTTGCGAACACCCAGCGGCCGCACTATTGGATGGATGGATCACTTCGCCGTGCGGGTGTTGGGGTTGGCCCTGTATTTGTTCATGTACGGGGCCAACCGCTTGATGCGTTTGGCGAAGCCGGGGGTCTTCACCTCGATCATCTCGGTGAACAGCGCCTTGGTGCGCTTGCTGGTGCGGCGGCGGAAGTGGCTCTTGCCGCCTTTGGTGCGCACCAGTTTGCCCGACCCGGTGAGGCGAAAGCGCTTGGCGGTCGCCTTGTGGGTCTTGAGCTTGTATTTCTTGCCGGTTGTTTTCTTGCGGGTCATTGCAGTAACCTCTCACACGTTTTCCGCAGCGGACTGCGGCGCACGCCTACGCGTCTTGCGTATCAGCGGGAGCAGTTTCTTCAGTTTTGCTCTTGCCGGCCTTGGCCTTGGGGGCCTTGGCTTTGGTCTCTTTGGCCGGAGCCGTTTTGGCTTTGGCGGCCTTGGGCTTGGCGGCCTTCGGTTCGGCGGCCTTCGGTTCGGCGGCCTTCGGTTCGGCGGCCTTGACGGCCTTGGGCTCGGCGGCTTTGGCCTTTTCGGCCTTAGGGGCGGCCGGTTTGGCTTCGGCCATCGTCTCTTCCTGCGGGCCGGGCTTGTCTTCCTTCTTGGGCGGGGTTGCGCCGGGGGCCAGCACCATCAGCAGGGTGCGGCCTTCAAAGGAGGGGGCCTGTTCGATGATCGAGATGTCCTGGAGGGCCTCGGCGATGTCTTTGAGGTCTTCGAGGGCGATCTCGGGGTAATCGCGTTCGCGCCCACGGAAGCGCACGCGCACCTTGACCTTTTTGCCTTCTTCCAGCCAGCGGCGGGCATCGCGCACCTTGAACGACTTGTGGTGGTCGGTGGTCTTGGGCCGGATGCGAATCTCTTTGATCTCGATGACTTTCTGCGCCCGGCGGGCCTCTTTTTCCTTCTTCGTCTTCTGGTAGACGAATTTGCCGTAGTCGATGATGCGGCAGACCGGTGGGTTGGCGTTGGCGGCAACTTCCACCAGGTCCAGCCCGGCGGCGTAGGCCATTTCGAGGGCGGTCTTGAGTTCGACCACGCCGACGTTCTCGCCATCGGCGCCGATCAGGCGCACTTCTCTGGCCCGGATGCGTTCATTGATGCGATACTCGGATGCGCTTATGTTCGCTTCTCCTTGTTAAATAGGATACCCGTCGTCCCGGTTAAAGACGCGGGCTATCTTATCACAAAGGCGGCGGAGTCGTCAACGCGGAAAATGCGTTGCGGCGACGAGGCGCGGAAGTGCTGAGGTGCTGGGGTGCGGGGGTGCTGAAGTGCGGAGGTCAGGAGGTTCTGAGGGCGCGGCGTTTGACTTCCTGACTTCCGGACATCGGGACTTGGCGACGATGCTTTTCGCGCCTTGCCAAGCGGCGGCGAACGGGTTACAATGCGCTCCGCACTTTCACCCGAGGCCGCCAGGCCGGAAGTGCAAAAGGCAGTACACGTTGTACTCGGGGCGTGGCGCAGCCCGGCTAGCGCGCACCGTTCGGGTCGGTGAGGTCGGAGGTTCAAATCCTCTCGCCCCGACAAAAAAGCCCGCTTCTAGTGGTGAAAGGTTTTTCGCGTGCCGCCACCCTGCGGCAATCCCCTACTTCTGTCCCATCCCCCGCCGCACGCCGGGATGATATAATCGCGGGCATGGATGAGCCAAACACAATGACCGACGAAGAGATCTCCGCCCTCCCGGCCAAACCGGAGGACGACCGCATCACCTTTACATTCAAGCGCACCCAGCTGATGCTGGCGCTGCTGCCGGTGGCGTTCCTGGTGGGCCTGGGGGTGGGTTGGGCCGCCTGGGGCCGCCAGCCGGCCGCCGCGCCCTCCGCCGCCCAGCCGTCCTCCTCCGGCCAGCAGGTCACTGCGCCGCAGGACATCCCGCGCTACGACATCCCCATCGACGAGAACGACCCCTCGTTCGGCCCGGAAGACGCGCCCGTCGTGATGATCGAGTTCAGCGACTTCGAGTGCCCCTACTGCCGCCGCCACGCCCTTGAAGTTCAGGGCCGCCTGCTGGAAGCCTACGGCGACCAGATTCGCCTGGTCTATAAGGACTTCCCCCTCAGCAGCATCCACGCCAACGCCATCCCCGCCGCCGAGGCCGCTCAGTGCGCCCAGGAGCAGGGCCAGTTCTGGGGCTTTCACGACCTGCTCTTCAGCATGCAGCTGGGCCTCAGCCCGGATGCCTACCAGCAGTATGCCACCACGCTGGGCATGGACCTGGATTCGTTCAACGAGTGCGTGAGTGAGCGCCGCTATTCGGAAGATGTGCTGGCCGACTACAACTACGCCGCCAGCCTGGGGGTGCGTTCCACGCCCACCTTCTTCATCAACGGCATCGCCGTGGTCGGCGCCCAGCCCTTCGAGGTCTTCGCCCAGGTCATCGACGCGGAACTCAGCGGCGACTGAGCCCTTTTCTCTGCAAAGCCAAAGGCCGGACAAATGTCCGGCCTTTTCACATGTAGGCAGATCCAAACCCCAACGTCCCGCCCGCTAACCCGCCATTTCCTTGAAATTGTAAATGCCGTCGCGCAGCGCCCAGCGGTGACCGTTGGAGCAGATCAGCACGCCGCTTTTCTCTTCCAGCAGCGCCTGGCCGCACTCCGGGCACTTGAAAAACGACCCGGCGGCGGCCTGCGGCGTGTCGCCCGCCGCGGTTGCCCGCACGAACACGCTGGGCGAGAACTGCCACAGCGGCCCGGTCAGGCTGGCGAGCGAATCGAGCCACACCAGCAAACGCGTAGGCAGCAGCCGCTTGACGAGGCCGATGCGGAAATGCGACACCGTCAGGATGCGCCCCACCGCGAAACCGGCCGCGCCCAGATAGCGCCGCACGGCGCGCGGGTGGAAGTCGAAATTCAGCGCCATGAACTCCACCGGCTCTTCGCTGAACGGGCTCCAGGTTTGTCGCCGCAAGAGGTAGCGCAGGATGGCTTTGAGATTGAGTTTGTTGGCGAATTCAAGGATGAAGACCGCCCCCGGCGCCAGCGCCGCCCGCACCTCGGCCAGGGCTTTCTCCGGCTCGGCCATGTGGTGCAGGACGCGAATCATCGTGGCCGCGTCGAACAGGCCGCTGGCGAAAGGCAGGCGGTACACATCCGCCGCCACGTAGATGTACTTCTCGCCGCGCCCCAGCCGCGCCTGGGCCTGTTGCAACTGCGTGGCGGAATAGTCCATCAGCACGATGCGCTCGAAACCCTCATAGCGCCGCGTGTTGCGCCCGGCCCCGGCCCCCACCTCCAGCAGCAGGCGGCCGCCTTTGGGAAGCAAGCGGCGCAGGGCCGCTGCCTCTGCGCCGTCTTCGTAGGCCCGCCCGCCCTGCTCCCAGAAGCGCTCCTGGTAATCCGAGCCTTCGTAATCGCAGACCGGCGGTCGCGTTTCAGCCGACATGGATCTCGGTTTTCACCCCTCCGTTGGCATCGAAGCCGCGCCCCACGCCCGCATAGCGGAAGCCCAACTGGGCCATCTTGGCCGGGTCATAGATGTTGCGCCCGTCCATCACCACCGGCTGTCTGAGCAGCCCTTTCAGCCGTTCGAGGTCGAGATGCTTGAACTCGTTCCACTCGGTGTTGACAATCAGCGCGTCGCAGTCGTCGGCCAGCGAATAAGGATCAGGCATCATCTGCACGTCCGGCATGAGCGCGGCGGCCACATCCATCGCCACCGGGTCGTAGCCGCGCACCATCGCCCCGGCTTCCAGCAGCGCCGCGGCGATGTCCAGCGAGGGCGCGTCGCGCATGTCGTCGGTGTTGGGTTTGAACGCCAGTCCCAGCATGCCGATGGTCTTGCCTTTCAGGCCGCCCAGCATATCTTCCAGGCGCGCCACCGCTTTCTGGCGGCGTTCGTCGTTGGTGTGCATCACCGCGTTGAGGATCTGCGGCTGCACGCCCATCTCTTCAGCCATGAAGGCCAGCGCTTTCACATCCTTGGGGAAGCACGAGCCGCCGTAGCCCAGCCCGGCGTTGAGGAAGTGCGGGCCGATGCGCTCGTCGAAGCCCATCCCGGCCGCCACTTCCACCACATCCGCGCCCAGTTGCTCGCAGATATTGGCGACCTCGTTCATGAACGAGATCTTGGTCGCCAGGAAGGCGTTGGAGGCGTATTTGATCATTTCGGCCGTGCGCAGGTCGGTGATGACCTGCGGGGCGCGCAGCGGCAGGTGCAGTTGCCCGACCTTTTCGGCCGCCTCACGGTCCAGCGAGCCGCACACCGTGCGGTGCGGGTTCATGAAATCGGCGATGGCGGAGCCTTCGCGCAGGAACTCCGGGCAGGACACCACCCAGAACGGGATGGGGGCCTTCTGATGTTTGCGGATGATGTCGGCCACCCAGTCGCCGGTGCCGACCGGCACGGTGGACTTGTTGATGACGATGAGCGGGGCGGTCATCGTCTCGGCGATAGTGCGGGCGGCAGCGGCCACGTATTTCAGGTCGGCCTCGCCGTCCGCGCCCGAGGGGGTCGCCACGCAGATGAACACGTACTCGGCGTTTTCCAGCGCCTTTCCGTACTCGGTCGTAAAGGTCAGCCGCCCGGCTTTGACGTTGCGCTCGACCAGTTCTTCCAACCCCGGCTCGTAGATCGGCATCTGGCCGTCTCTGAGCATCTGAATCTTCTTCTCGTCGATATCCAGGGCGGCCACGTTGTTGCCCAGGTCGCTGAAACAGGCGGCGGTCACCAGGCCCACGTATCCAACGCCCACCACGGTAAGCTGCTTCATGTGTTTGCTGCCTCCACAAAAACGACCAGCGCAGCGCGCCCGGCCGGCGGTTTTCTGTTAAGCGCGCCAATCTTATCACGGAAGGTACGCCCTTCTCAGCACCCACGCCGCTGGCATCCGTCACCCGTGTGTCGGCCATCCTCCCCCCGACCACATCCGGACCGGCGTTGCCCCGGCTGGCGCAGGTGCCCAAATTTCTCTGAACAGGGCCGTTCAGGCAGGGGTTGCGCGCCGTGCAGGTATCCTGCGCTAAGGTTAAATGTCCTCAGGAATTGAGGACACCCGTCCCTTGTGAAACCTGACCCTGAAACTACAATTTATATACAGAGCTTTTCTGTCTGATTTGTACATAAAGGACTTGCCATGCAGATCACACGCCAGGCGGACTATGCGGTCCGCGCCATTCTGTACCTGGCACAGCTGGGGGTCGGTCACAAGGCCTCCACCAGCCAGATCGCCGAAGACCAGGAAATCCCGCTTTCCTTCCTGGCGAAGATCATCGCGCAGTTGTCGGTGGCTGGTTTGCTCCAGACCATGCGTGGCGCGCGCGGTGGTGTGATGCTGGCGCGCCCGCCGGAAGAGATCACCCTGCTGGACGTGGTGGAAGCCATCGACGGGCCGATCATGCTGAACGAATGCGTGAGCGGGGAATACGAATGCCCGTTGGCGGAATGCCCGATGCGCAAGGTGTGGAGCGGCGCCCAGGCGGATCTCGTCCAGCGGCTGCGCGAGACGAATTTCGCCCAGTTCCTGAAACCGGCGTTGGTCAACCCGGTCTAGATTCACATCGTGCTTGACCGCCTGGCGGCCACCGGCCCCGGGCTGTTTTGTGCGCCCGCTTCGGCGGGCGCACGCGCGTCTGGCGTTCGATGGTATAACTCCGGCGTGTCTGTCAACCCTGCTGAAGCCCTTGAACGCTTGAAGGCCGGCAACCGGCGTTTCCAGGATAACGAACCGCACACCTACACCCGCGTCCTCAACCAGTTTGAGGTCGACCCTCAGTCTCAAGACCCGTTTGCCGCCGTCCTGACCTGCTCCGACTCGCGGGTGGTATGCGAAATGCTGTTCGACACCGGCATCGGCGACCTGTTCGTGGCGCGCCTGGCCGGCAACATCGCCTCACCGGAGGCGCTGGGCTCGCTGGAGTTCGCCGTCAACGCGCTGGGCGTTAACCTGATCCTGGTGCTGGGCCATGAGAACTGCGGGGCGATAAACGCCGCCATGAGCGGCCAGACCTATGCGGGCCATCTGGAAGAGGTCATTGAGGTCATACGGCCGGCGGTGGCGGGCGTGCCCGACCTGCACGCTGCCATTCTCGCCAACATCCGCCAATCCATTGAGGTTATCAGCCGTGCGCCGTTGCTGGCCGCCCGCATTGCTGCCGGTTCGCTCGTCGTGTCCGGCGGTTACTACGACCTGGACAGCGGCTCCGTTCGATTCCTGGACTGATTGAATCAGACAGCGGGCTTCAGCCCGTTGCGCCCGTATTTCCCAGTTGGCTCAAGATTTCATCCAGTAGTCCGCTAACCCCCAGTGTCTCTGCCCAATACTGTATATACCCCTCGTCCAGCGCAGCCCTGCGCGCCTGATAAATCGCCCCGAGGTCGCGGATGTGTTTGGTCTGTTGGCTGAGGCTGAAATACAGCAGTTTGTAGAGAATCAGGTCTTCGGCAGAGTGGACATAGACTCTGCCCACGGATGGACCCAGATCCACCTGTACCTTGCGCGCCAGCGCCGAGGCCCGCAGGTCGTCTCCCGCCCGCAGTGGAAAGAACTCTACTTTGAATCCCGTCTCGCCGTGGATGGCGTTGATAGCAAGGTCAGCGCGGATTTCAACCAGCGCGTCCAGCATGATCTCGGCCGGCACATAGATCTCAATTCGTTCAAGTTCTTGAGAGAGGCGGGTTACTTTCTCAGGCGGTAGATTTACCACGACGTCAATGTCCTGCGTGGCGCGTGGCTCGCCCCAGGCCCAGGCCGCCAGCACGCCGCCCAGCAGGTACTCCACCTCGGAGGATTCCAGCGCGGCAATGACGCGCCGCAGAAATTCGTCGAAGGTCATCATCGGGCGTTCGCCTGCCGTGCCAGCATGCTGATATTTGCGCCCTGTTGGAATCGCTGCGCGGGCGTCAGCCGGGCATAGACGCGAATCTGGCGCGGGTCTATTTCGGCCAGCGCGCCGCGGATGGCGGCCTGCACTTGCGAGTGCAGGCGCGGTTCGCCGCGCAGGAAGTAGCCTTCACTTCCCTTCGTTCGGCTGTAAGCCAGGGTAAATCCGGCGGCTCTGAAGGCGCGCTTCACGGCCTGCATGTCACGTTGAAACGTGTCTTCCCAGGCTTTTTCGCCGAAGCAGCCGCGCCCCAGTTCGGCCTCCACGAGGCGCATCAGCGCCGGGCGCGCCAGCCCGCGCTGCCGCCACAAGACGGTCAGCAGGCAGGCGCGGCGGGCGGTGACGATGTCGCGCGCCGCGGCGTCGTCCAGCAGCGATTCAAGCGCACGCGGCGCGGGTTGGGGGCCGTAACGTAGTGATTCCATACCACCCTGATTATACAACTAAACCTGATAGGAAAATCGGATTTAGTTGGCTCCCTTCTTCATCATCGGCACTTTGATGCCGTGGCGTTTGGCCGCCGCGATGGCCTCGTCGTACCCGGCGTCCACATGCCGCACCACGCCCATACCGGGGTCCATGGTCAGCACGCGCTGGATGCGGGCCGCGGCTTCCGGCGTGCCGTCGGCCACGATCACCTGCCCGGCGTGCTGGCTGTAGCCGATGCCCACCCCGCCGCCGTGATGAAACGACACCCAGGTCGCGCCGCCCACGGCGTTCACCAGCAAATTCAGAATCGGCCAGTCGCTCACCGCGTCGGTGCCGTCCTTCATGCCCTCGGTCTCGCGGTTGGGCGAGGCCACCGAGCCGCTGTCCAGATGGTCGCGGCCGATGACGATGGGCGCGCTCACTTCGCCGTTCGCGACCATTTCGTTGAAGCGCAGGCCGGCTTTCGCCCGCTCACCGTAGCCCAGCCAGCAGATACGGCTCGGCAGGCCCTGGAACGGCACGCGCTCCTTCGCCATCGTCAGCCAGCGCTGCAGGTGGTCGTCTTCGGGGAACAATCGCCGGATGGCTTCATCCGTCTTGTAGATATCCTCCGGGTCGCCGGAGAGCGCCACCCAGCGGAACGGCCCCTTGCCCTCGCAGAACAGGGGCCGGATGTAGGCCGGCACGAAACCGGGGAAGTCGAATGCGTTCTTCACGCCCCATTCGTAGGCGCGCTGGCGCAGGTTGTTGCCGTAGTCAAACGCCTCGGCGCCGGCCTGCTGGAACGCCAGCATCGCTTCAATGTGCCGCGCCATGCTTTCCATCGAGCGCCGTTCGTATTCCTGCGGGTCGCGGGCGCGCAGGTCGTCGGCTTCGGCCACGCTCAGCCCGGCTGGGACGTAAGCCATCACATCATGCGCCGGAGTCTGGTCGGTGACCACATCCGGCGTCACGCCGCGCGCCGCCAGCTCGGGGTAGATCTCGGCGGCGTTGCCGATCAGGCCGATGGATTTCGCTTCTTTACGCTTTACCAGTTCTTCCACGCGCGTCATCGCTTCTTCGAGTGTGTCCACCACTTCATCCACATAGCCGATTTCGTGGCGGCGTCTGGCGCGCGCCGGGTCGACCTCGACCACCAGCGCCACGCCTTCGTTCATCGTCACCGCCAGCGGCTGCGCGCCGCCCATGCCGCCCAGCCCGGCGGTCAGCGTCCACTTGCCTTTCAGCGAACCCCAGCCGCGCTGCCGCGCCAGTGCGCCCAGCGTTTCATACGTGCCCTGCAAAATGCCCTGCGTGCCAATGTAGATCCACGAACCGGCGGTCATCTGACCGTACATCATCAGGCCCTTCGCCGCCAGTTCGTCGAAATGCTGCTGGGTCGCCCAGTGCGGCACGAGGTTGGAGTTGGCGATCAGCACGCGCGGCGCGTCGGCGTGGGTGCGGAACACCGCCACCGGCTTGCCGGACTGCACCAGCAGGGTTTCGTCTTCTTCGAGATTCTTGAGCGAGTCCAGAATGGCGTCGAAGGCTTCCCAACTGCGCGCCGCCTGGCCGCGCCCGCCGTAGACGACAAGGTCTTCGGGGCGCTCGGCCACCTCCGGGTCCAGGTTGTTCTGGATCATGCGGTAGGCGGCTTCGATCAGCCAGTTTTTGCAGGTCAGTTGTGTGCCGCGCGGCGCGCGCACGGTTCGGGGTGTGGTCATGGTGCGCTCCTTATAGACGAAAATGCCCCTCGCCTGAGATTATGCCACAGGCGAGGGGCGGGTTGCCAACACAAGACCGGGCCTGCCGTCTACGGAACGTATTCGATCGAATCGATCAACGCCGCCAGGAAATCCTCGTAGTCACTGGCGAAGTCAGCCGGCATCGTCACCGACACGACGGCGACGCCCTCCGGCAACGCGAGATAGAGTTGGTACAGGGCCAGCGAGGCCGTGCGGTCCTCCACGCTCAGTTCCCAGGTCGACTCGATAACGCCGATGAGCACGCCGCTCTGATTGGTGAGCACTTCCGTGTTGGTCACTACCAGGCCGTTAAGGAGTTGGGGCAGCAGCCCCGCCGTTACGTCGAGGGTCAACTGCAATGCCGCCTCGGAATCCGGCGATTGCCCGGCCTGGTAGAGCGCGTTGATGTTCGGGAAGACGCCGGCCTGATACCTGGATTCTTCCAGTTCCACGGCCAGCAGCCGGTAGTTAAATGACTGCGCCAGCGCGGCCGTCGAATCGAAGTAGGCTTCCAGCGCGGGGTAGTCCTGGCGGGCGTCGCGCAGGATGCCGTCGATATCCGCGGCCCGCATGTCGAACACCAGCCAGTCTTTCGGCAGGCTCAATCGGTAGCCTGTGTCAAATTCCGTGTACCGGTAGGTATCTCCCAGATCTTCCAGCAGCGATACCGGGATGGGTGTCGGGCTTGGCGTCGGCGTGGGCGTGTTCGTCGGGGCTGGCGTGGGGGTAAGCGTGGGAGTCAGCGTGGGAGTCAGCGTCGCGGTAGGCGTCGGCGTGGCGAACCAGTTTGCCGGGCTGGCCTGGCAGGCTAGCGCCGCCAGACCCAGCAGAAGCAGGGGAGAAAAGACGCGCTTTGAAGTTGCCATACGAAAGTCCCTCCCAGTGGTGGAACGGCGGATGTACGCGGATTATACGTGCAAATCGGGCAATGAACGGCCGCCATGCCGCCGCGCGCCGGAAAGAAAGACACCCGTTTCCTTCACGAAAACGGGTGTCTTTGGAGAGAGGGCGGCGGCGCGGCCCGCCTCTGGCCGCGGCCGCGGAGCATCAATCCAGCACGCGCCGCTCCGGCTCTGGCAGCGCATTCAGGTACACCAGTTTGCCGGTGTACTCACACACCCGTCCGGCGCGTTTCAGTTGATCCAGGTCGCGGTCGGTAGCCACATGGCTGAACTCGCCTTCGCGGTAAGGCCGGAATTCGCCGGTGTAGATGTCCTGCACCTTGCCGTTGCCCCAGTCGATGACCGGGGTGCCATCAATCAGCATGCAGATCCAGGTTCGGTTGAGGGGTGTGCCAGCCGGCATGGGAAACCTCCAATCCACGACACAAGTCACCTTACAAAATTGTAAGGTGAACTGCCCGCTACTGCACTGGCCCGAATGGGTCATGTACTACGGTACCAGAGAAAACGCAGGCGCGCCGCCTGCTGTTATGCCTCTGGCGGCGGATGGCCGCTTGGTACAATCGGGGTGATGAGCCGCTTCATACTGCGTTCGGCCGTGCATCTGTTCTTCGTGCGCGGGGGTCAGATCCTCCTGCTGCGCCGCTTCAATACCGGCTACGAAGACGGCAAATACTCCGTCCCAGCCGGCCATCTGGAAGGCGGTGAGCCGGTGCTGGCGGCCGCGGCGCGTGAGGCGCGCGAAGAGGTTGGCGTGCAGCTCGACGCCGCCGGGCTGGAAGTCGTGGGCGTGATGCACCGGCGCTCGGAAGATGAGCGCATTGACTTCTTCGTGCTGGCGGATGACTGGGAAGGTGAGCCGACCAACGCCGAACCGGACAAGTGCGACGACCTGCGCTGGTTCCCGCTGGACGGCCTGCCGGAGAACGTCATCCCTTACGTGCGCCGCGCCATCAGCAACTACCTCCGCCGCGTCCCGTTCGACTCTTTCGGCTGGCAACCTGAGTAGGAGTCGAGGCTTTATGTAGTTGGCCGTAAGTGATTAGAAATAGCAGTGCGCCCAAACGGCCAACTACTAAAAGTAGTCCTTGAGGTTCTCCGAGAGCGAACAGGCCAGAACTTGAGGGCGCCCTTGTCTAAAAACTTTCGGTGGACTACTTAGTCGAGGTATACCCTCAAGAGAATGATGAACCCCGCCGAACGTATCGCCCCCGGACTGAACAAGGAAATGGCCTTCGAAGTCACTCTGGAGCGCACCGCCGCCCACCTCGGCAGCGGGGCGGTCAAGGTACTTTCCACCCCATCCATGATTCTGTTCATGGAGATCGCCGCCCGCACCCTGCTGGATGAGCGCCTGCCGCAAGGCTACTCCAGCGTGGGCACGCACGTGGACGTGCGCCACCTGGCCGCTGCCCCGCTGGGCGCGCAGGTGGCCGCCCGCGCTGAAGTGGAACGCGTGGAAGACAACCGCATCTTCCTGGCGGTCGAATGCCGGCAGGGCGATACGCTCATCGGCCAGGGCGGACACGAACGCTACGTTATCGACGTCGCGCGTTTCCTCAAACGCGCCGGCGGCTGAAGCCCCCTGGTGGGTTCATGGGAGGAAAGACTCACCACAGATAAACACAACTGAACCAAGATTATTCTTCTCGTTTGCGCCCATCCGCGTTCATCTGTGGAATTGGTTTCTTTCTTTCAACTACCCAACTTCTACACTTCGGACTTCCAGACCTCAAGACTTCGAGGCGCCGCGGCAGTTATAATTCAGCCGCCATGCCGATTCTCGACCCCAATTCGTTCGAGTTCTTCAGCCGCAGTCCGGAGCAGACCCGCCGGGTGGGCATGCGCCTCGGCGCGCTGCTGCAATGCGGTGACGTGCTGTGCCTGGCTGGCGACCTGGGAGCAGGCAAGACCACCTTGGTCCAGGGCCTGGCGGCCGGTTGGGGCGCCACCGACCCGGTCTCCAGCCCTTCCTACGTGATCGTCAACATCTACCGCCGGACGGACGGCCAACGGCTGGCCCACCTGGACGCCTACCGCCTGAACAGCGCCGCCGAAGCCGAGGCGCTGGACCTGGACCAACTGCTCGGCGCGGGGCCGCTGGTGGTCGAATGGGCGCCGCGCGTCCGGGCCGCCCTGCCGGAAGAAGCCCTCGACATCCGCATGGATTGGGTGGAAGAGGAACACCGCCAGGTGGTCTTTAACGCCCGAGGGGCGCGCCCGCTGGAACTGCTTGAGGCCCTGCAGGCCGATATGTTCGGAGCGCCCTGATGCTGCTCGCCATCGACACCGCCACCCGCAAGATCGGCCTGGCCCTCTACGACGGCGTTCAGGTGCTGCACGAGGTTGCTCTCGCCAGCCCGTTCCGCCACACCATCGACCTGGCTCCGGCCGTCCAGGCCGCGCTGACCGGCGCGGATTTGACCATGAACGATGTACAGGCGCTGGGAGTCGCCATCGGCCCGGGGTCGTTCACCGGCCTGCGCATCGGCGCGGCCTTCGCCAAGGGCTTGGCGCTGGCGCGCGGCCTGGCGCTCATCGGCATCCCCACTCACGACATCCTGGCGCATGCCCAGCCGCCCGGCGATGCCGCCCGCCTGGCTGCCGTCATCCAGGCCGGGCGCGGCCGCCTGGCCGTGGCCGGGTACGCCCGCGCGGGCGAAGGCTGGGCTGCTGACGGCCCGGCGCGGCTGGTCACCCCGGAGGAACTCGCCAAAGACATCCGCACCCCCACCCTGGTGTGCGGCGAACTCGACGATGAGACCCGCAAACTGCTCGGGCGCAAGCGCAAGAACGTGACCCTCGCCTCCCCGGCGGCCAGCCTGCGCCGGGCCGGCCACCTGGCCGAACTGGCCTGGGCGCGCTGGCAGGCCGGCAAGGCTGACGACCCGCGGGCGTTGTCGCCCGTCTACATCCGCACGCTGGAGGAGACGGCCGGATGAACGCCCAGGCCCCGGCCCTTACCCTGCGACGCATGGCCACCGCCGACCTGGACGCTGTCCACGCCCTCGACCAGCGCGCGTTTGCCAACCCCTGGCCGCGCAGCAGCTTCGAGTTCGAGCTGAACGAGAACAAGGCTTCCTCGCAATGGGTGGCCGAAGTCGACCGCCGGGTGGTGGGGGTCATCGTGGTCTGGCTGCTGGTGGACGAAGCCCATATCGCCACGCTGGCCGTGGAACCGGAACTACGCGGCCGCGGCATCGCCGCCCGTCTGCTATGCGCCGCCCTCCACGCCCTGGCCGCCCGCGGCGCGACCACCGCCGCCCTGGAAGTGCGCGCCGGCAACCAAGCCGCCCTGCGCCTGTACCGCCGCTTCGGTTTTGTGCAGGTCGGCCGCAGGAAAGGTTATTACCAGGACAACGGCGAAGACGCCCTGCTGTTGGACCTGACCCCGCTGGACACCGCCGCGCTGGACAGGCTCTGCCAGGATAGGCAGCCGGGACAGGCCAAAGATGCAGAGCATCCCAACCTGTCTCTGCGACAATAAACAACCAGAATACGCACGGAGGGAAGCCGTGGAAGCCATCGAAGTCTTACAACACGTCGCCCAGGAGACCGCCGCCTGCACAAAATGCGCGCTGCACCATTCGCGCAAGAAGGCCGTGCCCGGCGCCGGCCCGGCGGACGCCCAGATCATGTTCATCGGCGAAGGGCCGGGCTTCCATGAAAACGAACAGGGTCTGCCCTTCGTAGGCGCGGCCGGGAAATTTCTGGATGAACTGCTGGCGGGCATCGGCCTGCGTCGTGAGCAGGTCTACATAACAAACGTGGTAAAATGCCGCCCGCCCGGAAACCGGGACCCCCAGACCGAAGAACTGACCGCCTGTGACCCTTACCTGGAACGCCAGATTCAGGCCATCAACCCGAAGGTCATCGTCACCCTGGGGCGGTTCTCGATGGCGAAATTCCTGCCGCACGCCAAGATCAGCGCGGCGCACGGCAGGCCGGTGAACGTGAAGGGCCGGCTGGTGGTGCCGTTCTTCCATCCGGCCGCCGCCCTGCACCAGCCTTCCCTGCGCCCGGCGGTGGAAGCCGATTTCGCCAAATTGCCGGACCTGATTCGCCAGGCGGCCGATGCCCCCGAAGTCCCGCCGGCCGCGCTATCCCCCGAAGACAACGAAGAACCCAAGCAACTGTCTCTATTCTGAGGACCCATGACCACCACCAAAGACACCCTTCTCCAAAAGATCGCCGACAAGACCGCCAAAATCGCCATCCTGGGCCAGGGCTACGTCGGTTTGCCGCTGGCCGCCGTGTTCGGCGAAGCGGGTTACGAAGTCATCGGCATCGACCCTGACCGCCGCAAGATCGACGCGCTGGAAAAAGGCCAATCCTACATCGGCGACGTGTCGACCGAAACGGTGGCGCGGTTGGTGAAGACCGGCAAACTGCGCCCGACCGCCGACTTCGCCGCCCTGGCCGAGGCGGATGCCGTCTCCATCTGCGTCCCAACCCCGCTGCGCAAGACCGGCGACCCGGATCTGACTTTCATCGTCTCGGCCGCCGAGGAGTTGAGGAAAACCCTGCACCCCGGCATGGTCATCGTGCTGGAAAGTACCACCTACCCCGGCACCACCCGCGAACTCCTGCTGGATAGGCTCACGCAGGGGAGCGACCTGAAGGTGGGCGTGGACTTCTTCCTGGCCTTCTCCCCGGAACGGGTGGACCCCGGCCGCGAAGACTGGACCACCAAGAACATGCCCAAGGTCATCGGCGGCGTCACCCCGGCCTGCTCGGACGTGGCAACCGCCTTTTATAGTGGGGCGATCGACAACGTGGTGCGCGTCTCCTCGGCCGAGGTGGCCGAGATGGCGAAACTGCTTGAAAACACCTTCCGCATGGTGAACATCGGCCTGGTCAACGAGATGGCCCTGATGTGCGAGCGCCTGGGTGTGGACGTATGGGAAGTCATCGACGCGGCTGCCACCAAGCCCTTCGGCTTCATGAAGTTCACCCCCGGCCCCGGCCTGGGCGGCCACTGCATCCCCATTGACCCCCTGTACCTGTCGTGGAAGCTCAAGTCGCTCAACTACACCGCCCGCTTCATCGAACTGGCCTCCGAGATCAACACCAACATGCCGCGCCACGTCGTCAGTCGGGTGCAGGACCTGCTCAACACGCAGAGCAAATCGCTAAACGGCAGCAAGGCGCTGGTGTTGGGCGCGGCCTACAAGCCCGACATCGACGATATGCGCGAATCGCCGGCGCTGGATGTCATCGCTCTGCTGCGCGAAAAAGGCGCGCAGGTGGAGTACCACGACCCGCACGTGCCGCACATCCATCACGAGTTCGACGGCTGGGAGATGGACAGCGCGCCCGACCTGTATGAAGCCGTAGCCGCCGCCGATATTGTGGTGGTGGTCACCAACCACAGCGCCTACGATTACGCCGCCATCCTGAAGAAGGCCAACCTGATCTTCGACGCCCGCAACGCCTACGGCAAACTCGCGCCGGGCAACGCCAAGGTGGAACGGCTGTAGTGGCCCGTTACCTGCTGGCCGGGGCGGCCGGGTTCATCGCCGCCCGCGTCGCCGAACTGCTCATGGCCGACAGCCACACCATCGTCGGCATTGACAACCTCAACCACGCCTACGACGTGCGCATGAAGGAATATCGGCTGGAACGCCTGCGCCAGCAGCCCGGCTTCGCCTTCCACCGGCTCGATATCGCTGACAAGGACTCCGTGCTGTCTCTGGCCGCCGATGGCCCCTACGACGCCGTCATCAACCTGGCGGCCCGCGCCGGCGTGCGCGCCAGCCTGGAAGACCCCTGGGAATACCTCGCCACCAACACCACCGGTACGCTCAACCTGCTGGAACTCTGCCGCTGGAACGAGATAAAGAAGTTCGTGCTGGCCTCCACCAGCAGCATCTACGGCGCGGATGCCCCCCTGCCGACCCCCGAAACCGCCGACAGCAGCCAACCCCTCCAGCCCTACGCCGCCAGCAAGAAGGGCGCCGAAGCGATGTGCCACGCCTATCACTACCTGTTCGACATCGACGTGACCGTGGTGCGTTATTTCACCGTCTACGGCCCCGCCGGGCGGCCGGACATGAGCATGTTCCGCTTCGCCAAGTGGATCGCCGAAGGCCAGCCGGTGCTGGTCAACGGCGACGGCGAGCAAACGCGCGGCTTCACCTACGTGGACGACATCGCCCGCGGCACCATCCTGGCCCTCAAGCCGGTCGGCTACGAGATCGTCAACCTGGGCGGGCA
The DNA here is from genome assembly GCA_016191875.1 of Chloroflexota bacterium. Taxonomy (GTDB): domain Bacteria; phylum Chloroflexota; class Anaerolineae; order Anaerolineales; family UBA11579; genus SCUK01. The sequence goes on from JACPVG010000003.1 coordinate 93,709, forward strand.
CGAACAGATCGCCATCAACGCCCTCGTCGCCCTGCTGGAGGAGATGCTGGGGAAGAAGGCGCAGGTGGAATACGGGCCGTTCCACAAGGCGGATATGGCCGCCAACTGGGCGGACGTGAGCAAGGCCGGTGAACTGCTGGGCTGGGAGCCGCGCGCGCCGTTGCGCGAAGGCATTCAGAAGATGGTGGACTGGTATCTCGAAAACCGCGAGTGGGCGAAGGACATTGCTACCGACTGATGGCGCCTCCGACATATCTGGAATCTTCATCCGTCCGTAGGGGCGGGTTCAAGGATGCGCAGTATCCCAACCCGCCCGGCAGCCACCTTGCGGCGTGCCCCTGCGGCAAAGGATCATCCTGATGTTCGCCCGCCTGCGCGCCCTGTATCACCGCGTCTTCGAGACCGAAATCCTGCGCCGCATCGTGCGTAATTCATCCTATCTGGTCAGCGCCACGGTCTTTGCCGCCGCCCTGGGCATGCTGCAGAACGTCTTCCAGTTCCGCGTGCTCGGCCCGGCGGGGGTGGGTCTGTTGGGCGCCCTGGCTACTTTAACCAACGTCCTCAACCGCCTCACCGCCTTCCGCATTGACGAACTCGTGGTGCGCTATGTGCGCCTGTACCAGGAGCGCGGCGAGACGGAGAAGGCCGCGGCGGTATTCAAACTGGCCGCCCTGCTCGAGTCGCTCGGCGCGCTGGCCGCCTTCGCACTGATCGTCGCGCTCGCGCCGCTGGGCGTGCGCCTGTTCTCCGACCAGCCCGGCACCGAGGGCTGGTTCATACTGTACGGCGCGCTGGTGCTCATCAACCTGTTCTTCGACAGTTCGGACGGCGTCCTGCAGGTCTTTGATCGGTTCAACGCCAAAGCCGTCATCGATGGCATCCAGAGCGTCATTCGGCTGGGCGGCACACTCATCGTGTTTTTCACCGGCGGCGGGCTGTTCGAGATCATCCTGGCCGAACTGGCCGGGCGGCTGGCGCGGGCGCTGGGTATGCTGTTTATGGCTCTCCAGACCGCGCACCGCCAATGGGGGCCGGGCTGGTGGCGCACGCCGTTTTCGGCCCTGGCCGAGGATCGCCGCAGCCTGCTCACCTTTGCCTTCAGCGCCAACCTCAGCGCCACCGTCAGCCTGGTGGCCAAGGACAGCGAAGACCTGTGGGTGAACGCCTTCCTCGGCAACACGGTTGGCGGGTTCTACAACGCCGCCCGCAACCTGATCGGCTTCCTCCAGATTCCTATCAGCCCGCTGGCCAGCACCACCTACCCGGAACTCTCGCGTTCGGTGGCACAGAAAGACTGGCACAGTGTTCGCCATGTCCTGCGGCGCGGGTCGTTCATGGCCGGGCTGTACTCGCTGCCCATCACCCTGCTGCTCATCCTGTTCGGCCGGCCGGTCATCACACTCTACGCCGGAGAGGATTTCCTGCCCGCCTACGAGCCGCTGGTCATCCTGCTCATCGGTTACCTCTTCGTGAATGTGTTCTACTGGAACCGGGTCGCCCTGCTGGCCTTCAATCGGCCGGTCTACCCCACCCTGGTCAATTTCGTCGCCATGCTGTTCAAGGTGGGCGGGATCTTCCTGCTGGCCGAACGCTACGGGGCGGCCGGCTTTGCCGCCTTGCTCTCCGGCTACTACATCTTCACCATCAGCGCGGCGGTGCTGCGAACCCGCGCCGACCTGCGCCGCCGGCTGGCCGCCACACCCTCCCTGGCATGAAACTCATCCTGGCCGCCCCTGCCAGCATCCCCGGCCGCGCCGCCAACAGCATCCAGTCCATGAAGATGGCCCAGGCGTTTGCCGCCATCGGCCACGAAGTGCGCCTGCTGGCCCCTGGCGCCGCGCCCGGCCTGAAGTGGGAAGAACTCGCCCGGCTTTACGGCCTGTACACGCCCTTCGAGATCGCCTGGCTGGATTCCCCGGCGCGCCTGCGCGGTTACGCTTTCGCCGTGCAGGCCGTGCGCCACGCCCGCGCCTGGGGCGCGCACGCCCTCTTTACCCGCCATCCGCAAACCGCCGCCCTGGCCGCCCGCCGCCTCCCCACTGTCCTGGAAATGCACGATAGGCCCCAGGGCCGCACCGGGCCGCTGTTGTTTGCGCTGTTCCTGCGCGCCCGCCGCGCCGACCGGCTGGTGTGCATCAGCCGCGCCCTGGCCGATGACCTTAGCAAAACCTTCGGCTTCCCCATCGAGGAGCCGTTCACGCTCGTCGCCCCGGACGGCGTGGACCTGGCGCGCTACGCCGCCGTTCCGGAGCCGGAGGCCGCCCGCGCCGCCCTCGGCCTGGCGCAGGCCTTCACCGCCGGCTACACCGGCCACCTGTACCGTGGTCGCGGTGCGGATCTGATTCTCGAAATCGCCCGCCGCCTGCCGGAGGTCAACTTCCTGGTGGTGGGCGGCGAACCCGCCGACGTGGCCGACCTGCGCGCCCGCTCGGCCGACCTGGGCAACGTGAAGTTGGCCGGCTTTGTGCCCAACGCCGACCTGCCCGCCTGGCAGGCCGCCTGCGACGCCCTGCTCATGCCCTACCAGCCGCGGGTGGCGGCTTCCTCCGGCGGCGACATCAGCCGCTATCTCAGCCCGATGAAGATGTTCGAGTACCTGGCCTGCGGGCGGCCGGTGCTGTCCTCCGACCTGACGGTGCTGCGCGAAGTGCTCACGCCAGAAAACGCCGTCCTGCTGCCGCCCGCTGACCCGCAGGCCTGGGCCGATGCCATCCGCGCCCTCGCCAAAGACCCCGCCCGCCGCGCCGCGCTCTCTGCCGCCGCCCGCCGTACCGCCGAGCAGCACACCTGGGAAGCCCGGACGCGGCGCATCATCGAAGCGTGATTACTGACATTCCAATCGCTCAAGACATTCAGTAGGGGCGCAGCATGCTGCGCCCCTACTGCCAATCCGAGTTTGCATGCCCCGGCTAAAGCCTCGACTCCAGCGTATCAACCAGTTGGACGAATCAGTCGCCTGTATAATCCCCCTGTTCATCGCCAATCAAGGAGTCGCCTATGCCCACCGCCCTCATCACCGGCATCAACGGTCAGGATGGCTCGTACCTTGCGGAATTCCTATTGGAAAAGGGCTATGCCGTCGCAGGGATGGTGCGGCGTTCCAGCACCCGCAATTACGAGCCCATCGAACATCTTCAGGACGACATCGAGATCATCCAGGGCGACCTGCACGACCAGTCTTCGCTGGTGGATATCATGGAGCGCGTCCAGCCCGATGAGGTCTACAACCTGGCCGCCCAGTCATTCGTGCCCACCTCCTGGAACCAGCCGGTTCTCACCGGCGAAGTCTCGGCCCTGGGCGTCACCCGCCTGCTGGAGGCCATCCGCCTCGTCAAGCCGGCGGCGCGCTTCTATCAGGCATCGTCCAGCGAACTGTTCGGCAAGGTGCGCCAGGTGCCGCAGACCGAAGACACGCCCTTCTACCCGCGCAGCCCCTACGGCGTCGCCAAGGTCTACGCCCACTGGATCACGGTCAACTACCGCGAATCCTACGGCATGTATGCCGCCAGCGGCATCCTCTTCAACCACGAAAGCCCGCGCCGCGGGCTGGATTTCGTCACCCGCAAGATCACCCACGCCGCCGTCCGCATCCGCCTGGGCGTGCAAACCGAACTGCGGCTCGGCAACCTGGAGGCCAAACGCGACTGGGGCTACGCCAGAGACTACGTGGAAGCCATGTGGCTCATGCTCCAGCAGGGCGAGCCCGACGATTTCGTCATCGGCAGCGGCGAGGCGCACTCGGTGCGCGAATTCTGCGAGGCCGCTTTCCGCCACGTCGGGCTGAATTATGAGGACTACGTGGTCGTGGACGAACAGTTCTACCGCCCGGCCGAAGTGGACCTGCTGCTGGCCGACCCGGGCAAAGCGCGGCGGGTACTCGGCTGGCAGCCGCGCGTATCTTTCGACGAACTGGTGCAGATGATGGTCGAGGCGGATATGGCCCTGGTGGGCCGCCAGTTGGGCTGAACCCTGCGCATGGTAGAATCCGCCGCGCCCCCGCTCTCAACCCCATGACCTTCCGCGACCGTCTATCCAGAATCGCCACCGACCGCAACGCCATCCTGCTGGCGCTGCTGGGCGGGCTGGTGTATGCCGTCCTGGCGGTTATCATCGCCCACAACACCCCCACCCTGCTGGACGAGGGCGCCTACCTCACGAAAGGCTATTGGTACGTCAGCGGCCAGTACGAGATGTACGGCGACTATGGCCCGTGGGACAACCAGATGCCGCTGGCTTTCCTCATCCCCGGCGCGGTGCAGGTCTGGGTCGCGGCCGGTCTGCGCTCGGCGCGCTATTTCAACGTCCTGCTCTCTCTGCTCCTGTTGGGCGGCGTGTGGCTCGGCGCCAAACGCCTGAGCAACCCCTGGTGGGCGGCCTTCGCCGTGTGGACCCTGGCGCTCAACCCCATCACGATTCAGTCCTATATCTATGCCGCCACCCAGATTCTGGGCGCGCTGCTGCTGGCCTGGGCGCTGGCCTTCGCCTTTGACCCTGAACGCCGCTTCGCGCAGCTGGCCGCCAGCGTCGTGCTGCTGGCCCTGCTGGTGATGACGCGCATTACCCTGATTCACGTGCCGCTCTTCTTCATGATCTATTTCCTGTGGCGCGACGGCTTGCGCACAGCCCTGAAACTGGCGTTCATCGCCGGAGTCGTCTTCATCACCCTCAACTTGCTCTACTGGCCCGGCATCCTGGATATGTGGGTGCGCTTCCTGCCGATCACAAAAGTCGCCCCGGCCGCGGCCCAGTTCGAGCCGCCGCGCGGCGCCGAGAACTTCTGGCTGGTGGAAGCCGACGCCATCTCCCGGCTGGCGAGTTTCTGGTACGGTGTGCGCTTCACCTTCCTGCCCGTGCTCGCCATCCTCTTCGGACTGTTCATGCTCTTCGCCCGCCGCCTCGACCCGAAATCCTGGCAGTTCAAGACCGCCGCCGTGTTCTACCCCATGCTGCTCGTCCTCTTCTGGATTCACGCCGACGCCAGCGTATCGGGCACGTATTGCGTATTTTGTTTTCAGGGCTACCTCGCCTTCTTCGCTTTTCTGGGCGTGATGTTGTTCGCCATGCTGATGCATACCGGCGCTGCCTGGCGCGCAGGCTGGCCCCGCGTCGCCTTCGGCTGGGCCGCCGCCCTGAGCGCCGTCGCGCTGCTCACCGGCTGGGGCTTCGCCACGCGCGCCTTCTGGATCGACAAAGTGCTCTCTCCGCTCAACGTGCAGCGCGTGTTCATGGTCCTGCGCCTGCCCACCGCCTCCGGCTTCCAGCGCGCCTTCTTCTGGGCCCGCGATACCTACGGCCTGACCGACAAGACCACCCTCGATTTCCTGATGCCCTTCGCCCGCCAGTACGGCCCGGCGGTCATCGGCCTGCTCATCGCCCTGGCATTGCTGGCGCTCGTGGCGCTCGTTCGCTGGGGGCTGGCGCGCCGCGGGTTGGCCCCGCGGCCCTACGGCCAGGCGCTGATGGCCGCGCTCTTTGGCTTTGCGCTTGTCCTCTCGCCCACCCCACTGATGGGGCTGGACTACCCCGTCCAGCGCTGCGGCGACGTGCTGGCCGCCCAGGAGGAGATTGGCGCCGGGCTGCGCGCGCTGGTGCCGGAAGGCGCGCTGGTGTTCTGGGGCGGCTTCAAGTCCGCCGCGCCGCTGCTCTACATCCTCGACTGGGCTGAGACCTACCCCTCGCAGGTCAACGGTTCGTACAGTTTCCGGCTGGCAGGCGACGACGAGGAACTGGAACGCTACGGCTTCTGGTCGCCCACGCTGCGCGATCGCTGGCTGGAGAACGCCGACATCCTCCTCCTCACCCGCACCAACAACAAGATCGATGCGATTCCCGACCACTGGCAGTTGATCGGCCAATTGCCCGCCCAGGATGCCTGCGGCTCCGAAGGACCGCTACTGGTTTACGCTAACCTCAGCCGCCCCTGACGCAAGTTCTTGATCATGACGCGTAGGATATAATCTGAGCATTCTCCCGTACTCCCGCAATCGCAGATAGTCGCGTGTTACAGCGCTTGGCTACTGAAGAGAATGCGCTATGGAGTACCGGGATTTTCTTTGAGCGATATCTTGATCTGGAGGCTGGATTGGCTGCTGACCCCATGAGAATCCTGATGCCCGACGGTCGCACGTTAGGCGTTTCAGAGTACGGCGACCCTTCAGGGCGCCCCGTGCTTTATTGTCATGGTTCGCCCGGCTCTCGCCTGGACTGGTTCCTGGCGGATCCCGACAATACGTTGGCCGCAAGGCTGGGTCTGCGGGTGCTGGCCCCGGACCGACCTGGAATTGGCGATTCCTCATTTCAGCCGGGCCGTCGCATTAAAGATTGGGCGAATGATGTACGCGTTTTGGTTGACGCTTTGGGCGTCTCCAGGTTCTTCCTCGTCGGTCTATCCATGGGCGGGCCGTACGCGTTGGCTGTTGCTCATGCCATGCCGGAGCGTGTGATCCGCCAGGCTATTGTGAGCGGGGTAGGTCCTCTCATCCCATCGTTGACTCGGGGTATGGGTCCGGGCAAGCATGTTTTTCGGCTGGCTCGATGGCTGCCGGGCCCGGTAAATTGGTTATACGCGCAGATGCAGCGGGGCCTCATTGATGACCCCGATAAGGTGATCCAGCAGGTCGTCACCACTCTCCCGGAACCGGACCAGCAATTGCTGGAAGAGCCCCGGATTGAGGATGCGTTTCTAAAGACGTTTGCGCATTCTCTCATACAGGGGCCGCGGGCCTTAACTCTTGAAAGCGGGTTGGCCGCGCGGAAATGGGATTTCCCGTTGTGCGAAATCACCGTGCCTTCAGATTTTTGGTATGGCACACAAGACAGGAACGTACCACTTGTGATGGGAAAATATCTGGCCGGGCAGGTTCCCGGGGCAACTCTTCATGTCTTGGAAGGACACGGGCACTTTACTGTGGGTGTTCGCCAGATGGAACCTATTCTTCGCCAATTGACCCAATGAGCAAGGAAAAGCCTCTTCCAGACGTCTTAAAAGAATCGGCCGCCAGTCCCTTTCCATGGGGAGGACGGCGCTGGCAGAATCCCTGTGCTATTGCCAACGCGACAGTTTCACAAGGCAAGGGGTGACGCAAACAGATATTCGGAAACCCGGATTTCTGTAGACTGTGGGATACTTTGCGCCGCAATAGTTCAAGGTTGCGCGTTTCGAGGACCTGAATCGTGATCTCAAAGAAGGAAATCGTCCATTCCGGCCTGATTCCGCCATTGCGCTCCGACAGCGCCGTGCAGGTCTCGGTCGTCATCCCGGTCTACAACGAAGTCCAGTGCCTGCCCACATTGCACAAGGGCCTGCGTGAAGCCCTCAATTCCTACCCGACCACCTGGGAAGTGGTCTACGTGGACGACGGCAGCCGCGACGGCAGCCTCCAGGCGCTTGAGATTCTCGCCGGGCAGGACCCCCAGCACACCCGCGTGGTGGCCCTGCGCCGTAACTTCGGGCAGACCGCCGCCATCTCGGCCGGCATCGATTACGCCTGCGGCGACATCATCGTGCTGATGGACAGCGACCTGCAAAACGACCCGGCCGACATCCCCATGCTGCTCGACAAGATCGCTGAGGGCTACGACCTGGTGAGCGGCTGGCGCAAAGCGCGCCAGGACGCCTTCATCACCCGCACCCTTCCCTCGCGCGCTGCCAACTGGCTGATCTCGCAGGTCACCGGTGTGCACCTGCACGACTACGGCTGCACGCTCAAAGCCTACCGCCGCGAGGTGCTCACCGGCTTCCGGCTCTATGGCGAGATGCACCGCTTCATCCCGGCCTACGCCGGCTATGTCGGGGCGCGCGTCACGGAAGTCGTGGTGCGCCACCACCCGCGCCGTTTCGGCAAGACCAACTACGGCCTCAACCGCACCATCAAGGTCGTGCTGGACCTGTTCACCGTCAAGTTCCTCAGCGGCTACGTCAACAAGCCCATCTACCTGTTTGGCGGCTTCGGCCTGGGGCTGATGAGCATCTCCGGCGCGGGCTTTCTTTACCTCGCCTACCGCAAGTTCCTGTTCGGGGCGGTAACCACCACGTCGCCTATCTTCCTGCTGAGCATCATGCTGACCGTGCTGGGGGCGCAGTCCATCTTGCTGGGGTTGATCGCCGAGATCGTCGTGCGCACCTACCACGAATCGCAGGCCAAGCCGATCTACACCGTGCGCTATGTTATCCACGGCGAGGAGCCGGGCAGCAAAGCATGAAGTCCCCCGCCAAGCGGCTCACCGCCGGGCAGGCGCTGCGCGCCCTCGGCACGCTGATTGCGCTGGGCCTGATGGCCTGGCTGCTGGCCCGCCAGTGGAGCGACATCACCCGCGCCCTGAGCGAGATGGACGCCGCCCGCTTCTGGGGCGCGTTCGGGCTGGTGATGGCTTCGCGGCTGTTCGTTTCCGCCCGCTGGCACATGCTGCTGCGCGGGGCCGCTGCCGGGATTCGCTTCCCGGAGAGCGCCCGTATCACCTTCGCCGGGCTGTTTGCCGCCAACTTTCTGCCCACCACCATCGGCGGCGACGTAGTGCGGCTGGGCGGGGTGATCGCCCGCGGGCACGGCGCGGCGCTGGCAGCCGCCTCGCTGGTGATGGACCGCCTGGTGGGCATGGCCGGCATGGCTGTTTTTGCACCCTTCGGCGCGGCCCGCGTGATGGCCGGCGGCCTGCTGGGCGCAGGTCACTCGGCCGGGCTGGCGCTGTCCCTGCCCGGGAAACTCAAACGCAACGCGGCCTACGCCCTGCGGCGGCTGGGCGACATCGCCCGCACCTGGCTGCGCCGCCCGCAATTCCTCCTGGCCTCGCTGTTCTTCACCGCCCTGCACATGGCGGTCTGGTTCGCCGCCATGTGGCTCCTGCTAGACGGCCTGAACGACCGCATGCCCTACTTCCTCATCGCCAGCCTGTGGAGCCTGGTGTACTTCATCACCCAGATTCCGATTTCGATCAACGGCCTGGGCGTCCAGGAACTGTCGATCGCCTACATCTTCGCCGCCTTCGGCGGGGTGAGCGACCACAGCGCCCTGGTGATGGGCCTGGTCTTCCGCGTGCTGGTCACGCTCGCCAGTCTGCCGGGCGCGCTGTTCGTCGGCCAGTTGCTGCCCACGCTCGACCGCGCCAAATCCGTCCTTGAGGGTCTCCGTGAAACTTAAACCCAAGCGCGCCAAATACCTGGACGCCGACCCGGCGCCGCTGCGCGCCGGCGAATACCAGGAAAAGGGCGACTACCACATTCACCTCAACCCCAACTGGCCGTATCTGCCGGTCTATCTGGCCAAGATGGACCACGCCCGGAACTTCCTGGCGCGCCACGCCCAGGGGAGAAAAGTCATTGACCTGGGCGCGGGCGAGGGCGTACTGGTGCGGCGCTGCCAGGAGGAACTCGGGCTGGACATCATCGGCCTGGACATCAACTACCAGTCCGAAGTGGTGGTGCACGGTGATATTCTCGACCTCCAGTACCCGGACGCCAGTTTCGACATCGTCACCTGCCTGGACGTCATCGAGCACATGCACTTCCACCAGCAGGAAATCGCCCTTGCGCAGATGTTCCGCATCCTCAAGCCCGGCGGCCAGTTGCTGGTCTCGGTGCCCAACCTGGCGCACTTCGCCTCGCGCTTCACTTTCCTGTTCCTCGGCAAACTGCTGCGCACCTCCACCATCGACCGCCACATCGGCGACCGCCCGGCCGGGGAATACGTCGCCCTGCTGCGGGCGGCCGGGTTCGAGATCCGCCGCCGCAAGGGGATGTTCCCGACCTTCCCGCTCATTTCAGCCCTCACGTACTTCATCCCGTCAAAGGTCGTCGGGCTGCACCGGTTGTACAACGCGTTGGCGGGCGTGCCGGGCTGGTGTTTCCTGAACGTGTTCGAGGCCGTGAAACCGGCCGCCGAATAGGAGGCCGTATGCTCCCGTTCCGGCGTGTTGCGGCTGCCCATTTCCTGACCGCTCTGCTGGCCGTCAACCTCGTGCTTGGGGTCCTGGCGTTACTCTCCTTCCAGGCCCAGATGACCGCCCTGGACTATTTCAGCGTTTCGGCCAAACTGCGCCTGCTGCGCGTGGCGCTCATCGGCCTGCTGGCGGCCAACGCCGTCCTGCTGCCGCTCACCTTCACCCGGCTGGGGGTGAGTCTGCTGGCCGGACTGCGCGCCGTGCTGGAGCTTCTTTCTCGCCTCAAGGCTGCCAACCTCATTGGCTTCGCCGCCCTGCTCGTCGGCTTCCCCTGGCTGGTCTTCAGCGAGTACGGTCTGTACCTGGAGTACCCCATGCCGCGCCTGTGGGTCTTCTGGCTGTTCGCCCTGGCGGGCGCGGCCCTGCTCAAGGCGTGGCGGCGCGGACTGGAACCGTTGCACGCCCTGCTGGCCTCGGCTGTGCTGCTGGCGCTGGCCCAGCGCGTTGCCGTCTTCCTGCCGGAGGTTAGCGCCTACCCGCTCTCGCTGGGCTGGTCAGAGGTCAGCCGCTACTACCAGGCCTCGTTGTACTTCAGCGAGCGCATCTACGGGCTGGACCTGCCGCTTTCGGTCACCCACCCCAGCCGCTACATGCTCCAGGCCCTGCCGTTCATAGTTCCCGACCTGCCGCTCTGGGCGCACCGCGCCTGGCAGGTATTCCTCTGGTGGTCGCTCACCGGCCTGACCGCCGCCCTGCTGGCGCGCCGCCTGCGCCTTTCCAGCCGGGCGCTGGGGCTGATGCTGGCCGCCTGGGCCTTCCTGTTCATGATGCAGGGCGCGGTGTTCTACAACCTGTTGCCCGCCGTCATTATCGTGCTGTGGGGCTTCGACCCGCGCCGCTACGGCCGCTCGCTGGCAGTGGTGGCGCTGGCCTCGCTCTGGGCGGGCGTCAGCCGCATCAACTGGACGCCCGTTCCCGGTCTGCTGGCCGCCAGCTTGATGTACGTGGAGGCACCGACAGGCCAGCGCCGCGGAATCCCCTGGCGCTATTTCTGGCGTTCTTTCTCGTATTTCGCCCTGGGCATGGCCTCCGCCCTGGCCGCTTATGCGGGATATATCTCGCTATCCGGCAACGCCGACGTGGAGCAGTTCGGCTCGGCCTTCACCTCCGATCTTTTGTGGAATCGCCTGTGGCCCAGTCCATCGTTCCCGCTCGGCATCCTGCCCGGCATCCTGCTCGTCTCGCTGCCGTTGCTCGTCGCCGCCATCTGGGCCATACGCCGGCAGGGCCGCGCCTGGCACGCCATCCGCCGGCTGGGGCTGGGCTCCATCCTGCTGGTCCTCTTCGGCGGCGGGCTGGTGGTGAGCGTCAAGATCGGCGGCGGCACCAACCTGCACAACCTGGACGCCTTCATGGTCCTGCTCATGACGGGCGCGGCGGCCATCCTGCTGGGCCGCTCGGCCGCTGAACCGGATGCCCAGCCGGCGCGTCTCGCCCTGCCCGCCGGGCTGCTGGCGGCCATCGTGGCCGTCCCGGTCGCGCTGGGCGCGCTGACGGGCGGCCAGTGGCCCCTCCGCGACCACGCCCGCGCCTGGGAGACGGTCGCCGAGATCGACGCCCTGACGCAGATAGCGGCGGCGAACGGCGACGAGGTGCTGCTCATCTCCCAGCGCCAACTGCTCACCTTCGACATGCTCGCAACCGACGTACGGCTGGTGCCGGAATACGAACAGATCTTCCTGATGGAAATGGCGATTTCCAATAACGAGGCGTACCTGCGCCAGTTCTACACCGACCTGGCCGAGCAGCGTTTCGCCCTCATCTTCAGCGACCCGCTCTTCCGGCGCATCAAAAGCGAAGAGGTTGATTCGCTGGCCGAGGAGAACAACGCCTGGGTGCAGCGCATCATCGAACCGGTGCTGTGCGCCTACTACATCGAGAAAACCTACGGCGAGGTCGGCGTGCAAGTCCTCAAACCGCGCGCCCAACTCCGCTGCGACGTCTTCCATGCGCATCCTGATCCTTAACAGCGAATATCCGCCGGTGGGCGGCGGGGCCGGCACCGCCAGCGCCCATCTGGCGCGCACCCTGGCCGCCCAGGGCCACCTGGTCACGGTCCTGACCGCCCGCTTCCGCGGCCTGCCCCGCGACCGCAAAGAGGACGGCGTCAACGTGCTGCGCCGCGTCCCGTTCCGCCGCCGCGCTGACCGCTCCGACGCGCTCGAGCAGGTGGCCTTCATGGCGCTGGCGTGCCTGTACATTGTCCGCCTCGGCTGCCCGGATTTCACCATCGCCTACTTCGGCATCCCCAGCGGCCCGGCGGCCTGGCTGATGAAGGCCATTTACAAAGTGCCCTACATCGTCTCCCTGCGCGGCGGCGACGTGCCCGGCTTCCGCCCGTATGATTTCAAGAATTTTCACCGCATGGGCGCGCCGCTCATCCGCTTCGTATGGCGCCACGCCGCCGCGGTGGTCGCCAACAGCCAGGGCTTGCGCGCGCTCGCCGTCGCCTTCGAGCCACGCCAGGATGTGGCCGTCATCCCCAATGGTGTCAGCGCGGCTGATTATCCGTCCGTCCAGCGCGACTGGCGCGCCGCCGAACTGGTCTTCACCGGCCGGGTGGTCTACCAGAAGGGCCTCGACCTGCTCTTCAAGGCGCTGGCGGACCTCAAGCGCCTCGACTGGCGGCTGATGGTCGTGGGCGACGGGCCGCGCCTCGCCGACCTGCAACGCATGGCGGCCGAATTCGGCTATGCCGAACGCGCCCGCTTCCCCGGCTGGCAGTCGCGCCAGGAAGTGCGCGAGCACCTCCAGCGCGCCAACCTGTTCGTCTACCCCTCACGGGACGAAGGCATGCCCAACGCCCTGCTCGAGGCCATGGCCGCCGGCCTGCCGGCGGTGGCCACCCGCATTGCCGGCAACGAGGAACTGGTGCTGGATGGCCAGACCGGCCTGCTGGTGCCGCCGAATGATGTGGCCGCGTTGCAGGCCGCCCTCGCCGGGCTGATTCCGGATGCCGACCGCCGCCGGGCGATGGGCGCCGCGGCTCTGGCGCGCGTCCAGGCCGAATACACGCTCGAACGCGTCGCCGAAGCCTACCTCGACCTGGGGCGCGAAGCGGTTGAGGGGCGCGGCTGATGTGCGGCATCTGCGGCCTGGCGACCACCAGTCGCGCGCCGATCAATGAACCCGCCCTGCGGGCGATGAACGCCTGCATCGCCCATCGCGGCCCCGACGGCGACGGTTTCCACATCCGCCCCGGCGTGGGCCTCGCCATGCGCCGCCTCGCCATCATCGATGTGGCCGGCGGCGACCAGCCCATCGCCAACGAAGACGAAACGCTGTGGGTCGTCTACAACGGCGAGTGCTACAACTTCCCCGACATGCACAAGGAACTCGAAGGCCGCGGCCATGTCTTCCGCACCCGCACCGACACCGAGTGCATCCTGCACCTGTACGAAGACCACGGCGACGACTGCATGACGCGCCTGCGCGGCATGTTCGCTTTTGCCCTGTGGGACGAAAAGCGCGGGCGACTGCTGGCGGCGCGCGACCGGCTGGGCAAAAAGCCCTTCTACTACGCCGTGCAGGAGGGCACGCTGTACTTCGCCTCCGAACTGCCTGCCTTGCTGGCCGCCCTGCCGCGCCGCCCCGAAGTCGACGTGCAGGCCATCGACGACTACCTCAGCCTGCAATACATCCCCGAACCCTCCACGCCTTACCACGGCGTCTTCAAACTGCCCGCCGCCCACCGCCTGACCTGGCAGGCCGGCGACCTGCGCATCGAGCGCTATTGGGACCTCGCCTACGAGCCGAAGCACACCGCCCCCCTGCCGGACCTGATGGCCGAACTGCGCCGGTTGCTGGCCGACGCGGTGCACATGCGCCTGCTCAGCGAGGTGCCGCTGGGCGCACACCTCAGCGGCGGCATCGATAGCAGCATCATCGTCGCCCTGATGGCCGGGATGATGGGTAAGCCGGTGAAGACCTTTTCAGCCGGCTTCGAGGAAGAGAAATTCTCCGAACTGCCGCACGCCCGCCGCGTGGCGGAGAAATATTCCACCGACCATCACGAATTCACCCTGACGTTCAATGACATCCCGGCCACGCTGGCCGAGGTGACTCGCCATGTCGGCGAACCGTTCGCCGATCCCTCTGCGCTGCCCCTGCTGCGCCTCTCCCAGTTGACCCGCGAACACGTAACCGTGGCGCTCAACGGCGACGGCGGCGACGAAGCCTTCGCCGGCTACTGGCGTTACTGGCTCGACCCGTGGGCGGACGCCTATCTGAAACTCCCCGGCGCTCTCACCCGCCGTATCCTGCCCGCCGCGTTGCGCCGTATACCTGACCGCGCCGACCGGCCTGTGGGCGGCAGCCTCATCAACGGCCTCAAGCGGCTGGAGGCGCTGGCCCTCACCGACCGGCGCGCCAGCCTGTTGCGCTGGGGGTCGTATTTCTCCCCGACGCAGAAAGCAGAACTGTGGAACGCCGAGGAGCGGCAGGCGCTGGACATGCGCCGCGCTGAGCGCCTGCAGGCGGATGCATGGCAAAACGCGCCCGCCCACCGCTACCTCGACCGCACCCTCTACGCCGACAACGCCACCTACCTGCCCGGCGACCTGCTGGTCAAGGCCGACCGCATGACGATGGCCGCCTCGCTGGAAGGCCGTTCGCCGTTCCTCGACCACGAACTGGCCGCCTGGGCCGCCCGCCTGCCGCAGAAATATAAGCTGCGCGGTCGCACCGGCAAATGGATTCTGCGCCAGACCTTCAAAGACCTGCTCCCGCCCGAGATTCTCAAGCGCGGCAAGCAGGGCTTCGGCATCCCCGTGGGGGCCTGGCTGCGCGGCCCGCTGCACGCCTGGGCCAGCCAGCGCCTGCTCGACCCGCACGGCCCGCTCTCCGGCTGGTTCGACCCTGCTGCCGTCGCCCGCCTGCTCGAAGACCACCAGCGCGGCCGCGCCGACCACGGCAAACGCCTTTACGCGCTGGTGATGCTGGCCGAGTGGAAGGAGCAATCAGGGAACGGGTAATCAGGCATTCGGCCTCCTGCATTTCCTTGTCCCCGATACTCGGATTCCCGATTCCTAATACCTAATTCCTGAGTACCGATTCATTGCTTTCACGCGCCTTGCGCATCGGGGATCGTGCGGGTATAATCCCAGCCTTGCAATAGACGCGGGCGGGTAGCTCAGTTGGTTAGAGCATTGCGTTGACATCGCAAAGGTCGTAGGTTCGAGCCCTATCCCGCCCACTGATAATCAAACCGCTGAAGGCGGTTTGATTGTTTAAGAGAACCTCGCTGGTGCTCGGTTTGCTAGCGCGCAAGGCGCGTTTGACATTCGCTGGCAGGCAGGGTTTATAACATTGGGCGGCGGGTACAATCATCCCCTATTGAAGGAGGAGACCGCGATGGACAAGACCCTGCAAACACATCTGGATAACCTGTGGACCACCGACCGCGCGGCCCAGAATGCGGCCTATGCCTTCGTGATGCAGGCCGCCGAGAGGCCGGTGGACTGGGCCTATGCGATCTGGGATGAGGTCGTGGTCAACCTCACCCACGCCGACAACCACAACCGCGCCATCGCCGGACAACTGCTCTCCCGCCTCGCCATCAGCGACCCGGACAGGCGCATCCTAAAGGATTTCAAAACTCTGTTGAACGTCACCCGCGATGAACGCTTCGTCACCGCCCGTCACACCATGCAATCCATCTGGCGCGTGGGGCTGGCCGGGGAGGAACAGCGCGCCCTGTTGCTCAAAGGCCTCAAGACTCGCTACGACGAATGCGCCAAGGAAAAGAACGGACCGCTCACTCGCTATGACATCCACGTGACAATGCGAAATCTTTACAATGCCGTAGCCGATGAGAAGATTATGGCCAGCGCGCTGGCATGGATTGAACTCGAAACCGACCCCAAGAACCGCAGGAAATACGCCGGGGTGTGGAAGAAGAAACGCTAACCCCTGTTGTTCCGTATCAGTTGTCCAGTCGAGTGAAAAGAGTCAACGCTGCCGGAAAAGCCAGCGCCGCCGCCAGGATGAATGCTCCCATTACCATCCACATCTTGCCCGCTCCGGAGGTTCCGGCGAAGAACGGGATATTGTGACCAGGGCCAATGGCAAACAGGACGGCAGCCGCAGCCAGCGCAACGACTGAGCCTCGATCATGGCTCAGCCACCAGCCGATCAGCCCGCCCACCAGCGCCGCTGTCAGGAACAGTTCCAGAAAGAACGCCGTGAACGCATCCTGCCCCTTGCCGGGCAGGATGCTCGCGGTGGTCATGTCGATCAGCGGCTCGCGCAGATAGCCGAGCGCGAAGCCGGGAACCTGGGTGAGCGTGAGCAGCCCCGCCAGCAACAACGACGCCAGCCAGATGTTTTGCGGAAGTGCCGGCCGCAGAACGTGAAACGCCCAGCCCACCGCCGCACCGCTCACCGCGGCGATGGCCGCGCCCGGCAGCAGGATGAACCAGATCGGTTTGATGGTGAAGTGGTGAATCGTCAGAAATACCAAAAGCCCGATCTCGCCGGCGGCCACGCCGGCCAGCAATGCAGGAGTGCTGTTCGCAGGCTGCATCCTCATCCTCCTTGAATTGGCTGGTTATAATCCCGCCCATGCCCGCTGTCAACATCCGCCGCGCCCGCGCAGGCGAAGCCCCCGCCCTGCAGTCCCTTTTGCACCGCTCCAAGGCCCACTGGGGCTACAGCGAAGAGGTGATGGGAGTCGTGCGGCGGGTGATGACCGTCAGCGAGCGCGGCATCGCCGAAGACGCTGTGTTTGTGGCCGAGGTCGGCGGGCGGGTAGCCGGCTTTGCCAGTCTGGAAAACCGCCGCGACCACGCTTGGCTGGAAGACCTGTTCATCGAGCCGGAGTTCATCGGACAGGGGGTTGGCCGCGCCCTGTGGGGGCATGTCTGCGCTCACGCCCGCCAGCAGGGCTTCACCGTCATGCGCTGGGAATCCGACCCCAACGCGCGCGGCTTCTACGAGCATCTCGGCGCGACGGTCATCGGCCCCACGCCGTCGCACATCGTCCCCGGCCTGATGATTCCGCTGATGGAGATTCGGCTGTGAGGGCGCGGTTTCCGCTTGACACTCTTCCTGCCCGGTGGAATAATCGAAGATGAGAGGTTTCTGGAAAGGACCAACACAATGCCTGAGAAAAAAGAACAGCCCCGCACATTCGGCCATGTGCTGCCGGAAGAAACGCGTGCCCATCTGCGCGCCGCCCGCCACGAGATGCGCAAAGGCTTTGAAGCGTTGATGCCGCCGGAATTCGTCCAACATCACCGCGCCGCGCGCAAAGAAATGCTGCTGGCGGCGCGCGAATTCATCAACCACGCCATCGAGAGCATCGAGAGCGCCGGATAGAAAGGTCAGTTCCGGTGCGGTCGGGGGAAGATCAGGACGACCAGGGCGAGCAGCGCGCCGCCCAGCAGGACGGCCGCGAATTCCGTTTCGCGATTCGAATACAACTGAACACCGCTGAATAACAGTCCGAGGAAGACCAGCGCCGTCGCCACACGCCGCAAAGCCCGTTCCAGCCGGCCCAGTTGGCGCGCCACCTCCGGCACGTTCACCTCCAGGTCGCCGCGCTCCGCCTGCGCAAGGACCCGCGCCGCCTGGCCGGGCAGCGCCACGAGCACTTTGGCATAGTCGCCGATCTGCCCCAGCCAGTAGTTGAAATCGCCGCCGGCCTCGGTTGCCAGCAGCTTCTTGGCATACGGCGCCAGATGGTCCCAGAAATTGAACGTGGGCGCCAGGCCGGTGCACAGGCCGGATAGCGTCGCCACCGTTTTGAACAGGAAGATCAGGTCCTTGGGCACCTGGAACGGCATGTCAAACAGCAGTTCGCGGAATTCGACGGCCAGCGTGTGCATCTCCTCAAAGCCGATCTGGCGCAATTCGTCCATACTCTTGCCCCAGAACACGTTGAAGACCTTGTCCTCGGCCTTCTTCAGCAGTTCAAGGTCTGCGCCCGGCAGCAATACGTTCAGGGTCTGATAACCCTTCACCAGCCGGTCATGGTCGCGCCTGGCGATGCCGATGGCGATCTCGCGCAGGCCCTCGCGCGCCCCCGGCTGCACGTGACCCACCATGCCGAAATCCACCAGCGTCAGCGTCCAGGGGTGCGGGTCGCTCTCAGTGGGCGGCAACGGCTGGATGAACAGGTTGCCGGGGTGCGGGTCGGCGTGGAAGAAGCCATCCTCGAAGATCTGCTGCATGTAGATGTCAAACACTCGCCCCGCCACCGCCGCGCGGTCAATGCCCGCGGCGTCGATGGCGGCGTAATCGTTGATCTTGATCGCAAACACGTCTTCGAGTGTCAGCACTCGCTGGGTGGTGTGGCTCCACAGCACGCGCGGCACGCGTATCTCGGGTCGCTCCCTGAAATTGGCGGCAAAGGTCTCAGCATTGCGCCCTTCGGCCAGGTAGTCGATTTCTTCGTAAAGCGTGCGCGCCAGTTCGCCCAGCAGCGCCGGCACGTTCACTCGGCGGCGGATCGGGCGGTAGCGCATCAGCCAGCGGCTCACCGTGGCCAGCGCCGCCAGGTCGGTCGCCAGGATTCCTTCAATACCCGGGCGCTGGATCTTGACCACGACATCGAGGGACTTGTTCAGCCCGGCGTCCGGCGCCGCGACCAGCCGCGCCCGGTGCACCTGGCCCAGCGACGCCGCCGCCAGCGGCGCGGGGTCGAAGTCGGCGTAGCGCACGGCCAGCGGCGCGCCCAGTTCGGCTTCGGCCTGGGCGCGGATGCGCTCGAAGTCTTCGGCGGGCACCTCGTCCTGCAGGCCGGAAAGCTCGTCGGTGATCTCCGGCGGCAGCACGTCCGCCCGGGCGGAGAGGAACTGCCCCAACTTGATCAGCACCCCGCCCATGCGCACGGCCAGGTCGTGGTAGGCGCGGGCGATGTTTCGCAGCCGGGCCGGGCGGTTGCGTTTTGCCAGCCGGCCAAACCCCAGCCGCGCCAGCAGCAGTTCCCACCAGGCCAGCCTCAGGATCACGTTCGCGAAGAAGAGGAGGATACGCCAATAACGCGTGGTTTTCACGCCCGAATTATAGTCCCGGCGCGGAGTCGCGCTTGACTCAGCCGCCGCCCCTTGCTACAATCGCCCCACGATGGCAAAGCGCAACCCCCGCAACCTGTATCGCCCCTATTATTATGCCGTGACCCACACGGCCGGTTTCGGTTTGCCTGACGAAGGAAACACCCCCTAGCAGCACCCATCCCCTTTGTTGAATTGCCACAGGCGCACCCCCGGCCTGTGGCTTTTTATTTTCATGCCCAGGAGGCAGACGATGGAAGCATCCCCGATCCCCCAGCCACGGCGGCGCAAAGCCGAAACCTTTGCGCCCGAGCTGCACGAGGTGTGGGCCGCGCTCTACGCCCGCCAGTTGCCCAACGTGCAGCGCTACGCCTGCCGCGCCTACCAGGAAGGGCTCGACGTGCTCGGCTTACCCGCCGACCGCATCCCCACCCTGGCAGAACTGAACGCCCGCATCACCCCGCCCACCGGCTGGCGCGCCGTGCGCACCACCGTGCGCTACTCGGATGCCGTGCCGTGGTACCACCACTTCGCCCGCCGCCAGTTCCTCATCACCGACTACATGCGGTCCTGGGAGGAACTGGATTTCACCCCCGAACCGGATATGTTCCACGACATTTTCGGCCACCTGCCGTTCATGGCGCTGCCGGACTACACTGCTCTGCAGGAAATGTTCGCCCCGGCCTTCCTGCGCGCCGACGATGCCCGGCGCGAAGACATCAAGCGCCTGGCATGGTTCAGCACTGAGTTCGGTTTGATTCGCGAGGATGGCGAGATCAAGGTCTTCGGCGCCGGGCTGATCTCGTCCTTCGGCGAGATTCACAACGTCGTCAGCGGCGGCGTGCCATTGCTGCCGTTCACGCTGGAGAACGTCCTCCGGCATGATAAAGCCATCTACTCGTTCAACTCGACCTTGTTCGTGATTGAGTCGCTCGACGCCCTCAAAGCCGAACTGGCGCGCTACTTCGATGCCGTTTGAAATGGTCTTCACGAAGTCGCCTGGCGCAATGCTGATTTCACCGTTTTCCGGGACTCCGGTTATCGAGCGTAGGGACAGGTTCATAAACCTGTCCCTACTACTACTACTACGCATGGCCGGCGCAAGAAATCCGCATGTTCATACATTCTTCAAAATTCAGCTACGCCTATGTGCCTCCGTTGCAAAATCGATTTGCAGGCGCTCGAGACTTGCACCCCTCGCAACGAAGAATGACGCCGCGCATGAGACACATGCTATACTTTTGGAAATACTCGCCACCCACAAAAGGAGAACCCCATGACGGAGAGCGTGTATAAGGTCATCGAGCTGGTCGGCACCAGCACCGAATCGTGGGAAAAGGCCGCCGCCGCGGCCGTCGCCACCGCCTCCAAGAGCCTGAAAGACCTGCGCATTGCCGAGGTGGTGCAACTGGATATGCAGATCGAGGACGGCAAGGTCGCCCAATACCGCACCAAACTAAAAGTTTCTTTCAAGTACCACACTGACTGACACAACCCATAGTTGCGAAGGGGATGTTTTATACGCCTTGACAACTTACTAACTACTAAGTAAACTAGATCCGTGATGAGCGAAACCAATACACGGGCACGCATCATGGATCTGGCCCAGGACCTGCTGCGCGAGAAGGGCTACACCGGCTTTTCCTACACCCCCATCGCCGGCGCGCTGGGGGTGCGCAACGCCGCCATCCACTACCACTTCCCGACCAAGGAAAACCTCGGCGAGGCGCTGGTCGAACGCGAGCGCCGCCGCTTCCTCAAGTGGACCGGCCTCAAAGCCATCCGCGACCTGGATGCCTGGGGCAAACTGGACTGGTTTTGCAGCATCTACGAACGCTATTCGCAGGGCGGTACGCGCGTGTGCTACCTCGGCGCTCTGGAAAGCAGTTTCGACGCCCTCCCGGAGGCCGTCCAGTCCCAGGCGCAGCGGCTCAACCTCGAGATGCTCGCCTGGCTTGAAGAAGTCCTTGAGGCCGGTCGGCAGGCGGGCGATTTTCGCTACGAAGGCCGCGCCGCCGGCCGGGCGGTCCTGATCATGAGCGCGTTGCAAGGCGCGGTGCAGATCGCCCGCGTCACCGCCCCCGATAACCTGGAGCAGGCCATCCAGCAGATTCGCGCCAGCCTGCGCTGAATCTTCCGTCTCTTTTTTTGGCCGATGAACTTACTGAGTAGTAAGTAAAGGAGAGTGACAATGACCGTTCCAACACACACACTGACCCCGGATGAAGCCCTGGCGTCCTGGTTCACCCCGCCCAGGCTGCGGCTGACCGAGCGCAACGCCCAGGCGCTTGCCGAAGCCCGCAATTTCACTGTGCGGTTCGGCGCAGTGGACGTTGCTGTCTCGCAGTGGGGCCAGGCGGGCCCGCTGGCTCTGCTGGTGCATGGCTGGGGCGGCCACCGCGGCCAGATGACCGGCTTCGTCGCGCCGCTGCTGGCGGCAGGGTATCGCGTCGTTGCCTTTGATGCCCCCGCCCACGGCGAGACCCCCGGCGAGCAGACCCACGGCTTCGAGAGCGCCGCGGCGTTGCTGGCCGTCGTCGCCGAGGTCGGCCGGCCCTACGCCGTCATCGCCCACTCGTTTGGCACGCTGGTGGCAACCATCGCCCTCCAGCAGGGGCTTACAACCGACCGGCTGGTGTTCTTTGGCGCCCTGCGCAGGCTTTCCGATGCCCTCGAAGCCTTCGTCCAGATGAATGGCCTGACCCCGAAAATCCGCGAGTACATCCTGCGCAGCGTGGAAGCGGAGTTTGGCACGGAGGTGTGGGACCAGACCGCGCTGGACATCCAGTTGCCCGGCGTCGCCATCCCCGCCCTGCTCATCCACGACCGCGACGACGAGATCACTCCCTTTATCAGCAGCGTGGCCATCCAGCGCGCCTGGCCCGCCGCCCGCCTGGTCGCCACCCACGGCCTGGGCCACCGCCGCGCCCTGGAGGATGAAGACGTTCACCGCCAGGTCGTTGAGTTCCTCGCCGCGGCTTGACAACCCGCCGTGACGCCGTATAATGGGACGCATAGGAACACGCACTGACCGGGATGAGTAACCGGCCCCGCCCTCCCAGAGAGAGGCCCGCCACCGACTGCAAGCGGCCTTGAGGCGCAACCGGCGAACACCCCCCGCGAGCGGAACCCCGAACGGCCCTGTGCCCAGTAAGGCGAACGGCTGGCCCCGTTACAGGCCGCAATGAGATGGTCCTCCCCGGAGGGCTAACTTAGGTGGAACCGTGTGAGTGACGCTCACGCCCTAAGCGGCGTGAGCGTTTTGTTTTGTCTGGAGGTTATGATGATTTGTCAGTTGAAAAGGTTACCGAGGTATGGGTCAATGAGACACCAGGGACCGCATCTGGTGGATCCGTTGACTAGCCGCGCCTCCCAACCGTCCACCAACGAGGGGTTTGCCGCATTGACCCGTTGACCCATCCCTCGTTGACCTTTAACGAATGTCGAATAACTACTCACGGAGTCTATGGAATGTCCGACCACAAAGAAATCCCCTACGCCGAAACGGAGCTCTACCGCATCCGCCACTCGGCCGCCCACATCATGGCCCAGGCCGTGATGGAGCAGTTCGAGCCCGGCGAAGTGAAGATTGCCATCGGCCCGCCCATCGAAGACGGCTTCTACTACGATTTCCAGTTGCCGCGCCAACTCACGCCGGAAGACTTCCCGGCCATCGAAAAGCGCATGCGCCAGATCATCGCCGCCAAACACAAGTTTGAAAAGCGGGTGGTCTCGGCGGAGGAAGCCAAAAAGGAGTTCGCCGGCCAGCCGTTCAAACTGGACCTCATCGAAGGGCTGGAGAAGGGCGGCTTCGACGAATACGGCGAGCCGCTGAAGGAAAAGCCGGAGATCTCGTTCTACACGCATGATGTCTTCACAGACCTGTGCCGCGGTCCGCATGTCGAGAACACGGGCCAGATCAACCCCTCGGCGGTCAAACTGATGAGCATCGCCGGGGCCTACTGGCGCGGCGACGAGAAGAAGCCGCAACTGACGCGCATCTATGGCACGGCCTTCAAGACGGCCCCGGAACTCGAAGAGCACCTGTGGCGCATCGAGGAAGCCAAAAAGCGCGACCACCGCAAACTGGGCAAGGACCTCGGCCTGTTCTACTTCTCGGATGACATCGGCCCCGGCATCCCGCTGTTCACGCCCAAGGGCGAGATGCTGCGCCACCTGATGGAGGACTACGTGCGCGAAACGCAGACGCGCTACGGTTACGAGCACGTCTGGACGGGGCATCTGGTGAAGGAAGACCTGTACAAGAAGTCCGGCCACTACGACAACTACGCCGATGTGATGTTCCCGCCAATGGTGGATGAGAATGTCGCCTTCCGCCTCAAGCCGATGAACTGCCCCAGCCACATGACGCTCTACAAGGAAATGGGACGGCATTCCTACCGCGAACTGCCGCTGCGCTTCTCGGAATTTGCCACGCTCTACCGCTATGAGAAGTCCGGCGAGGTCTCGGGCCTGACACGCGTGCGCGCCCTCACGCAGGATGACTGCCACACGTTCTGCACACCGGAGCAGATCCAGGAAGAGTTTTCGCTCTCCCTGCAACTGATTCGCGAAGTGCTGGAACGCTACCGCTTCTCGGACTACAAGGTGCGCCTCTCGCTGCGCGGCGAAGGCGGCAAGTACGTGGACGACCCCGAAAAGTGGGACCTGGCCGAAGCCGCCCTGCGCGCCGCCCTGGATGCCAACCAGGTTGAGTACTTCGAGGCCGCCGGGGAGGCCGCCTTCTACGGCCCCAAGGCCGACTTCATCGCCCGAGACGTGCTCGGCCGCGAATGGCAGTTAAGCACGATTCAGGTGGACTTCATCCAACCGGCGCGACTGGCGCTGGCATACATCGGCGAGGACAACCAGGAACACACGCCGGTGGTGCTGCACCGTGCCGTCACGGGCACAACGGAGCGTTTCCTCGGCGTCATCATCGAGCACTTCGCCGGGGCCTTCCCCGTCTGGCTGGCTCCCGAGCAGGCCGTCGTCATCCCCATCGCCGACCGCCACAACGAGTACGCCGGGCAGGTGGCCGCCAGACTGCGCGCCGAGGGCCTGCGCGTCCGCGTGGATGCCAGCAGCGACCGCATGAACGCCAAGATCCGCGATGCCCAGAAACAGAAGGTACCCTACATGCTGGTGGTGGGCGATGCCGAGATGGAAGCCGGCCAGGTCGCCCTGCGCCTGCGGAATGGCGACAACCCCGGCGCGATGAGCCTGGACGACTTCCTCGCCATCGCCCGCAAGGACATCGAAGAAGGCAACTGACAAAACCATCTGGAGGTCTCGAAGTCTTGAGGTCTGGAGATCGCCCGACCTTCCGGCTTCTCGACTTCGGGACTTCCAGACATCAGGACGGTCTTATGAAAGCCATCCAGTTCAACCTCACCATCCCGCGCTATGCCCTCGGCCTGGCGCTCAGCAAACTGTACTATCCGGTCTTGTGGAGCGGGTTGTCGTGCACGTCAATGAAGGATATGCCGGAGCCCGAACTGCCCGGCCCGGGATGGGTGAAGATTCGCACCCGGCTGGCGGGCATCTGCGGCACGGACACCAGCACCATCGGCCTCAAGACCAGCCCGTATTTCTCGCCGTTCTCTGAGTCGCCGTTCACCATGGGGCACGAAAACGTCGGTGACATCGTTGAGGTCGGCGCGGCGGCCGGCGAGTGGGCGGTCGGCCAGCGGGTGGTCGTCAACCCCTTCCTGTGGTGCGCCACGCGCGGCTACGCCGAAGCCGACTGGTGCGAACCCTGCCAGCGCGGCGAGAACAACCTGTGTCAGCATTACGCGGAAGGCGGCCTGCGCCCTGCCATCTTCATGGGCAGCAGCCGCGACACCGGCGGGTCGTGGTCGGCGTTCTACTGCGCTCACAAGGCTAATGTCTACGCCGTGCCGGAAAACGTCAGCGACGAGAACGCCCTGATGGTCGAGCCGTTCGCCTGCGGCCTGCACGCCGCGCTGATGGACTTTCCCGCCGATGATGAAACCATCCTGATTCTGGGCGCGGGCACCATCGGGCTGGTGCAACTGGCGGCGCTGCGGGCGCTGGGCAGCCGGGCGCGGATATGGGTATCCGCCCGATACGACTTTCAGGCCGAGGCGGCCCGGAAACTGGGCGCCGACGAGGTGCTGCTGGGCGGCGATCTGTATACCGAGGTAGCCCAACGCACAGGGGCGAAACTGTACAAACCGCTCATCGGCAAGCGGGTGGTGGTCGGCGGCGTGGACCGGACGTATGAGTGCGTGGGGGGCGACGCGGCGCTGGACGATGCCATGCGCCTGACGCGCGCCGGCGGCACCGTGATGGTGGTCGGTATGCCGGGGCTGGTCAGGGGTCTGGACTGGACGGCGATCTTCTCGCAGGAACTCAAGGTACGCGCCGCCATCGGCTACAACCACGCCGAGATGTTAAATGGCAAAGCGCACAGAGCCTTCCAGTTGACGCTCGACCTGATGGCCGCCGAGAAAGTGGACCTCGGCGGACTGGTGGGCCGCCGCTACCGGCTGGAGGAATACAAGCGCGCCCTCAAAGAGCAGGGGGATAAGAAGAATCATCCAATTGTGAAGGCGGTGTTTGAATTCCCGAATAATCACAATATCATGTAATAACATAATTTATGCAAAATATTGTGCAAAATAGATCTGTACGGACAGGGGGTATGCCTGGCATCCTAACCCTGTCCCACCCCAAACAATGGCCGTATGTCCCGTACCCGTAAGACCTCGCCACGCCTGAAAGGCTACGACTATACCCACCCCGGGTATTATTTTGTCACGCTGGTCACACAGGATCGGGTCAACCGCTTTGGTGAAATACGTGCCGGTGTGATGCGTCTGAACCCGGCCGGCGAAATCGCCAACAGGATGTGGTTGGAATTGCCTCAACATTACCCAAACGTGGTTGTGGATGAATTCGTCGTCATGCCAAACCATTTGCATGGAATCTTCGCTTTGAGCGTTGAGGAATTGCAGGACACCCGTAGGGACAGGTTTATA
The DNA here is from genome assembly GCA_016191875.1 of Chloroflexota bacterium. Lineage (GTDB taxonomy): Bacteria > Chloroflexota > Anaerolineae > Anaerolineales > UBA11579 > SCUK01. Next base: position 119,642 of record JACPVG010000003.1, read on the forward strand.
AACCTGTCCCTACCGGATCAGTCACGGCACGGCCTATCAGAAATTATCCGCGGGTTCAAGACCTGGTCGGCAAGGCGCATCAATGAAGCAATGGGACAAACCGGCGCGCCGCTCTGGCAGCGCTCGTTCTATGACCGCATCCTGCGGGATGAAGACGAACTGGGCAACGCGCGGGCTTACATTCGCGCCAACCCCGCCAACTGGGGCAAGGATAAAGACAACCCCGAACACCAAATAGACTAGAATCACATTGCCGGACTCGACGCGGCTCGATGGAATGCCGTAGGAATTGCGTAGGAACCAGTTTAAGGATGCGAAGCATCCCAACCTGTCCCTACTACCGGTTCAGCCGCGGCACGACTTACTCACACCCCCGCCTTGCGCTTTGCCAGAGCGATGTAATTGCCCACCGGCACCAGCCCCACCCCCGCCCACTGGATGACGTTCAGGGTCAACCCTTCATATACGATCGACAACAGCAGCGCGATGACCGGGAACAGCACCGTGATGTACGCTGCCCGGTCTGCGCCCATGCGCCCTAACAGCGTCAGGTAGGTGCCGAAAGCGACGACCGAACCGAAGAGCGAAAGATACAGCAGCGACCCGATGTAACCCGGCGTGGGGTCAAGCGTCAGTTCCGCGCCGCGCAGCAGGGCGATAACCAGCATCAGCCCGCCGCCATAGATCATCCCCCAGGCGTTGGTCTGCACGATGGGCAGGCCGTTGCGCTGGTTGCGCGCCGAGAGGATATTGCCCAGCGAGGCCGAGGCCGCGCTCAACGTCGCCATCATCAGCCCCAGCGCCTCGCCGCTGCCGAGGTCGAAATCGACCAGTTCCGGCCAATAGATGAAGCCCAGCCCGGCGATGCCGATGACGCCCCCCACCACCACCGCCGGGCGGATGGGGTTCTTCAGGAACAGCGCGCCGAACAATATGTTGAAGATGATGATGCTCGAAAAGATGACCGCCACCAGCCCGCTGGTCACGTAGCCAGTCGCCAGGTACACCAGCAGGTAATTCAGCGAAAACAGGAACAATCCCTGCAGGGCCATCGCCCCGTGCGCCCGCAGGTCAAACCGCAGCGGCAGCCGCCGGACGGCGCTGAACACGAACAACAGCAGGCTGGCGAGAAGGAACCGGTAGGCGATCGAGAGTTCCGGCGCGACCACCCCCAACTGGAATCGGATGGCTAGCCATGTCGAACCCCAGATCAGCACGGTTACGAGATACAGGATGCTGTTTTCCATCAGGCGCTCCGCGAGTAGAAGTAGAATTCCACAGACGCCGGTCAGCCCCGGCGCGCCGTGATGTTAGCACATACGGTCTAATGGTGCAAGAAATCGAAACCCCGGGCAATGTCCCCCTTCGCGTGGGTTTTGCATCAGAGTCGAGGCTTTAGCCGAGTGTTTGGCGAGCTCTCCGCTAAAGCGTCGACTCCCACCCCACCAGACCTGGACACTCCCAAACCCCGCCGGGGTTGGAACGATCGCGCTCCCGAGGGCGCGTCTGTGTTCTATTGACGCTTGAATGGCAGGTTATGATTTGAGCCAAATCCTGATCAAGTTGGGCGACCATGCGTTCGCTCACTCTTGGAATCGAGACTTTGGCCGAGACCAATATGACTCAACTCACCTTCCATGAAGTCACCCCCGACCGCTGGGTGGATTTCGAAAGACTGTTCGAAAGCCCCGGCGCGCCCAAGTACTGCTGGTGCATGGTCTGGCGTACCACCCCCGAAGAGCGCCGCCAGCGCGATCCCGCCAGCCGCAAAGCGGCCATGCAGAAGCGGATTCAGAGCGGCGTGCCGGTCGGCATCCTCGGCTATCTGGGGGACGAACCGGCGGCCTGGTGCTCCATCGCCCCGCGCGAAACGTATCGCTCGCTGGGCGGCCCGCCGGAGGGCGAGAACGTCTGGTCGCTGGCGTGCTTCTATGTGCCGCGCCGCCTGCGCCGCCAGGGGTTGATGCGCCAGTTGCTGGCCGCGGCGGTGGACCACGCCCGCCAGAACGGGGCGGCCATTCTGGAAGCCTACCCGGTCGAGGCGGATGCGCCCAGTTACCGCTTTATGGGTTTCGTGCCAGTCTTCGAGGAAGCCGGTTTCGAGGAAGTCGGCCGGGCGGGCTACCGCCGCCATGTGATGCGGCTGCGCATACGCCCTGGCCGTTCCGGCCAGGCGCTTATCGGCGACTCATGCGCGCATGGTAGAATCGTTGGTTGGAGAACCAACCCGCAAGCGGTGTGAAGCAGGAGGCTGTTATGGCCAAGAATGGCAAAAAGGAAGTTGCATCGTTCAAGGTGAAGGCCGGCCTTGCCCAGATGCTCAAAGGCGGCGTCATCATGGACGTGGTGACGGCGGAACATGCCAGGATCGCCGAAGAGGCCGGCGCGGTGGCGGTGATGGCGCTTGAGCGCGTCCCGGCCGATATCCGCGCCCACGGCGGCGTGGCCCGCATGAGCGACCCCGGCCTGATCGAGCAGATCATGGCGGCCGTCAGCATCCCGGTGATGGCCAAGGTGCGCATCGGCCACTTTGTCGAGGCCCAGATTCTCGAAGCACTCGGCGTGGACTACGTCGACGAATCCGAAGTGCTCACCCCGGCCGACGAGGCCCACCATATCAACAAGCACGATTTCAAGATCCCCTTCGTGTGCGGCTGCCGCAACCTGGGCGAAGCCCTGCGGCGCATCGGCGAGGGCGCGGCCATGATTCGCACCAAGGGCGAGGCCGGCACCGGCGATGTGGTCGAAGCCGTCCGCCATGCCCGCAGTGTGCTGGGTGAGATTCGCCGCCTGGAGAACATGCGCGACGAAGAACTGATGGCCTACGCCAAAGACATCCAGGCACCCTACGAACTGGTCAAGGAAACCAAGGAACTCGGCCGCCTGCCTGTGGTTAACTTCGCCGCCGGCGGCCTGGCCACCCCGGCCGATGCCGCCCTGATGATGCAGTTGGGCGTGGATGGCGTCTTCGTGGGTTCCGGCATCTTCAAGTCCGGCGACCCGGCCAAACGCGCCGCCGCCATCGTCAAGGCCACTACCCACTACAACAACCCGGAGATCCTGGCCGAAGTCAGCCGCAACCTTGGCGAACCGATGGTCGGCCGCCAGATTTCCGACATGCCCGAAGAGCAGAAGATCGCCGGGCGGGGCTGGTAGCGAAAAGCCGAAAATCGTTATTCGAACTACGTGAACTGTTACCCGCCAGCCGTTGCCCGACCAGGCGGCCCCACGGCCCTCGAATAACGATTCTCGAACATCGAATACCAAATATCGATTCCCCATGAAGATCGGCGTTCTCGCCCTGCAGGGCGACTTTGCGGAACACCTGGCCGTGCTGCGGCGGCTGGGGGTTGAGGCCGTGGAAGTGCGCCTGCCCGGCGAACTGGACGGCCTGGACGGGCTCATCATCCCCGGCGGCGAATCGACCACCATCGGCAAGCTGGCGATGGCCTATGGCCTTATGGAACCCCTGCGGGCTTTCGGCAAAGAGAAACCCGTTTGGGGCACTTGCGCCGGGGCCATCTTCCTCTCCAAAGACGCCCGCCGCGACCAGCCCTTGCTGGGCCTGATGGACATCACCGTGCAGCGCAACGCCTTCGGGCGGCAGGTGGATTCATTCGAGGTCGGGCTGGATATCCCCGCCCTGGCACGAGTGAGCAAGAAAAACCCGCCCTTCTACGCCGTGTTCATCCGCGCGCCCCTGATTGAGTCCGTGGATGCGCCCGGGGCCGAGACCCTGGCAAAACTCGACGATGGCGCGATTGTGGCCGCCCAGCAGGGCCGGCTGCTGGCGACCTCCTTCCACCCCGAATTGAACGACGACGACCGTTTCCACCAGTATTTCCTCACATTGGTGGATGGCTAGCGAAAAAGCCGCCCAGGAAACCAGCGACCCCGCCTCCCCCGGCGGGGTTGTGTGTTATAAGGGGAAGGCCATCAGGGTATTCCGTAACAGCCAATCCTGGTGACTGAGCAACGGATGCCTGAGTCCAAACCCATGATTCGCCCCTTCGAACTGCGCGACCTCCCCACCCTCAACCGCCACCGGCGGCAGGGTCTGTTCCTGGATAGCATCCCGATGCTCACCCGCGGCCGCAGCCTGGTGCCGGTGGGCGCGGCGCTCTCGCCGCTGGCGCAGGCCACTGGCGTCTTCACCTCGGTCTACCGGGACGAAACCTCGCCGGACGGCGAAGTCATCCTCGGCCAGGCGGCGCATTCCTCCGGCTCGCCGGTGGCGCGGCTCACCTTCATCGCCCCGGATGCGGCCATCGCATCCCTGGCCCTGGTGCCGCTGCTGGAGCATCTCATCCGCCAGTTGGGCGAGCGCGGCGCGCAGAGCCTGGTGGCCGAAGTGGACGAAAAATCCCACACCTTTGAGGCCCTGCGCCGCGCGGCCTTCAGCATTTATTCCCGCCAGCGCATCTGGCGGGTGAGCAAGCCGCCGGTTCCCCTCGGCGAGGCGGCCTGGCAGCCGGCCCAGCCGGTGGACGATTTCGACGTCCAGCGCCTGTACAACCTGCTCGTGCCCGGCCTGGTGCAGCAGGTGGAGCCGAAACACAGCGGCCGCCACGGCTGGATTCTGCGCGAGCAGGGCGAACTGCGGGCGTTTGCCGATGTGCAACTCGGGCCACGCGGCGTGTGGGTCCAGCCGCTCATCCACCCCGAGATGGAAGACGTGGATAGCCGCCTGGCGCAGTTGCTGGCGCGGCTGCGGCCGCGCCCCGCCCGCCCGGTCTACCTCTGCCTGCGCTCTTACAGCGCCTGGCTGGCCAGCGCCGTGGAAGAGTTGGGAGCCCAGCCCGGCCCGCCCCAGGCGGTGATGGTGCGGCGGCTGGCGGCCGAAATAAAGAAGCCCGCCCTCGCCCGGCTGCCGGCCATCAACGGCGGCACGGAAGCCATCCACCAGACCCGCCCGGCCGAACGCGGCCAGCCGGATGGCCGGTAAGCGTTTCATTAACCTGGCTGGTTTTCCCTGACGCGCCGGGCCGGAAAGCACTATAATAGGGGCAAGTTGCCATTCTCGTTCGCGCCCGATCCCCAAATAACCACCGCAATTCCAATCACGGGCTGGTTGCCCAGCGCCTGCGTCCCGGCCGCGCGTCCCGGACGGCGGCGACGGGCGTGGGAGGGCCAGGGAGCCTGAAGAACCGTATGACCGGACGACAGATCACCGACGATCTTGACGCCTTGCTCAACGTCCTGCCGCCAGAGATCTCTGCGGCGGTGCGCAAAGCCAACAACACCACCGACCTGCTGGAGATCATCCTGGACCTCGGGCGGGTCCCCACCGCGCGCCTGGTGCACGGCGAGACCGTGTTGAACGAGGTGGAGATCACCCGCGAGCAGATCGATTACGTGGTGCGCGGCGTAGGCGAGTTCGACGCCGACAACCGCGCCGGCATGGAGCGCACCCTGCACCGCATTTCGGCTATCCGCAACCGGCGCGGCGACATCGTCGGCCTCACCTGCCGGGTGGGCCGCGCCGTATACGGCACCATCGACATCCTGCAAGACCTGATCGACGAAGGCCGCAGCATCCTGCTGCTGGGCCGGCCGGGCGTGGGCAAGACCACCCTGCTGCGCGAGGCCGCCCGCATCCTGGCCGAGAAGAAACGCGTGGTCATCGTGGACACCTCCAACGAGATCGGCGGCGACGGCGACGTGCCCCATCCGGCGGTCGGCCGGGCGCGGCGCATGCAGGTGGCCATGCCGCCCCTGCAACACGAGGTGATGATCGAGGCCGTGGAGAACCACAACCCGGAAGTGATCGTCATCGACGAGATCGGCCGCGAACTGGAAGCCGCCGCGGCCCGCACCATCGCCGAGCGCGGCGTGCAGTTGATCGGCACGGCGCACGGCAACTCGCTGGAGAACCTGCTGATCAACCCCACGCTCTCCGACCTGGTGGGCGGCATCGAGTCGGTCACGCTTTCCGACGAGGAAGCCCGGCGGCGCGGCACCCAGAAGACCGTGCTGGAGCGCCGCTCGCCGCCCACCTTCGACGTGCTGGTGGAGATCCAGACCCGCGATACGCTGGCGGTGCACACCGACGTGGCCAGCGCGGTGGACTCGCTGCTGCGCGGTTACCCCCTGCCGGCCGAAGTGCGGGCGCGCCGCGACGACGGCACGATCGACATTAAGAAAGCGCCTGCGCCGCGCGCCAACCGCGCCGCGCGCCAGTCTTCGCTGGGCAACCAGGGCCCGCTGCGCAGCCGCCCCCAGCCCGTTGAGACCGCCCAGCCGGATACCGGCAACGGCGGCCAGCCAGCATATGGCAACTCCGAGCGGGCGGGCGCGCCCGCCCGCCACACCAAGCTGCAACCCCTGCGGGTCTACCCGTTCGGGGTGGCCCGCAACCGGCTGGAAAACGCCGCCAAGCATCTGGGCGTGCCGGTGTTCGTGGCCCGCGACGTGAGCGAAGCCGACGTGCTGGTGACCCTGCGCTCGCATTACCGCAAACGCCAGCGGGTGGTGGTGGATGCCGAACACCGCGGCATGCCGGTCTACGTGCTGCGCGCCAACACCGTCAACCAGATGGAACGTTTCCTGGGCGGCCTGTTCGACGTGGGCACATGGGGCAGCGGCGCGGCGGGCGAGGATGAAGACGAGATCCTCCAGCAGACCCAGCAGGCCATCAACGCCGTGCTGAACGGTGAGCGCTGGGTGGAACTGCCCCCGGCTTCGTCGTACGTGCGCCGCATCCAGCATGAACTGGCTCAGCAGGCCCAACTGGTCTCGCACTCTTACGGCAAAGAACCAAATAGAAGGGTGCGGATTTTCCGGGAGTGAAGCTGGAAAACGAAAGGGCGGCTGGTGTACCAGCCGCCCTTTTTATTGGAGAAGAATATCTGAGGTATCAATTCATCTGTTTAATCTTATCCAGCAACGCGGCTTCCTTGCGGGCGGCGTGATAGAGGTCCCAGCGAGTTTGGAGATTGAGCCAGAAATCGGCCGTTGTACCAAAATATTTGGCGAGGCGCAGGGCGGTGGAAGGCGTGACCCCGCGCTTGCCGTTGACCAGTTCGTTGATGCGCTGATAGGAAACTCGAATACCCTCAGCTAGGGTGCGCTGAGTGAGTTCCAGCGGAATTAGAAATTCTTCCAGCAGCATTTCGCCGGGGTGGGTAGGTGGGCGGTGAGTGGGGATATTGGTCATGGTATGTACTCCTTAATGGTAGTCTAAAATTTCTACCTGGTCAGGCCCGCTGGCAGTCCATACAAAGCAGATACGGTACTGATCATTGATACGGATGCTGTGTTGATCTGCGCGACTTCCTGAAAGTTTCTCCAGCCGATTGCCGGGCGGTACGCGCAGGTCATTTAGTTCTGCGGCGGCCTCCAACTGATCCAGTTTGCGAAAGGCGACCGCCCAGAGCGCGCTGGGGAGGGTCTGTCGGGCCGCCCGGCTGTTACGGCCATTGTAAATATCCTCGGTTTCCGCATTCGCAAAAGACCGGATCATAAAACCATGATAGCACGGAACCCGTGTTATTTCAAGCGGAAGGAAATGAAGTGCACACCAGGAAGTTTGTTACAGATTCACATGCCACGCGGTACACTTCCCCCATGTTCATCACTCTCGAAGGCCCGGATGGCAGCGGTAAGACCAGCCAGATGCAACCGCTGGCCGAAGCCATCCGCGCCGCCGGTTACGACCTCGTCGTCACCCGCGAACCCGGCGGCACCCCCATCGGCGACGAAGTGCGCCAGGTGATCATGGACCTTAACCACAAGGGCCAGATGCACCCCACCACCGAGATCCTGCTCTTCCAGGCGTCGCGCGCCCAACTCGTCAATGAGGTCATCCGCCCGGCGCTGGCGGCCGGGGTGGTGGTGCTGTGCGACCGCTACGCCGATTCGACCCTTGCCTACCAGGGCTACGGCCACCAGACCGATCTGGCAACGCTGCGCCGCATTGTGGAGTTCGCCACCGGCGGCCTGACGCCCGACCTCACCCTGCTGCTGGATATCGACGTCGAGGCCGGTCTGCGCCGCCGCGCCGAGGACGGCGGGCAGTGGAACCGCATGGACGCCTACCAGCTGGAATTCCACCGCCGGGTGCGGGCCGGCTACCACGAACTGGCCGCCCAGGAACCGGCCCGCTGGGTGACCGTGGACGCCGACCGCGACCCGGCCGCCATCCAGGCCGACTTGCAGCGCATCGTGCTGGAAAGACTGCAAGGCAGATAATCAGTAGTTCGTAATTGGTCCGTTGAAGAAAACCGGCATTCTGACCTCACGACCACGAGACTTCAAGACTTCAGCACTTCAGCACATCCGTAAGACCCCCTCTCCCAAAGACATCTAGTTCTCATGTCCGTCACCGGCCTGCACCACATCACCATCGGCTGCAACGACGCCCAGCGCACGATTGACTTCTACTGCAACGTCCTCGGCCTGCGCTTCACCAAGAAGACCGTCAACTTCGACGACCCCGGCGCCTACCACCTCTACTTTGGCGACCTCACCGGCCGCCCCGGCACGGCCATCACCTTCTTCGAGTGGCCCACCGCCCGGCCGGGCGTGCGCGGCATTGGCGGCACGCACCACCTGGCCCTGCGCGTGGCCGACTACGATGGCCTGCTGAAATGGAAACGCCGCCTGACCGACCTCGGCCTCCAGGTCGAAGGCCCGCTCGACCGGCACTACTTCACCAGCATCTACTTCAACGACCCGGACGGGTTGATTCTGGAGATCGCCACCGACGGCCCCGGTTTCACCCGCGATGAACCCGCCGGGTCGCTCGGTACGGAACACCGCCCGCCGCCCGCCGAGATGGTGGTGAACAATCGCGACGAGGAACGCATCGCCGCGCTGACCTGGCCGGACCCTGTCCCCACCATCACCGCCGATATGGCGCTTTTGCAGGGCATGCACCACGTCACCGCCATCGGCTCGGACATCCACGCCACCGACGCCTTCTACACCGGCCTGCTCGGCCTGCGGCGCATCAAGATGACCGACAACTTCGACGACCCCGACTCGGCGCACTGGTATTGGGGCGTGGGGGAGGGCGAGCCCGGTACGCTCATCACCTACTTTGAACGCAACCCGGCCACCGAGCCGCGCGCCCGCCACGGCGCCGGCCAGACCCACCACGTGGCCTTCAGCGTGCCGGATGAAGAAACCCAACTGGCATTCCGCGAAAAACTTGTCCGCGCCGGGCTGAACGTCTCGCCTGTCATGGACCGCATCTATTTCAAGAGCATCTATACCAGTGACCCGGACGGGCACATCATCGAACTGGCGACCGCCGGGCCGGGCTTTCTGGTGGATGAGACGGTGGAAGAACTGGGGCGGAACCTGCGCCTGCCGCCCTGGTACGAGCAACACCGCGCCGAGATCGAGGGCATTTTGCGGCCGGTGACCGTGCCAGAGTGGAAGCCGCCACCTGGTTAAATCCTCTCTGGGGCAAATCTGCACCACCGCCAACGGCGACGGCGCCTTCGCGCTGGGCGGCAGTTAACAAGTAATTGGAGCGAGATTCTCTGGTAGGGGCGCAGCATGCTGCGCCCCTGCTTTTTTCTTAAAGGTTGAATCGCACGTGCAAAATATCCCCATCCTGCACAATGTAATCCTTGCCTTCGAGGCGCAACTTCCCCGCGTTGCGCGCCTCCGCCATGCCGCCCAGCGCGCTCAGATCGGTGTAGGCCGCCACTTCGGCGCGGATGAAGCCCTTCTGCAGGTCGGTGTGGATGACGCCCGCCGCCTCTGGCGCGGCCGCCCCGGCCCGCACCGTCCAGGCGCGCACCTCGTCTTCCCCAACCGTGAAGAACGAGAGCAGGCCCATCAGGTCATACGACTCGCGGATCATGCGGTTCAGGCTCGGCTCGCTGATGCCGTATTCCTGCATGAACACCGCCGCGTCCTCGGGCGGCAGTTGGGCGATATCCATCTCCAGTTTTCCCTGTAAGGCCAGCGCCCGCGCGTGCAGCGTGGCACCGGATACATCCGGCGCCGCCTGGCCCTCGCCCAGGTTCAGCACCACCAGCATCGGCTTGAGCGTGAGGAATTGGAAACCCGCCAGCGCCTTGCGCTCCTCGGCGGTCAGGTCGAGCGCCCGCAGCGGTTTGTCGTCGGATAGGCAGGCGTGCAGCCGCTCGAACAAAACCTGCTCGCGCTCGATCTCGGCCTTGTCGCGCCCGCCCTTGCCGCGCTCTTCCTTCAGCTTCTGGATCTTCGTCTCGATGGCGATCAGGTCCACCAGCAGCAGTTCGCCGTCCATCCCCTGGATGTCGCGGGCGGCGTCCACGCTGCCGCTGCGGTGCGCCACATTGTCGTCAGCAAAGCCGCGCACAACATGGATGAAGCCGTCCATCTGGCCCAGTTCGTTGCGCAGCGGCCCGGCGATGTCGCCCTGGCCGCCACCTTCCAGCCCGGCGATGTCGGCGTAGGTCACTTTGGCGTAGGTGGTCTTCTTCGGGTTGTACATCTTCGAGAGCACAGCCACGCGCGGGTCGGGCACATCCACCACGGCGGTGTGCACTTCCATCTTGCCGCTCATCGTGGTCGGCACGTTGCCGCGGGTGAGCGCATTGAAGATGGTGGTCTTGCCGGATTGCGGGAGTCCGATGATTCCGAGTTTCATGAGTCCTCTGTTTAATTTTTATCGAATGGGTGAGATACCCTTAAGATTTGATGTCATTCTGAACGACTGAGCGAAGCGAAGGAGTGAAGAATCTCGCGACACGCAAGTTGTTTGCAGGCATGTTTGTGCGGATTCAGTCCGCCTGAACGCGTCAGAGTGCCCGCCCATCAAGATGACGAGACCACAGCAGGTTTTCGCGACATTCTTCGGTCGGGTTGAAGGCAGTCTTTTCGCCAGGACCTCTTACCCTCCCTCAGAATGACAATACGGGCGGGGAGAGTGGTTCGAGCATCTCTTTGCATGCGATTCATACCATCCATGTTGTTTAGTCGCCCACGGCGAACTGTGGGGTGCGCTGGCCGCGCCGCCAGAGCAGAACGGCGGTCAGCGGGATGAGCGTGAACAGCGCGCCGAGCAGGTTGAGGAACGCGAAGCCCCACGCCGCAAAGGCCAGCCCGCTCAGGTACGAGGCCGCCGCCGCCGCAAGCCCCAGGAACACGTCGTTGAAGCCCTGGGCGCGGGCGCGCTCGGCGGGCGTAAGCTGGTCGGCCAGCAGGGCCGAACCGCCCACGAAGCAGAAGTTCCAGCCCAGGCCGAGCAGGAACAGCGCCACGGAGAGCAGCGGCGTGCCGGTGGAAACCGGCGCCAGCCCGAAGGACGCCAGCAGGATGAGGCAGCCCATCAGGATGACCGGGAACCGCCCCCAGCGGTCGGACAGGCGGCCGGAAAGCACCGAAAAGGCGAACATGCCCAATGTGTGGGCCGAGAACACCAGCGAGATGGCGCTCAGTTCATGGTCGTTGTGGCGCATGTACAGCGACGTGATGCCCATCACGCCGATCATTACCATCTGCGAGAGCGACATGGCCAGGATGGCAGTTACCACAGCCGGTTGGCGCAGCAGTTCGGGCAGCGGGCGGGCCGCGCCCTGCGGCTGTTCCGCCTTCGGCAGAGCCGCGGCCAGTTGCATCGCCACCGTGAGCGGCTCCGGGCGCAGGCCCAGCCACACCACGGCCATCCCCAGCAGGTAGAGCGCCACGCCGGCCGCGAACGGCCCGGCCAGTTCCGGCAGGCCGGCGGCCAGCGCCCAGCCACTGGAGGGGTCCACCAGCAGCGGCCCGGCCACCGCGCCCACCGTGCCGCCCAGCACCACGTAGGAGATGGCCCGGCCGCGCTGCTCCGGCGGGCTGACCTCGGCAGCGATGAAGCGGCTCAACTGCGAGGCGGCGCGCGCCGCCCCCAACCCCACCATCGCCGCCAGCAGCAGGCCGAAGTTGTGCGCTTGCACCGCCGCCAGCGCCACCCAGGCGCCCAGCACGCCGAACGCCAGGCCAAGCGTCAGGCCCCGGCGGCGGCCGGCCCGGTCCCACAGCAGGCCGAGCAGATAGGCGGCCGGGGCCGAAGCCAGGTTGTTGATGGCGTTGGGGATACCCGCCAGCGCCTCGCTGCCGCCCAGGTCGGCGGCGACAATGGTGAGCACGGTGGCGATGGCGATCAGCCCGGCCGAGGTCAGCGACTGGGAGGCGAACAGCGTGACGGCGATGCGAATCTGTATCTTGCGCAGGTTGTAGTTTTCCATGGTTCCTTGACGCCCTTGAAGGGCCAAAACATCCGGATTATACTTGCCCAGCCATCGGCCGGAGTGGCGGAATTGGCAGACGCGCGCGACTCAAAATCGCGAGTCCTATGGACGTGTGGGTTCGATTCCCACCTCCGGCACCACCACCGCTACGGTCACTGCTCAGGTGACCGTAGCGCTTATCCACTCCCGATGAAGACTGAACGACCTGCCCGATTGGCGCTCTTGGGTGCGTTAGCAGTATTGGCTGTGGTGGTCTATATCTTCGACGTCGGCGGGCTGCGGGTGACGCTCAGCAACCGCTGGTACGAAGCCGCCCACCCGGATGTGATCGGTGGCCGCTGCTTGTGCTGCGAGGGGACGCTCGAATTCCCGCCCGATGAAGAATTGGGCCCTGTCGGTACACTCTTCGACTACTCGCAGGAAGACAGCCAGCGAATCGCGATCAGCGGAGTGGTCTACGCGCCAGGCGGCCTCAGCCCTGCTCCGGGGGTCATCCTGTATATCTTCCACGCTGACCGCACCGGCCGCTTTCCACAGTCCGGGAGCATCAGCGGCTGCGCGCAGGTACATGGCGCGCTGCGCGGCTGGCTGATGACGGACGAAAACGGCGAATACACCTTCCTCACCGCCCGCCCCGGCTCGGAGGGCGGCATGTATGCCCACATCCACCTGTATGTTAAGGAACCTGACAAGAACGCCTATGCCCTGGCGGAATACACCTTTGCGGACGACCCGCTGGCCTCCGGGGAAGAGGACATTCCCAGGGGCGGGTCGGGCGTGCTGGCCAACGGAGTCCTCGAGGATGGGGTGTTGCATTATCAGCGCGACATTATCCTCGGACTGAACATCCCAAACTATCCCTAAGGTCGGCCAGCCGCCCCCCTCACGGCAGCGCCCAGTAGGCCAGGTCGTCGTAATAGACCGTGAACTCCGGGCTTTCGGCCGCCGCCACCAGCAGGCCGAACTTGCCGCCGGTGGGGAACGTGGCGTCGCTGTAGGTGCCCAGGTGCACGCCGTTGGCGTACACGCCGATGTTGGTCCCATCCACCTTCACCCCCACGCGGTTGAGCGCGCCGGGGCCTACGGCGATGGCCGGGTGGGGGTTCCAGTTAAGAATCGTGATGAAGGCCGCGCCATCCCAGGCCTGCAGGCGGTACTTGCCGTCGCACGAGAAGGCCAGCAGGTAGCCCCGGTTGGGGTCCGGGGCGCGGAAGAACAGGCCGTAGTGGTCCTGGCCGGCGCATTGCGGGCCGGTGCGGGCGTAGACCTCCAGGTAGAAGTCGTAGAGCGTGGGGCCGGCGGTGGTCCAATCCGGGTAGCCCAGCGGCTGGGTCATGGTCATCACGAACTGGCCGCCCTCGGCCTGGGCGCTGGAGCGGTCGGTGCGGTAGGTGTACCAGGTCGAACCGTCGGCGAAGGGGTCGCTCCAGTCCGGGTCGCCCAGCGTCAGGCGCGGGTCGGCCGGGTCCTGGGTGGGTGTGGGAGTGGGCGTTGCTGGCGCAACGCTTGGAGTTGGCGATGCCAACTCCACCGTAGGAGTGAGGGTGTGTGTGGGCAGCGCGGCGGTCTGGGTGGCGGCGTTGGCCGCCAGGGTGGATTGAACGATCCGGGCGGCGAGCGTCTCGGCCGCGCCCGGTTGCTCCCCGGATGCGCCGAAACCAGAGCAGGCGGAGAGAAGCCCGGCGGCCAGCAGGGTGAGGACCAGGGCGCGGCACATCGGTCAGACGGCCTGCGGCGCGCCCTGGAGGATGTCGTCAAGCAGGGCGGTGAAGTCTTCCGGGCGGACGGCGGTGAGCAGGCGCGTGCGCAGTTCGTTGCTCAGCAGATAGGGACTGATGTATTGCTTGGCGTGCTTGCGAAACAGCACCAGGCCGTGCTCCGGGCCATAGAAGGCCAGCATGGCGGCCAGGTGTTCGAGCATGACGCGGCGCACCTCTTCGCCGGGCACCTCGGCGCGCTCCAGCCCGGCGAAGATCCACGGGTTGCCGATCGCGGCCCGGCCGACCATCACGCCGTCGCAACCGGTGTGTTCGCGCAGGCGGCCGATATCGTCCGGGGTGCGCACGTCGCCGTTGCCGATAACGGGGATGCGCACGGCGGCTTTGACCTCGGCGATGGCGTCCCAATCAGCGCGGCCCCCGTAGGCCTGGGCTTTGGTGCGGCCGTGCACGGCCACCAGCGCCGCGCCGTTATCTTCCAGGATGCGGGCGACTTCGACGTGGTTGCGGCTGGCGTCGTCCCACCCCAGGCGGATCTTGCCGGTGACGGGGAGTTCCAGCCGGGCGGTGAGGGTCTTGAAGATGGCGGCGATGCGGGCGGGCGTTTGCAGCAGGCCGGCCCCCGCCCCGCGGGCGGTGATGTTGCGCGCCGAGCAGCCCATGTTGACGTCGAGGATATCGGGGCCGAGGTCGCGCAGGCGCAGGGCGGCTTCCAACATGCGGGCCGGGTCGTCGTCGAAGATCTGGAAGACGACGGGCCGTTCCGATGGTTCGTAGGTGAGCCTGCGACCAACATCATGGCGGTCGGTGAGCACATCGATGCAGGAGACGAACTCGGTGTAGGACATGGCCGAGCCGAGGCGGCGGCACAGGCCGCGGAACGGCAGGTCGGAGAAGCCGTCCATGGGCGAGAGCAGGGCGCGGCCGGTTACCGGCACGCTGCCGATGTGAAACGATGGCGTGTTCGTGGCGCTCAGCATGGCGGCGGAATCATAACATAAGGGAGGGGTGTCCCAAGTGTTGAGGGGTGGAGTGGGAAAGCTGTTCATCCCAAACAGATACGGATAGACAAAAGGCGGCTCACGCGAAGCCGCCAAGGCTCAAATGAATACTATCGCTGACTAGGTGAATGGCTCTAGAGCAAAGCCAAGCAGCGATCCTAAATCAACAATCAGGAATTACCTCTCTCCTTTGCTCCCCGCTGCCTGCTCCCTACTCCTTGAACCCCGCCTGGGCCAGGTTCGCGGCCAGGGTCTCCAGCGCGCTGGGCACATCCTGGCGGAAATCGACGAAGTGGATGTTGGTGAGGTTGGGCGGCAGGTCGACGGTCTTGTACATCACCGGGAAGACCGGTTTGCCGGATCCCTGGGCGGCGGCCACTTCCTGCATCACGTAGCGCGAGGCCATCGAGCGCGGGCTGAGCACCACCAGCAGCGCGTCGGTCTGGCTCAGGCCAACCTTCATTTCCTCGGTCCAGTCCTCGCCGGCGATGATCTCCTTCTGGTCGATCCAGATGTGGATGCCCTTGTCCATCAGGCCGCGCGCCAGCGGCACGGCGAAACGCTCGTCGCGGTGCGAGTAGGACATGAAGATGAAACGCTGGCCGTGGCGCGGCGGGCTGGCGGCCAGGGCGGCCATCAGGGCGCGCTTCTGCTCACGGAAGCGCAGTTGCCGCACGGTGAGCGCGACGCTGGAACCGCCCGTCACCAGCCCCAGCGCCAGCAAGGGAATCCAATAGCGGCTCACCAGGTAACGGCCGGTGATGGCGGCATCCACCGCCACCTCGATGTCGCTCTCGTAGGTCTTGCTGCGCGTCTCGGTCTCCCCGCCCACGTCCAGCACCGCCGAGATGGTCAGGGTCAGTTGGTGCCGGCCGGGTCGCAGGGCGGTCACCTCCCACGCCCATTCCGTGACCTCGCCGGCCGCCACCACCTGGCGCGGGTTGGCCCGCAGCGGCCGGATGCGGAACGCCTCGGCCGGGCCGGTCAGTTCGGCTTCCATGAACAGCGAAGTGGAGATGGTGACGGCCTCCAGGTCTTCCACCGGCGCGCCCAGTTCGACCGCCAGGGTGGCGTCTGCCTCGGGGGCGGTCTGGCCCAGCAGCGGGACGAGGCCCACGGTCAGCAGGGTGGTCTCGCCCACCGCCAAGCGTTCGGGCGGGTCGTAGGCCAGCCGGCCGCTGGTCAGTTGTTCGTCTATTTCGCGCAGGCGGGTCTCCAGCAGCGCGGCGGCGTCCGGCGTAGGGGCGGCTTCCTCCCCGCCGCCGCCCGTCACTGGAATCAGGTCCATGGGCACCGCGGTGGGGGTCTCAAAACCGCCCGGCCCGCCGGTGTGCGGCAGGGCGGTGGTGGTTGGCGCGCCGGGCGAGGCGAGGATGGGGCCGATGGGGGTGACGCCGGGACCGGCGGCCGTGGGGGAGGACAGGACGAAGAAGGCGGAGGTGGCCGTGGGCGGGTCGGTGGGCAGCGACTGGGGCGGGGGCAGCGTGGGGCTGGCGGGCGGGGGCGACGCCTTCCGGGTGGGGGTGGGCTCCGGGCGGGTCGGGGTCGCCCCTGCCGCGGCGAAGGTGACGGGCGGCGGCGTGTTGGTGCGGCGGGCGGCGGGCTCCTTCGTGGGATTGGCCCGCGCGCCGCAGCTCGCCAGCAGGGGCAGAGCCAGGCATATCAGCCAGATTGGTCTTCTCCTCATGCCCTCATTGTATCCCCGTCCGCCCCAAAAAGAAAACGCCCCCGGCGAAGGCGGGCCGGAGGCGGAGAAAGCGGGAGACAGGTGCGTTACCAGGAGGGCTGGGTCTGGGCGGCCACTTTGCCGTAGATCAGGTCGCGCACGTCCACCACCTGGCGGCGGAAGCGGTCGTCCTGTTCCAGCATGTCGGCCACCTTGTCGCAGCCGTACATCACGGTGGTGTGGTCGCGCCCGCCCAGCACCTCGCCGATCTGCGGCAGGCTGATCTGGGCTTCCTCGCGCAGCAGGTACATCGCCACCTGGCGCGGCAGGGCGATCTGGCGGGCCCGGTTGCGCTCGCGCAGTTCCGTCACGCTCACGCCGAACACCTGCGCCACGGCTTCCACCACGCGCTCCGGGTCGAGTTCCCGGCGCTGGGGCAGCATGTCCGCCAGGGCGGTCTCCACCAGCGGGATGGAAAGCGGCATGCCGCGCAGTTCGGCGTAGGCCAGGATGCGGTTGAGCGCGCCTTCCAGTTCACGGATATTGGACTGCATGCGCTGGGCGATGGTCTCGAGGATCTCGGGCGGCACGGAGCGGCCGCTGCGCTCGCATTTGCCGCGCAGGATCGCCTGGCGGGTCTCCAGGTCGGGCGGCTGGATGTCGGCCGTCAGGCCCCATTCGAAACGCGAGCGCAGGCGTTCTTCCAGCGTGTTCATCGCCTTGGGCGGCCGGTCGGACGAGATGACGATCTGCTTGTTCTGGCCGTGCAGGGTGTTGAAGGTGTGGAAGAACTCTTCCTGGGTCGATTCCTTGCCGGCGATGAACTGGATATCGTCGATGAGCAGCACGTCGATGCGGCGGTACTTCTCGCGGAAAGCCTGGGTCTTGTGGCTGCGGATGGCGTTGATGAGGTCGTTGGTGAACTCCTCGGAGGAGACGTACAGCACCTGCAGGCCCTTGCCGATGGAGGCGTTGCCGATGGCGTGCAGCAGGTGGGTCTTGCCCAGGCCCACGCCGCCATACAGGAACAGCGGGTTGTAGGCGCGCGCCGGGCTTTCGGCCACGGCCAGCGAAGCCGCGTGCGCCAGGCGGTTGCTGGCGCCCACCACGAAATTCTCAAAGGTGTAGCGCGGGTTGAGCGTGTTGCTGGTGATCGCCAGCGGCAGGCCGTCGTCTTCCGGGTCGGCGAGCGGTTCGGCGGCCGGCGGCAGGGCGGCGCTGTGGCCGTTCTCCTGAGCGACTGCGAAGGCCACATCCACCGTCTGGTTGAGGATGCCGGTGAGATGGCGGGCGACGGTGCTGGCGAGGCGGCTTTCCAGCCAGTCGCGGGCGTAGGCGTTCTTCACGCCCACCTGATAGACGCCGCCTTCGAAGGTCAGGAAATGGGTCTCCCGCACCCAGGTATCGAAGGTGGCTTTCGCCATCTCCATTTGGAGTTGGCCGAGAACGGCCTGCCAGGCTTGCTTGGGGTCCATAACGCGCTCCTCCTCAAGAAATCGCGCCGTGCAACGGGAAATTGCAGCATCAAGTAAACCGGACGCGCGCCTCACGCGTTGGCGAGTAAAAGGTGGATGCCGAATTGTGGTCTTCTGGCGGATAATTCGGGAAGGGCTCCCGAATGACCAGCGCTGCACGGAAAATTGCTTGGGATGGCATTGTAGCAGATGGAGAGTGAAACAGCAATACGCCAACCCTACGCCAGCCTAAAAAAATCGTAATCTTTAAGATTGGGAAATGTTAAAGAATTTTCCGCGCGTCCCGCTTGGGCGCTTCACGCCAAATCCCCCCCGGTCGCCTTCCAGCGGTAGGGGGTTAGAGTTATCCACAGGCTATATATGGGGGGTGAGTCCACCAGTAGGCCGCCAAGTACCATTTGTGGGGGGCTTATCTTAAAGAAACGCGCCGCACGCCCGCCGCCATTAATATCCGTCTCATCCTGCAAATGATTCGCTTCCCGGCCTGTTTGCACTTCCGCTTCCCCGCGCCGAGGCTTGAAATGCATGCGCACCCGGCGCGGCGCGGCCGCCCGCGACGGTATAATCAGGGCATCCCTCGCCCCTGGAGCCTGCATGCCCGACCCAACGCCCGCCGCGCCCAACGCCATCCAACGCTGGCAGCTCGCCATCCGGCCGCGCACCCTGCCCGCCGCCGCCGCGCCGGTGCTGGTGGGCGCGGCGCTGGCCTATTCCCAGGGCGGCTTCCGGCCGCTGGCGGCGCTGGCCGCCCTGTTGGGCGCGCTGCTCATCCAGATCGGCACCAACCTGGTGAACGACGTCGCCGATTTCGCCCGCGGCACGGACAACGAAACCCGCCTCGGCCCGACGCGCGTGACCCAGGCCGGGCTGCTCACGCCGCGCCAGGTGTGGGCCGGGGCAGCAACAGCCTTCGGGCTGGCGGCGCTGGCGGGCGTGTACCTCATCCGCGTGGGCGGCTGGCCGCTGCTGGTCATCGGTCTGCTGTCCATCCTGGCGGGTGTGGCCTATACCGCCGGGCCGTTCCCGCTGGCCTACAACGGCCTGGGCGACGTATTCGTGTTCATCTTCTTCGGGCTGGTGGCGGTGGGCGGCACAACCTACGTTTCCGGCGGGTCGCTGGGCCCCGCGGTCTGGCTGGCAGGGGCAGCCGTGGGCGCGCTGGTGGTCAACATCCTGGCCGTCAACAACATCCGCGACATCGCGAGCGACCGGGCCGCCGGGCGCACCAACCTCGCGGTGCGTTTCGGCCGCCGCGCCGCCGAGTGGGAATACGCCGCCATGCTGGCGCTGGCCTTCGCCGCGCCCCTGGTGATGGCGGCGGCCGGGCAGACCGGCCCATGGGTGCTGGCCTGCTTCCTCGCCCTGCCCCAGGCGCTCGGCCTGCACCAGACGCTGCGCGGCGGCCTGGCCGGGCCGGGCCTCAACGCCGTGCTGGGGCAGACCGCCCAGCTCGCCCTGCGCTACAGCCTGCTGCTGGCGCTCGGAATCACTCTTTGACCTCATTCCCGTTGTCCCCCCTTGCCGCCTTCCTCTCCTTCCTCCGGACGTGACGAATGCCTGACCTCACCATCTCTCTGCTGCCCGAACTGCGCGCCACGCGCCTGCCCGACCTGCCGCTGCCCGATGACCTGCAGGCCCCGGCCTACGGCGGCCATTCGATTCTGAACCTGCCCGGCACGGTGGCGCGGGCGCTGGGCGCCGGCGCGTTTGGCGCCGCGCCGCTGGCCGTGCCCGGCCTAGACGACCTGGCCGGCGGGGCGAAGCGCGTCATCCTGCTGCTGATGGACTCGCTGGCCCTGCACCGCTTCCAGGCCTGGCTGCCGGATAACCCTTTCTGGGCGCGCCTCCTGCAGGACGGCCTGTTGGCTCCACTGACCTCCATATCGCCCAGCACCACCAGCGCGGCGCTCACCGCCCTGTGGAGCGGCGCGCCCGCCGCCCGGCACGGCGTGACCGGTTACGAGATGTGGCTGCGCGAATACACGCTGGTCGCCAATATGATCTCGCATTACCCGATCGCCTACCAGAAAGGCGGCGGCGACCTGACCCACGCCGGGTTCGAGCCGCTCGAATTCCTGAGCCTGCCGACCCTGGACGGCCACCTGGCCGGGCACGGCATCCCGACCTACGTGTTCCAGCACTTTGCCATCATCCATTCCAACCTGTCGCGTATGCTCTCGCGCCAGGCCGAACGCCGCGCCATCGCCTCGGCCGCCGACCTGTGCATCAGCCTGCGCGACCTGCTGGAAAGCCAGCCCGGCGCGCCGCTGTACGCCTGGGTCTACTGGAGCGAGGTCGACCACCTCTCGCACCGCCACGGCCCGGACGATGCCCGCCCGCGCGCCGAGTTCGCCCACTTCACCCACGCCTTTGAACGCTTCTTCTTCAACGACCTCAGCCCGGCGGCGCGCAAGGATACGCTCTTCCTGCTGGCGGCCGACCATGGCGGCATCACCGTCCCCAACGGCGACCCGCACTACATGCTGAGCAGCCACCCCAACCTGGCGCGCCGGGTGCTGGTGTGGGCGGGCGAGAACCGCCTGCCGTTCCTGTACGTGCGTCCGGGCCAGCTGGAGGCGGTGCGCGAGTACATCGAGAAGACCTGGCGCAACCAGTTCGTGGTGCTGGAATCGGCCAATGCGCTGCACGCCGGGCTGTTCGGCCCGCCGCCGTTCCACGAGGAGATCCTCAACCGCATCGGCGACCTGGTGCTGCTGCCCCGCAACGACGCGTTCCTGTGGTGGCACAACCGCGAAGACTGGCTGGTGGGGCGGCACGGCGGCCTGCACCCTGAGGAGATGCTGGTGCCGCTGCTGGCGGCGCGGCTGGGGTGATATCAAAAGCCTTCAAACCACAGATAACACAGATATCCACGGATGGAGATGGACCTGCCATTCGGGATTCTGCCGGGGCCTTGCAATCCGTAGTAACCGGGTAGGGGCGCAGCATGCTGCGCCCCTGCTTCAGTGTCTGGAAGGTTCGCTCCCGAAGGCTCTCTTTGCGCACTCTGCGCTATTTGGGTGAGACTGATTCACCCCGCCCTGCGCGGCCGCGCCCAGACCGCCAGCGCCAGCCCGGCCGCCACGCGCATAGCCGCCCCGGCCAGCACCGCCCCGCGCAGCCCCAGGAACTGGCCGATGAACGGCCCCAGGAACGAACCGCCCAGAATGCCCAGGTTGAGGAACAGGTTGTGCAGCGCCATGTAGGCCGGGCGGTCTTCGTCCGGCGTGCGGTCCATCAGGGCGCTCACCATCTGGCCGTTGGCGACGCCCCACACCAGCCCGCCCAATAACGAAGCCACGATGACCATGCCCGGCCCGTAGGCCAGGCCCATGAACAGCGGATAGGCGCAGTACAGCACGCCGCTCACAGCGAGGATGCGGTGGGCATTGGCGCGCTGGTTGAGCCAGCCCAGGGCCATCGAACTCGCCATCATCGCCACGTGGAAGATGGCGTAGCCCAGGCTGATAACGCCATCGGTGAGGTCGAGCGTCTCCACGAAATACACCGGGAAGATGGGCACCGAGATGTACTGGAAGGTGTAGAAGATGAGGAACGAGAAGATGAACGGCCCGAAGGACGTCCTGAGCAGGTCCAGCCGCAGCAGGGTCTGGCCGCTCTGGCGTAGCAGGTAGCGCAGGCCGGTGGGCGAGCGCACCGCGTCGCCGATCATCAGCCAGCCCTGGCGGGCGAAGTCGCGGAAGGGCCGCCCCAGCCGCTGGGTGACCTCCCCGGCCGGGCGCAGCCGCCACAGATGGTAGGTGCTGAACGTCGCGCCCAGCGTCCCGATGCCGAAGACGACCTGGTAGTTGGCCGGGAAGGGCAGCGTATCCAGCAGCCAGCCGCAGCCGAGCGTGCCGAGCGTGATGCTCAGGCTGAGCAGGGCGTTGCGCCGCCCGACAACGTGCGGCCGCCAGTGGGCGGCCACCAGATCGGCGAACATGGCGTTGAACGAAATGGAAATGACTGTGCCGGGCAGCGAGAAGACCAGCATCAGGCCGAGGGCGGCCCACACCTGGCCGGGCGCGCCCAGCAGCCACGGCAGCGGGACGAGCAGCAGAAAGCCCAGGCGGTGGACCAGGGCGGTAAGCCGGGTGAGGCGCACCATATCCTGGCCGCGCATGAAGCGCCCGGCCAGCATGGAGAGGATAATGCTGACGACCGCCGGCCCGGCGGTGAGCAGGCCGACCTCGAACGGGTTGGCGTGCAGGCGCGCCAGAAACACCGGCAGGAAGGCCAGCGTGCTGCCTGACAGCACGCCCCAGTAGAAGATATCCCAATAGAGATGGTGAAAGTTGTGTTTTTGGAGAGGGGTTAGGGTCGATGTCTGCATGGCGATTTCGACCCTGTTTGTAATCGGTTACGCCGGTGCGGTCAAGGAAACGGGGAATTTATGGGAGGCAGAATCGTTGAGGGGAATGCCCGGCAAGAGATTGGTCTTTCAAGGGCCTGTTCTTACATTCCTGCCTGGCTCGTGGCGCTCAGCTCATTGGCCTCGCGAACAAGCGGCAGGAATCGCTCTACAACCTGTGGGTCAAAGTGCTTTCCCGCCTGCCCTTCGATGTGGGCCAGCGCGTCTGCGCGGGACAGCGCCTGGCGGTAGGGGCGGTCACTGGTCAGCGCGTCCCACACATCGACGACGGAAAAGATGCGTGCGCTGAACGGGATCTGCTCGCCTTCTAAGCCGAACGGGTAGCCGGAGCCGTCCCATTTCTCATGGTGGGCATAGGGGATTTCCAACGCGGGACGCAGGTAGCGGATGGAGTTGAGCATCTCAAAGGCGAAAACGGGATGCCTGCGCATGATGACCCACTCCTCGTCGGTGAGCGGCCCTTCCTTCAGGAGAATGTCGTCGGGAATGCCCATCTTGCCGATGTCATGCAGCAGCGCCCCGCGGCGGATGTGCACAAGGGCTCCCCCTTCCAGGCCCATGGCGCGCGCCAGTTTCAGAGTCAGTTCCGTAACGCGCCGGGTATGGCCTTCTGTTTCCCGGTCGCGCAGGTCCAGGGCGTGAGACCAGCCCTCGATGGTTGAGTCGTAGGCTTCGAACAGTTCGGCATGGCTTCTCAGGAGGTCGTCGAACAGGCTGGAATTCTCGATGGCGATGGCGGTCTGGCCGCTCAACGCCTCCAGGAAATCGAGCCATTCCCGTTCCGGGTCCAGCAACGTGCGATGGAAGACCTCCAGCACTCCGCGCACCTCATCGGCCACGATGAGCGGCGCAGCGAAGTAACTGACGAATCCTTCCTTCTGCAGGGCGGGCGCCTGGATGAGGGATTTCGGATCATTCACCAGGTCAGGCACATGCAGGATGCGGCGCTCCTGGGCGGCGCGCCCGGCCATGCCTTCGCCCAACTTCAGGCCGGTGAATTTGAGCGTCTGCGTGGAAAAACCGCGGCCGGCGGCGAACTCGAATCGCTGGCTGGCTCGGTTAAAGATGAGAATCGCCGCGGCATCCACATCCAGCCGGTTGGTGATCTGTTCAAGGGCCACAGCCAGCATATCGGCCAGGTCGTGGTTGGCGGTGATGGCGATGTCGATGGCGCGCAGGGCTTGCAGGTTTTCCAGTCGCCGGCGGGCGTCTTTGTACAGGCGGGTGTTGATGAGCGCCAGGGCGGCCTGGTCGGCGATGCCGCGCAGTAGGAGCAGTTCATCCCCGCTGAATTCGCGGCGTTCGGCCAGCGAGATGGCATTGACGTAGCCGATGATTTCATCGTTGTAGCAGATGGTCGCCACCGCGATCGAGCGGCAGTTCAGGTCGCGGTAGACCTGCATGTCGATCGAACCCACTGTGGCGGGGATATCGGCTGCGGCGAACACATCGCCCAGTTGCCCGATGGCGGACTTGTACACGTCGAGCGGGTAGCGTGGGAAGAGCTGCAAGGCCGCTGCGGGCAGGCCGACCCCGGCCACGGTGACCATCCGTTCCATGCCCGGCTCGTAGAGCGCCAGGGTGGATGCGGGCGTATCCAGGGCCTGGGTGATCTCTTCGCAGATGACCTCGAAGAGCGTCTCCAGGTCCATCTGGGCGTTCAGGCGTTCGGCCACCCGCAGCAGGGCATGGGCGCGCGCCGCTTCGCGCTGGCTTTCGGCTTCCTTCCGAATCAGTTCGGCCTGGCGGTCCTGCTCCAGCCGGTCGCGGTGGATGGTGATGACGAACAGCAGGATGGACGTCCCCAGCAGGAATGTGACCGGGCCAACCAGGACGTAGTCCAGGGCGACATCCGGGGCCAGCCATGGGAGCGCCAGCAGGGCGGCCAGGTCCAGCAGGACAAGGACGGCCAGTTGCGAAAGCGTGAGATACAGGCTGCCCAGCCAGAGCGGCAGGATGAGGAAGTCCATCAGGCCGCCCAGGATGCCGCGCGGTTCTGCCAGGCCGGCGGCGAACACCGCCGCCGACATCAGGACGATGGATGCCATGGCTGTGGGGCGGGTGTGGCGCGTGCGGCTGAGGCGGTAAAGCAGCCCGAGGACGACCACCATCACCAGCGTGACACGCCAGCCCTGGTAGTTCTCCCAGTCCGCAAACGACAACGTCACCAGTTCGGCCGCGACGGCGACGACGATGGTGCCGAGCAGAAAGCCCGTCAGCAGGGCGGCCTGGCGGCGCTGGTCGGGCTGTTGGATTTCAGGGGAGGGCGCGACGAACCGGTCCCAGAGCCGCCGCTGGAACGACTTAACCGATTTGTTGGCAGGACCGCTGGGGGAGTTCATGGGCCGGGCGTGCCGGGCGCGACTTTGACATAGAGGATGGCGATACTCCCATTATAGCGGGAAGTGAACGTCAAGAGCGCGTGCACACGGACGAAGCGTGTTGACAATACAGTAGGGGCGGGTTTGAAACCCGCCCCTACATTTCGGTATTGAACACCCACCCCGGCGGAATGTGCTTTCGAAACACGCCACGAAACGCATTTGAATACGGTTGAATTGGCGTTCCTGAGACCTCGAAGATTGCCTTCACCAATTCATCAAGGTGTTCAACATTGAGATGGTAAGTTGGCGAATCGGATGGGAATGCATCTGACAAGATGGGGCCGTTCCCTCCTAGAGAAATATTGACGCGAAATTCTTGACCTGATTCGATTGACGTGGCTACATATCTGATGTTTTCAAATTCATTCAGACTGAATACAGTAAATTGATGGTGACCGGGAGAGTAGTCGTACTCCTGACAAAACCTATTCCATAGCATGGACAAATCATGGTTTACCTTCTTAAGTTCCTTGAGTTTCATCTTGGTTGCTAGTGCCCCCTTTAGCAATCTCTCGATCGAATGGTGATAAAGGGTTGCACAAACTGGCGAAAGGAATTCATGTGCCGCTTGTGTTGCCACCACATAATACTGCGTACCTTCTATGAAAAAGAAATCTTGAATCCTCTCTTCCTTGCTGGGTTCACTCATTTCGACCTTCCTTGATCGCCATTAGCGAAGACTACTTCCCCTCCACCATCCCCGCTTCCAACGCCGCCCGCAGCGTCCGCACCTCCACCACCTCTATGCCGTCCGGCCACGCCTCGCCCTTGCGGATGCGCTTGGGCACGATGGCGCGCTTGAAGCCCAGTTTGGCGGCTTCGCGCAGGCGCGCCGGCATCTGGCTCACCTGGCGCAGTTCGCCGCTCAACCCCACCTCGCCGATCAGCGCCGTATCCGCCTTCACCGGCTGGTCCTGCATCGAGGAGGCGATGGCGGCGGCCACGGCCAGGTCGGCGGCCGGTTCGCCGATCTTCAGCCCGCCGACCACGTTGACGAACACATCCTGTTCGCCCAGGCGCAGGCCCATCCGGCGGGTAAGCACGGCGGTGGTGAGCAGCAGCCGGTTGAAATCCACGCCGTTGGCGGTGCGGCGGGCGTTCCCGAACTGGGTCGGGCTGGTCAGGCCCTGCACTTCCACCAGCAGCGGGCGGGTGCCTTCCATCGTCACGGCGATGGCCGAGCCGGGGGCGTTCACCATGCGCTCGGCCAGGAACGCCTCGGAGGGGTTGCTCACTTCCACCATGCCCTTTTCCATCATCTCGAACACGCCCACCTCGCTGGTCGGCCCAAAGCGGTTCTTCACCGAGCGCAGCAGGCGGTAGGCCCCAAAACGGTCGCCTTCCAGGTACAGCACCGTGTCCACGATGTGCTCCAGCACGCGCGGCCCGGCGATGGCGCCTTCCTTGGTGACGTGGCCGATGAGGAAAGCCGAAACGCCCTGGCCCTTGGCGAGTTCGCGCAGGCGCGAGGCGCATTCGCGCACCTGGGTCACCGAACCGGCGCTGGATTCGACCGCAGCGGTGTAGGTAGTCTGAATCGAGTCGACGATGAGCAGAGCCGGCGTGGTGGCCTGCACATGCTCCAGGATGGCCTCCAGGTTGGTCTCGGTGACGAGGTACAGCCCTTCGGGCAGGTCTTTGGCGTCTTGCCCTTGCAGGCGCATCAGCCGCAGAGCGCGCATCTTGATCTGGTGCTCAGATTCTTCGCCGCTCACGTACAGCACGGTATAGGCCCGCGCCATCTCCATCGCCATTTGCAGCAGCAACGTGGACTTGCCGATGCCGGGGTCGCCGCCGATGAGCACGATGGAACCCTGGACCACGCCGCCGCCCAGCACGCGGGCGAACTCGCCGATGGAGACCGGCAGGCGGTCTTCGACCTCGCCTTCGATCTCGGCCAGTTTGCGCGGCGCGCTGCGCGCGCCCAGGCCGCGGGCCGCCTTGCCCGCCGCCGGGGCCACGATCTCCTCGACGTAGGTGTTGTACTCGCCGCAGGCGGTGCAGCGGCCCATGTCGCGCGGCGAGGTCTTGCCGCAGTTCTGGCAGACGTAGATGGTGCGGGCTTTAGCCATGTCCGGCCTCCCGAAAATTACTGCTCATTTGTTCGAGATTATACCAGTTTGAACAAGACCATGTGTCCGAAACAAAGCCTCCCGCGGGCCGGGATGCTTCGCATCCTTAACCCGCGGGAGGCTGGATTTGCAATCTCTTGTGATAGTTCGCTTCCTGCCCTACGCCTCCACATCCTGCGTCTTGCGGGCGGCGCGGCCGTGCTTGACCGAGAACACCACTTCTTTTTCGGCGTTCACATCCACCAGCACGGTATCGCCGGGTTTGAACTCGCCTTTCAGCAGGCTGACGGACAGCGGGCTTTCGACGTGCTTTTGCAACAGCCGCTTGAGCGGCCGCGCCCCGAAGGCCGGGTCGTAGCCGGTCTCGGCCAGCCAGGCGGTGGCCTTCTCGGTCAGTTCAACCTTCAGGCCGCGCTCCAGCAGGCGCTCGCGGATCTCGGCCATCTGCAGGCCGACGATCTGCTGCATGTCTTCCATGGAGAGGGCCGAGAAGGTGATGATCTCGTCGATGCGGTTGATGAACTCCGGCCGGAAGGTCTCTTTGAGGGCTTTCTCGATCTTCTGGTGCGATTGGCGCACGTCGTCGCTTTCTTCGCTTTTCACGAAGCCCAGCGAACCGGCCTTGCGCACGAACTCGGTACCCAGGTTGCTGGTCATGATCAGCACGGTGTTGCGGAAGTTCACCACCCGGCCCTGGCCGTCGGTCAGGCGGCCGTCGTCCAGGATCTGCAAAAGGGCGTTCCACACTTCCGGGTGGGCCTTTTCGATCTCGTCGAACAGGATGACCCGGTACGGCCGGCGGCGCACGGCCTCGGTGAGCTGGCCGCCTTCCTCGTAGCCGACATAGCCGGGGGGCGCGCCGAACAGGCGCGAGGCGGTGTGCTGCTCGCGGTATTCGCTCATATCGATACGCACCAGCGCCTCTTCATCGTCGAACATGAACTCGGCCAGGGCCTTCGCCAGTTCGGTCTTGCCGACGCCGGACGGGCCGATGAAGATGAACGAGCCAATCGGCCGCTTGGGGTCTTTGAGGCCGGAGCGCGCCCGCCGGATGGCGTCCGCCAGGGCGTGGATGGCTTCCTTCTGGCCGATGATGCGTTCGCCCAGCCGGTCTTCCATCTGGAGCAGTTTTTCGGCCTCAGTTTCCATCATGGTGTTGACCGGGATGCCGGTCCACTGCGCCACAACTTCGGCGATGTCGCTTTCGTCCACCAGTTCGTCAAGCTCGTGTTCGGACTCCCACTTGTCTTTTTGGGAGATGAAGGCCTCTTCAATGCGCAGGCGCTCGGCCTTCTTTTCGGCAGCGCGCTCGTAGTCGCGTTCCAGCCCGGCCTGCTCTTCTTCGGCCAGCAGGCGGTCGATCTCGGATTTCATCGCCTTCAACTCCGGCGGCAGCGAATACAACGCCACCCGCAGTTTGGCGGCGGCCTCATCCATCAGGTCGATGGCCTTGTCCGGCAGGCGGCGCTCGGTGACGTAGCGAGCGGAAAGTTTGACGGCCGCGGTCAGGGCTTCGTCGGAGAAGCGTACTTTGTGATGGGCCTCGTAGCGGTCGCGCAGGCCTTGCAGCATCAGCACGGTGTCTTCTTCGCTGGGTTCTTCGACGTATACCGGCGCGAAGCGGCGCTCCAGGGCGGCGTCCTTTTCGATGTATTTCTGGTACTCGTCCAACGTGGTGGCGCCCACGGCCTGCAGTTCGCCGCGCGCCAGCGCCGGTTTGAGCATGTTGCTGGCGTCCATCGCGCCCTGGGCCGCGCCTGCGCCGACGACGGTGTGCAGTTCATCGATGAACAGGATGATCTCGCCTTCGCCGCGCTGCACCTCTTCGATGGCGGCTTTCAGGCGTTCCTCAAACTCGCCGCGGAAGCGCGAGCCGGCGATCATCGCGCCGAGGTCAAGGGCGATGACGCGCTTGCCGGAAAGGATCTCCGGCACGTCGTTGGTGGCGATCTTCTGCGCCAGCCCTTCGACGATGGCGGTCTTGCCCACGCCAGCCTCGCCGATCAGCACCGGGTTGTTCTTGGTGCGGCGGCTGAGGACCTGGATGACGCGCATGATCTCGGCATCCCGGCCGATGACCGGGTCCAGTTTGCCTTCACGCGCCGCCAGGGTGAGGTCGCGCGAGAATTTTTCCAGGGTGCGGAAGCGGGTCTCGGCCTGCGGGTCGGTGATGCGCTGCCCGCCGCGCAGCTGGGTGATGCCATCCAGCACGCGCTCCTTGGTGATGCCGGCGCCTTCCAACAGGCGCGCCGCCGGGGTGCTGCGCTCGCTGAGGATGGCGAGGAAGATGTGCTCGGTGGAGATGTACTCGTCTTTGAGGCGGTTGGCCTCTTCGTTAGCGAGGTCGATGATGCGCTTGACGCGCGGGGTGATGAAGATCTGGCCTGCGCCGCCGCCAAAGATATTGGCCTTGGGGCTGGTGCGCAGGATGTAGTCGAGCCGTTCGGTCAACGCCCCCGAATCCACTTTGAGGATCTCGAGCAATTGGGGAATCACGCCCTGGGGTTGTTCGATGAGCGCCAGCAGGATGTGCTCGGTGTCGATCTGGTTGTGGCCGTAGCGCTGGATGATCTCGGCGGCGCGCTGGGCGGCCTCCTGAGCGCGCTCGGTGAATCGGTCAAATCGCATCATGGGTCAAAACTCACTTTCAGGTCTGGTACGGCCTGCATGACCGTCCAGCCGTAGCACGGTGATGAGGTTAAATGCACACAGACGCTTGCGGGGACAACTTCTGTGCCAATTATACAGGGGCTTGATTTGCGGATTGTCAGATTCGCGTAAGAAAAGTGTAGGCGGGAAGGGAAAGGGTGCTGAAGTGCCGGGGTGTTGAGGTTCTAAAGTCGGGAAGTCACTCAAAGCGACCGGGTTACTCTCACGGCCCGCGCGTCGGCGTAGCCGTCACCGGGTTGGCGTTGTACTGCGGAATCCAGCCCACCCGGCCCTCGGCATCCTGCACCTCGATCCACACCCAGCCATCGACAATCTCATAGCCGTACAGCACCGTCACCAGGCTGCCCGCCGGCAGAAAACCGATGCGCGCCTGGTCCAGCCCGGGCCGCGCTCGCAGGAAAATGCCCTCGCCCGCCACGCGCCAGATGACCGCCAACCCCGGCGTGGGCGTCTCGGTCGGTGTGCTGGTGGGGGTGACTGTGGCAGTCGGCGTGCAGCTGGCGGTGGCGGTGAAGGTGGCGCTCGGCCGCGGCGTATCGGTCACCGCCGGGCTGGGGCCGAGGGTGGGGGTGGAGGTCCGCGTCGGCGGGATGCGCGGGTCCAGCCGGGCGGCCAGAATCTGGTTCACCCGCAGGCGCACGGGCCGCTGCAAGCGGGCGGCAATGCTCTCCTGCAAGGCGACGATGTCGGCGTAGCGCAGGTTCTGAGGCGTGAGGATGGCGACATCCACATCCAGCGCGCTACCGCTGTCCTGCCAGTCGATGTCCGTCACCTCGCCGCCCAGCGCCGCCACCTCCTCCTGCACCACCTGGCTGATCGCTCGATTCTGGTTGGCTTCCACAACAAACCGGTACGACTGGTAACCCAGCGGCAGGAGAAGCAGGCCGGTCAACCCCAGCGAGACGAGCAGACTGCGCGGCAGGCCGCCTTCGGCGCTGCGCCCCGGCGGGTTGAACCCCATGACGAAAAACAACAGGATGGCCGAGGCGGCGATGGTAACGGCGTTGGTGATGAACAGCAGGAGGGCGCCCCCGGCCACATCCCAGCGGCCCAGCGCCAGACCGATACCCACCGTGCACAGCGGCGGCATGAGCGCCGTGGCAATCGCCACGCCGGGCAAAGCGGCCGAGAGCTGCGGCTGGATGAGCGCAAAGGTGGCCGCCAGGCCGCCCGCCAGCGCCACCCCCAGGTCAAACGGCGTGGGGCGGGTGCGCGAGAGCACCTCCACCGGCAGGTCTTGCAGGCTGATGAACGGCAACAGGGCGTTGGTCCAGGTGATGAGCACCGAGATGAGCACGGCCAGAGCTGCACCGCGCGCCAGCGCGGTGGCGGCGTCGCGCAGCAGCTTGGTGTCGCCCTTGATGCTGGCCAACCCCAGCCCCAAAATTGGAGACATGAGCGGCGCGACCAGCATGGCCCCGATGATGGTGGCCGCCGAGTTGATCAGCAGGCCGAAGGTGGCGATCATGCACGAGAGCACCACCAAAACGAAGAAATCGAAGTCCGGCGCCGAAGACTCGCGCAGTTTCAGAATCACCTCCGCCTGGCGTTCGATGCCCACGGGCGGCAGGACGCGGCGGATGAGATGCTTCAGGTAGACGCGCAGGCGGTTGAGGAAATAGAGCAGCAACGGCCCGAGTCGGTTGGGGGGCGGTGGGGGCGGCGCGCTGGAGGGCGGCAGGTTCTGCATGGCGACCCAATTGTACCGAACGCGGCACGGAAAAGAGAAATCCGATTTCTCAAAGAAATCGGAGGCCTTACACTCGTAGACCTAAAACCCGTTCAGCGGCGTGGCAAGGGCTGGCGGCATCCCCTCAGCTCACCGCCTTCTTCACCAGCGCGGCGATCTTCGCCTCGTCGGCGGCGGTCAACTCCTTCAGCGCGAAGGAGGTCGGCCACATGGCGCCTGCATCAATGTGTGCCGCGTCGCTGAAGCCGAACGTCGCGTACCGCGCGTTGAATTTATGCGCGCTCTGGAAGAAGCAGACAACCTTGCCATCTGCGTTGGCATACGCGGGCATTCCATACCAGGTTTTCGGCGCGAGATTTGGCGCGCTGGCAGTAACGATGGCATGCAGCCGCTTGGCAATGATACGGTCTTTCTCCGGCATCTCGGCGATCTTGGCGAGCAAATCGGCTTCCCCGTCGGCCTTGTTCGCGGCCGCCTTCAGCTCTCTGGCGCGCTCCTTCATCGCCGCCTTTTCCTCGGCGGTAAATCCGCTGGATTTCTTGCTGGCCGCGCTGGCGCTCTTGGCGGGCTTCTTGGCGGCTTTCTGGTTGGCGCTCTTACCTTTGTTCATGGGAGTCTCCTTTAAACTGGCAGGCATTGGCCAATGTTCATGCCCATTATACAGGGCGGTAGGTGGCAGATTATGGGATTAGCGGGAAAGGTGGTGGAGTCACATCTTAGATACAGACACCCGATTTCGTAAGACTCCGTCAGGTGGCTCGAAATCGGGTGTCTGCTTGTTGCCCGTTTCAGATGGGAATGCCGCTTTCTAGGATTGTTTCCCTGTTTCCTGATCGCTACTCACGACTCCCGGCCTTTTACAACCAGCCGCGCATCTCCATCGCCTCGACTACCTTGCCAATCGAGACCATGTAGGCCGCATCGCGCATGTACACCTTCTCGCGCTCGCTCATTTCCAGCACGTTGGCGAAGGCACGCGTCATCTTGGTGTCCAGCCGGTCCAGCACCTCGTCCTTCTGCCAGTAGAAGTTCATGTCGTTCTGTACGCTCTCGAAGTACGAGACCGTCACGCCGCCGGCATTGCACAGGAAATCCGGGATGACGAAGATGTTGTTCTTTTCGAACACCGCATCGGCTTCCGGCGTGGTGGGGCCGTTGGCGCCTTCGGCCACAATTTTCACCCGGTCGCTGATTTTCTTTACGCTGTCGCCGGTGATCTGCGCTTCCAACGCCGACGGGATGAGCACGTCCACATCCTTGCTGATCCAGGCTTCGCCATCCTCAACAACATAGCCATGCGGCACGGCCTTCTTTTTGTCGATGCTGCCGTACTGGTCGGTGATGCTCATCAGGAAGTCGGCATCCACCCCATCCGAGTGTGAGATGGTGAACGGCGCGCGCTCCTCGCGGTCCCAGCACGACACGCACACCACCTTGCCGCCCAGAATCTCCTTGAAGCCCTTGGCGGCGTATTGGGCCACGTTGCCGAAACCCTGCACCGCTGCCGTGGCCTGGGTCGGGTCAATCTTCAGGTGCTTCATCGCCTCGCGCACGGTGTAGATCACGCCATAGCCGGTGGCCTCGGTGCGGCCCAGCGAGCCGCCGCTGCCCACCGGCTTGCCGGTGATGACGCCGGGCGTGTATTCGCCCACCAGTTTGGAGTATTCATCCATCATCCAGCCCATCATCTGGCTGTTGGTGCCCACATCCGGGGCGGGCACATCCATGCGCGGGCCGATGTTGCGGTAGATCTGCCCGATCCAGCCGCGCGTCAGTTTTTCTTTCTCGCCCAGCGAGAGGGTGGAGGAATCGACCGCCACGCCGCCCTTGCCGCCGCCAAGCGGGATGTCGGCCACGGCGCATTTCCAGGTCATCCACATCGCCAGGGCGCGCACGGTATCCATCGTTTCAGAGGGATGGAAGCGGATGCCGCCCTTGCAGGGGCCGCGGGCGTCGTTGTGCTGGATGCGGTAGCCGAAGAACACCCGGATGTTGCCGTCGTCCATCTTGACCGGGATCTGGAACTTGAATTCGCGCGTCGGCCAGCGCAGCATCTCGCGCACCTGCGGATCGAGGTTGAGCATTTCAGCGACCTCATCGAACTGGCGCTGCGCCATTTCAAAAGCATTGGTGGTAGTGGACATACGTGGTTTCCTGTTCCTTAAAATGTGTGCGGACATCCCGGTTGGGATGCCCGCCATTGAATTAAAGGACGCCAGCCTCCCGCTGGGGAAGCGGCTGCCGGTCTTGTGGGTTTTGCCAGGCCATAGCGTCTGCCATCCTCAACCTGAGTCTACCCCTTTCGGAGAGGCCGTCAAGGCAGGCGGCCGGTTTCGGGGCGAATGCCCCACCCAAAAGGGGACTTGTGTCATCCAGATTATAGCAGGCGAGGAAACACGCCCGGCAGAGCCGCCGGGGTCAGTCTTCGATCTTGTCCAGCCGGCGGGCCAGCTCGTCTTCCAGCGCCCGTGGCTGGGCGCGGCCGCCCGAAAGGCGCATGGCCTGCCCGAAGAAGAATTGCTTGAGCCCGCTCTTTCCGCCCTGGTAAGCCGCCACCTGCTCGGGGTGCTCGGCCAGCGCCTGCTCCGCCCAGGCGGCGATGCGGGCCGGGTCGGCCACCAGGCGCAGGTCTTTGGCCGCCACGATCTCGGCCGCGCCCTGGCCGGTCGCCAGCATCTCGGCCAGTACGGCCCTGGCGGTGTTCGGGGTGATCTCGCCGGCTTCGGCCAGATGTACCAGTTCCGCCAGCGCGGCGGGCGGCAGCGGGAATTCCTGGATGGATGCGCCGTGCCCGTTGAGCCAGGCGAAGACTTCGCCGGTCAGCCAATTGGCGGCGGCTTTGGCGGGCGCGGCCGCCGCCAGGGCTTCGTAGTAATCGGCGGCGGCCTTCTCGGCGGTCAGCACGCCGGCGTCGTAGGCGCTCAGCCCGTACTGGCGCCGGAAGCGCGCCGCGCGGGCATGCGGCAGTTCCGGCAGTCCGGCGCGCACCGCCTCCAGCCACTCCTCGGAGATGACCAACGGCGGCAGGTCGGGCTCCGGGAAGTAGCGGTAGTCTTCGGCGTCTTCCTTGCTGCGCTGCGGCAGGGTGATGCCGCGGGCGTCGTCCCAGCCCAGGGTCTGCTGGACCACCGGCTGGCCGGAATCCAGCCGGGCGGCCTGGCGCTGGATCTCGTAGGCCACGGCGCGCTCCAGGCTGCGGAAGGAGTTGAGGTTCTTGACCTCCACCCGCGTGCCGAATTCGGCGCGGCCCTCGGGCCGCAGGGAGATGTTGGGTTCGATGCGAAACAGGCCCTTTTCCAGGTCGCCGGAGTTTACGCCCAGATAACGCAGCAGGCTGTGGATGGCGACGGCGTAGGCCCGCACGGCTTCCGGGCTGTGCAGGTCCGGTTCACTGACGATCTCCAGCAGCGGCACGCCCGCCCGGTTGAGGTCCACCAGCGTGGCGGCTGCGCCGTCCTCATCAAGATGGGTGAGTTTGCCGGTGTCCTCTTCCAGGTGGACGCGGCGGATGCGCACGACCTGCTCGCCCTGCGATGTGTGGATGGCGATGCGCCCATCCTGCGCCAGCGGCTGG
Organism: Chloroflexota bacterium; assembly: GCA_016191875.1. Lineage (GTDB taxonomy): Bacteria > Chloroflexota > Anaerolineae > Anaerolineales > UBA11579 > SCUK01. The sequence goes on from JACPVG010000003.1 coordinate 154,434, forward strand.
TCGTATTGCGAGATCTGATACCCCTTGGGCAGGTCGGGATAGAAGTAGGATTTGCGGGCGAACAGGCTGGTGCGGGCGACCTGGCATTCCAGGGCCAGGGCCACCCGCAGGGCGTACTCCACCGCCATCCGGTTGGCGACCGGCAGCGTGCCGGGCAGGCCGGCGCACACCGGGCACACGGCGGCGTTGGGCGGCTGGTGCGCCGAGCCGACCACCGGGCAGGCGCAGAACATCTTGGTGCGCGTCTCCAGGACGGCGTGAATTTCCAGACCGATGACGGGTTGATAGGCGGACATAGACCACTATTCTAACGGATGCAGGCTGGCGGCGCGGAGAAAGGCAAAAACCATCTCACGCAAAGTGAGTGATGAAGATAGCCACGCCAGGAGCGCAACGAAAAGCGCCGCGCAGGCCGGCCGGATTTGAGAATGACAGACGGAGTCGAGACTTTAGTCGAGAGGTTGCCGCCTCGGTTCCACCAACAGACCGCCTATTCCCCCAGCAACGCCGGATACACCTCAATCAGAGCGATCTCCGGCCACAGTTTGCGGAACTCGCCCAGCAGCGCCTTGAGCGGTTTGCGCAGGGCGCCGGCGCGCTCCAGCTCGGCGGCGGCATCCACAAAACCCGAAACGTAGGTGAAGACCTTGTTGCGGTAGGAGACCAGGCGCTCGTCGTGCACGCCCACCGTTTCGCGGGCGCGCTCTTCGCCTTCTTCGATGACGAGTTTGAGGTAGTTGCGCCACAGACCCTCGATGCGGCTGAGCGACCAGTGGGCGCAGGCTTCCACCAGGGCATTCTGGAACACGTCGTCCTCCCAGGCGGCCGGGATGGCCTTGCCCAGTTCGGTGCGGTAGTTGGCTTCCAGGCGGGCCACCAGGCGCGGCGGCACCCGCCGGCTGCGGAAGGAGGGTGGGAACCCCAGCCGGGCCGGGACGACATCCAGCAGAGCGCACTCGTACGAAGCGAACTCAAAATCCATCAGGCGCACGTTGGGATCCATCCACAGGAAGTTGTGGACGCCGGCATCGCAGTGAACCAGGGCGCGCAGAGGGTGCGCGCCGTGCAGCCAGGCTTCCATTTCAGCGGCCGCCTGGATGAAATCGCCCGTAAGCGGCAATCCGAGCGCCACAAAGCAGGCCTCGATGCTTTCCCAACGCGAGCGCAGGTCCAGGCTGCTATCGCTCTCGGCGGCCAACGCCCCCAGCCGGGTCTGGAGGGCGGCAAAAGCTTCCTCGCGCCCGGCGGTGGCGGCATGCAGCCGCCCCAGGCAGGTGCCGAGTTCCAGCAGGGCTTCTTCAGCGATGGACGAAGCCGGGTCGAACAGCAGGTCCTGTACGGTCGGGCGGTTGCCCAGATCTTCCATGATCATCAGGTTGGTGGCCGGGTCGCCCAGCAGCAGGGTGGGCGCCAGTTGCAGGCCAAGGCCGCTGAGGAATTCCAGGGCCGCCCACTCATTGCGGAAGCGCCGCTTGGCCCACGGATCGTCGTCCTGCTGGTTGAACTGTTTGAGGATGACGCTTTCCGGCAGCATGCCGGGACCTTCCACACGGCAGCGCAGCATGCTGTGCTGGCTGTCCAGCGTGCCGTTGGGGTGCAGGGTGATATCGGCTTCCAGCGCGTCGGAGAGGCGCATCTGGGCCAGGTTGAGCAGTTTGTTGCCGGCAGCGGAAGGCATGCAGGTTTTGGCGCGGCCGAGCGCCTTCAGGCGTCCTGTCGCAGACGGCGCAGGAAGGCCGGGGAGTTGAGCCCGCGCTCAAGAAGATAGGTGATGTAGTGCTGCATGAGGACCTCCATTTCGCGCTTGACCCCCTCCGGGATGCTGGCGCGCTGGGCTTCCCTGAAACTGCTGCGCTGCAAGTGACGCATGTATTTTAACGCCTTCACGCTCACCGGTGTCGCGCCCGCCAGGCCGCGCCCGGCCTCCGGCGCGACCGCCCCGCCCAGCGCGGCCGAAAAGTACTGGTCTTCAGGTTGAATTTCCACGCCGCTCTTCACGCAGCGCTGGAGTTCCGGCCGGAAACCCAGCGTGTCGAGCAGCCGCATTTCGTAATAACGGATGACCAGGTCGGGGTCATCGCCGCCCTCCAGCCGGCTCAACGTCTGCGCCAGAAGCCGGTAAAGGCGGGCATTGCCCTCCTCCTCGAAGGTGAACTTGTCCAGCAGTTCGGCGGCGTAGGCCGCCTGGCCCAGCCGGGTGAGGTCCCGGCGCAGGCCGGGGTAGGTCTCCTGGGCCTCGGCCTGCTGGAGGACATACCAGGCGCTCCCGACCGCCAGCAGCAGGCTGGCGCGGGTGAACGGTTCCACGTGCCCGGCCTTGCGGCTGTTCAACTTGCGGGCGCCCTTGGCCACGGCGCGCAGTTTGCCGCGCTCGCGGGTGTAGAGCGTCAGCAGGCGGTCGGCCTCACCCTGCTCGCTGTGCTTGAGGACGATGGCCTCGACCCGGAACGAGCGCAATGCGCGCGGCATGCGGGGATTATAGCAGTCAGTCGGTAGTGGACAGCAGCGAGTAGGCAGTGGAGGCAGGTGCAGCCGATGACTGCTGTCTACTGCCCACGACCTGCTATAGAGTATCATCTGTAAATGAGGAGAGCCTGAAAGCATGAGCAACGCCAGGAAAATCGCGCTGGTGATCGGCTGGGGGAGTGTGAAGTGCGCCGCCGCCCTGGGCGTGCTGCGCGTCCTGCACCGGGCGGGCATCCAGATCGACCTGCTGGTGGGCGGCGGCGGCGGGAGCATCTACGCCGGGCTGGCCGCCCTGGGGCATACGGCGGATGAGATCGTCGAGATGAATGCCCGCCTGTGGACGCGCGAAGTGACCGAGCAGCCCAACCGCCTGGCTCCGCTGCAACTGCTCTTCCCGCGCCAGTTCAAGGCCCGCGAGTTCTTCTACCTGCGCGGCGACCGGCTGGTCAACCAACGCCTGCAGGCCGCCTTCGGCGAGCGCACCTTTGCCGACTGCACGATTCCCCTCTTCATCACCGCCACCGATTACCTGACCGGCGAACAGGTCACGCTCACCGACGGGCCGCTGTGGGAGGCCGTGCGGGCCAGCATCGCCCTGCCGCTGGTGTTCGCGCCGGTGCGGCGCGGCGGCCGCCTGCTGGCGGATGGCTATCTCTCCGACCCGCTGCCCGTGGGCGTGGCGATGCGCGAAGGCGCACAGATCATCCTGGCGCTGGGCTTTGAGAGCACGCCCATCCTGCCGCTGGACACGTTCGGAAAGTTTGTGTTCCATATCCAGAGCGTGATGACCGACAACCTGCTGAAAGCCTCATATTCCTTCCACAATATGGCGCATCATGCCGAAGTGCTACCCATCTTTCCAGACTTCGAACGACCCATTCACCAGTTCGACACCCAGGCCGTGCCGCACATCATTGAGGTCGGTGAACGCGCCGGTGAGAAAATCCTGCCCGCCCTGCAGCGTCTGCTGGAGGGCGGATGAGCGCGCCCGCTAAACAGCGCGTGGCCCTGGTCATTGGCGCCGGCGGCCTCAAGTGCGCCGCGGCGCTGGGCACCTGGCGGCGGCTGGTGGAGGCGGGCATCGCCATCGACCTGGTGGTGGGCTGTTCCGGCGGGGCCATCTTCGGCGCGCTGGCGGCGCTGGGCTTTGAGCCCGAGCAGGCCGCCAAGACGGCCATGAAACTGTGGCTCGGCGACGTCACCAAGCGGGTCAACTATGCCGCCCTCGGCCGGGCCTCCCTGCCCGGTCTGCTGAAATTCAACGAACGCTTTGGCATCTTCAAGGACACCCGGCTGCGCATCGGCTTCGAGGCCGCCTACGGCAAGTTCACGATGTTCGAGCAGACCCGTATCCCGTTCCATGTGGTCACCACCGACCTGCATACCGGAAAGCCGGTGGTGCTCAACCGCGGGCGGGTGGCCGAGGCGGTGCGCGCCAGCGCTAGCGTGCCGGTGGTGTTCGAGCCGGTGCTGCTGAACGGGCGAATGCTGATGGATGGCGCCATCTCCAACCCGCTGCCGGTGGACGTGGCGGTGCGCGAAGGCGCCGACCTGATCATCGCCGTGGCTTTCGAGACGCCCCGCCAGCCGGACGTGCGCACAGCCGGGGCCTACGCCCTGCAGATGTTCGCCAACATCACCAACCAGCTGCTGGCCTACCAGTTTGCCGCTGCCAACCTGATGCACCACGCCGAGATCGTCACCATCGCGCCGCACTTCGAGCAGAATATCTCCTTCAACGATGTCGCCAGGATTCCGTTCATCATCGAACAGGGCGCGCTGGCCGCCGAGCCACACCTGGACTATTTGAAGCGGCTGCTGGGGTAATATTGGAGTTGTGGCGCGTGAGTGTACAAGGAGAGTTGGCAGTGAACAACGAAGACCCGCGTCGTGGTTGGGCTGAAGCCTTCGCACAAATGGCCGCCAGTGGAGAAGATATTCTTATCGAGACTGAAGCTCTCGACCATGAGTGGGATTTGGAGGACTGGGAGTCCACGCCACTCGCGTAACCGCGCTCACCACGCTGACGGCGATGTTCGCGGAGTAAGGAAGTCGAACGACATAAGTCCACTGGAATCGGGTGTCCAAAGGCGGTTGAACTATGGACAGGGGGAAGGCCATTCCTTAGAACCTGTTTAAGAAGTCTTTGAAAGGGTAAGCAACACGGGTAGGGGCGACCTGCAGGTCGCCCCTGCGCATCGATTTGCTGTATCAATCGTTCCTGGGAATTCCGTTTTGAGCAAGCAGCAACCCTTTTTAAACAGCTTCTTAGGGCCCGGTTCCCGGCCCTACCCCCGGCGGCAGGCCGCAGCCTTCCAGCGTCACGATGTTGCAGCCCTCGATGACACAGCCCTCGCCGGTGATGAAGTTGCAGTTCTCCAGCAGCGCGCACTCCGGGTAGACCGACGAATCGCAGAACGCCCCCAGCAGGCAGCCCTCGCCCGTCACCAGGTTGCAGCCCCAGGGCAGCGTGCAGCCTTCCCCCGTATCCGGGTCACAGCCGGGCGGCAGGTCGCAGCCCTGGCCGGTGATGGGGTTGCAGCCGGAGGGCAGCGTGCAGCCCAGGCCGGTGGCCGGGTCGCAGTCCGGCGGCAGGTCGCAGCCCGCGCCGGTCAGCGGGTCGCAATCCAGCGGCAGTTCACAGCCTTCGCCGGTGGCCGGGTCGCAGCCTTCCGGTAGGTCGTCCGGGTCCAGCAGCCCCTGGTCAACCGCCAGGTTCACCGCCCCCGGCACGTTGGCGATCCAGGCGTTCAACTGATAGGGTTCCATGCGCTCGGGCGGGGTGGGCGGCGCGCCGGCGTCCAGGATCTCGGCGCGCTGGCCGCCGCTGAACTGCACGCTGCCCAGGCTGTTGGCGACGCTGCACACGCCCTCCAGGCAGGTGGCGAACAACTGCCCCAGCGCGTTCAGGCGCACGCCCAGCCAGGTGCCGCGCACCGAGGCCGTCCCGGAAATGGTATCCACCTTGAATGTGCCGCCGCCCAGCGCCCCTTCCAGGATGACGAACAGTTCGCCCTTCAGCAGTTCGAGCAGCGTCTGCGGCTCGGCCGTGGTCCCTGAAAGGTCATGCAGGATGAACAACGTGTTGGGGGCCAGGCGCGCCAGCGTGCCTTCGCTGAAGGCCACAGCCGCCCGGCTCTCCGCGCCGGTGTTCACCCGGTTGCCGTTTTCCAGCGCCTGGTCGACCTGGGCCGCCAGCCATTCTTCCTGCTCGAACGGCTGCCAGAACACCTCATTCTCGAGTTCGCTCAGCCAGGCCTGGCGCGGGCCGGCGGGCGTTTCGGCAGCGGCCAGGGCGGCCGCGCTGGCAGGCACAGCCGTCGGCGCGTCCCCGCTGGGCGTGGTGAGGGTGAGGTTGCAGGCGACCGCCAGCAGGGCAGCGGCGCTCAGGATGGTAAGAAACGGAGAACGGATATTCATCGGGTGCTCCCAACGCCATGGTTACTGGTCCAAGCATACCCCAAACGCGGGAACGCGCGGCATCCCGGCGGGGTTGCAGATGAACGGAAAGGCTGAATCACCCGGCTGAAGCCTCGACCCCGGAAGCGTGAAGCGGTTTCTGCCACACCACGTACAGGCCCAAATCCCCCGTCGCGCCGTCATCCAGGAAGGTTTCGAGCGCGTCAAACCCCGCCTCTCCGGCCAGCCCGGCCAGTTCGCCGGCGCTGAAATGGTGGACGTAACGCAGGCCGGGTTCGTCCTCGGCGCGCCAGTCGAGCAGGGTGTCGCCTTCGTCCACTTCGGATTCATTCAGCCCGGCCGCTGCCCAGGGCTGGACCCGCCCGGCCAGTTTGGGGCTGTTGCGGAACTGCCAGACCGAGAGGGAGAACTGCCCGCCATCGGCCAATGCGGCGTGGACCTGATTCAGGAATGTCCGCCGCAGGTCGCGGCCGGGCAGGTGGTGAAGGGTGGCGAAGCAGACGGCAAATTGGTAATTGGCAACCGGTAATTGGGAACGCCATCCCCCGGTGAGGTCGGTTTCCACAAAAGTGAAATTGCCTGCCAGGCCGCGCGCCCGCGCCGCCGCCAGCAGGGCGGCGCTGGCGTCCAGCCCCAGGTAGTCGCCGGCAAAGCCCTGTTCCGCCAGAAACGCCGCCGCTGTGCCGTTGCCGCAGCCCAGATCCAGGACGCGCGCCCCAGCCGGCACGCGCCCCAGCAGCCGCGCCGCGCCGGGGTTGGCGCGCCCGCGCGTGGCCGAGAACGACGCCGCCCGGCTCTGGTAGAATTGACGGTTAAGTTCGAGCAGGTGAGCGACAACTGTCGAATCCACATGCCGATTGTAAGACAAAAGGCCAACGCGTGATGCGGCATCGAGTTACCAAGGGTTTCCTCATTCCTCGTCGCCCCGGCAACTTGTCGGCCTGTTCAGAAAACAATGACTGAGAAACTGGAGCACGCCCAAACCCCCGCCTGGCGGGCGGCCAAACGCCACTCGCCGGAACGCCTGGCCGCCGCGCGCCTGGCGCTGGAAGCCGTGCAGGCCGGCATGGACGTGTTCGACGCCATCCAGAAGCACCCCATCCCGGCCGAGTTCGGCGGCGGCTACCTGGGCAAGCACCACCTGGTGGCCGCCTACCGGCAGTTGGTCGAAGCCGATGCCATCGAGGAAGACCCGGCCCTGCTGGCGCGCATCCGCATGAAACCTATGCGCACCCAGAGCGGCGTGACGGTTGTCACCGTGCTCACCAAGCCCTACCCCTGCCCCGGCAAGTGCGTGTTCTGCCCCACCGACTACCGCATGCCCAAATCCTACCTGCCGGACGAACCCGGCGCGATGCGCGCCCTGCATTACGAGTTCGACCCCTACGCCCAGGCCGCCGGGCGCATCGCCCAACTGGAAGCCGTCGGTCACCCGACCGACAAGGTCGAACTGCTCATCCTGGGCGGCACCTGGAGCAGTTACCGCAAGGACTACCAGGAGTGGTTCGTCAAAGAACTGTTCGCGGCGCTCAACAGCCTGCCGTCCACGCCGGAAGGCGAAGCCGGCCCCTATTCCCTCGAAGAGCTGCAGGCGCTGAACGAAACCGCCGCCCATCGCAACGTCGGGTTGGTCATTGAAACCCGCCCCGACCACGTGAACCCCGAAGAACTGGGCTGGCTGCGCCGTTTGGGCGTCACCAAAGTGCAGATGGGCGCGCAGAGCCTCGACGACCGCATCCTCGACCTCAACCAGCGCGGCCACTCCGTGGCCGAGACGCACACCGCCAGCGCCCTGCTGCGCGCCGCCGGCTTCAAGATCGTGCTGCACTGGATGCCCAACCTGCTGGGCGCCACGCCGGAGAGCGACCGGGAGGACTTCACGAAATTGTGGGCTGGCCTGTGCCCGGACGAGATCAAGATCTACCCCTGCCAGCTGCTGGAAAACGCAGACCTGTACCAGAACTGGCAGCGCGGCGAGTACCGGCCCTATACCACAGACGAACTGGTCAGCCTGCTGGCCGACATCAAGCCCGGCATCCCGCGCTACTGTCGCGTCAACCGGGTCATCCGCGACATCCCCAGCACCAACGTGGTGGCGGGCAACCGGGTCACCAGCCTGCGCCTGGACGCCCAGCGCGAACTCCAGCGGCGCGGCCTGCGCTGCCAGTGCGTGCGCTGCCGCGAGGTGCGCGGGGCGGCGGTTGACCCAGAGGCCCTGATCTTCCACAACCTGACCTACCCGGCCGGCTGCGCCGAAGAGCGCTTCCTCTCGTTCGACACGCCCGATGACCGGCTGGCGGGTTTCCTGCGCCTCTCCCTGCCCGCGCCGGACGCGCCCGCCACCGGCCTGCCCGACCTGGACGGCGCGGCCATTATCCGCGAGGTGCATGTGTACGGCCAGTCGCTGGAGGTGGGCGAGGAACAGGCCGGCGCGGCCCAGCACATCGGCCTGGGCACACGTCTGCTGGAGGAGGCCGAGCGCATCGCCTGCGAGCAGGGTTACGCCCGCCTGGCGGTCATCGCCGCGGTCGGCACGCGCCGCTACTACGCCGGCCGCGGCTTTGAGATGGGGGCGCGGTATATGGTCAAAGATCTGGTCACCGAGGCAACAGGTCAATGAGTGATGCGGAAGGCTTAGTTCCTCGTTGACGCATACCTCGTTGACCTTCAGAACCCAAGGGCCACAATGACCTCCACCAATCCCGTCATCACCCTCACTACCGACTTCGGGCTGCGGGATGGTTTCGTCGGCGTGATGAAGGGCGTCATCTACGGCATCTGCCCCCATGCCCACATCGTCGACATCAGCCACGACGTCGGGCCGCAGGACGTGCGCGAAGGCGCCTACGTGCTGGCGCGCCAGGCATTCTACTTCCCGGAGAACACCGTGCACATCGCCGTGGTGGACCCCGGCGTGGGCACCGCCCGCCGCCCGCTGGCGGCCAGGGTCGGCCAGCATTTCTATGTCGCCCCGGATAATGGCGTCTTGACCCCGGTCTACGAAAAGGCCGGGCAGGAAGGCTGGCCGCTGCACGTGGTGCAGCTCAACAAGCCGGAATACTGGCTGAAGAACATTTCGTACATCTTCCATGGCCGCGACATCTTCTCGCCGGTAGGGGCGCACCTGGCGTGCGGCGTGCCGCTGGAAGAGGTCGGCGACCCGATCGACGACCCGGCCTACCTGCGGCTGCCCCGCCCGGAGTTTGAGGGCGGCATCTGGCAGGGCGAGGTGACGCACATCGACCACTTCGGCAACATCGCCAGCAACATCCACCGCGAGCACGTCGGCGCCGGGCAGGTGCAGGCAGCCCGCGTGGGCGGCCAACGCGTGGCGGACTGGGTCAACGCCTTCGGCGACCGGCCGCCGGGCACGCTGGTGTGCCTGTACAGCAGCATCGATTTTGTCATCGTGTCGGAGGTCAATGGCGACGCCGCGGCGCGCCTGGGCGTAAAGGTGGGGGACGCGTTTGAGGTGGAAATAGCTTGAACCCCTCCGGCGTCATCACCCTCACCACGGATTTCGGCGGCGGGGGCGGGGTGCTGCGCGGCGTCATCTGGGGCATCGCGCCCCACGCCCAGGTGGCCGACCTGACCCACGCCATCGAACCGCAGAACATCCGCATGGCCGCCTGGTACCTCACCCGCCAGGTGTTCTTCTTCCCGGAAGGCAGCGTGCATGTGGCGGTGGTGGACCCCGGCGTGGGCACGCCGCGCCGCCCGCTGGCCGTGCAGGCCGGGCCGCAATACTTCGTCGGGCCGGACAACGGCCTGTTCACGCCCTTCTACGAAATGGCCGAGGAGCGCGGCTGGCCGCTCAAGGTCGTCCACACGGATAACCCCGACTACTGGTTGTCGAAAGTCAGCGATGTATTCCACGGCCGCGATATCTTTGCGCCGGTGGCCGCGCATCTGGCACGCGGCGTGCCCATTGAAGACCTTGGGACGCCGGTGACCGCTGCGGTGCGCGTGCCCTTCCCGCGCCCGCAGCGCAATGGGGATGAGTTGCACGGCGAAGTCATCCTCCTCTACCGCCATCTCGGCAACATCATCACCAACATCGACCGCCCGCACCTGAACGGCATCGACCCGGCCGGCGTGACGGTGCAATTCGGCGGGACGGCGATAAATGGCCTGGCGCGCACCTTCGGCGAACGCCAGCCGGGCGAACTCATCGCCCTGTTCGGCAGCAACGACGAATTGATGATCTCGGTGGTCAATGGCAGCGCCATCGAGATGCTCAAGCCAGAAATAGGGGACCCGGTCCTCGTCCGGTTCTGACCGGTTCTTGATCCGCCTCAAGCGCCGGATTCCCCTGGAGATGCCCACATGAAACGCCTCTGGATGTTACGCTGGATGATTTTTGCCTCGCTGTTCCTTTACGCCTGCGGCGCGCCGGCAGCGAGCCCGCAAGCCGGCATTCCGCCCTCCGAGCCGCAGAGCGCCGCTCCGCCTGCGCAGGGTTCTGCCCAGCCTGCCGCGCCCTCCGGCGAGGCCAGCCTCATTCCGCTGTGGGTGGATGCCGTGAATGGAGATGATGCCAACGACGGCTCCAGCCGCGCAGCCGCCCTGCGCACGCTGGACGAGGCCTGGCGGCGCATCCCGATGGGCGCGCCCCTCACGGCCGGGTACGAGATACTGCTGGCGGCCGGAGACTATCCGGCCGACACCCTCCCCAACTACATGGAGTCTCGCTACGGCACGGCCGAAGCCCCCATCTGGATCGTGGCCGCCGACGGCCCCGGCACCGCCGTGCTGCGCGGCGGGTTGAACGTTTACGACACCCACTACCTCTTCCTCAGCGGCCTGGCGATCATCCCGGATCCGGCCGGCGACGCCTTCCATTGCGAACTGTGCATGCACCTCTCCCTGCTGGAGATGACCATCTCCGGCGGCGAGGATCGCCAGGCCCACGAGACGGTCAAGATCAACCAGTCGCAGTACGTGGAAATCCACGACAGCGACATCCAGGGCGCGGATGACAACGCCATTGACTTTGTGGCCGTGCAGTACGGCAGCATCACCGGCAACCGTATTCACAACGCCGGGGACTGGTGCATGTACGTCAAAGGCGGCTCGGCCTACATCCGGGTATCCGGCAATGAGTTCTTCGACTGCGGCACGGGCGGCTTCACCGCCGGGCAGGGCACCGGCCTGGAGTTCACCGTCTCGCCCTGGCTGCACTACGAGGCCTACGACGTGCAGTTCGTCAACAACCTCATCCACGATACCGAAGGCGCGGGCTTTGGCGTGAACGGCGGCTACAACATCCTGTTCGCCTATAATACCCTCTACCGGGTGGGAGCGCGCAGTCACGTCATCGAGGTGGTCTATGGCTTCCGGAGTTGCGACGGCGATGCCGCCGCCTGCCAGGCGCGCCTGGACGCGGGCGGCTGGGGCACGGCTGAGATTGGCGTGGAGGGCGAACCCATTGGCAACCAGAACATCTACATCCTCAACAACATCGTCTACAACCCGGCGGGCTACCAGAGCCAATGGCAGCAATTCGCCATCTATGGCCCGCGCCAGACCGCCGAAGACTCCAACATCCCCGACCCGGCGCGGGCGGACGTCAACCTGCATATCGCCGGCAACATCATCTGGAACGGCCCGGCCGGACATCCACTGGGCATCGAGGACGGCGGCGAGGGCTGCCAGCCGGACAACCCGACCTGCAACGCCGCCCAACTGCTGGCCGACAACTGGATTAACACGCTTGAGCCTCAACTCGTCGACCCGGCGAACGGCGACTTCCGGCCGCTGGAAGGCGGCAACCTGTTCGGTCTCCCGGTCTTCCCCCTGCAGGTTTTCGGCTGGGTGGGTCTGCCCGCCCAGCCCGCCGCGCCCGCCGGCGCGGTGGCCAGCACGCCGGTGGAATCGGATTATGACGGCAGCCCGCGCACGCCCGCCGACCCGCCCGGCGCGCTGGGGAGGTAGCAGAGTCATCTATAGACGCGTCATGGGCATCGCTGTTCGTGAAACCTTTGGATAAGAAGGGGGTTATTCTGGTTGATACAAATCAGTTTCCATCTGTATAATCAAGTTACCCACTTCCCCCGCTCTGGAGAATCTTCTTTTGAATAGTTCTCCTCCCTTAATAGTCGAAAACCTTTCTTTCCGGTATCGGCAACGCGAAGATACTGCCATTAGTGATGTCAGTTTCACAGTTGCTGGCGGTGAACTGCTATTGATTGCCGGGGCCAGTGGCTGCGGCAAGACCACACTGGCGCGCTGCATTAATGGCCTGATTCCCCGCTCCTACAAGGGAGAAATCAGCGGCACCGTGCGGCTATATGGGGAAGAGGTGCGCGACATCCACCCCTCCAGGATCGCCCAGTCGGTGGGCACCCTTCTTCAGGACCCCGAAAAACAGATCCTCGGCGCATACGTCAGCAACGAAGTCGCCTTCGGCCTGGAAAACCTCGGCATCCCCCGCCCGGAAATGATTGACCGGGTCAGAGCCGCGCTGGAGCGGCTGAACATCGGCCACCTGTATGAGCGCGAGACCTTTTCGCTCTCCGGCGGCGAGAAACAGAAAGTCGCCCTGGCCGGCGCGCTGGTGATGGAGCCAAAACTGCTGATTCTGGATGAACCCCTCGCCAGCCTTGACCCGGTCAGCGCCCAGGAAGCGTTGGCAATCTTCCGCCGCCTGGCCGACGAAGGTATTGCCGTGCTGGTGGTCGAACACCGCGTCGAGGATGTGCTGTCCATCCACCCGGACCGCGTGCTCTATATGGAGTCCGGCGAAGTACGCTATCTCGGCCCGCCCGATGACCTGGCCGAAAAAGTGGACATCCAGCAAGTCAAGCTGCCTGCGCCCATCGTGATCCAGAAGGCACGCGCCATGGGCATGCAGGCGAAGCCGCTCGATCTGCCATCGCGGGATGCCGCCGCCGCGCCGCTGCTCGAATTCAAACAGGTCAACTTTCATTACACCGACGGACCCCAGGTGCTCTTCGATATCGATCTGACGATCCACAAAGGAGATGTCATTGCTCTGCTGGGCCCCAACGGGGCGGGCAAGAGTACGCTGGTCAAGCATGCCATCGGCCTGCTCAAGCCGACTTCCGGCGAGGTCATACTCTACGGCCGCGACACCCGCAAGAACTCGGTGGCTCAGATGGCGCGCGCCATCGGCTATGTCTTCCAAAGCCCAACCCAGATGCTGTTTGCACCGACCGTCAATGAGGAACTGGCTTTCGGACCGCGAAACCTTGATCTGCCAGAAGAAACCGTTGAAACTAATACTCGCGCCGCCCTCCAGACTACCAACCTGAACGGCTATGAAGAATATTCACCATTGGCGCTGTCCTTCGGCCAGCAGAAGCGGGTCGGCATCGCCTCGATCCTCGCCATGGCCTCTCGGATTCTGGTCATGGATGAACCCACCGCCGGGCAGGACTTTGCCAACCACTCGCGCTTCATGAATGCCATCGTGGGGGCTGAGAACGGCGCAAGCCTGCTGGCAAAGTTCGACGCCACGCTGTTCATCACCCATGACCTCGACCTGGCGGTGGTGTACGCCAATCGCGTCATCCTGGTGGCAAATGGCCGCATCATGGCTGATGGCCTGCCGCACGCCATCCTCGCCGACCGCCAGTTGCTGGCCGCCTGCCGCGTCGTGCCAACCAGCCTGCTGAACGAGAACCTCAAACGACTACCCCGCACCGGGCGCTTCATGTCCGCCGAAGCCCTGGCCGCATTTGCTTGAACCCATCTCAAAAGAAAGGAGGCCGCTTGCGAAGGAATTCATAGATCGTGGTTTGCGCAACTCACTAGTTAGAAAGGGAGTAGGAAGATGAAAAAGAGTGGAATGAATTTGCTGTACACCCTCATCGCTTTCATCGCGATCATGGTGTTGGCGAGCACGCGGTTTGAGGGTCTCGATTTCTCCAGCCTGACTTGGATCCTCTGGTCGCTGCTGGGAGTGGTGATCGTCTTTGGTATCTATTGGGCGACCCGCGACAGCGCCGGCTGGGAGATCGGCACCCGCCAGGTGGTGATGATGGGCATCGGCGCCGCGCTGTATGGCCTGCTGAACTGGCTGTTCAACGGCACGACCATCGCACTGCCATCTATCAGCCTTGTGGCTTACCGGCCGTCAGTCGCCATCCTGGTATTGTTCGGCTACCTGTTCGGGCCGGTGGTGGGCTTCTTCACCGGCGCGGTCGGCAACATCATCGGCGACTTCCTCTCCGGCTGGGGCGTGTTCCCCACCTGGGACTTCGGCAATGGCCTGATGGGCTTCGTCGCCGGCCTGCCAATGGTTCTGGCCGGTTCGCGGGCCATCAACAAGAAAACCCTCACCTGGGTCGTCGGCCTGCTGATTGTAGTCGGGTCGGTGATAGCGCTCATGAACACCAACATCGAAGATCCGTGGGGCTTCCGCGGGCCGGAAACCTTCCGGGTGGCCGGCTGGGTGCTGCTGATTGGCGGCGTGCTGGCCCTGCTGACCCGCTTCCTGGGCGGCAAACTGGGTGAAGAGTCAGCCAATATGAACCTGTGGGGCACGTTGGGCGTCATCATCGGCATCGCCTATGCCGCCATCGGCGACATTTGGATCAGCGGCTACTCGTTCCTTGCAACGATGGTCGGGCAGTTCGCCCCAGCGGCGTCTTTCAACATCCTGTTCGCCGTCATCCTGGCGCCCATCTTGTTGGCGGCGTACAACGCTGTGCAGTCACGCGCCGGCCGCTAATACATCACCACGACGCCGGGGAGGGGTCGCACGACCCCTCCCCTTTGAGGCCTCATCGCTATGTTGGTAGCCTGGAAATACAGAGATCGGGACAACTGGATTCAACGCCTCGACCCACGTGCGCGCTTCATCTTCATGCTGTGCATGTTGTTCTCATTGATTTATTTCTGGGATATTCGCTTTCTCGGTTTCTTTTTGGTCGTCGGTATTTTGCAGTTCATTATCACTGGCATCACCTTCCGCGAATCGCGCTATGCCTGGTTCGTGCTGGGCCCGGTGATGACCATGCTGATTGTTTTTACCTTCCTCACCGGTCGCAGCGGCACCGGCGTCTACGATACCGAAACGCTGGTAACCACCTGGCACATTGGCCCGCTGGCGATCAACCTGACGGTCGAGAAAACCGCCTTTGCGCTTGCCCAGGCCATGCGCCTGCCCACCATCGCCCTGTTTGCGATGGTCATTCCCTACAGTTACCACCCCGCACACTACGGCGTGATGTTCCGCGGCCTCGGCTTGCCGGATAAATTCGCCTATGCCATGGACCTCGCCTTCCGGCTGGTGCCGACACTGGCGCGTGACTTTAGCACCACCTACGACGCTCAGCGGGCGCGCGGCTACGAACTGGAACGAGTCAAGGGCGGCCTGGTTGCCCAAGTGCGCCGCACCGCACCGCTGCTGGTGCCGGTCGTCATCCAAGCCATCATCGGGGGCGAAGAGATCATCGACGCCATGGACTTGCGCGCCTTTGGCGTGCAGCCGCGCACCTGGCTCAACGAACTGGTCTATACGCGCCGCGACCGGCTGGTCATTGCCGCCGGCGTCCTGATTTTCATCTTGTGCACGGCCCTGAGCGTAACCGGCTACGGCGGCTTCTGGGTGCCGGACTTCATCGCCCGTCTGGCACAGTAAGCGCAGAGTCGTCGCGGCTTTTTTGCGGATACAATCCCTGCATATGCCCCCTGCCCGCCCGCTCGTCCATCTCATCCTCGCCGCGCGGCCCAACTTCATGAAGGTTGCGCCGCTCTACCACCGCCTGGCAGCCGAAGGCTGGTGCACCCCGCGCCTGGTGCACACCGGCCAGCACTACGACGCCAACATGTCCGAAGACATCCTCGCCGACCTGGGCCTGCCCCAGCCGCACGTACATCTGCATGTCGGCAGCGGCAGCCACGCCGAGCAGACCGCGGCAGTGATGCTGGCCTACGAGAAGGTCTGCCTCAAAGAACAACCCGACTACGTGGTGGTGGTCGGCGATGTGAACAGCACCCTGGCCTGCGCCATCACCGCCAAGAAACTCCTGCGCCCGGTGGCGCACCTGGAAGCCGGCCTGCGCTCCGGCGACCGCACCATGCCCGAAGAACTAAACCGCCTGCTCACCGACGCCATCAGCGACCTGCTGTGGACCCCCAGCCCGGACGCCGACGACAACCTGCGCCGCGAAGGCGTGGCCGAGGACAAGATTCAGCGCGTCGGCAACATCATGATCGATTCCTATGAACTGCTGCGGGCGAAGATCGAGGACGCGCCCGGCCCGGCCGCCTTCGGCCTGCCGCCCGGCGGCTATGGCATCGTCACCCTGCACCGCCCCTCCAACGTGGATGACCCCGCCCGGCTGGAAACGCTGGCCGCGGCCCTGAGAACCATCGCCGGCGGCCTGCCGCTGGTCTTCCCCGCCCACCCGCGCACCCGCCAGCGCCTGGAAGACGCCGGGCTGCTCGCCGGTTTGCAGAACGCCCCCGGCCTGCATCTGGTCGAACCGCTCGCCTACATCCCCTTCATGAGCCTGGTGCAGCGCGCCCGGCTGGTTGTCACCGATTCGGGCGGCATCCAGGAAGAGACCACCTACCTGAACATCCCCTGCCTGACGCTGCGCGACAACACCGAACGGCCCATCACGCTCACGGAGGGCACCAACGAACTGGTGACGCCCGCGGCCCTCGCCGGTCGCGTATCCGCCGTGCTGGCCGGCGACTGGCGGC
>JACPVG010000024.1 GCA_016191875.1 Chloroflexota bacterium
CGGTGATTAAGCGTAAATTCGGTGACACCATTCGCTCCCGCAAAGCCCAACTGCAGAACCGGGAACCGATTGTGAAGGGATTGGTTTACAACTTCCATCTCTAACTGTCTTTCCTCAACTACGATCTTTGCAACAGAGCACTAACCACTTACCAATTACCTCTATAATCACCTTATGAGGAACTGGATGCTCTTAGGGGCATTGGCCGCCCTGCTGGCGGGCTGCGGCGCGGGCGCGCCGGAGGCAGGCGGCCCGGAAGCCGCTCTTTTGACAGAGGCCGACCTGCCGGAGGGCTGGCAGGCCTCGGAGGTAGAGTTCCTGCCCGCCGCGGGCGAGGCGGGCGGCGGCGCGTTCCTGTGCGAGGCGCTGGACGTAGGCGGTTCGGCGCAATGGGAGGCGACCTTCGAGAACGGCGACCTGGGCCCCTGGCTGGTGGAAACCATCACCCAGTACGCGCCCGGCGAGGCCGAAGCCGCCCTGGCGCAGATGGCCGATGTAAGTTCCCGCTGCACGACCTGGACGACGACGCTCGAAGACGGCACAGCCCAGACGTGGCAAGTGGAACCCCTGCCCGACCCCGCCCTCGGCGAAGGCGGCCTGCGCCTGCTGATATACACTGACCTGGGGATGGGGCGCTTGCAGTTCGACACGCACACCCTCCGGCATGGCGGCTGGCTGCTCACCCTGCACTTTATCACTTTCGGCCTGGAAGCGCCGCCCGCCGAAGTGGCCGAAGGTTACGCCCGCCTGGCATTCAACAAGCTGTTCGAGGCGCTTGCGCCATGATGCGCGCCGCGGAGGGGCTAAGACCCCGCCGAGGGGTCAGCGAGATCGAGGGCGGCTGGCGGCTGGCCATTCCGGCGGGCGGCGGCGGCGGGCCGCGCGAACTGGCGGCCGCCTACCGGCTGGCGGAACTGGAGGACTACCTCCACCTGCCGCGCCGCCGCTTCCCGCACCGTCCGCCCCTGCGCCTGAGCCTGCGCGCCCGCGCCAGCGCCGGCGACCTGCCCGGGACGTGGGGCTTCGGCTGGTGGAACGACCCGTTCAGCCTTTCGCTGGGGCTGGGCGGCGGCGTGCGCCGCATCCCCGCCCTGCCCAACGCCGCCTGGTTCTTTTTCGCTTCAAAGCACAACTACCTGTCTTTTCAGGACCACTTGCCTGCAAGCGGCGCACTGGCCGCCGCGTTCCGCACCGCCCCCCTGCCGGGCTGGGCGCTCGCCCCGGCCGCGCTCAGCATGCCCCTCCTCGCCCTCCGCCCGCTGGCGCGGCTCGCCCGCCGCCTGGCCGCGCGCCTTATTAAGGAAGACGCCGCCGCCCTGGCCCACGACCCGACCGAGTGGCACGCCTACGAAATCGAGTGGCGCGAAAACGCGGTATCCTTCCGGCTGGACGGCCGGCCCGTGCTGGAAACCGCCGTCTCGCCCCACCCGCCGCTGGGCCTGGTGCTGTGGCTGGACAACCAGTACGCCGCCTGGCGGCCGGATGGAAGTTTGGGCTACGGCTTCCTCGCCAACGACCCCGCCTGGATCGAAATCCGGGCCCTCGCCCTTGAACCCCTCCCCGCTTAAACGCCTGTGCCTCACGCCGCGCGCCGCCCACGTGGGCGGGGTGCGCTCGTTCCAGGCGCGCCTGTCCGCCGAACTGGCCCGCCGCGGCATCGAAGTGACCTATGACCTCGCCGACCGGCCCTACGACGCGGTGCTGGTGTCCGGCGGCACTCGCGACCTGCGCGGCCTGCGCCGCGCCCGGCAGGCGAGCGTCCCGGTCGTCCAGCGGCTGGACGGCATCAACTGGCTGCACCGCGTCCGCCGCTGGAGTTGGCCGCAGGCCAACTCCAGAGTTCGGCTTTGCCGAACTCCCACCGGCCCGCGCCACTGGCTGCGCGCCGAGCGCGGCAACTGGCTGCTGGCCCACATCCGGCGCAGGCTGGCGACCGGCATCGTCTACCAGAGCGTGTTCGCCCGCGGCTGGTGGGAACGCGCCCACGGTCCCACCCCCGTGCCGCATGCCATCATCCACAACGGCATATCGCTGGACGAATACACGCCCGACGGCCCGCACGACCGCCCGACCGCCCGAGCGCGCATCCTGCTGGTGGAAGGCAGCCTGGCGGGCGGCTACGAGCAGGGCCTCGAAACCGCCGTGGCGCTGGCCGAACGGCTGCAAGACCATCACGGAGTCCGCCTCGAACTGGTGATCGCCGGCGCGGCCGCCCCGGAGTTGCAGGCACACTGGAACGCCCGCGCCCGCGTGCCGCTTGTGTGGGCCGGGCTGCTGCCCGCCGCCGACATCCCCCGCCTGGACCGCTCCGCGCATCTCCTGTATTCCGCAGACCTCAATCCGGCCTGCCCCAACAGCGTCATTGAGGCGCTGGCCTGCGGCCTGCCGGTAGCTGCCTACGACACCGGCGCGCTCAAGGAACTTGTCACCGGCGATTCTGGCCGGGTCACCCCCTATGGCGGCGACCCGTGGAAACTGGACCCGCCCGACGTGGCGACGCTGGCCGCCGCCGCCGCCGAGATTCTCGCCGACAACGACCGTTTCCGGCGCGCCGCCCGCGCCCGCGCCGAAGCCGCCTTCGCGCTGAAGACGATGGTGGATAAATACATCGAATTCCTAAACCACAGATAAACACAGATTCGATTCATCCCATCCGTGGTTTCTATGTTCATCTGTAGTTGAGTTTCCGAACCTATCAGACTGCGCGTGGAGGACATGTATCATGTATTGATGAGCAGAAAGAACATAGGTAGAAAACAGCAGTGGACTAGGTTATCGATGCTGAAGCAATATTTCGAAGATCTGTGACCCAGCCGTTAATTCGCGCCGTGCCTGGCAAAGTGATTTGACTCAAGATTTGAAAGACTTCGATCTGAGAGATATTGAATGTTAATTTTGCTCTTATTGCAGTTTCTTCATTTCTATGGGCAAAGTAGTTTCTTAGGGTTCTGATTTCTCCGGAAGGGGAATTAGTGGCGCCAATAGCAGACGAAAAGGAACGGAAGTTTACAATTGCTAATCTCTGTGCTGCATCAACGCATTCATAAGCATCATGCCATCTTGGCTCAAACCGCCTATTTGGATATTTTGACAATAACACGGGTATCACGTCGCTGGTTTTTCGGACACCAGGTGCAAGTGGCAACCTAGTTCCTGTTCGGGTTACTGGCCTCCCGCCAGCTGACAGAATTACGGTATATCTACAGAATCTTGCCCAAGCGTCAAGAAGGCGTATGATCGACATTTCACACATGAATTTGTACTCATGCTCATGAGTAGGGGATTTGATTGACTGGTTGAAAGAATATTCAACCGTAGCAAGAATAAGCTGAGACTCTGATAGGAACCTACGGTAAGGTTCCACCAAAGAAGTTTGCCCCATGATTAGATTTGAATAGGTAACAGCGCGGAATAGTAAATTGGAAATCTAATTCGCCGGCTCGTAATTCGTTGAGTAGTGCTGCTAGATGCTTTCCAGAAATCCTTCAGATTAGCAGGAATTGCATCAAGGTTCTGAGTATCTATAGTCGCAGCAAGAACATTAAGATTATTTCTGGCAATTTCCAGATTGGAGAGAGCTAAGGGGTCTCTTTCAGGTATCTCTTGTAACCCCCCAATGGGTATCCCAAATATAGAATGGGCAAGCGCGGCAAAAAGCATCAGGAAATGTGGTGAGCTTAATATGGGAGTATTTAGGAGATATTCACCTAAATTTTGATCGAAGTAATCCAGTACTTGGTCTACGCGGTTGCTCACCTCATTTTCCGGCTCAAATGCCGGGTCTAGTCTCTCATAAAGTTTTGTTATCTTTTCTTGGCCGCCGTCACTTACTCCTTCAAGAATTATCCCATATAGCTCAGCCATTAAAGAGTCGTCGAGCATTCTTACTCTTTCGCGAACCGATAAAACCTTATACTTTTCCCAAAGTGGAGCCCATTTTCTTGTGGAGTTCCTAACAGCCCACTTGAACTCGCCTTGAAATCGAGCATGTCTCTTTTCGGCAGCATTTAGTGAAACGCTATAAGAATTCAGCCGCGCGAAAATCTCAAGCACAACTTCGTCAGACGCGTTTATTAACTGACCTACTGATATTGGGTAAGAAAGGAAGTTCTGTTGACCCTCCTCTCCCAATTCCGAAAACAACAATCCCTTGAATTCTTCGGCGCGCGAATTAAGGGCGAATTTGTCTTTCGAAAAATCTAGAATTGCGCGTAGGCGCTGCTGCCCATCCACGACGTCTCTAATTGACGATGTTGTTCTTACGTCAATTTTGGTTCTTAAGTAGACTTTTGGAATTGGATAGCCCCTCAATATTGTATCAATTAGATATGATTTTGCTGCTGGTGTCCAGACATTACCGCGCTGGAAATTGGGATTTAGTGTCAGTTTCTTGTCCCTATCCCATTCAAGGAAATCCGAGATTCTGTATTGTTCAAGAATTGTTGACATATGACATCTCCTCCCAAATATTACACTCAATCTGGTAAGCGCGAAAGGTGATAAGGTGTCGTTTATTTGGCATTCAAGCATATAGTAAACTTAAAATTCATGACCCATCCCTTGCTCGCCCTCGCCGCCTTCGCCGCCCGCGTCCTGCCTATGCCGGTCAAGCGCGCCATCTACCGGCTGGGGCCGCTGGCGCGCGCGGTGCGCGGCGGCCTTAACCGCGCCGCGCCGCACGGCCTCGCTGAAGTGACCGTGGCGGGCGGCGGGCTGGCGGGCCTGCGCCTGCAACTCGACATGCAGAAGGAGAAAGACTACTGGCT
This sequence comes from Chloroflexota bacterium, assembly GCA_016191875.1. Taxonomy (GTDB): domain Bacteria; phylum Chloroflexota; class Anaerolineae; order Anaerolineales; family UBA11579; genus SCUK01. The sequence continues at coordinate 4,767 of JACPVG010000024.1, forward strand.
GGGCACCTACGAACCGGAGTTGCAGGCCGCCTTGCGAGACCTCGCCCGGCCGGGCATGACCGCCTACGACGTCGGCGCGCACATCGGCTACATCAGCCTCCTGTTGGCGCGCGCTGTCTCCCCCTCCGGCCGCGTGTTCGCCTTCGAACCCCTGCCCGCCAACCTGGAACGCCTGCAAGCCAACCTGACGTTGAACCCCGATATTCGCAACGTGACCGTCATCCCTGCCGCCGCCGGCGACCAGACCGGCACAGTGCACTTTCTTCTGCACGAATCCGGCGAGATGGGCAAAGCCGCCGGTTCAGCCGGGCGTCAGGCGCAGTACAGCGGCGAAATCGAGGTCCAGGCCATCGCCCTGGATGATTTCGTGTACGCGCAGGGCAACCCCGCGCCGGGCCTGCTCAAACTGGACATCGAGGGCGGCGAGGTGCTCGCCCTGCCCGGCATGCGCCGCCTGCTGGCCGAAGCGCGGCCGGTGGTGCTGCTTGAACTGCATGGCCCCGAATCCGCCGCCGCGGCGTGGGCGGCGTTCACCGCCGCCGGTTACACCCTGCACCGCATGGCGAAGGGACTGCCGCGCGTCGCCTCGCTGGACGAACTGAACTGGAAGGCGTATGTCATCGCCCGTCCCTGAATCGACCTATCCCGGCCGTCTCGCCCTCCAGCAGCGCGTCCTGCCGGAGTACCGCGTCCCGTTCCTCACCGAACTCGCCGCGCGCTGCGAAGGTGGTCTGGCGGTGTATGCCGGGCGGCCGCGCCCGGGTGAAGGCATCGCCATCGCCGCCGCCATCCCCGGCGCGGCCTACACCGAAGGCCGCAACATCCACCGGCTGGCTGGGCCGCTGTACACCTGCCGCCAACCCGGCCTGCTGGCGTGGCTCGCCGCCCAGGACCCCGCCGCGCTCATCGTCGAGGCCAATCCGCGCTACCCCGATACCCGCAAAGCCATTGAATGGATGAAACAGCATGGCCGACCTGTCCTCGGCTGGGGGCTGGGCGCGCCGCACCTTGCCGGGCCGCTGGCCGCGCCGCGCCGCCGGGCGCGCCTGCGCCTGCTAACGGCGCTGGATGGCGTCATCGCCTATTCCGGGCTGGGCGCGGCCGAGTACCGCGCCCTGGGGCTGCGGAACGTGTTCGTCGCTCACAACGCCGCCGCGCCCGCGCCATCCGGCCCCCCTCCGCAGCGGCCCGATTCATTTACCGGCGCGCCGGTCATCCTGTTCGTCGGGCGGCTGCAACCGCGCAAACGGGTCGGCCTGCTGCTGCGCGCCTGCGCCGCGTTGCCCGTCCGACCCCGCCTGGTCATCGTAGGGGATGGTCCGGCGCGCGTCGAGTTCGAAGCCGAAGCCCGGCGCTCCTTTCCCGCCGCCGAATTCCTCGGCGCGCGCCACGGCCCCGACCTGGACGCGCTCTTCGCCCAGGCCGACCTGTTCGTCCTGCCCGGCACCGGTGGGCTGGCCATCCAGCAGGCCATGAGCCACGCCCTGCCCATCATTGCCGCCGAGGGCGACGGCACCCAGAATGACCTCGTTCGTCCCGGCCGCAACGGCTGGCTGGTCCAGCCGGGCAGCCTGGCCTCCCTGGAGACCGCGCTGGCCGACGCGCTGAGCGACCTCGCCCGCCTTCGGACCTACGGCCGCGCGTCCTTCCACATCGTGGCGGAAGGGATCAACATCGAGAAGATGGCAGACGCGTTTGTCGAGGCGCTGAATTCACGATATTCGTGAGCAGATACTCGCTATTCGACCTCGAAGGTACGGCCCGTATTACAATCCATATCTCGAACACCGTTCACGAATCACGCTTCACGCAATACACCGGATAGACGACCCATGCGCATCGCTGATCTCGACCCCGCCAACGAATCCCACGCCCGCCAGATGGCCGAACTGCTGGTGGCCGGCTTCGCCCACGAAGGCGAGTACGGCTGGCCCGACATGGCCTCTGCCATGGAAGAAGTCGAGGAGTTCAAGGAAGAGGGGCGGATACTGCGCGGCGCGTTCGAGGGCGATATCCTGCTGGGCTGGGTCGGCGGCATCTCCGTGTATCACGGCCACACCTGGGAACTGCACCCGCTGGTGGTGCGCCCGGACGCACAGGGTCGCGGCATCGGCCGCGCCCTTGTCGCCGACTTCGAAGAGCAGGTGCGGGCGCGCGGCGGCACGGCCATCCACCTTGGCACGGACGACACTGCCAACCGCACCAGCCTGGGCGGCGCAAACCTGTACGAAAACCTGTGGGAGCAGGTGGCCGGTATCCGCAACCTGGGCGGCCACCCCTATGAGTTCTACCAGAAGTGCGGCTACGCCATCACCGGCGTCATCCCGGATGCCAACGGCCCCGGCAAGCCGGACATCTTCATGTGCAAGCGGGTGGGTGAATGAGAATCCTGTATGTGGCCGATGGCCGTTCGCCGACTGCCCGGAACTGGACAACGGGCTTCATCGAACGCGGCCATGAGGTCCACCTGGCGACGACGTTTGCCTGCGAGCCGCTGGCGGGCGCGGCCTCGATGCGGGTCACGCCGGTGGCGTTCTCGGAAATGAAAACGAGCCGCGGAGCGGGGCGGCAACGGGGGACGAAGAAAGCCGGTATCGGGTTCGTGACGCGGGCGCGCCAATGGCTGGGCCCGCTGACGATTTCGGGCGCGGCCCACGCCCTCTCCGCCTATATATACGAAGTGCGTCCAGGGGCCGTGCACGCCCTGCGCATCCCCTACGAGGGCATGCTGGCCGCCGCCGCATTGAAGCACGACACGACCACGAAACTGATTCTCTCGGTGTGGGGCAACGATTTCACCCTGCACGCGCCCTCCACCCCGCTGATGGGCGGCTGGACGCGCCGCGCCCTGCGCCGCGCCGACGCCCTGTTGGCCGACGCCGCCCGCGACATCCGTCTGGCCCACGAGTGGGGGCTGGACGCCGGGAAGCCCACGGCCGTCTTCCCCGGCGGTGGCGGGGTGCGCCCGGAGACTTTCTTCCCGCCGCACGCCGAACCCGCCGCGCCGGTGGTCATCAACCCGCGTGGCCTGCGCGCCTACGTCCGCAACGATGTGTTTTTCACCGCCGCCGCCCGCATCCATGCCATCCGGACGGACGTGCGCTTCGCCTGCCCCGCCATGCTGGGCGAACCGGAGGCCGAGCGCCTGGTGGCGCGGCATGCGCTGGAGGGCATCGTCGAATTGCTGCCCAAACTGTCCCAACCCGACCTGGCGGCGCAGTTCCGCCGCGCGCAGGTGGTCTGCTCGCCCAGCGAACACGACGGCACGCCCAACACCCTGCTGGAAGCCATGGCCTGCGGCTGCTTCCCCGTGGCGGGCGACCTGGAGAGTTTGCGCGAGTGGATCACGCCCGGCGAGAACGGCCTGCTCGTCCCGCCCGCCGACGCCGGCGCGCTGGCCGCCGCGCTCCTGCGCGCCCTAGGAGATGCCGAACTCCGGCGGCAAGCCCGCGCCCTCAACGCCCGGCTGGTGGCCGAACGGGCGAGTTTTGAAGCGGTGATGCGGGCGGCGGAGGAGTTTGTGGAAGCATCTGGCGGCTATTAGGTAAATTCCGACACATGATGTATAGTAGTATCGCGAAGGTGCACAATGAACTGGCGAGAGCACATCACCGTTGACCCGATGATCTGCCATGGACAGCCATGCATAAAAGGAACGCGCGTCCTGGTTTCCGTCATCCTGGACAACCTTGCCGCGCGCGTCCCCGCACAAGAGATCATTGCCACCTATCCGGGGGTGACACACAGGGATATTGACGCGGTGTTGGCCTATGCCGCCGAACTGGCGCGCGAACGCCTTGTCGGCCTTCCATCCTGAAATATGAAACTCAAACTTGAGGAAAACCTGCCATCGGACGCCGTTGGACTACTGAAGGATTCGGGGCATGATACAGAGCCCGTGCATTCCCAGGGCGTGGGCCGGACACGGCTGTACACCTTCAATCCGCGCTACCCCTTCTTGAGGGAACTCCTGGCCCTGTTGGAAAAGGCGCTGGCGTTCTACCCACGGGAGGAGCAGGAGCGGCTGTTGATGAATCGCCGAAGGCCGCGCCGCAAAGGAAAACCTGATGAAGCGAATAGGTGAGATGAGCCAGGGTGAACTGGCAGCGTTCATCCAATCACATCTGGCACAAAGGGGGTTGGAGGTCGTACTTTCGGGAGTGGCTAACTCTGTGGGCCACAGTGGGCTGAAGCCCACTGTCTGACCTTCTTTGTGCCTACCTGACAGCAGGCTTTAGCCCGCTGCTGCCGCTGCCAACCCCAGAGACCCACTTTCTTAGCCACTCCCGTACTTTCGGGAGGAGCCGCAGTCTCAGTTCACTGCAATGATAAATACGTTTTTCTCGACATCGATCTTGTACTGTTGATACCCTACCTCACAAGAAACTCATCGAAGCAATGGCTGAAATCGGATACCAGTCCCAAGGGCGGCACTTCACGAATTCGGAAACCGAGTCCACAGTCTCGATAGAATGATTGTGCTACAATTGGTTTCAAGAGAGGCTTCAGAGGAAAGACACCATGGTACAGAATTATCCCCGAATTTCTGACGAGAGAAGTAGATACCACAGTTTTTTGGATGATTCGAAATTAGCCTCACATCGGCACAAACTAACCAAAGATAGAGTGAGGGAACTGATTTCGCAGGCAATCACAAACGCAAATGCGAAATCAAGTCGGGCAATTCTAAACATCTCAAGCAATGCGACCTCTGAAGAGATATCTTCGATTTACAAGGAGAAGGGGAAGGAGCTGTTTACCTATTTCAAAGGCTACTACGGGGATCCGGCCGCGACCGCCCACCAAATCGTTGGCAGAAGTTACATTGCGGTCGGGACCGAGCAGTTTCGAACACAGAGCCTGCAAAAGGAGAGGATGAATTCCGGTTGGAGATATCAGTTCTTGGCAACAGAGTGTGCGAAGAGTACAGGGCGATTTGATAGTGTCTCTGACATAGGTTCAGCAGAAGCTGACTTTAACGCACAGATTAGAGTCGTCGATTCGGATGCAGTTGTGAATCTGTATGTATCCATAAAGAATCGGGAGAACACCCTTGGTGGCCAAGATTGGCCAAAAGCAATACAGGCTTTGGAGACCATTGCCAAGACCGACAAGAATAGAAACGGACCGTATTGCTGTGTGTTTGGTATAGCTATAGAAAGCAAAGCTCGAGTGGATCGACGAATTCCTAAAAGAAAGAAGGATAACCAACCTCACTCGAGCAATACTGAAGTCTGGTTCTCGAACTTCTTCTGGCCCTTCTTCACTAATTTTGACTATAGAGAAATCATGTTGGAGGTGCTTGAAGTTTTGATGGAGATGGAGGCCGCGAGCGAACTCTCCACTTTTGTCGAAGCTCCGCCTGAACTTCTGGAGTCGTTTGGAGACGCTTGCAGGGATGCTGGGCTAATCGACGAGAAAGGCTTTTTTCATGATTCAGTCAAGCTTGTGGAATTCTTCTGCAGTTAGTAATCCATGATGAAGTCCCAAACTGTAGTCCGCACAAAAGATGCAATCTGCACTATTGTCTTGGGAGATAGCCGAGATATCTTGAAAGAACTTCGCGGCCAAGTAGATCTGATCGTAACATCCCCCCCATATGCCGACGCGCGAAAGAATCACTACGATAGCGTTTCACCTACCACCTACAGTGATTGGTTCATGAGCTTTCATCAACCTTTCTACAATGCCCTAAGCGATCACGGAAACTTCGTACTAAACATAAAGGATCGTGTCGTAAACGGTGTCAGAAATCGTTATGTTTGGCACACAATTGATGCCCTTTGTGACAAAGGGTGGTATTCGATTGATGACTATATTTGGCACAAGACCAATCCGATGCCCGGTTATTGGCCCAACAGACTAAGGGACGGATGGGAATACTGTTTTCACTTGGCGAAAACAAAGAAGCCCTATTTCAACCCAGATGGAGTCCGGAGACCTATCGGAGAATGGGCCGAAACTAGACTGAGAAAATTGGGGGGCAATGACTTGGCAAGGCATAACTCATCTAACGACAGCGGGTTTGGCAGAGACATCTCCCAATGGGTTGGTAAGAGAACCGTCTTGCCCTCCAATGTCATAAGTCTGGCATTAGTTGGAAAGAACAAAGGCCACCCTGCCGTATTCCCCGTTGATTTGCCCCTATTCTTCATAAAACTTATGACCCCAGAAGATGGGCTGGTACTGGATCCATTTGGAGGTAGCGGTTCTACAGGAATAGCCGCTCTCGAAGCGGGAAGGAATTGCCTGATTATTGACAACAACAGGAACTATTATGAAATCATGTGCAAGAGGATACTCGAAGAGGGCAAATACGAAATTCAAAGGGTTACCAAAAGCTCGTCAGACCATTTGACTCCTCCAGAAGTAAGAGACTTGTAAAATCACTTCCCCCCAAACCACTCTTTCATCGGCTCGAAATACGCCTCCACCCAGCCCTGCTTGTATTGCATGCCGTGCTCCGGCAGTTCCGTATGGCGCAGGGTGAGCAGCGTGCCATCCGGGTGCGGGTCGAAACGCAGTTCCAGGCGCGAGTCAGGCTCGTCGGCCGCGAATTCGTGCGTGCGCCAGGCCTGCACAATGCGCCGCCCCTCCTCGAGTTCCAGGTTCACCCCCGTGATGTAGTCGTCCCAGGCATCGAACGTCCCGCCCGGCTCGGCGCTCACGTGCGCAACCCCGCCGGTCATGGCGCTGTGGGCGGCTGAGTCCAGCCAGGCGCGGTAGACCTCTTCCGGCGCGGCGGGGATCACCGCGCGGATCTCGAACTCAATCGGCATTGTAGCCTCCCTGAGGCGGCGTCCGGTAGGCTTCCGGCTTCAACTCGGCGATGAACGGCCAGGTGCGGTGGCGCTCGGCGTAATCCAGGCCGTAGCCCACCACCCACACGTCCGGGATCTCAAAGCCCAGGTAATCCACCCGCACATGGCGGTTGTCGCCCGGCTTGCGGGTGAGCACGCAGGTCTTCAGCGAGGCCGGGCGGCGGGCGTTCAGGTTCACCGTCAGGTACTCCAGCGTTTTGCCGGTGTCCACGATGTCTTCCACCACCAGCACGTGCTTGTTGTAGATGTCCAGGCGGATGTCGAGCAGGATGCGCACCGCCCCGCTGATGGACTTGCTGCCATAGGACGAAAGCGCCATGAAGTCCATATAGTGCGGGATGCTCAGGCGGCGGGCGAGGTCGGCGGCGAACATGAAGCCGCCCTTCAAGATGGTGATGAGGAGGATGCTGCCCTGGCCGCGATAATCGGCGCTGATCTCAGCCGCCAGTTCGGCCACGCGCGCCTGGATGGCCTGCTCCTCCAGCAGGATGCGCTCGAATTCCGGGTACAGGTCGGCCATCAGTCCCTCCCCGCCGCTTTCAGGGCGCGGTGACGGTGAAGTTATCGAACTCGATCTCGGTGGGTTCGTTGCCGTAGGACTCGGCGATCAGCCCCACATCGCCGCCGGTGAGCGCCGCGCCGCTAACCGAGTCGATGAGCACGTGGTTCACGTAGAGCGTCATCGTGTCGCCCACGCATTCCAGGCGCAGGCGCAGGCTGCTGCCGTCTGTGGGGATGAGCGGGCTGCGCTGTTCGCCGTCGCCCAGGGTGTTCCAGTCCCCGGCGGCCTGCTGCCAGAAGCTGTAGAAGCCCTCGCTGCTCACCGCGCCGTAGAAGAAGTTGTCTTCGTTGATATAACTGCAGATGATGCCAAAGCCGTTGTCCACCGAGCCGCCCACCAGGGTGGCGTCCACTTCCACCACCACGTTTTCAAAATCCAGCGAGGGGTTGGCCCACCAGATGTACTGCGGGTCGATGATGCTGATGTGGTAGGTGCCGTCCTCGAAGTAGTCGGTGACGCCCTCACGGTCGCGGGTGCGGTCCCAGCCGCTTTCCGGGTCGGAAAAATCATCGGCGAAGAGCAGCGTGCCGGTCGCCAGCGTGGGGGCCGGGGTGCGGGTGGGCGCGGTGGTCGGGGTCGGTTCCAGCGTGGCGGTGGGCGTGAGCGTGACCGTCAGTGTGAGCGTCGGCGTCGGCGTCAGCGTCGGCGTGGCGGTGGCGTTGGCGGCCTGGTAGGCCCGGTAGCCGAAGAAACCAGCCGTCGCCAGCCCCACGAACAACAGGATGCCGATGAGCGCGCCGAACAGCCCGCCCAGCACCGGCAGGGCGGTGTCTTTCTTCTTTTTGGGGGTCGGGCGGGCGCGCCGGGTGGCGGCCGGCGAGGTGCGTTTGTTCTCGCCGGGCAGGATACGCGTGGTGCGTTCGGCGCGCCGCTGGCCGGGGTCGGGCGCGTTCCAGTCCGGGTGGGCCTGGGCGACCTCGTTCAACTCGGCGGCCAGCTCGCCGGCGCTCTGGTAGCGGTCGTCCGGGTCTTTGGCGATGGCCTTGAGGATGACGGCCTGGAGTTCTTCAGGGATGTCCGGCCCGGCGGTGTGCAGGGCGGGCAGCGGCTCGACGATGTGCTTGACCACCACGGCCATGGGCGTCTCGGCGGTGTAAGGCACGCTGCCCACAACCATCTCATAGAGCATCACGCCCAGCGAATAGATGTCGCTGCGGTGGTCGACGACGTGGCCGCTGCCCTGCTCCGGGGACATGTAGGCCGGGGTGCCGACCGTCAGGCCGCTCTGGGTGAGGGCGCTGCTGCCCGCCACCATGCGCGCCAGGCCGAAATCGGTAAGCAGGGCCCAGTCCGGCTTGGGCAGCAGGATGTTGGAAGGCTTGACGTCGCGGTGGATGATGCCCTGCTCGTGGGCGTGGTCGAGCGCCCCCGCCACCTGACCGATGAGCGTGGCGATGTGCGGCAGGGCCAGTCCGTGGGCATCGATGAGTTCCTTGAGCGTCCCGGCCGGGACATATTCCATCACCAGGTAGCCAAAGCCCTCCTGCTCGCCGTAATCGATGACCAGCAGGATGTTGGGGTGGCGCAGTTTGGCGACCGCCTGGGCCTCGCGGGCGAAGCGTTGGCGGAAGGTGGGGTCGAGTTCGGCGTAGTAGGGGGAAAGGACCTTGATGGCGATGTCGCGCTTGAGCGAGGGCTGGTAAGCCTTGTAGACCGTCGCCATGCCGCCCTTGCCAATCTTTTCGACGATGGTGTAACCGGCGAGGGTCCGGCCGGTGAGGTCGGCGAATTGCTGCTCTTCTGCGCTCATCCGGGACAATCATACCAATGAAAAGCCCGCCCGGCGATGGCGCGCCCTAACAAACTTGACAGACGCGCCGCGCCGGTCTATAACCGAATTGGATTGGCCGGAAAGGGAAAGGCATGAATACAGAACCGTCGCTCTCCAATCGCGAGACCCGCGCCCTCCTGGCGCGCGGGTTCCTGCGCATCCTCGCATTTCTTCTCGTCACAGCCGCGGTGCTGTTCGCCGCCGCCGGCACGGCGGCCTGGCCCGAAGTGTGGGTGTTCATCGGCATGTTCCTGGTCTATTACCTTTTGCTCTACCTCTGGGTAGGGAACCGCAACCCTCAGGTGCTGCTCACTCGGGCCGGCGGCCTGAACCACACGCCGTTGAACTGGGACCGAACCATCCTGATGTTGTATTCGTTGATGCAGATCGCGCTCTACACGCTGGCCGGGCTGGACGCGGTGCGTTTCGGCTGGACGGCGCTCTCACCCTTCTGGCGCGGGCTGGGCTTCGCCATGCTGTTGCTCTCCTTCGTGCTGCCGTTCTGGGCGCTGCTCCATAACCCCTTCGCGGCGCCTTACGTGCGCGTCCAACCGGAAGCCGGGCAGCGCGTCGTCCGTACCGGCCCGTATGCCCTGGTACGCCACCCCATGTACGTGGCCGCCTTCCTGTACGGGCTGGGCGGTCCGCTGTTCTTCGGCTCGCTGTGGGCGCTGCTGCCGGGTCTGGTGATCTGCATCCTATTCGCCATCCGCACGGCGCGCGAAGACCGTTTCCTGCTGGCCGAACTCCCCGGCTATGCGGACTACGCCGCTGAGGTGCGCTTCCGCCTGCTGCCCGGCGTGTGGTAAGCCATGGACTACGCCCCGCTGCAATTCATCGGCGAGCCGGTTGAGGTTCGTTACGACAAGCCGCCGGTGCGCGCCAAGACGCCCCACTGCCCGGACGGCTTCACCTGGCGCGGGCGCGACTACCGGGTGGCCGAGATGCTGGGCGAGTGGCGGGATTACAGCCGCCGCGGCCGCTTTGCCGCCAACATGCAGGACCACAACCTGCGCAAGGCGGTGCGGCGCGGCTCCTGGGGCGTGGGGCGTTTCTTCTTCCGCGTCTTTGTCGATTCCGGCCAGATCTTCGATATCTACTACGACCGCGCCCCCAGGGACGTGGACGACCGGCTGGGCAGCTGGTTCGTCTTCAGGGAATTGGAGAGGAAACTGGACTGAGTGTATTATTGAACTATGACCAACCACCAAGGTATTGCCGCTGAAATCACTTGGCGTCGAGAGTTGCTTGCCAAAGTCGGTGGACAACCCGTAAACCGGGGAGTTGCTCCATCGCTCTTGAAGGAGTTGGGCCTATACGGCGGACAACAGGGGATCTGGATAGACAAGTCAAGAACTCGCCCTCTCACAGAGGATGGAAATGGGGTTGCGGTTGCGGTCTTACACACAGGAAGAACTTATTCCGATGATCTCGATGATTCCGGGGTCATCTATCATTATCCCTACACAGACAGGCCGGAAGCTAGAGATAAAGGCGAAACGGAGGCTGTCAAGAATTGCCATCGATGGAACGTACCTATATTTGTAATCACCCATTCGGAAAACAATGTCTCGCTCCGAGACATCTATTTCGGATTCGTGGCAGCGTGGGATGACGACGCCAGGGTGTTCTTCATCGAATTCGGACCGCGGCCAATCGAATCAGGTTCTTCGCCAGAGGAAAGGCCCTTTGAGCTACTCATAAATGAACAGAAGTCCTTCTATGAAGTCCCGCGAAGGCCTGGACAATCCAAGTTCAGAAGGGTGGTACTACAGAGGTATGGTGTCAAGTGTGCTGTTTGCGAAGTTACAGTAATAGATCTGTTGGAAGCAGCACACTTGGTGAGCAAGGAAGATGGCGGGACTGACGACCCTCGAAACGGCCTCCCTCTATGCGCTAATCACCACTTGGCATTTGATAAAGGGCTATTTTCGATTAACGCTGACACCTCGGAAGTTGTAACAAGACCGAGAGGTCCTTCTGCCAAAGACCTAGGAATCACGAAACAAACCATTCAACACCTCATTCACAAGCCGCATATAAATGCGCTTGCGCATGTGTGGCACTCCTGGACTCTTGAAAATGGCGATTAGCTGAGACAGAACAAACTGAGGCGAGTTTCTGTCGCCCCTGTTGAAGGCCTTCAGCTGCCCAAATCAGCGATGACTAACTCGCGGAATTCGCTACGGCGAATACTCGCCGCTAAACGGGAACACAGCGTCACATGTGGCGCTGGACCCGTCGATGTAGGTGTAGTCGCCTTCCATCGTCACGCCGCCGTTCAGGCTCACCGTGCCGGTGAAGACCTCCGTGCCGGGCAGGCCGGTGGCCTCGGCTGTGAACGCGCCGGTGGCGGGGTCATACGGCCCGGTGGAGGTGATGCCATTGACCACCTGCACCATCGTGATGCTGTCGGCGGTGAGCGTCACGGCGTAGTCGTATTCGAAGCCGCCCGTGCCGCCACAGGCCGTGTCCGCTCCGAACACCAGCAGGAGCGTGAAACTGGACGGCAGTTCCGGCGTCGGCGTGGGCGTTTCGGTATCGGTGGCGCGGACCTGCACGGTCGGCGATGGCCGCGCGGGGACGGGTGTATTCGTTGGAATCGGCTTGGTTGGCGTGGGGGTGCGCGTGGCGGCCAGAACAGCATCGCCGCCGCCGCTGAGCAGCACGCAGCCGCTCAACAGCAGTCCGCCCACCAGCAGGCTGCCGCCATAGTAGCCAAGCATGCCCAACGCCCCGTTGAGCGGCCGCGGCATACGGCGGCGCAGCGCCCAGGCAACGCCCGCGCCGATCGCCATGCCGCCCAGCAGGGAAAGCAACAGAGTCGGGGAATTCTCCACGGAAAACATAGGCCTCCTCCATCCAATGTTCGACCAATGGGAGGGCCAAATGACGCGGCGGTGATCCCAGGGTCGAGTGAGTATTCTTCCTATAGTACAACTTTGGGGGGTTGGATTCAAGCGCGCGGCAGGAGCAAATAGACTGCCAGGGCCAGCACGGCCAGCCCCAGAATGCGGCCGGCTGTCACAGGTATCGGCTGGCCGGTGCCCCAGCCCAGGGCATCCACCGCAACGCTCACCAGCATCTGCCCCAGCAGAATCGAGGCCAGCCCGGCGGTAACGCCCACCTGCTGCAATGCGAACGCCAGCCCGATGACGATCGCCACGCCCATCGCCCCGGCCAGGAACAGCATGCCCTGGACCAGTCGCGGGATGTCCCAGGCCGCCTCACGGCTCAGGGTGAACATCAGTCCCGCCGTCAGGGCCGCCACCACGCCGCTGCCCATCGCCATCATCAGGCCGGCCTTCACCGGCCCCACCACCGTGCTGCCGCGCGTCGTCAGCGTGGCCTGCGCGCCGATCATGATTCCGGTGCCAACCGCCACCAGCACGCCCAGCAAAACGAGGTTTTTCATGAGACCTCCATCGAGAAGCTACCGGCTCACTGCCGGGGCAGCAACAGGTACACCGCCACGGCCATTACCGCCAGGCCGAAAATGCGTGCCCCCTGCACGGGAATCGGCGCGCCGGTGCTCAGGCCGGTAGCGTCGTAGATAGTCGCCACCAACATCTGGCCGAAGATCATGGCCGAAAGGCCGGCCGCCGCGCCCACCCGCCCCAGAGCAAGGGAACTACCGGTCACGATGAGAATGCCCAGCAGCCCGGCGAATAACAACCAGGCGACAACCCGGCCGGGCAGCGGCCAGGCCTCCGGCGTGCGCGCCACCAGAACCCCCGCCAGCACGAGGGCGATCAGCCCGCCGGCCACGTTCATCCAGATACCGACCCGCGCCGGGCCGATGAGCGCGCCCAGCCGCCCGCCGATGGTGGCCTGCGAGCCGATGAGGATGCCGGTGCCCATGGCGAGCAACGTACCGAGCAGAAGTGTGGTTTTCATAGTCAGTCCTTGTGGCTGATGTCTGACCTATTATGCAACAAGACAGTCTGTCTGGGGGAAACTCGCCGGGCTGGTAAAATCCCGCCGTCATAACCACGACCCGTGAGGTGAAACATGTACATCCCGCGCCGCTATGAGGAATCCGACCTGAACGTGATCGAAGCCTTCGTGCGCGCCAACGGCTTCGGCACGCTGGTGACAACCAACGGAACGCGCCCGCAGGCCACCCACGCCCTGATGGACCTGCACCGCAACGGCGAGGTACTCACGCTCACCGGCCACATCGCCCGCGCCAACAAACAGTGGCGCGATTTCGCCGGCGGCCGGGAGGCGCTGGCGATCTTCAGCGGGCCGCACACCTACATCTCGCCGCGCTTCTACAACCACGTGAACGTGCCGACCTGGAACTACATGGCCGTGCACGTCTACGGCGTGCCGCGCCTGATCGAAGACCGCGACGAACTCTACGCTGTGCTGAAGGCGCTGGTGGACAAATACGAGGGCACGCCGGGGGCCTACCGGATGGAAGACCTGCCCACCGATTACGTCGAGAGCCAGATGCAGGCGGTGGCGGGCTTCGTGCTGGACGTGACCGAGATCTCGGCGGCCTGGAAACTGAGCCAGAACCGCGAGCAGGAAGACTACGACAACATCATCGCCGAACTGCGCAAGCGCGGCGACGAGAATTCAGCGGCGGTGGCGGCGGAGATGGCCGCGCGGCGGGCGAGGCTGTTCGACCGGGAAGCCTAGCGACGGAGGCCCTGCCATGACTCACATGCGATTCCGCTTTCCGCTGCTTGCCGGGAGCATCCTCCTCCTGCTCGCCGCGCTCTGGGCCGGCCTGCTGCGCCTGGGCTGGGCATTTCCACCCCTCGCGGCCTCGTTGCCCATGGCGCATGGCCCGTTGATGATTTCAGGATTCCTGGGGACGCTCATCGGCATCGAGCGCGCCGTGGCGCTCGGCCGCCGCTGGATGTACTTGGGGCCGGCGTTCACTGTGCTGGGCGGCGCGCTGCTGGCCGCCGGAAATGCACAACTCTGGGGGGCAGTCCTCATCCTCGCTGGAAGCCTGCTTCTGAACCTGGTGTTTATCGGCATCTTGCGCCGCGTCTGGAGCAGTTACACGATTGTGATGGGCCTGGGCGCGCTCAGCTGGCTGGCAGGCAACATCATCTGGCTGCTGGGCCGGCCGGTCTCGACGGTCGTGTATTGGTGGGCGGGGTTCCTGGTGCTCACCATCGCCGGCGAGCGCCTCGAACTCGGGCGCGTCATGCGCCTGGATGGCGCCGCCCGGGCGACGTTCCTGCTCAGCGTGGGCGCGATCCTGGCGGGGCAGGCCGCCGGCCTCTTCGCCCCGGATACCGGGACGCGCCTGTTCGGCCTCGGGCTGGTGGGGCTCAGCCTGTGGCTGCTGCGTTACGATGTGGCCCGCAAGACGCTCGCCATGCAGGGCCTGCCGCGCTTCATCGCCATCTGCCTGCTGGGCGGCTATTTCTGGCTGGCGTTCAGCGGGCTGGTGGCCGTCGGATGGGGCTACCAGGCGGCGGGCTTCCTCTACGATGCCTTCCTGCATGCCCTGTTCGTCGGCTTCCTCATGTCCATGATTTTCGGACACGGCCCCATCATCTTTCCGGCCGTGCTGGCGCGCACGGCCAGTTACCACCCAATACTGTATCTGCCGCTTGCGCTGCTACACGCCTCGCTGGCCGCCCGCCTGCTGGCAGACGTGGCCGGCATCTACCCCCTGCGGCTGTGGGGCGGGATGTTCAACGCCATCGCGATTCTGCTCTATCTTCCGATGATGGCAGGCCTGCAACTGAAGGCGAAGCCTGTCGTGCCCTGACCTCCGCGAGTCGGTCAGCGCAGGAATTTCCCCGCTTCACTCCTCACGCATCACGCTTCACGCATACCTCGCCCGGATGTTCGGCACCAGGTACTCGGCGAAGCAGCGCTCCTGGTCGTAATCCGGCGCCCAGCCCCAATCCTTGCGCGCCTTGTGGTCGTCGGTGTCCACCGGCCACGAGTCCACGATGCCCTGCCGTTTGAGGTGCGGTTCATAGGTCACGTCGGCTTTCGGGAAGTGCTTCGCCACCTCGTCGCGGAACCCCTCGGCCGTCAGGCTGAAGGCCGTCACGTTGTACACGCGCTGGGTCAGTTTGTCGGCGGGCGCGGCCGCCAGCCCGATGAGCGCCTGGATGGCATCCGGCATCGCCATGAACGGGATGGCGCTATCCGGGCGCACGAAACAGGCATACGCCTTGCCCTGCGCCGCGGCATGCAGCATCTCCGGGCCATAGTCGCTCGTGCCGCCCGACGGCACGGTGAACGCCGAGATCAGGCCGGGGAAGCGCACCGAGCGGAAGTCCAGCATCACCGGCTTTTCTTCGGCCAGTTGCTTGAAGTGTTCGCTGTAGTAGATGCCGAGCCGTTCACAATACAGTTTGTTGGCCCCGTACATCGTGGTCGGGTAGTTCCATTCCCATTCCTTCACCTTCGGGTGGGCGGCTTTGGTTTCCAGGTCCGGCATGCCGTAGGCGGCGATGCTGCTGGGGAACAGGAACTGCACCGGCTTCTGGCGGAACTCGGACTGCTCGGCGGCGATGTCCAGCAGCAGCAGCGTGCCTTCGACATTGACGCGGTGCGCCAGCGAAGGGCTGAACTCGGCGCGCGTGGAGAGCAGCGCCGCCAGATGGATGATCTGCTCGAACTCGTATTCGCTCACCAGTTGTTCGAGCAGCGCCTTGTCGGTGATGCTGCCTTTAACGTGGGCGACCTTTTTGCGCTGGGCGTCGTGCATATCCTGCAAATCGAGCGTGACGATGGGGCCGCTCTTCTGCTCGGCGAGGTGGTCAATCAGCGCATGGCCGATCTCGCCGCACGCGCCGGTGATGAGGGTGACTTTTTTGCGCATTGGGGTCTCCTTAGGATTTCTGCCCGTATTGTAAAGGATTGCGACAATGCCGATGATACAATCCCGTACCTTCCCGGTTGAACTCACTGATGATGCCGCCGCCCTCTCTTAACCCGCCCTCCGAATCGCTTGGACGGCTGTTCCTGCGCTTTCTGCGTTTCGGCCTGCTGGCATGGGGCGGGCCGGTGGCGCAAATCGCCATGATTAAACAGGAACTGGTGGACGAAGAGCGCTGGGTTACACCGGAGCAATTCAACCGCGTCCTTTCGGTTTACCAGATTCTCCCCGGCCCGGAAGCGCACGAATTGTGCGTCTATTTTGGGATGCTGGCGCGCCGGCAGTTGGGCGGCCTGCTGGCCGGACTGGGGTTTATGCTACCGGGATTTCTGTTGATGTTCGGACTGTCCTGGTTCTATGTCACCTATGGCATTCAATCGCCCTCGTTTCAGGGCGTGCTTTATGGCTTCCAGGCCGCAGTCGCGGCGCTCATCATCCGTGCCATCCATCGCATTGGCGGCCATGCGCTACATGACCGCATGCTGTGGGGAATTGCGATTCTTGCGCTGTTCACCCAACTGGCAGGACTGCCGTTCCTGTTGACTCTCGGCTTCTCCGGACTGATGTATGCCATCGTCAAGTGGCGGGGCGCGCTACCGCCAAAAGCCATGCTCGGGCTTGTTCCCATCGCGGTTCCGCTGGTTCTGGCTGCTACGCCTACGATTGCTACCCTGTTCTATTACGGCCTGCGTACCGGCCTGCTCACCTTTGGTGGAGCCTACACCGCCATCCCTTTCTTACAGCACGATGCCGTCGTGATTGGCGGATGGATGACCAACCAGCAGTTTCTGGACGCGCTGGCATTGTCCAGTATCCTGCCCGCCCCGCTGATCATCTTCTCCACATTTGTCGGTTATCTGGGCGGCGGGCCCTGGGGAGCGCTGGCGCTTACGGCAGGCGTATTTCTGCCTGCCTTCGGCTTCACCCTGCTGGCCCATGACCAGCTTGAGCGTCTGATTCAAAACACAAACCTGCACGCTTTTCTGGATGGCGTAACCGCCGGGGTAGTGGGACTGATCTCCGCCACAGCCATCGGGCTGTTTCGCTCCGCCGTGCCAGACCTGCCTGCCTTGTTGATTTTCCTGATGGCGCTGGCAGCCCTTTACCGTTGGAAAGCCAAGGCTGCCGTGGCGGGCGTAGTACTCGGTGCCGGTCTGTTGGGTTGGGCGATCACACTCTTGATCTGAGAACAGACTCACTCCAGCAATCCTAGAACAACCCCACGATTCGCCCCGTTTCCAGGTCCAGGTCCACATCGTAATATACCGGGCGGGTGGGCAGGCCGGGCATCGTGCTCATCTTGCCCAGCAGCGGGTAGAGGAAGCCCGCCCCCACCGAGGCGCGGATGTCGCGAATCGGCACGGTGAAGCCCTTCGGCACGCCCTTCAGGTTCGGGTCGTGGCTGATGCTCAGGTGGGTCTTCGCCATGCACATCGGCAGCTTGTCGAAACCCAGGCGGGTGTAGGCCGCGATCTTCTCTTCAGCCTCCGGCGAGTACTCCACGCCGTCGGCGCCGTAGATCTCCTTGCAGATGATCTCGATCTTCTCTTTGATGGTCGTAGTGTCCAGGTCGTAGAGGAACTTGAAGTGGCTGGGCTGTTCGGCGGCCTTCACCACGGCTTCGGCCAAGGCCGCCGCGCCCGCCCCGCCCAGCATCCAGTGCTTGCTGACCACCGAGTCTTCTGCCCCGGCCTCGATAGCCGCGGCACGCACCAGTTCCAGCTCGGCTTCGGTGTCATCCTTGAAGGCATTGACGGCGACGACGACCGGGATGCCGAACTTGCGGGCGTTGCGGATGTGCACTTCCAGGTTGCCCAGCCCGGCCCGCAGCAGGTCGAGGTTCTCGTCGGTGTAGGCCGGATCCAGCGGCGCGCCGGCGGTCACCTTGGGGCCGCCGCCGTGCATTTTGAGCGCCCGGATGGTCGCCACCAGCACCACGACATTCGGGATCAGCCCCGAAGCGCGGCACTTGATGTCGAAGAACTTCTCCATGCCGATATCGGCGCCGAAGCCCGATTCGGTCACCACATAGTCGGCCAGTTTGAGGGCGATGCGGTCGGCGATGATGCTGCTGTTACCGTGGGCGATGTTGGCGAACGGCCCGGCATGCACGAAGGCCGGCGTGCCTTCCAACGTCTGCATCAGGTTGGGCTTGATGGCGTCCTTCATCAATACGGTCAGCGCGCCGGCCACGCCCAGGTCTTCGGCCGTCACCGCCTCGCCCTTACGGCTGGTGCCGATGACGATGCGGCTGAAGCGCTCGCGCATATCGGCCAGGTCGGTGGTGAGCGCCAGAATCGCCATGATCTCGGAGGCGACGGTGATGTCGAAGCCGGTTTCACGCGCCATGCCCTTCTCTTCCGGCCCGCGCCCGACCGTGATACCGCGCAGGAAGCGGTCGTTCACGTCCACCACCCGCCGCCAGGTGATGCTCTCCGGGTCGATGTCCAGCCGCGCAAAGCGCGCGGCCTCTTCGGGCGTCAGGTCGTCCGGGTCAGTCTTGTCGATGCCAAGCTTCTTCAGGCGACGCAGCATGGACGGCGAGAAGCGGCGCACCCCTTCTTTATCCGGTGGGCACAGGCGGCGGAACAGGGCGTCATCGCTCTGCTGGGCCTCGTGCATCATGCGGGTATCGATGGCGGCGGCCAGCAGGTTGTTGGCTGCGGTGATGGCGTGCAAGTCGCCGGTGAGGTGCAGGTTGAACTCCTCCATCGGGATGATCTGCGAATAGCCGCCGCCGGCCGCCCCGCCTTTGATGCCGAAGGTCGGCCCCTGGCTGGGCTGGCGGATGCAGGTGAACACCCGCTTGCCGAGGTGCGCCCCCAGCGCCTGGCTGAGGCCCACGGTGGTGGTGGTCTTGCCTTCGCCCAGCGGCGTGGGCGTGATGGCCGTCACGTCGATGTACTTGCCGTCCGGGCGGTCCTTCAGGCGGTCAAGCGCCTCCAGGCGCACCTTGGCCTTGGTGGTGCCGTGGAATTCGATCTCCTCCGGCAGCAGGCCGACCTCTTCGGCCACCTGGTTGATGGGCTTGATCTGCGCCGCCTGGGCAATGTCAATATCGGGTGGCACCGGGGTGAGCAGATTCAGTTTAAGTGGCGTGAATGGCCGCAGCGACGGCCGGGTGACGGACTTGGGCATGGGGAACCCTCCATTAATTGGATTAGCGTGGTCATATTATGACAGCCGCATAGGGAATCAACAAGGGAAAATTGACCCGCGCTCAAAGGGACAAACTGACCCAACCTCTGCCCTAAGAATGGTGGGATAATCGGCAATCAGGAATCAAGGAGACCCCCATGACCGACGCCCCCGTCTCAACCGCCCTTGCACGCATCATGATTTCGTATTCCCGCAAAGACAAGGAGTTCGTCCGCCAAGTCTATGACGGGTTGTTGAAACTCGGCCTGCCCGCCGAAAACGTCTGGGTGGACTGGGAGGGAATTCCGTTGAGCGCGGACTGGATGGCAGAAATCACCAAAGGTATCCAATCTGCGGACGTCATTGTTTTCATCATCAGTCCCGATTCGGTGTCCAGCAAAGTGTGCGCCGAAGAACTCGAACTGGCGCTGGCGAACAACAAGAAACTGGTGCCGATTCTGCACCGGGAGCCGAACAAGGGCGACAAGCTGGACCCGAAGATCGCCGCGACCAACTGGGTTTACATGCGACCGCAGGACAACTTCGAGGCGACTCTGCCGGCGCTGTTCGAAACCATCAATACCGACCTGGAATGGGTGGCTGAGCACACCCGCCTGCTTTCCAAGGGGATTGAGTGGCAGCAACGCGACCACAACGCCAGTTATCTGCTGCGAGGGGTGGACCTGCTGGCCGGCGAGAACTTCATCACGACGGCCGCCAGCGGAAAAGACCCGTTGCCCACGGAACTCCAGGCCAACTACATCAGCGCCAGCCGGACCGACGACCTGCGCCGTAGGCGCCGCAACCAGGGCATTGCCGTGGTCGTGTCCATCGTCCTGGCCGGGCTGGCGCTGCTGGCTTTCCTGCAGCGCAATTCGGCGCTGGAAAACGAACGCGTCGCGACCTACAACTTCCTTGCATCTGAAGCGCGGCAACTGGTGGGCGCGCGCTTCGACCTGGCCGGGCTGCTGGCGCTCGAATCGCTGCGCGTGGCCACCACCTCCGCCGCCCCCGGGTATGCCCCCACCCGGGAGGACTACGGCCGGGCCATCTCCACAGTGGGCCAGGTGGCAGCCGCCAGCCCGACCCTGTACCGTCAACTGGCCAGCCCTCACACAAACAGTCTCAGCGGGCTCGTATTCGCCCCGGACGGCTCGTTCGCCATCAGCTCCGACGAAGAAGGCGTCATCGCCCGCTGGAATAGCGACACATTCCAGCTGGAATGGGTGCAGACGGTCGCGAGCGTCCGTGGTCTGGCCATACACCCGGACAGCGACACCCTGCTTATTTCTGACAACGGAATCTTGAAGCTGATGGATGCATCCACCGGCGAGGTTTTGCTGGAATCGGCCGGCGGGCCATTCTACGAAAATTCGGTCTTCAGTCCGGATGGCACTCGGGTCGCGGCCAATGATTTGGGGCTGATTACCATCCTTGACTCAAGCAATTTAGAAATTCGTACGACTATCCAGACGTGGCCGGACGAGCCGGCCCAATTTTTCACTTTCTCGCCTGACGGAAGACGCATCGTTGCGGCAAGCCTGCATCTGGGTGCTTGGGACGCCGCCACCGGCGAGTTGCTGACGGAAATCCTTGACGCACATATTGATGAGACGCGTACGGTTCACCATATCACCGCGCTTACTTTCATCCCGGGTGAGCGAGTGCTGGCAACGGTGGATTTCGCCGGCTATTTGCGGTTGCGCGACCCCAACACGCTGGAAAACAATCGCGGCACCTATTCGCTTAATAATCTCGTCACCAGCCTCTCCAGCCCGTTGGAGGGAAGCCTGGTGGCGGCCGCCAGCAAGGATTACCGTCTCGTCCTGCTCGATACCGCAACCGGAGAGACCGATTACCGCAGCGGCGGCCATGCCCGGTTCCTGGAGCGTGTGGCCTACAGCCCGGATGGACGATTCATCCTCAGCGCCTCGGAAGACGGACATATCAGCGCGTGGCTCGCAGACCCAACCAGCCCGGAGGGCACGGACGCATTGGTTCGACTGGCCGGTTCGACCCCGGAGCTCGTGTACGCGGCGTTCCACCCAGCCAGCGGAAAAGCCGCTGTTGGCACCCTGGACGGGGAAATCTTTCTGGTTGACCTTGCCACAGGGGAATTGATCAGACCGTCGCTTGGCCGGATTGACTACCTTGGCGACCTGGCCTTCAGCCCGGATGGCGCCTGGCTCGTCGCAGGATTTAATGCCAATGAAGCAGCTATACGAATTTGGGACGTCGCCAGCCGCCGGGAAGTGGAAGTTCTTGATTCAAGTGGCGGCGCGTATGCAATCTCGTTTTCCCGTGATGGAAGCCAGTTATTCTTCGGCGCTTTTGGCACTCGGGACAACCCCCTTAGTTTGTGGTCATTCGGGGGTGGAAACCCGACCTCAATTGACCTGCCACTGACAGATTACACGGAAAGCTCTGCCATGAGCCCATCCGGAGATTGGCTGGCAATCTCGCAGTTCTCGTACCTGGGAATTCTGGAGACAGACACAGTCGCGTGCTGCCGTTGGGAGACTACAGATCTCTCTGGCAGGGTGGCCACCGCCATGGTCTTCACGCCGGGCGAAGAAGCGCTCATCACTGGCATGGATAACGGTCTGGTCTTGCTCTGGGACCTCACCGCTGAGCAATTCCTTCCAATCGAGCTGTTCGAGCATCTGGATTCCGTTCGCGGACTGGCTGTCTCACCGGATGGACGTCGACTGGTCTCGGTTTCCGATGACGGAAGTCTGGCCCTGATTGACCTGGAAGACGCCCTGATGCGCCGGAGCGAACCTGACTTCTCGGCGGTGGTGCTTTCCGACCTGGTTGTGGACGGCTCCGGGTTCCTGGAGGTAGCCTTTGGCCCCGATGGCATAAACGCGTATACGTTCGATGCTTTGGGCAACCTGAGAATCTGGAATCTGGATCCCGACACATGGAGCCAACTGCTTTGTTCCCGCGCGGGCCGGAACCTTACAGAAGACGAATGGGCCCACTATCTGGGCGACGATTATCGACCCACGTGCCCGGAAGACTGACGAACTGAAGCAGGCTTTGCCTAAATTGGCGGCATTCAAAAGCGATGGTTGAGCATGCCCACCCGCAGCTTGAATTCCGCAGGCAACCGCAAATTTCAATACGCGTATCCATTCTCGGTCAGGCTCTGAGAATTCATAGAACACCCCCTTAAAAAATTGGCCCTTGACACAGAACGTCTGTTCGTGTATATTTTTAGCACAAATGAACGGTTAATCGGCGTTCATGGCAAGGAGCGTGTGACATGATGATGGCTCGCAAGAAGAAAGGTCTGAGCGACCGCCACCTGAAGATACTGGAAGTGATGCAGAAATACCAGGATGAGAACGGCTACCCGCCGTCGATTCGCGAGATCGGGCGGCAGGCCAAGATCTCTTCGACCTCGGTGGTGAACTACTACCTCGACCAGCTCGAAGAGGCCGAATACATCGAGCGCGACCGCAAGGTCTCGCGCGGCATGCGCCTGCTGAAGACCGCCAACGGCGAGCCTTTCGAACTGGGCGGTGATGGCGGTGTGGAAACTTTCGTGACCATCCCGCTGGCCGGCCGCATTGGCGCCGGCATCATGGCCCTGCCCGCCTCGGACTTCGCCTATTTTGACGAGAGCACCGGCGTGGACGTCGCCCGCAGCCTGCTGCCCGAGGACACCGCCGATATCTTCGCCGTGGAAGTGGACGGCGACTCGATGATCGACGCCATGATCAACGACGGCGACATCGTGGTGATGCGCCACGCCAAAGACGCCCGCAACGGCGAAATGGTGGCCGTGCGCCTGGCCGATGATGACACCATGACCCTCAAGTATTTCTACAAAGAGGGCAGCCGGGTGCGCCTGCAACCCGCCAACCCGACCATGGAGCCCATCTTCGTGGACAACCCCAAGAACCTGGAGATTCAGGGCAAGGTGTTGCTGGTCATCCGTCAGGTGGGCGCCAGCCCGATCTAAAGGCCACACTTCCGTTGCCAGACCCTTGCTGCCCCGGTCGCGCGCACTCCTCCTTGCGCGACCGGGGCGGTTTTTGTTCGTCCATCTGTGGTTAAATTCGGGTATGTCCCTCTTCCCTCCCGGCATCCCCACCAGCAAGCGGCTCCTTGACCTTGCGCTCAGCCTGCTCAGCGCGCCGGTTACCCTGCCGCTGCTGCTGCTCACCGCCCTGCTCGTGCGCCTGATTCACGGCGCGCCGGCCCTGTTCGCCCAGGCACGCCCCGGCTACAAAGGCCAACCCTTCACGCTCTACAAGTTCCGCACCATGGCCGACCGGCGCGACGCCCAGGGCCGTCCCCTGCCCGACGCCGAGCGCCTGACCGCCTTCGGCCGTTTCCTGCGCGCCGCCAGCCTGGATGAACTGCCCGAACTGTGGAACGTGCTGCGCGGCGAGATGAGCCTGATCGGCCCGCGCCCGCTGCTGATGCAATACCTGGAGCGCTACATCCCCGAGCAGGCGCGGCGCATGGACGTGCTGCCCGGCATCACCGGCTGGGCGCAGGTGAACGGCCGAAACAACGTCTCATGGGAAATCAAGTTCGAGCTGGACGTGTGGTACGTGGACCACTGGTCGCTGTGGCTGGATGTCAAAATCCTGTTCCTCACGCTGTGGAAGGTCGTGCGCCGCGAGGACATCAACGAGCCCGGCAACGCCACAGCGCGCGAATTCATGGGGACGAAGAAAAACAGGTAGGCCGCCAAACATCTACCAGGGTTCAAGGCAGGCTATAGTTCAAGCGTTGCGTGACGCGATACGTTGCACGCACCACGTATCGGAATCACCAGTTACCGGTTACCAATTACCGCTTTATAATTCGCCAGTTATGTCCGCGCCCGACAACGCTGCCCTCTACCGCGCCCTCTACCTCATCCGGCGCTTCGAAGAGACGGTGCTGGAGGAATTCGCCAGCGGCGTGTTCTACGGCACCACCCACACCTACATTGGCGAGGAGGCCGACGCGGTGGGGGTGCTCAGCCACATCCGCGATGGCGATGTGGTCTTCAGCAACCACCGCTGCCACGGCCACTTCATCGCCTATGGCGGCGACCTGCGCGCCCTGTTCGCCGAACTGATGGGCAAGGCCGGCGGGGTAAGCGGCGGGCGCGGCGGCTCGCAGCACATCCATTGGAAGGACTTCTACTCCAACGGCATCCTCGGCAGCACCACGCCCGCCGCCGCCGGGGCGGCCCTGGCGGAAAAACTCAAAGGCACGGGTGCGCTCACGGTCTGTTTCATCGGCGACGGCACGCTGGGCGAAGGCGTGCTGTACGAGTCGCTCAACATGGCCGCCCTGTGGGGCGCGCCGGTGTTGTACGTGGTTGAAAACAACCGCATCGCCCAGACCACGCCCATCGAACTGGCGCTGGCAGGCAGCATCCCGGCGCGCTTCGAGGCCTTCGGCATCCCGGCCCGCGAGCTGGACACCAGCGACGTGCTGGAGATCCTGCCCGTGGCGGGCGACCTGATAGCCGAGATGCGCGCCGACCCCGGCCCGCGCGCCCTCATCCTGCACACCTGCCGCTTCGGCCCGCACAGCAAGGGAGACGATACCCGCCCCGCCGAACTGGTGGAGAAGATGCGCGCCGAACGCGACCCGCTGACGATACACGCCGCGCGCCTGAAAAAGACCGAACGCACCGCTATTGAAGACGAAGTCAATGCCGAAGTCACCGCCGCCTTCGCCGCTGCCAAAGCCGAACCCATGCCGGAACCAATGAATTGACCATAGAGAAACACAGATGAGCACAGCTACATCCCGACGACCCGGCAGGTTACCCTTCAACTTCTCTGCCGCCCCGGTTGCCAATTGCCAATTACCAGCTACCTGCCCTTATGCCCACCGTCCTTGACTCCCTCAACGACGGCCTCCACCGCGCCTTCGCCGAAGACGAGCGGGTGCTGCTTCTAGGCGAAGACATCCTCGACCCCTACGGCGGGGCGTTCAAGGTGCCGCGCGGCCTGGCAACCCGGTACCCCGACCGCGTGTTCACCTCGCCGGTCTCGGAGGCCGGGCTGGCGGGTGTGGCCGGCGGCTTGGCTCTGCGCGGCCTCAAGCCGGTGGTCGAGATCATGTTCGGCGACTTCCTCATGCTGGCCGCCGACCAGATTCTCAACAGCCTCACCAAGTTCGGTTGGATGTACGGCGGGCCGTTGGATGTGCCGCTGGTCATCCGCACCCCGATGGGCGGGCGGCGCGGCTACGGGCCGACCCATAGCCAGACGATTGAAAAACACTTCCTCGGCGTCCCCGGCCTGGCGGTGCTGGCCCCGGCCGCCCTCGGCGACCCCGGCGCTCTGCTGGCCGATGCCATCCTGCGCGACCCCGGCCCGGTGCTGTTCGTGGAGAACAAACTGCTCTACCTGGAGCCGGTACGCGGCGCGGCCCACCTGCCGGAGTTTGAACTGGAAGCCCACACCCTGCCGGGCGACTATGCCCCCGCCTATTCGTTGCGCATCGCCGGCGCGCCGCCGCCAACCCTCACGCTGGCCTCCTATGGCTACGCCGCCGAACTGGCGCGCCGCGCCGCGCTGCAACTGGCTTACGAACATGAGGTCTTCGCCGAAGTGCTGGTTCCAACGCGCATCTCGTTCCCCGGCAACGCCTTTTTCGACGACCTGCTGATTCCCGCGCTGCGTCAAACCGGCCGCCTGCTGGCCGTTGAAGAAGGCACGCGCCCCCTCGGCTGGGCCGCAGAGGTGCTGGCACGCGCCGCCGAAGCCCTCGGCCCCCAACTGCGCGCCGCCGGGCGCGTCGCCGCCGCCGACACGCCCATCCCGGCCTCAACGCCGATGGAGCGCGCCGCGCTTCCTCAAATCGAGGATATCGTGGCCGCAGCCGTGAAGATGATGAGGTTGTAATTGATCCGTAGTGCGAGTTGCGACCCAAGGAACACACATCGCGAATCACGCATCAGAGGTTACAGATCGCCCTCGCCTACGAACTCAATTACGAATTACCGCTTGCTCTGTTGCAAAGATCGTAGTTGAGGAAAGACAGTTAGAGATGGAAGTTGTAAACCAATCCCTTCACAATCGGTTCCCGGTTCTGCAGTTGGGCTTTGCGGGAGCGAATGGTGTCACCGAATTTACGCTTAATCA
>JACPVG010000023.1 GCA_016191875.1 Chloroflexota bacterium
GGCTCTTCGCATGCGTATACTGCGGCAAGGTCTTTTGCGCCATTTGGTAGGCTATTCGGGCCACTCGGACGTAACGACTTTCGCGTTTCATAACCTATGATTTACCATATCTCTTCATCTTTGCAACAGAGCAAGTGGTAATTGCAAAGCCTTTCACTACCTACTGTCTACTGACCACTGCTCACTCTCTGCTCCCTGCCTTCCCCTAATTAGCCCAAACGTTCTTATTCCTCATCCGATGATATAATTCCCTCGGCATCACTGGAGAGAATTGCATGGAAATCACCTGGTACGGACATTCCTGTTTTCGCATCGTCGAGCGCAGTATGGCGACGGTCATCACCGATCCTTTCGATCATAAGGAAGTCGGCTATTCAGAACTTAAACTGAAAGGCGACATCGTCACCGTCAGCCACGACGCGCCCGGCCACAACCACGCCAAAGTCGTGAAAGGCAGCGCCTGGACGCTGGACCACGCCGGGGAATACGAGATCGGCGGGGTGTTCATCACCGCTGTGGCCACCGGCGGCAACGGCGACCGCAATATGGTCTTCGTCTTCGATTACGACGGCCTGAACATCTGCCACCTGGGAGACCTGAAGGCCGTGCCCGGCCGCAAGGAGATCGAGCAGTTCGGCGCGGTGGATGTGCTGCTGGTGCCGGTGGGCGGCGGCAACGGCCTCAACGCCGCCAAAGCCGCCGAGGTCATCAGCCTCATCGAGCCGTCGCTGGTCGTGCCGATGCACTACGCCACGCCGGAAACAGCCCTCAAACTCAATTCACTTAATCCATTCCTCAAGCAAATGGGTATGAGCGAGAAGGTCGAACAGCACGAAACGCTAAAGGTGAGCCGCGCCAGCCTGCCGGAAGATACCCAGGTGGTCGTGCTCAAACACAACCAGTAGACCCGTTTGCGGAGCGCGTCATGGCCAAGGTCAAACTCATGATGAGCTGGGACATCCAGCCCGGCAAGGAAGAGGAGTACTTTGAGTTCCATGTGCGCGAGTTCGTCCCGACCCTGGAGAAGATGGGCCTGGCCCTCAACGAAGCCTGGCTGACGGTCTACGGTGAACATCAGCCGCGCCTGATGGCCGAGGCGCTCATCCCCAGTCTGTCGGCCGCCCGCAAGGTGCTCTCTTCGGATGCCTGGCGCACGCTCGATGGCCAGTTGGAGGCGCTGGTGGAAAACTTCTCCTACAAGGTTATCCCCGCCCGCACCCGCTGGCAGATGTAACCCATCGTCTGGTAGTCAGGAGGTCAGGTGGTCGCTCGCCCTGATACCGGACGACTGAACCACATGACGACGAGACCACCCGACCCGTATTGAAATCTTCGCTTTCCAAAAAGTTACTCCGTTGGTATCAGGCTCACCGGCGCTCCCTGCCCTGGCGCGGCGACCCCGACCCCTACGCGGTGTGGGTGTCCGAGATCATGGCCCAGCAGACGCGCATCGAGACGGTGTTGCCCTACTACGGGCGCTGGATGCAGCGTTTCCCGACCATAGCCGCGCTGGCCGCCGCCCCGCAGCAGGCCGTGCTGGCCCTGTGGGAAGGGCTGGGCTATTACAGCCGGGCGCGCAGCCTGCACAGGGCCGCTGGAATCGTCGTGGCCGAGCACGGCGGGCGACTCCCGAAGGATGTTGGCGCCCTGCGCCGCCTGCCGGGCATCGGGCGCTACACCGCCGGGGCCATCGCCGCGCTGGCTTTCGGGCTGGACGAGCCGGCCGTGGATGGCAACGTCAAGCGCGTGCTCAGCCGCGTCTTCGATGTGGCTGAGCCGGTCGACTCGGCCGCCGGGGAGCGGCGCATCTGGGCGCTGGCAGGGGAGCATTTGCCGGGCGGCCGGGCCGCCGACTACAACCAGGCCCTGATGGAGCTGGGCGCGCTGGTGTGCCTGCCGCGCAGCCCGCGCTGCGGCGAGTGCCCGGCCCGGGCCGAGTGCCGCGCGTACGCGCTGGGCATCCAGAGCGAGCGGCCGGTGAAGAAGTCCAAAGCCGGCGTGCCGCATCACACCGTCGCCGCGGCCGTCATCCGGCGGGGCGGCAAAGTGCTGCTGGCGCAGCGCCCGGAGGGCGGATTGCTGGGCGGACTGTGGGAGTTCCCCGGCGGCAAGCAGGAGGACGGCGAGAGTCTGCCGGAAGCCCTGAGCCGCGAGATCAACGAAGAATTAGGCGTGGCGATTAAGGTCGGCGCGGAGTTGGGCCTGTACCGGCACGCGTACTCGCACTTCCGCGTGACTCTGCATGCCTTTGCCTGTACACTGATTAAAGGAACGCCGCGCGCCCTCGAAGCGCAATCGATCACCTGGGCGTCCCTCGCCCAGTTACCCGATTACCCGATGGGCAGGCTCGACCGCCTGATCGCCCGGGCGCTGATGGAGTAGACAGATGTCAGGGTTCAGGAAACCCGCCCCCCAGAAATTCTTCCTTGATATCTCCCCGCGCCTCCCCGCCTCCCTGACCACCTTATGACTTCCCCCAAATTCCAGCGCACCCGTGAAGACTTCATCTGCGAGAACTGCGGTGAGCAGGTGCGCGGCGACGGCTACACCAACCATTGCCCGGCCTGCCTGTGGAGCAAGCACGTGGACGTGAACCCCGGCGACCGCGCCGAAGCCTGCCGCGGCCTGATGCAGCCAGTGGCCGTGGAGCACAAGAAGGGCGAATATCGCATCCTGCAGCGTTGCCTGACCTGCGGCACCGAGCGCTGGAACAAGGCCGCCCGCCAGGATTCGTTCGAGATGATTCTGCAGCTGGCGGCTGAGAGTTCAGGAAAGGAAGTCTAGAGGTCAGGACCTCGAGTCCTCCAGGCTTCGCAGAGCGATGAGCGACTCGTATGTTAGTGCCCGCAAACGGATGGTGGCGCAACAACTGGCGGCGCGCGGCATTTTCGACCGGCGCGTGCTGGCGGCCATGCGCCGGGTGCCGCGCCACCTGTTCGTGCCGGATGAGGCGCGCGACCGCGCCTACGACGACAACCCGCTGCCCATCGGCCAGAGCCAGACCATCTCGCAACCGTACATCGTGGCGCGCATGACCGAACTGCTGGCCCTGCACGGCGACGAGAAGGTGCTGGAAGTAGGCACCGGCTCCGGCTATCAGGCGGCGGTTCTGGCGCGCCTGGCGGGCGAGGTGTTCACCATTGAGCGCCATGCCGACCTGGCTGGCCGTGCGGCGGCGACCCTGCGCAAATTGGGATTCGACAATGTGGAAGTGATCCACGCCGACGGTTCGGGCGGCTGGCCGCCGCACGCGCCCTACGACGCCATTTTGGTGGCAGCCGCCGCGCCGAATGTGCCCGCGCCGCTGGTGGACCAGCTGGCGGATGGCGGGCGGCTGGTGCTGCCGGTGGGCGACCGCCGCCAGCAGGCTCTGGTGCGGGTCTTCCGCCGCGGGGAGGAAATGGAGCGCGAGACGTTCACGCCGGTGGCGTTCGTGCCGCTGCGCGGCGAGCACGGCTGGAACAAATAGCGCAGGCAGGGGAATCAACATCTAAATTCACAATATATTACATTAGTAATCTATATTGCAAAATATTTTGCTATACATCCGAAATTGCGACACACCTCCGGGCTCGCGCGCCCGGCTGTCACGCGCTCACTTGCCAGTTGCGATCTACGCTCTTTCTACCGATGCTATAATCCCGCCACCATGACCACACCCTCGCGCGTCGACTCGTGGCAGGCCGCCCTGCGCGCCAACGGCTACCGCCTGACGGCGCCGCGCCAGGCGGTTGTGGAGGCCGTCGCCCGCTCGGCGCAGGCGCTCAACCCAGCCGAGGTGCACGCCAGGGCGCGCAGAACCTACCCGCGCCTTGGACTGGTCACCGTCTACCGTACGCTCGAAAAACTGGAAGAACTGCACCTGGTGCAGCGCGTCCACCGGCCGGACAACTGCCAGGCGTTCGTGGCCGGGATGGACGGCCACCAGCATCTGCTCATTTGCCAGAACTGCGGGCGCGTTCGCTATTTCTCCGGCGACCAACTGGAGGCGCTTATCCGTCGCGTGGAAGCCGACACGGGCTACGCGGTGCACGACCACTGGCTGCAATTGTTCGGCGAGTGCGGGGAGTGTTAGAGTACAGCGTACCTGGGTGTGCAGGTTATAATTGCAGGCACACTGGTTGGAGAATGCCATGTTTCCACACATCGCTTTTGACCCGGAAGTATTAAGCGGCAAGCCTCACATTGTTGGAACGCGTTTGAGCGTTGAGTTTGTCCTGGAGTTGTTTGCCGGGGGCGCGACCAAAGACGAAGTGCTTAAGGCATACCCTCAACTTACCGGGGAAGCGATTGAGGAAGCGTTGCGCTATGCAGCCCAGTCGGTAAAAAATGAAGTATTTCTGGATGTCAAGATCAGGGCGTGAATCCCTTTGACTTTCCCTTGCTGGCCGATGAAAACATTCACCGGGATGTGGTCAGTTTCCTGCGCACATCAGGCAGTGATGTGCAATCCATCTCTGAAAAGAAAAAATTCGGCCTCACGGATAGTGAAGTGCTTCAATGGGCCAATGCAGAAGCCGCGTGGTTCTGACGCACGACCGTGACTTTGGCGGTCTGGCATTGGCCGGTGGGGAGTTTATTGGCATCATATATCTTCGGCCTGGTCACATACAGCCGGAATTTACCCAGGCCACTATCCAGTCAATAAGAGAAAACGCGCCCGACGTGTTGCCGCGTTTCATCCTTGTTGCCGAACAGGCGAACGGTCGAGTCGGAATAAGGGTGAGGCAGGTCTAGGCAGTCGATTCTGCCAGAATCACGACCACTGGCTGCAGTTGTTCGGCGAGTGCGGGGAGTGCTAGAAAAGGCGTGCCGGGGTTTTGCCTCTTGAACTCCCAATAGAGATTTCTGTATAATTTACATACATTGTTGTCTTCATTGAAGAGGAGAAGGGTCCATGGGAGTCATAAAATCCACCAGCTGGAGCATTCAGGGCCGCGACGGCAATCATGTGGTCGCGGCCCGACTGGACGCCAACAACTGGACCGGCGCTGTCACCCTGACCGTCACCGTGGACGGGATGCCGGCGGTCGAGATCAGCCGCAAGGTCATGGGCGACCATTCCCTGCGCGTTGGCCCCCACCATGTGGGATTGTTGAAGGTGAAGAAAGGTTGGCCGAAACTGAAGCTCGAGTTATATGTGGACGCTAAGCTGATACCTGAAGGCCAGCACACTGTGGTGGCCGAGTATGCCCCTCCGTCCCAGCCGTCTGCCGCGCCACAGGTGATCTACGCCCAGCCGCCGCCGCAGGTGGTGGTCAATCAGGCCCCGGCACAGAGCGGCGGCTCCACGCCGGTGATGCCGATTTTGCCCCCCAAGTGCCCCAATTGCGGCGCGCCCATCAGCATGGAAACCGTGCAATGGACCGGGCCCATGGCGGCGCGCTGCCCGTCTTGCAACAATGGTATTGAAGTGGAGTGGCGCAAGATCGGCGGGTGAGCGTTCAGTCTCCGTATGTAACCAGAGAAAAGGGTAACCATGGAACTCGTCCTCGCAGCCATATCCTCCGGCGGCCTCATCGGCGTCGCCGACCAGTACCTCTGCCTGCTCATCGTTGGCGGCGGTTCGCGTCTGGGCTGGTTCGACCTGCCGCCCGCCATGGCCTTCCTGGGCTCGTGGTGGTTCATGGGCATCATCGTCGTGTTCTGGATTCTCACCGTCGCGCCGGCCTACGCCACCCTGCTGGCCCCCGGCGTCGCCAACTCCATCAACACC
>JACPVG010000027.1 GCA_016191875.1 Chloroflexota bacterium
ATCATCCACGACGCAGTACACCGTGACAATGAGTGTGTTAGTATCCATTTGGGAGCTCCTCTAACTGGTGGTTTAGACATCTTCAGTTTAGAGAGTTCCCATTTTCTTTTCAAGCCCCGAATAACTTGCACACGGGGTTAAACAGGTATCAAGGCAAAGACGACTCCCAGACCACTCGACCCCCAGACCACAAGACCACAGGACTACCGGACTTCCGCACGCCCTTGATATGCGCACCCGCCTGAAACAACTCACCCCGAAATTCGTGTGGAACGCCGGACGGGCGGCTTATTTCGGCCTGGTGCATGCCCGCCAGTGGCCGGCGGCGGCGTTCCACCCCTGGCGGCGCGCCAGCAAACGCCGGCTGGCGGCGCTCAAAGACCATTTCAGCGGCGAGCGCTGCTTCATCATCGGCAACGGCCCCAGTTTGCGGAACACCGATATCAGCAAGCTGGCGGACGAGTACACCTTCGGCCTCAACCGCATTTATCTGGCGTTTGAAGAATGGGGCTTCGAGACTTCGTTCTTTGTTTCGGTCAACGACCTCGTCATCCAGCAGACCGCGGCCGAGATCGCCGCGCTCAAGATGCCCAAGTTCCTCACCTGGCGCGCCCGCGAATGGGTCGCCCTCGACTCGGACACCCACTTCCTGCACACTACCTACACCGGCCCGAAATTCGCCCGCGACGCCCGCGGCCGCCTGTGGGAAGGAGCGACGGTCACCTACGTGGCGCTGCAACTGGCTTTCCACATGGGCTTCCAGCAGGCCGTCCTCATCGGCGTGGACCACAACTTCGCCACCCAGGGCGCGCCCAACACGGCCATCACCTCGCAGGGCGACGACCCCGACCACTTCCACGCCGGCTATTTCGGCAAGGGTTTCCGCTGGCAGTTGCCCGACCTGGAGACCTCCGAGCAGGCCTACCGCATGGCGCGCCGCGCCTACGAGCGCGCCGGCCGCCAGGTGCTGGATGCCACCATCGGCGGCAAACTGGCTGTCTTTGAGAAGGTCGAATACGACAGTCTGTTCTGAAGTGCTGAAGTCCTGAGGTCGGGAAGTCTTGATGTCTTGAAGTCGAACCTCCACGCGGCCCCGCTTGATACTTGTCTACCTGTGTACATGTTACCCTGTCTACCTGTTTCCCTGTATACTTCCCTCCCATGAAGTCCCGTCTCTTCTTCGCCCTCACCGCCGCCCTGCTCCTGCTGGGCCTCGGCCTGCGCTTCATTGACCTGACCGACGCGCCGTTCGATTTCAGCCCGACGCGCCAACTGCGCGCCGCGATCATCACCCGCGGCATTTACTATCTCAACCTGCGTGAGGCTACCGGGGCCCAGCGCGAGACCGCAGTGGCGTTGCAGGATGCGATTGTGGATTATGAGCCTTCTCTGTTTGAGACGCTGGTGGCATTTACCTGGCGCGCCACTGGCGTGACCGAACTGTGGGTGGCGCGCATTTATTCGATTCTATTCTGGGGCGGGGCAACAGCGGCGGTGGTGGCGGCAGCCCGGCGGCTGGCGACGGCCGGGGGCGCGTTGGTGGCGCTGGCCTACATGCTATTCCTGCCGTTTGCGGTCATCGCCAGCCGGTCGTTCCAACCCGAACCGCTGATGGTGATGTTTCTGTGCCTCGCTATCTGGGCTGCGCTGGCGTGGAGCGAGGAAAAGACCTGGAAGTATGCCCTGCTGGCCGGGCTCTTCGGCGGGCTGGCAGCGCTGGTCAAACTATTCGCCGCCTACATGGTCGCCGGCATGATGCTGGCCGTGGTCTGGCAGGCATTGGGGCTGCGCGCCGCGCTCAAGAATCGCCAGGTGTGGACGATGGCCGCGTTGATGCTGCTGCCCAACCTCGCCGTCTATTTCTTCGGGCGGACCGAGTTTGCTGGCGGCTACTTCCAGGCGTGGTTCCTCAGCCTGGCGGGCATGCTGCTCACCCCGGAGTTCTACATCCGCTGGGCGCTGTGGCTTGGCGAACTGGTCGGACTGGCGTTCGTGTTTCTCGCGCTATTTGGCGTGACCCTGGCTCGCCAGCCCGGCCGCGCCCTGCTGCTCGGCCTGTGGGTCGGCTATGGCCTCTACGGCCTGTCGGTGCCGCACCAGACCATCACCCACGACTATTACCACCTGCAACTGGTGCCGCTCATCGCCCTCTCGCTCGCGCCGCTGGCGGAGCCGATGCTAGCGAAACTGGCCGTTCAGCCGCGCCCCTGGCAGGCGCTGGCGGCCGTCGTTGCGGTGGTCGCTGTGGCGCTGCCCGGCTGGCTGGCGCGCTCGCAATTGTTATCGGTCGATTATCGGAATGACCCCGACTATTGGGTATCCATCGGGGCACGCCTGCCGGAAGATGCCAAAGTGGTGGCGCTCACCCAGCAATACGGCTATCCGCTTTCGTTCTACGGCTGGAAGCGAGTCAACCTGTGGCCGGTCACCGGCGAACTGGCGCTGGCCGAGGCGCGCGGCGTGGACGCGCGCCCCTTTGACATCCAGTGGGCGCAGTACACCGAAGGTATGGATTTGTTCCTCGTCACCACGTACAACCAGTTGGAACGCCAGCCGGAGCTGCGCGACCATCTGTACAACAACTACGCCATCTACGATGAGGTGGAGGGCGCGTTCATCCTCTTCGATCTGCGCCAGCCGCTCGAGCCATAACGGGAACCATGAGGGTTATTCGCTCAATCAGCATTTGCTTTCGTAGGGGCGCAGCATGCTGCGCCCCTGGTCGGGTTCTCTCCTGATGACCGCCGTCTCCATCATCACGCCTTCCTATAATCAGGCCGCGTTCCTGAAAGACGCAATTGAGTCCGTATTGGCGCAGGACGTTCCCGGCCTCGAGTACATCGTCATTGACGGCGGCTCGACGGACGGCAGCGTAGAGATCATCCGCGATTACGCCGGCCGCCTTGCCTATTGGGCCTCCGAACCCGACTCCGGCCAGGCCGATGCGATCAACAAAGGGCTGGCGCGCGCCCGCGGCGATGTGGTGGCGTGGCTGAACTCCGATGACGTGTACCGGCCGGGCGCGGTGGGTTCGGCGCTGGCCGCGCTGGACGCCGACCCCGCGCTGGCGGTCGTCTATGCGGATCTCGACTCGATGGACGCCGAAGGCCGCGTCTTCCACACCATTCGCTACGCGCCCTACACGCTTCTCGACCTGCTCGCGTTCCGCATCATCGGCCAGCCCACCGTGTTCTTCCGCCGCGCGGCGCTCGAACGGGCGGGGAGGCTCGACCCCGGCTATCACTTCCTGCTCGACCATCACCTCTGGCTGCGTCTGGCGCAGCACGGTGGGATGCGCTACCTGCCGCAGACGCTGGCCGCCGCCCGCCACCACCCGGCGGCCAAGAACACCGCCCAGGCCGCTCGCTTCGGCGAAGAGGTTTACCGGATTCTGGACTGGGCCAAAGCCCAGCCTGCCCTGAAACCCCTCATAGAGGAACATCCGCGCAAAGTGTGGGGCGGTGCGCACCGCCTGAACGCCCGTTACCTGCTGGACGGCGGCGCGCCCGGCCCGGCGCTGAAAGCCTACGGCCGTGCCCTGGCCAACGACCCGTTCTATGCCCTCAAACACTGGCGGCGGATGTCCTATGCCGCGGCCAGCCTGTTGGGGTTGGGCGGTTTGCGAAGGACGATGGGAAGATGAGCGTAAAGCGTCCGAAACCATCCAGGCGCAGCGCAAGGGCCGGTTTCAAACCGGCCCCTACAAAATCATCGACGGCGGCTCTGCGAAACAGACGCCCAATCGTCCATTGCGTGAGGCGGATTTTGCCCTCTCGCTGACTCTGTGGTGAAAATGAATCCCAATCTACCTGACGACAAATTCCGCGGCGGCTCGGTGGCCGCCTTCGACGAGAGTTGGGCCGCCCTGCCGGCCAGCAATCGCTACCACTTTGCGCGCCACGAACCCGCCCATCAGGTGCAGTTCGCCTTTCAGAACCACTTTCGCGTCTTCCAGCGTGTGCTGGGCGAGGTGCGCGCCGGTCGCGCCCTGGAGGTGGGCTGCGGGCGCGGCAGTATGGCGGCTTTCTT
Organism: Chloroflexota bacterium; assembly: GCA_016191875.1. Classification (GTDB taxonomy): domain Bacteria; phylum Chloroflexota; class Anaerolineae; order Anaerolineales; family UBA11579; genus SCUK01. The sequence goes on from JACPVG010000027.1 coordinate 4,030, forward strand.
CGCCGACGCCGGTTTCGAGGCCGTCATGTTGGACACCAGCCGCCCGGCGCTCGAACTGGCGCGCGCCAACTTCCTTCAAGACGGCCTGACCGGCCAGCCCGAAATCGCCGACGCCCTGCGCCTGCCGCACCCCGATGGCAGCTTCGACGTCGTCGTCAGCATCGGCCTGTTCGAGCACTTCGCTGACATCGCCGCCCCACTGCGCGAACAGGTGCGCGTGCTGCGGCCGGGCGGTGTGTTTCTCGGCTATGTGGTGCCAGAGCGCGCCCTCTCAGTGCAGACGCTGGCCGCGCCGCTCAACGCCTTGCTCAAAATTGAACATCGCTGGCAGACGCGGCGCGACCCCAAACAGGCCGTGCCGCGCAAAGCTCCGCTCTACCGCAACGCCTATCGCGCCCGCGCTTACCTGAACTTACTGGATGGCATGGGGGTCTCCGGCCGCGGCGCGTTCGGCATGTTCCCGCTGCCGATGGTCTCGCACTCGCCGTCGTTCCCATTCACGCCCATGTCGCCTGCCCGCGAGGCACGCTTGATGCGCCTGTGGCGCACCCTCTTGCGGCTCAACCCCGCCCGCCCCGGGGGCGACCCGTGGACCTGCCCCGAGTGGTGGGGGTTGGCATTTCTGGTGTGGGCGCGCAAATAAGCCGCTTGTATTTATAGAGATTGGAGAACCCGCGGCCAAGACCTTCGGGCCGCCACAAGGGCGGCCCCTACGAACAGACTGATTGGTCGCAGGGGCGGGGCCAAGCATTGCGCTGCAATGCCGCCCGCCCAAAATGCATTGTCGGCCGCTGTCTCTTATTCCATGTATACTTGGGCAACGCGATCCAACCCAATCATGACCGACCCCTACATCTTCGCCGTCATCCCTGCCCGCGGCGGCAGCAAGGGCCTGATTCAGAAGAACACCCGCCTGCTGGGCGGCCTGCCGCTCATCGCCCACACGTTGCGGGCCGCCCAGGCCAGCCAATTGCTCACCCGCACCATCGTCTCGACCGACGACGGGCGCATCACGGCTGTGGCGCGCGAGCACGGCGGCGAGGTGCCCTTCAAGCGCCCGGAACGCCTCGCCAGCGACCAGGCCAGCACGGTCTCGGTCGTCATGCATGCCCTCGGCTGGCTGGAGACCAGCGAGAAGATTCAGCCCGATATCGTGGTGCTGCTCCAGCCCACCGCGCCGCTGCGTACTGCCGAAGACATCGACAACGCCCTGGGCCTGCTGCTGGAAAGCAAGGCCGATTCAGTGGTCTCGTTCAGCCCGCCGCTGGCCGATAACCCCTATTACGCCTACGTGCAGGATCGCCATGGGCGGCTTCAGCCGCTGCGCGCCGCGCCGGCCGGCACCCGCCGCCAGGACCTGCCGGAGCCGCTCATCCGCAATGGCGCCATCTATGCCATCCGGCGCTCGGTGTTCATCACCAGCAACAGTTTCATGGGCATCGACATGCGGCCATACATCATGCCCGCCGAACGTTCGATCAATATCGACGACGACCTGGGGCTGGCCCTGGCCGAATTCTTGCTCAACCGCCAGCCGCCCGCATGACCCTGCGCATCCTCAACCTTGAACCCGAGGGCTATAGCCCGGAGGCGCGCCGTATCCTCCAGACCTGCGGGAGCGTGACCGACGGGCCGCTCGACCGCGCCGCCCTTCTGGCCGCCCTGCCGCATGTGGATGTGCTCCTCGTGCGCTTCGCCCACCGCATCGACCGGGAAATTTTCGACGTTGCGCCGCGCCTGAAGGCCATCGTCACCGCCGCCACCGGCACGGACCACATCGACGCCGCAACGGCCGAAGAAAGAGGCGTCCGGGTCCTCAGCCTGAAGGGCGAGACGGAATTCCTGGAACGCGTCCCGGCCACAGCCGAGCACACCTGGGCGCTGCTGCTGGCCCTGCTGCGCCGCCTGCTCGCGGCGGCTGCCAGCGTGCAGGCGGGCCGCTGGGAGCGCGACGCGTTCCGCGGCAACGACCTGGCGGGCAAACATCTGGGGCTGGTGGGCGTCGGGCGCATTGGCAGGATAGTGGCGGGCTACGGCCTGGCCTTCGGGATGCAGGTGGGCGGCTACGACCCGGCCCCAGCCAAACGCGTGGACGGCATGCGCTATTTCGAGACGCTCAACGAACTGCTGGCCTGGTCGCAGGTGCTCAGTCTGCATGTACCGCTGGAACCGGCTACCATGGGTCTCATCGGTGCGGCCGAGCTGGCCGCCCTGCCGTCCGGCGCCTGGCTGGTGAACACCAGCCGCGGCGCGGTGCTGGACGAGGCCGCCCTGCTGGCCGCGCTGGAGTCCGGGCATCTGGCGGGCGCGGCGCTGGACGTGCTGACCGACGAAGCCACCCGCATGCGCGGCGCGCCGCACCCGCTGGTCGAATACGCCCGCACGCACAACAACCTCATCATTACACCCCACATCGGCGGCGCGACCGTCGAGTCGATGGCGATGACCGAAGTGTTCATGGCCGAGAAACTAAAAGCCTTCCTCTCCGAATGACGCCCCCGGCCTTCACCTGCTCGATGGCCGTCTCCGCCTCCGGGCATTCGCTCCTGGCGCTGCTGCTGGACGCCCACCCACAACTCACTCATCCGGGCGATACGATTCTCTCCGCCCATCTTTTTGAAAGCGCCAACTGCGCCTGCGGGAAACGCCACGCCGAATGCGAATTCTGGGCACGGATGACTACCTGGGAAGGGTACGTCTATCTGCGCGACCACCTGCGCCGCGGCCCGCTGAAAACGCTGTATTCGCTTCCGGTTCTTTTTCCGCTTCAACGTGCGGGGCTGGTTGTGCATCCCGGCCTGCGCCGCTATGCCCGAACATTGCTGGCCTACCCCGAGCGCGTGCAGGAACTCACCGGCGCGCAGGCGGTCATCTATGGCCGCAAGCGCCTGGCCGACCTGCTGCTGCCGCTGGCGACCAGAGCAACTGTCCGCATTCTGCACTTCACCAAACATCCTATCGCCCAGGCGATTTCGTTCTCCAGGCGCAAGGCGCGCGCTGGCCAGACTCCGGCCGATTTCGCCCGCGAGTGGCGCTTCTACAACCGGCGCGTGCTGCAGGCCGCCCGCCTGGGCCCGGATACCGGTTACCTGCACATCCGCTACGAAGACCTGTGTCTGCGGCCGGAAGAAACGCTCACCGCGGTCTGCGCTTTCCTCGGCGTGGCGTTCCACCCGGATATGCTGCGCCCCGGGGCCCAGCGTCCCAGCCACGTCATCGGGGCGCGCTCGCTGGTGGGCGCGCCCGGCCAGCCCTTTCCCGGCATCCGCCCGCCGGACCTGTCCTTCGCCGACCTGCCTTCGGCGGAACAGGAAATCGTGTGGCGCATCGCCGGCGGGCTGGCCGCCGGACTGGGCTACCCGAGGGCGTATTGATGGACGCCAAGCGACCCAACGCCAGCGCGGTGCTGGTGAGCGGCTCGGCGGCCAGCCTGCTCGCCAACCTGATCGACCTGCTCTTCAGCCTGTTCATCCTGCCGCTGATGGTGGCAGAACTGGGCAAGGAGCATTACGGCATCTGGACGCTCATCGGCCAGACCATCGGCTTCCTGGTGCTCTCCAATCTGGGCGTCTCCAACGCCGTGGGGCGTTTCGTGGCGCGGGCGCGCGCCCGCGGCGACGCCGAAGAACTGAACGCGGTCGTGAGCAGCAGTTTCCTGATGATGGCGTTTTCCGGGCTGGTCATCCTGCTCGCCAGTCTGCTGCTCCTGGGGCCGCTGCCCGGCTGGCTGGGTATCCAGCCCGCCGACCACGCCGCGGCGCGGGTCGTTTTCCTCATCAACGCCGGGACGCTGGCGCTGGCCCTGCCTATGCGCATCGGCGCGGGCATCCTCAGCGGCTACCAGCATTACGGGCTGGTGAACGGCATGCAGACCCTGTATTCGCTGGGTCGCGTCGCGGGCGTGTTGGCCCTGCTGGCGGCCGGGAGGCTTTCACTCGTGCCGCTGGCCTGGGCGCTCTCGGCCGCCTCGCTGCTGCAATACCTGGCGCTGCTGGTCATCGGCCTGCGCATCATAGGCGGCGTTCGGCCGCGGCTGGAGCGCGCCTCTCTGCCGGTGGCCAAGGAGGTGCTCGGCCTCGGTCTGGCCTCGATGGTGCTCTCAAGCAGTTCCTCGCTCTACCGCGAGGGCATCGTGCTGGCGGCCGGCCCGTTGCTGGGGCCCTCGACGGCCGGGGTGTACGGCGTGGTGCTCACGGTGGTCACGCGCATCTCCGGCCTGCTTTCGCAGCTCGGCAACCCGCTGCTCACCCTGGCCAGCGAAGCCCAGGCGCGCGGGGATATGAAGCAACTGCGCGCCCTCTCAGACGGGGTGCTGCGCGTGACCTTCGCGCTGGGCGTCAGCGCCGCCGCCGGGCTGGCCGTGTTCGGCGAGCCCGCCCTGCGGCTGTGGCTGGGCGGCACGGATTGGACGCCCGCCGAATATCAGGTCGCCGCCCAGGCGCTCACGCTGATGTCGGCCGCGCTGGCGGTGGGCCTGCCGCAACTGGCGGCGCGCTCGCTGTTGCAGGGCGTGGGCAAACACTGGGTCGTCAGTTGGGGGTTCCTGCTGGCAAGCCTGGGCGGGCTGGGGCTGGCCGTCTGGGGCATGCGGAATGGTTGGGGCCTCCTGGGTGCGGCGGCCGGTTGGTCGTTCGTGCTGCTGGCGCAGGGCGTGTTCATCTACCCGCCCATGCTGCTACGGGCGCTGGAGCAGACGCCCGGCGCGCTGTTGCGAGCGGCCTACCTGCCTGGCTTTCTGGTCGGGCTGGCGGTGTGGGGCGCATCGGCGGGCATGGCGGCGTGGTTCCCGCCGGGTTCGCCCCTCAACCTGCTGTTCGGCGTGGGCGTTGGCTTCCTGGCAGGGCTGGCCGGGCTGGCGGCGGTGAGCCAGTACGTGCGCAAGCGGTTGCTGAGAATCCTGCGGATTAAGAAAAAATAGGGCCACGGAAACGTTGCGCGGCAACTCAGGTAGCTGGCGATTCAGATTCCCGCGGCCGGCGGCTTTCCTACCCTGCCTTCACGCTTTCGTCGACGTCGAGATCCTGGTTGCTGTCGATGCCCAGCACCGTCAGGTGCTCTTCCAGGTCGTCGATCTGTTCCTTGAGGCTGGCTTCCATTTCAGTCAGCAGGTCGCGGCCGTCGCGGCGCTGCATGCGCGCTTCGCTCTTCAGTTGCATCACGGGCGACTCTTCCAGCACCCGGATGGTGGCCTTCAGGTCGGCGATGACGCCATCCAGGCGCTTGAGTTCCTTGCGCAGGGCCTTCACTTCTTCTTCGCGGGTCTTCTTCTGCGTCACCGGCCGGTCGGGCTGCTCGGCCAGTTTCGTGAGCGTCTCGAGGTCGCGCTCGGTGTAGGCCTGGTTGACCCGGGTCATGATCTGTTCACGCCAGGCCTTCTCTTCGGCGTCGCCGGTCAGGTCGGGGTGGAAGCGCTTGGCGAGTTCGCGGAACAGGCGGCGGATATCCTCTTCCAGTTTTGGAGGCAGGGTCTTGCCGTTCTTGCCGTTGTGCCCGTTGCGGCCGTTGGCGCGCCCCCGGTAGGCAAATGGGTCTTCGCCCTCTTCGTCCTCCTCGGGCAGTTCGAAATCCTCCGGCCCATCCAGCACTTCGTCCGCGCCACGCTGGGTTTCCAGCGCCTCGTAGAGCATCCGGCGCAGCAACCGCAGGCGTTCCTCCAGCGGGGCGATGCGTTCGTTGTACACCTTGCCCCACTCGGCCATCTCGGCCCGGGTGTTGAACAGCTCCAGTTCCAGGATGGCGATGTACTCGCGCTTCTTGTTCAGGCGCTCGCGCAGCCTCTCCAGCGCGCTATCGGCGGAGAGGCGTTTGTCGGTGGTATTGGGTTGGCTGGAACGTTTGCGTGCGGCCATGTTGCGAATCAGACCAGTAGGATTACAAAACGCAATTATACCGCAGGTCGGCGGTCGTCAAGGTTCGTCGTCCTGCCTGTCAACCTTTTGGGGTTGGGCGGCGCGTCTCATTCGCCCACCGGCGGGGTCGGCACCCGGGGCGGCCAGTTCACCAGCGCCACACCCGCCAGCGCCACGCCCATGCCCAGCCATTCCTTCGGGCCGGGACGCTCGCCCAGGAACAGCCAGGCCAGGATGGCGATCTGCACCAGCATGCTGTTGTTGATCATGCTCGACTGGGTGGCGGTCAGCGTGCGCAGGGTGTGGTTCCAGAGCGTGAAGGCGAAGGCCGTGTTGACCACCGCCAACCACAGGATATTGAGCCATTCGGCGCTTCCCAGCACAGGCCAGGGCTCCAGCGCCAGTCCGGCCGCCAACAGCGCCGTCGAACCGATACCCATGCTCACCGCCGTCACGGTGAGGGCGTTGGCGTGCGTGCGGTGGTTGAGGGCGCGGCCCATCACCGCCGCGGCAGACGTTGCCAGCACATTGACCGCCGCCACGAGCAGGCCGGCGGCTGGGCCGGCCGGGACCAGCGCCGGGTAGAAGTAGATGCCCACGCCCGCCAGGAACACGCCAATCCCAAGCCACTGGATGCCGCTGGGCAGTTCGCGGATGAACGGAATAGCCAGCAAGGCAACCAGCGGGGCGCTGAAGTTGAGCAAGAGGCTGAAGGTGATGGCCGGCAGCAGCTGGAGACCGAGGAACTGCGCCCCCTGCGTGACGGCGTAGAAAACAAACCCGTAGACCCCCAGCCACAGCCAGTCGCGCCCGCCCAGGCGCGAGAGCGCCGTGCGGCGCGCCAGCAGGGCATACGCCGCCAGCGCCAGGAAAGCGATGAAGTAGCGCAGCCCGGCGAAGGTGAGCGGCGGGATGCCCTGCAGGCCGAACTTGATCAACACCCAGGAGGTGGACCACAGGAGGGTGACCAGCAGGGCCTGCAGGATGGCGGTGAGTTGGGCAGTCATGCGAAGGCGGTCATGTTGCTGGTGGTGATCAGGTTGCCCAGCAGGGCCTCTTTATAGCCCAGGCTGAGCACGTAGAAGTTGAACAGCAGCCGGAAGACCCCAGGGTAGCCCCGGTGATCAACACGCTGGCTAAGTTTACGCGCGCATTTGGTGAAAACGCCCGGACGCGCTGCCGGTAGTCCGCCAGGACAGAGGACCGCCGGGCCTGTGGATCAACAAACATCATCTATTATTCCTTTGCGGTCCGTCCCGGCCAAGGGGATAGGGGAGTCTGGTAGCCTATAAGGCATCTTATGAGGAGAGTCGCGCTGGAAAGTCGGAGTCCCTGCAAAAAGACTCTCAGTGGGCTACTCAGTAGTTGGCCGTAAGTGATTAGAAGTAGTCCTGAGGATTTTACAAGGGCAAACCTGCCGGATATCGAGGCCATCCTTGTAAAGAAACTTTCGATAGACTACTTCAGAACATCCGGCCGCGCTCGAAAGTCTCGAGCGGTTCGGCTTCCACCACATCCTGCTCCAGAAAATCCTTCAACAGGGTGTAGACGCCCTGCACGGCTTCCATGCGGGCGGAATACAGGCGTTCGTTCTTGCCTTTGATGACAAAGCGCACCAGCCCGGCCAGGCGCAGGGCATGCAGGTGGTGGGTGACGGTGGGCGCGCGCAGGCGCAGGCGGCGCGAGAGTTCGGCCGGCGTGAGATGCTCCTGCATCAGAAAGCGCAGGATTCGCAGGCGGCTGGGATCGGCCAGGGCTTTCAGCGCCGCCAACAGGTCATCCGGCACGATCTCGCCCGGCACCAGGCTTTCGCCCGGCGGGCGCGCCCCGTAGAGCAGCAACATACGCTTGGAGTCCAGATCGTCGCCGGAAATGAGCGGGCTGAGCCAGTAGGACGGGGCCAGGATGATCTCTTCGGCCCAATCCAGTTCGGCGAAGGTCACGCCGCGCGAGAGTTCTTCGATCAGTTCCGCCACGCTCAGCCGCCCGGCCTGTTCCCGGCCGCGCGTCAGCGCTTCCTCCAGTTTGGGAGCGATGCGCTTCTCTTCTTCTTCGAAAAAGACCGTGTAATAGGATTGCAGCGCATCCAGCAGTCGTTCGCCCACCTCGCCGGCGCGGGCGCAGGCGTCGAGGATGCGCTCCAGGCGGCGCGGCGTCATGGGGTGTTCTTCCTGCTCTTGCTGTTCAGCGCGGGCCGCATACTGCGCCAGCACGAACTGGCGGTCGTCTTCGTTCCATCCGCCGCGCTGGGTCACTTCGCGCAGGCGCGCCCGGATGGGGTCTTTCGGCTGGCCGGGGCGGGCGGTCACGCCATAGATGCGTTCGGCGGCCGGCATCTGTTTGAGGTGATACAACAGAGTGGCGGCGTCTTTGGGAGGCGGCAGGTGGTAGACGAAACGGTACGGCAGTTCAACGATGCCCAGCATTTCTTCGAAGAACTCGCGCTCCTCGGGGGTCAGGCGCGAACGCACCCCGGCCGCCCAGGCCCCGCGCAGGCCGAACTTCTCCGGCTCGTGCAGCACATTCAGGCTGGCGAGGAAATCGTAGGCCGTGCCGGTGTCCCAGGCCAGGCGCGGGGCGGCGGATTTGGATGCGGGAGTCATGGACAGGTCTCTACCATCAGGCAACCTCCCGAAGGTTGATCTTGCCGAACCTAACGGGTGGTGGGTCGATCTTCGGGAGGTTTGGTTGCTTCACGCGTATTCTACCGCGCCCTCAGGCGGCGGGCGCCGGGGCCTCGGCCGCGGGCTGCTCCAACTGCTCCGGCCGCACGTTGTGATCGGGCAGGATGTCTTCGGCGTTGCGGATGGCCGGGACGAGGTAACCCGCCAGGCCGCCGATGATTCCGAACACGCCGGTGATCAGGAACATCAGGCCCATGCCCGCCCCCGGGCCGCTCCCCACCAGCCAGCCGACGGTTTGCGTCAGAGGCTGGCCCGCCTGCATCAGCGGTTCAAATACTCTGTCGGCCAGTGGGCCGGCCGCCAGCATGCCCACCGGCGCGGTGATCTGGGCGATCAGCCGCCGCACGGAGAACACGCGCCCCTGCAAGTCGGGCGGGACCTTGGCCTGCCACAGCGCCTGACTCGAGCCGTTGAGCACCGGCAGGATGACTCCGAACATGAAATTGCCGAACGACCACACTGCCAGCGGCCCGGCCAGACCAAGCGGAATCGAGGAGAACAGGCTGGCCGCCACCATACCCAGCAGTATGCCATGCACGCGGCGTTTCGGGCCGCCCCAGGCGCTCATCAGCAGGCCGCCGGCCAGCCCGCCGATGGAGCCCGCCGACATGACCGAGCCGAGCGCCAGCGCGTCGAAGCCGGTGCGCGCCAGAATCATCGGGGTCATCACCGTGAAGGAGATCGAGCCGACGAGGTTGATATAGAGGAACATCAACTGCAAACCGAGCAGGCTTGGCCGCCCGGCGATGTAGCGGAAACCGTACAGGCTTTCGCTCCACAGGCTGCCGCGCGCCGCCCGGCCCTCGGCGCTGGTTTCCGGCTGGGGGATGTGCACCAGGATGAGGGCCGTGAAAGCCGCCGAAAAGGTCAGGATGTCGATGATCAGGATGCCGCCGATGCCGATGCGCCCAATGAGCGCGCCGGCCAGCAACGGGGCGAAGATGCTGGCGGCGGGTTCGGCCAGCGACATCAGCCCGCTGGCGCGCCCATACTGCTCCTTGGGAATCATCATCGTGATGGCCGCCGAATAGGCCGGGAACTGAAAGGCCTGGGCCGCGCCGGTAAGCGCGCCGACGATATACAGATGCCAGATCTGCAGGTTCCCGCTGGTGTAGAGTATGAAGATGGTCATGGTGCCCAGCGCCGCGCCCAGGTCGCTGATCATCATCACCAGTTTGCGGTTCGAGCGGTCCACCAGCGCGCCGGCGATGGGCGAGAGCAGCACAGTCGGCCCGAAATTGAAAAAGGCCACCAGCGCCAGGGCGGTGGCCGAGCCGGTGAGCTGGTAAGCCCAGATGCTCAGGGCAAAGCCGGTCATCGAGCTGCCCAGAATCGATATCGTCTGGCCGATCTGGATGAACAGGAAGGCGGTCATGCCAGCAGGTCGTTTCATTCATGAACTCTCTTCACGGTTGTTCTTTCTCGGGGCGCCCGTTTGTCATTCCTCGCTTCGCTTGGAATGACAAGGTCTTTTACTGTCGGAGACGGCGAATGGCGCTCAAGAGGATCGCAGCATGCCTAATTCAAATTCCTGGCGGCCGCCAGGTTCTTCTCGATCTGCTCGAGGTGGTCTTTGTAATGGTAGGGCGTGCCTTCCATATATTCGGCGGCCACGCGGGTGTAGCTGGCCTTGCGCTCGATGAACTCGGCGGGCAGGTCGGCCAGGAACACGGTCGTCTCATCCTGAACGAATTCCAGTTGGTTCATCAGCGCCGGCGCGGCCGGATAGCGCCTCACCAGTCCCTTCAGGCGGCTGTGCGCCTGCGAGTTGTAGGCGGCCACCTCCTTGCCCAGCACCAGCGACGACGCCCAGGTGAGCATGTCACGGTCGGCCAGGATCAGGTGCGCCAGCGCCTCTTTGACGTTCCACTCCTGTGAGGCCGGGCGGTGCTCCAGCTGCACGTCCGTTGCTCCTTCCAGGGCTTCCTGAATCTTGGCGTTGGCGTTCGAATAGATGCCCGCCATGGCTTCAGAAAGCGCCTGGGCGGTGAGCGGGATGACCGGTTTGGCCTTGCTGCCCAGCTGGAACTTGACCGTGTGCACCTGTTCGCCGCGCAGGTATTCCACCGCCAGGTCCTCGCCGGCCAGGTGCGGGCGGATGGCCTGGTCCAGGCTGCCCCAATCCTTGAGCGGGATGCCGTCCAGCGAGAGGATGATGTCGTCCTTCTGCAGGCCGGCGCGGCCCGCGCCCATTTCCGGCAGCACCCCGGCGATCTGGTGTCCATAGCGGATGGGCAGGCCACGCTTCTCGGCCACCTCAGGCGTGATGAACTGCCCGATGAGGATGCCCATCATCGGCCGCTGGTAGATGCGGCGGTCCATGCCGGTTTCCAAAACGTCTTTGAGGTTGTCCAGCCCCTTCTCCCAGCGCGCCTGCACATCCGCGCGAATGTCCTCCCAATCGCCGCCGCTCCCCAGACCGTCGTGCTCCAGCGTCAGCTCGGTCTGCCCGTCTTTCTCAACCAGCGTCACGGTCACGCGGCTCTCGCGGGGGTCTTTGGGGCCGCGCCAGGCCAACACCACCCGGGCGTTTTCCTGGAGATCCTCGAAGCGGCCGGCGATGGCAAAGGAATCCTCCCACAAAAGAAAGAGGTAGTTCAGGTGTTCGGTGCCGGCTTCGGCCATTTTCACCAGCCACTCGCGGAAGCCGTGGGCGGTGGTGAAGGCCTGGTAGACCTGTGCGGCGGGGGCGGCGATGCTGCGCGTGAAGATGAGCGGCGCGGGGGTTTTAGGCATGTTCTTTCTGCTCCCGGGCGGCGGCGATGGCGTTGCGAATCTGGTCGAAGTGACCGCGGGTGTGGTTGGGTGTGTACTGATAGGCCTGGGCCATGTTCATGAGGCTGAAGCGGCGTTTCTGGAGCTCCTCCGGCATGGCGGCGATGGCTCCGGCCGTGGCAGCCGCGGCGCGCTCGAAGGTTCGCAGCAGGTCGGCCACCGTGGGGAACGAGGCGGCCAGCGCGCCCACCGAGCCGAGGTCGTTTCCGTAATTCGGCGGCCGCTCACCCTGGGCTTCGGTGCTTACATTCATCAGGTTCCAGTACTCATTCATCAGCAGGTGCGCCAGGGTTTCCTTGGCGCTCCACTCGGTATCGGCCGGGCGGCGGACGGCCTCCTCTTCGCTCACGCCTTCGAAGAGGGCGGCCAGTTCCCGGTTGGCTTCCTCGAACTGCTTGCCAATCTCAACGGCGAATTCCTTCGGATCGCTCGACACTTCCGGTATCGGCCGATGCGAGAAGGTCATGTCGGCGGCCTGTTTCTCGCCGCCGCGGTAGTACTCGATTTTAACCGTATCCCCGGCTTTGTGCTTGCCGATGACAGCGGTCAGGGACTGGAAATCCACGATCTCGTCGCCGCCCAGGCTGACGAGCACATCGCCGTTCTGCAGGCCGGCGGCTTCAGCGCCGGTGCCGGCGACAGTACCGCTGAGGTTGATGCCGCCCTTGATGTCCAGCCCCTGTTCTTTCGCCTGTTCTGCGCTCAACGCTCCGGCGATCATGATGCCGACGAACGGGCGGTCGAAGAGGCGCTTATCCAGCCCGCGCACCAGCACCGATTCAAGGTTGAGCAGGGCGGCTTCCCAGCCGGCCTGAATCTCCTGGGCGGCTTTCTTCCAGGCTTCGCTCTTCCCGAGACCGCTGTGTTCAACCGTCAGTTTCGTGCCGCCGTCTTCGGCAGCCAGCCGCACGAGCACCTGACTGGGGCCGGGGGCGCCGCTGCCCTGCCAGGTAAAGGCGACCGATTCGGCTTCCTTGATCTCGCCAAACGTGCCAGCCGCCCAATAGCCCTGGTTCCACCAGGCGTAGAACCGGCCTTCGGGCCGCACGTCGGCTTCGACGTTGTTAGCGAACCAACCCTCCAGAGTCTGCGGGTTGGTCAGGGCGAAATACACCTGCTTTGGATCGCTCGGGTAGGCGTGTGTGAGGACAATCGCGGACATCGGGTTACTCCTTTTGGGTGTGGATACGGAGGGATGAGGGCTGTGGGGCGGGCGCAGGGCAATTCCGCGCCCGCCCCGATTCCGGAGGAGGATTGGTCAGGCGATCACAGTGGCCGGGGGGCATTTCGTAAGGCGGCGGCTTTTGGGGTCGTCGCACGTGCCGTTCGCTTCCAGCGCCCGCGGCGGGGTTTTGATTTCCCGGGGTTCCGGGACCTCATTGCTCACAACCAGTTGGATGCGGGTGACGCTCATGGTTCACATCCTTTCAGGCCGCCGCAGGTTCGGGGGCGGCCTCTTCAAGCGCCTGGGCCAGGGCGGCCAGCAGGCTGCGCAGTTCCACCAGTTCGGCCGTGCTCAGGACGGCGAAGGCGGCATTGTACAGACGGTCGGTGGTTTCCTCGGCCTGCACCCGCAGGCGGTCGCCGTCGCGGGTGACTTCGTAATGGCCGTTCAGGCGACGGATCCAGCCGCGCTTTTCCAGGCGCGCCAGGGCGCGGGCGTAAGCGACTTCGTCGTAGGCGCGGTGGGCGAGTTTTTCGGCCAGGGTCTCGGCGCTGGCGGCTTCGCCGCGCCACAACAGGGTGAACGCCTCCCAGGCGTAACCGTCGACTTCATGCTGCACCCAGGCCGCCACGTGGGCGTCATCCCGAAAGGAGAGCAGGTCGACCAGCTGGCGGCGGGTACGGTACAGCGGCGGCAGGTCGGGCCGGTTGAACTTGCGGCTCATCGCCAGCGCCGGGGTTTCCGCCAGATCCGGCAGGCCCAGGGCGGCCCGGTTGACTGTGTCCAGCAGCGCCTCCAGCCTGGCCAGTTGCGGCGGGGTGAGGGTCTTGAGCGCCGAGAGCGTTTCGCAGCCCGCCTGCACCAGCCGGGCGACGTAGCCGCGCGCCCGGGCGGTGGGACCGTAGGCGCCCTCGCCGAGTTCAGCCAGCCAGCCGCGCGCCACGGCGCTTTTCAGGTCGGACTGGAACTGGTCCGGGTTGTGGTAGGGCACGCGCTTGAATACGTGCGCCAGACCCAGCGGCTGGGGCTCGAAGCCGACCGCATACTGGGCCAGCAGGCTGTCGGAGCCGGCCAGTTCGCCGGCCTGCGAGTTGATTCCCTGATAGGCCGGGCGGGTGTGCAGGCTCAGGGCCTCCAGCACCCGGGCGGCTAACTCATGTGTCCACAACAGATCGTTTCCCATTGACTCTCTCCAAAGAGGCTATCTATTAGATTCACGTCTATATTAGATGAATGTCTAACACAGATTGTAGTCTAACGCATTGGGCCTGTCAAGACCCAATTCGCTGGTTTTTCAGCCACATCTGGCCGGTGAAAAGTCCTGATCGTCGCCGCAGCCTGTGGATAAGTGATGGATTTGTGTGGATAAGCAGGGATAATTGGGGACAACTCCCCCATTTCCCCCCTTTTCATCCGTTTTTGATACCCCCAGATATGGGGGTGCGATTCCTCCGATGGCTATATTTGCAAAAACATGGCTGCACAGGTTGCTAACCACCAGGTTGTTCGCGATTCTTCCCGCGCGGGCTGGGGAGAACCAGGAGCTTGAGATGCGGATATGTGGCTCTCGCCGCCCGCCCGCCCCTGCATCTAGCCTGTTTTCCGCCCTACAGCCCGGTTCTCCACATATCCCCAGGCCCTACTAAGACTACTACATTAACTACCTTATACACATGGATGAGGATGAAAGAGAATGACAGGCATCTTGTACCACGTTGACACGCCCGCGCCGCTCCCCTACAATAAGGCAGGCCGTCTGGCCGAGGAGCCTTCCATGCCGATCTATTCACGCCGCCTGTACCAGCAGGCTACCCTCTATGAGCAGCCCAACACTGAAAGCGCCGTGCTGGGGGTTCTGCCGCCGGGCATGAACGTGCAGGTGCTCGACCTGCAGAAGACCTGGCTGCTGGTGGAAGACCCGCGCCCCGGCGGGCGGCAGGGGTACATCGCCTACCGCGCCATCCAGCCGCCGCGCCGCACCACGCCGGACAATCGCCCGGCCGACCTGGAGGGCGAGGCCAGCAGCGTGCCCAGCGGCCCGCCCGCTGCCGAGATCCGCACGGCCCTCAAGCAGGAAGAAGAGCAGTCTCCGACCGACAAGCCACCTGCCCCGCCCCCGGGAACGCCTGAAGCCGCCGCGCTGGAACCGGCCAAGAAACTGACCGAGACGGCCACGCCGGTCGAGAAGGTCGTGGCGCAGACCTGGAACCGCTACGGCGGCCTGCTCAGCGCCCTGGCGCAGCAGTACGGCCTGGACCCGGCCATCCTGGCGGCGGTGGTCTCGGTGGAGTCCGGCGGCGCGGCCTTCGGCCCGCAGAACCGCATGATCATCCGCTTTGAGAACCACCTGTTCTACGACTACTGGGGCAAGCAGAACAAGACCGTCTACGACCAGCATTTCAAGTTCAACAGCACCAAACGCTGGAAGGACCACCTCTACCGCCCGACGGCGACCGGCGAATGGCAGACTTTCCACGGCGACCAGTTGAAGGAATGGGCCGTGCTGGAGTTCGCCAGCGGGTTCGGCACCGCGGCGGCGCGCATGTCCATCAGCATGGGCGCGCCGCAGATCCTCGGCAGCAACTTCAAGCGGGTGGGCTTCAAAACGGTCAACGAGATGTTCAAGGCCTTCAACGACCGCGAAAACGGCGAGCGCTGGCAACTGGTGGCGATGTTCAAGTTCATTGAGAACGACCCCTACAACCGCGGCCTGCTTTCCCTGCGCAACGAAGATTATGTGGCGTTCGCCACGATGTACAACGGCGCCGGCCAGGCCCAGACCTACGCCAACCTGATCGGCGAACGCACGCTCGTCCTGCGCAGGCTGTTGAGTCAGTGATCACCTCGCTGCGCGACTACCTGGCGTATTTCGTGAGCGTGCGCAAACGCACGCACCTGTTCATCGAGGCTGTGCCGCCCACCCTGGCGGACTGGTCGCCAGCGCCCGGCGAATACACCTGCGGCGATATCGTGCGCCACCTGGGCAGCGTGCAACTGATGAACTGGCGGCTGGCGGCCGGGGAACCGCTGAAGTATCCGGGGCACGACCCGGCGCTGGGAGCCGACCTGCCCGCCGCCCGAACCTACCTGGATGCTTGCCACGCCGAGGGGGTCAAACTGCTCGAAGCCCTGCCCGACTCGATTCTGGCTGAGAAACGGGTGGGGGCTACCGGCCAATCCGCCAGCGTCTGGCGCTTCCTGATGGCCACGGTGGAGCACGAGGTCCATCACCGCAGCCAGCTGGCCAATTACCTGACGTGGCTGGGCCACCAGCCGCCGCAGTTGTTTGGGGTAAATGTGGAGGATTTGCCGGAATGAGAGGCGCATCGGCAGGGAAACGAACGTTATGAAAGGCAAATGGCTTTTCGACCTGGCGCGGGGCGTCGCCTCCGGCGCTATCGGGGTTCGTGACGGGCTCGCTTTTGCGAAGGCGCGCTTTAAGTCCAAGCCGGTTGATATTGAACTGAACAAGATAGCCTTCAGGAATGCCGACCACGTTCATTGGAGCCTGATTGCCGAGATTTTCCTTGGCCGGGAGTACACGCCGCAAGGCTACGAAATCAAGGCTGGTGACATCGTTGTTGACATCGGAGCGCATAAAGGCGTATTTGTGGCCTACGCAGCCCAATTCTCACCGGGCAGGGTTTTCGCCTTTGAGCCGGACGCGGAGAACTACACCTATCTGGGCCAATTTGTTGCCGATAATGGATGGAACAACGTGCAGGTAACGCCCAAAGCGGTGTGGGGAAACCGCAGCCGGATGAAACTATACAAAGCGGAATCCAGCAGCCGCAACTCACTTACGGACAGAGACGTGATCTCAAGCCATCGTCTGGAATCGTTCGAGGAAGTAGAGGCGATCTCCCTGCAAGATGCTCTGGCAGGAGTGGATGTCGTGAATTTGCTAAAAGTGGACTGCGAAGGAGCAGAGTTCGAGATCTTTCGCTGCGCCCCAGCGGAGGTTTTTGACAGGATAGAGAAAATAACGATGGAATACCACGCAGAGGCTGGGAGTGCCGAGTTGAATCAAATGGTGTCCTTACTGAAAACGCACTTTTCGGATGTGCGACTGGCGACCTGGCCCGGCAGCCCGCTTGGTTACCTGTACGCGAGAAAATAGATAAGCCTGATTGCTATGAACCCATGCCCGACACCCTGAGAACCCTCATCGCGTTGCCCAACCCGGCCATCGCCTACCGGGCGGCCGAGATTTCTGGGGCGGGAGCGAAAGAACTGGCGCGCCGGCGGGCCGCGCTGCCGCACGCGCCGGAGGTCCAGGCCCTGCTGGCCGGGCGCGGGACGGATGGCCGGATGCCGTACAACGCCTACGACAAATGGTACGGCCCGCACTGGCGGCTGGCCCTGCTGGCCGATCTGGGCTACCCGCCGGGCGACGAAAGCCTGCGGCCGATGGTTGAGCAGGCGCTGGGCTGGATGCTGTCCGACGAGCGCATGGCCTACATCCCGAAGCGCACGGTCAACGGCAGGATACGTATGCATCCCAGCATCGAAGGCAACGCGCTGTGGTATCTCCACCAATTGGGCCTGCCGGATGGCCGCATGGCTGAACTGGCCCGGCTGATTCTCTCCTGGGAATGGCCGGGCGGCGGCTGGAACTGCGACATGAACCCCCGGACCGTCGTAGCGTCATTCACCGAGACTCTCCTGCCGCTGCGCGGGCTGGCGGCTCATGCCCACTACACCGGCGACCGGCAGGCCGTCGCAGCCGCAGGACGGGCGGCCGAGGTGTTCCTCTCGCGGCGGCTGTTCCGCCGTCTCAGTAATGGACGGGTGATTCACAACAAGTTCGTGCAGCTGCATTACCCTCTGTATTGGCATTACGACATCCTGTTCGCCCTCAAGGTGCTGAGCGAGGCCGGCTTCCTGAACGATCCGCGTTGCGCCGAAGCGCTGGACCTGCTCGAAAGCAAGCGCCTGCCGGACGGCGGCTGGCCCGCCGAAGCGACCTATTACCAATACACCGAGAAGAAGGTCAGCGGCCGCTCCCCGGTGGATTGGGGTGGGACGAGCCGGAAACGCATGAACCCCTGGGTTACGCTGGATGCGCTGGCGGTCTTGAAGGCCGCCGGGCGGGAGCCGCGCAATGCGACCGAATCGAATTCGACAGCGCCTGAAACCATGAACACGCCGATATGAGCAGGGACGAGGGGGACTTCTTCGCTACCATCCGGCGGCTGGACCACGCCGCCACGCCCGCCAGGCTGGCCGCCCGCTGGGGCGGCGCCCCGGCCAGCCTGGAACTGGTCAACGACGGCATCAACGCCGTCTACCGCTTCCGGGCCGGGGGCGAGACCACCTACCTGCGCATCACCCACGCCAGCCTGCGCGACGAAGCCGACTTGCATGGCAGCCTGGTCTACCAGCGGCGCCTGCTGGCGGGCGGCGCGCCGGTCTGCGAACCGCTGCCGGCGTTGGACGGAGAGTGGGTGGCCGCCGCCCAACAGGGTGAGGAGCGCTTCCTCGCCACCGCCTGCCGCCATGCGCCCGGCCAGCCCCTGCCGGAGGTCCTGCTGCCCGCCGAACAGTGGACTTGTTGGGGGCGGCTGATGGGCGCGGTGCACCGGGCGAGCGAATCGTTCCAGTCGCCGCCGGGTGTGCGCTACCTCACCTGGCGGGAGGTGTGGGCGGAACTGGGCGACCTGCTGGAGCCGGACGATGCCATCGGCCGCCGCGAGTATGACGCCATCGGCGCGTGGTTCGCGCGCCTGCCGGAGACTCCGCCGGATTTCGGTCTGACCCATTTCGACTTCCGCGCCGGGAACGTGCTGTGGGACGGCGAGATGATGACGCTCATCGACTTCGACGAGCCGGTCTGGCACTGGTACGCCGCCGACGTGGCCCGGCCGTTCCTGGAACTGCGCGACCTGCCGGACGAAGACCAGCGCGCCGCCCGGGGCCGGTTCCTGGAAGGCTACCGGGCGGTTCGCCCGCTGGACGAATTCTGGGTCGAGAGACTGCCGTGGTTCACGCGCATGAAGCGCATGGATTTCTACGCCTGGAACTACGCCAACTGGGACCCGCGCGCCGGCGACCGGGAGGCGTGGCGCAAGCGGGAACAGGGGTTTATGGATGTGCAAGAATCCAAGTAGCCGCGCAACAAAACCCCAACTGGAGCGTTTAATACTACAGTCCCCGCGCTGCGCGGCCGCCCGTTGATTCGACCCTGGGAATCCTGTACAATCTCAGTGAGGAATTGGCCCCTTGCAGCAAGTGGAACTGCCCGGGACGTCGCATCGCACAACATAGAGGAGAGCACCCATGGACGTTATCAAGGTCTCAGGCACCTCGCGGACTTCTGCCGTGGCGGGCGCCATCGCCGGCGTGTTCCGTGAGAATAAGCGCGCCGAGGTTCAGGCCATCGGGGCCGGGGCGGTCAACCAGGCCGTCAAGGCGCTGGTGCTCTCCCGGGGCTACCTGGCCGAGGACGGCTACGATGTGGTCTTCACTGCCGAATTCTCGGACGTGGACATCGACGGCAAGGTGCGCACAGCCATCAAGATTACCGTTCAATCGCGTCTGCCGGTGACGGCTGGCGACGCGCCGCCCCCCTCCTCCCCGTGAAAAACGAACGCCGGGCAACGCCCGGCGGTTTTGTGGGCGGGAGCATTCGATAATCCAAAACATGGGGCGCAACGGAGTTGCGAAGCAACTCACTGCGCCCTACCCATTCCCCAATTCCTCCGGCGCGAAGGTCACCTCCTCCTGGCCGGTCAGTTTCTCCGCCACCTTCTGCACCACCAGGTCCAGGTGGGCGGGCACGTCCACGAAGTTGATGTCGTCCGAAGGGATGCTGAGCACCGGGCACAGGCTGAAGCCCGCGATCCAGTCGTCGTAAAGCAGGTTCAGGCGCTCCAGGTACTCATCCGGGATGCGGCTTTCGAAGTCGCGGCCGCGCTGGGCGATGCGCTTCTGGAGCGTAGGCACCGAGGCGCGCAGGTAGACCACCAGGTCGGGCGGGTCGAGCATCTCCACCAGCAGGTGATAGAGGTTGCGGTAGGTGCTGTAGTCGCGCTCGCCGATGTTGCCCTGCATGTACAGGTTGCGGGCGAAGATCTCGGCGTCTTCGTACACCGTGCGGTCCTGCACCACCGAAGTGGGGTGGGCCAGCAGCTGCTTGTGCGAGCGCAAACGGTGGGTGATGAAGAACACCTGGGAATGGAACGCCCAGGCCTGCATGTCGCCGTAGAAGTCTTCCAGGTAGGGGTTCTCGGCCACCGGCTCGTAATAGGGTTCCCAGGTCATGCGCTCGCTCAGCAGGCGCACCAGGGTGGATTTGCCGGCCCCGATGTTGCCGGCCACAGCCACGAATTTTTTCACACAGCCTCCTGAGGTTCGGGTTCCGGGGTGGTCAGGTAGGCCACGGCGCGGCCTTCCTCGCCGTCCATCACCAGATCCAGCCGGCGCCCCGGCTTGTAGTCCTGCACGTCGATCAGGCGCAGGCAGTCGAGCAGTTCCGCGGCGTCCGGCAGGAAATCCAGCAGCCGATTGCGGGTCTTGTAGAAGAACGGGCGCTTGAAGACCGCGTCCGGGTCGTCCAGGTAGACCGCCAGCGGGTAGATGTGTGACTCGATCAGGTCCTGGAAGAAATGCGTGCCGAAGGACGGTTCCGGGGCGGTGCCGACGCCCGCACCGGAAAGCTCCACCAGGGCGCGGGTGTGGAAGATGTCGCCGTAGCCGATGCGCACCCCCAGGTCCGGGTTGGCGGTGCCCCAGCGGCCCGGCCCCACGCAGATGTAGGTCTCTTTCTCCAGCAGGGCGTTCAGGCGGCTGATGGCCCGGCTGAGGAAATGGCGGGCGCTGGGGGTGGGCAGGCTGAAATAGCCTTCCGGCGAGACGAACAGCACGTAGCGGATGTCATCCACGCGGCCGTAGAGCAGCACGCGTTTGGTGGCGAACAGTACCTGCTCCTTGCGCAGGTTGGCCGGGGCCTGGGCAACCGTCTCCTGCAACTGGCTCTGCGGGCGGCATTGCAGGATGGTTAGCTCCACGTCCGGGCTGGCGGTGGATGGGTTGAGGATGCGGGCGGTGAATTCCAGATCGACCGGCGATTCGTAGTTCTGTTCCAGGAACTGCAGGATGCGCTTCATGCGGTCGGCGAAGGGCGTGCGCCGCAGCATCTCGTCGAAAGTCACGACCACGTCGCCGTGCTTGTCCTTCACCAGGTTGCTGCGAATAGGCGCCAGGTAGCCATCCTGGTAGAGGTGGGCCACGTAGCGCAGGATGGGGTTGTGCGGGTCGATGACCTCGCTGGCCGGGATATGGCGGAACTTGTTGGCCTTGAGGTCGATAACGTCCAGGTATTTCTGGGAATAGCCGACGATGGCGCGCGGCTCGGCATGCGAGTGCAGCAGCGGGTGGCTGAGGGCCACCAGGCGCGGGTAGTCGTTGCCCACCCGGTCCACGGCGCGGGTGCCCAGGCCCCACACCAGGCGCAGGAACCCGGCATCGCGCTGGATCTGCGGCGACCAGCGGTAGAGGTTGCGGCTGAAGGCCACGCCCGCCGCCTGGGGAAAGTAGTAATCCCCGGTCTGCTCGCCTTCGACCTCCTGGATCAGCACGGCGATACGCTCGTCGTAGTCCAGCAGGTCTTTCTTGCGGCGGTAGAGCAGGGCGTCCGGCTTGAGGGCCGAGGCGTACACGGCGGCGATGGCCCGGGTGAAATCCTTGAGGTTCTCTTCGGGCGTGTCCTGGTTGGGACAAAAGAACGAGTCGTATTTTCCGGCAAACGATGTGCCGAAGTTGTCTTCGAGCAGACTGGAAGACCGCACGATTAAAGGCTTTTTTCCAACCTTATGCAAAATATTTTGTAAATTATCAAGGATATCGGGCGGGAACTGGCCCGCCAGGTACTCTTTTTGAATCTGGAGATATTCGGAACGGATCTGCTCCGGCGGCTTGTATTTCTGTTCCGCCCAGTGCATCAGGTCGTTGTAGGCCATGTAGCCGTACATCACGTCGGCGGCCAGGAAATACGATTCCGGGATGCGCACGCTGCGCTTCACGTCCTCGTCGGCGATCTCGGTGAGAATGCGCTTCGCCAGCAGCATGCCGGCCGCCTTGCCGCCCACCCGCCCCTTGCCGATCTTGCGCTCGCGGATATCCACCAGATCGCTGAGGGTGAACCACTTCTTGGCGATCTTGATGTAGGCCAGCTGGTCGCTGATCATGCTGCGAATCAGCACCACCTTGATCTCCTGCAGGCGCGGCTCGTAGCGGGCGCGCGCTTCCGGCGGCATGCGGCTGATGGCCACGGCCTGGTCCACCAGCAGTTCCTGGGGCGCCAGCTCGGCGTTCATGCTGATCAGCCAGTCCTCGCTGGCCGCGCCGCGCTCTTCCAGCGCCTGGCGCACCACTTCCTCGAACAGTTCGTAGCCGAAGTTGTTGGCGAAATACAGGTCGGTGAGCGTATCCCGCACCTGGTCCAGGCGCTCGCGCCACACGTCTTCCGGCTCCTCGCTGAACGGGTCGGTGAGCCCTTCGCGGCCCTGGCTGGCGATGGCCTGCTCGCGCACCAGTTCCTTGAACTGGTTGGGGGTCATCAGGCCGCGGTCGAACAGCTCCTGGCGCATGCGCGCCCGGATGCGCGTCTGCAGAATCGGGTATTGGGCCAGCGCCATGAAGATGCGGTAGGTGGGGTCGGCGAACAGGGAGGGCAGGGTCATGGGTGTGCGCCAATTAAACCACACCGCCGCCGCCCCGCCGATTCTGTACTAGAATGGAGCGAGGTCTGAAAGGCAACCCATGTTCCGACGACGCGCAGACGCCCAACAACCCGCCCCAACTGCCGCCCCCGAGCGCATCACCTCTGTGCTGGGAGATGGCGTGGTCTACCACGGCAAGATCACCGGCCGCGGCGGCGTGCGTATCGAAGGCGCCTTCGAGGGCGAGATCGCCCTGAACGGCATGCTGGTGGTGGGCACCACCGGCCGGGTGACCTGCCCGCACCTGCGCGCCCAGACGGTCATCGTGGCCGGGGCGCTGCGCGGCGACATCACCGCCGAAAAGGTCGAAATCCGCAGCACCGGCCGGGTGTGGGGCAATGTGACGACCATCGCCTTTTCCACCGAAGAGGGGGCCTTCCTGCGCGGTCAGATTCAAATGGAAGAGCAGGTGGAACTCGACCTGCCCGAACCCGGTGACGCCAGCATCGAAGCGATACCGGGCGGGGACTCCGGGACGGAAACGCCCGGCGGGTAAGCCTTCAGCTATTTTGAGGGATTGATGTTTTCGGTAGGGGGAGGCATGCATCCCCCTTGCTACAAGATTCGCAAGAAGATTTCCAACCTACCGCAGCCAGCCGCCCGCGATCAGGTAATCCGCTATGAGCCGCGCCCACTCGGCGTTTCCCGCCGCGCTCAGGTTCGTCGCATCCGCAAAATAATCAGCCGCGCCTGGGAGGCCCGCTGCCAGGTCAAACAGGCCGCCCCCGGCCGCCTCCGCCAGTTCCGCCAGGATGGCGTTGTGTTCATCCAGCGCCCCCTGATACGCGCTCGCGATCTCGGGGCCGCCCGCGAACAGGTCATAGGCCGGCGTGGTGATGAACACCAGCGGCACGCTGTTGACCCGCGCCGAGAGCGCCAGCGCCTGCATGTTGTTCTCAAAATAGATCGGCCTATTGGCCGCCAGCATCTCGTCAACCGGCGTATGGCTGAAGATGCCGGAAGGGTACGTGCCGAGCCGGGCCTGCTCCAGCAGAGTCAGGTCGTAGGCGCTGGCGGCGCGCAGCCGCCAGCGAACGGTCAGGTCGTAGTAAGGCTGCGCCCGGCCCAGTCCGACGCCGGCGATTCGCAGGGCAGCGCTGCGTTCCCACCCGGGTGGCTCGAACGGCATGGGCGGCAGCAGGTAGCCGGAATTGTCGCCGCGATAAGCCTCCGGCGGCCACACCAGCCGGGCGGCGATGTCTTCATAGCCAGCCTGGACGAGCGCCAGGTCCGGCTCCAGGTCGAGGACGCGGAACTCGAAGTTGAACAGGTCTTCCCAGGAGGAGTATTCCAGCACGCCGGTGTTGACCACCTCCACGTTGGGGTAGCCGCGCCGGGCCAGTTCGGCTGCCAGCAGGGCCGGGAAGGAGTCGGCGTCATCGGCCACGCCTGCCCCATAGACGGCCGAGCCGCCCAGCACGACAATGCGGAACACGCCCTCCGGTTTGGGGATTTCGACTTCCGGGCCGCGGAAGCCCAGGGCGTTGTGCCGGCTGGGGCCGCGCTCCACGTTGGCGACCCCGGTATAAGCCAGGGTGCGATGGATATCCAGCGGCGGTTCGCCATAGCGCACAGTAAGCATGGGGTAGGGCGCGTAGCGGGCGAACTGCTCCTCGCTTGCGCCGCGCGCCAGCCACAGCCGCGCCGCGCCTTCCACGGCGAGCGCCAGCGCCACCAGCGCAATAGCCATCCAGACGAAACGGCGTCGGCGGTTCATGGCGGCGGCAGCAGCCCCGAGTTGAGTAGATAGTCGGTCAGGAAATCGGCGCGCAGCTCGTTGCCGCTCGCCGAGAAGTGGATACCATCGGTGAAGTACTCGGCGTCGGTGGGCATCACCGCTGCCAGGTTGTAGAAGAACGCCGGTGTGTCGGCAGCGATTCCGGCCAGGAGGGCGTTCTGTTCGGCGTAGGCCGCCACGTATTCTTCCGCCCAGGCGCGCGGCTCTTCCGGGAACTCCGGCGAATGCACAAAGGAAACGAACAGCACGGCGATGCCGCGCGCTTCGGCGATGGCCGCCAGCGTGCGCAGGTTGCGCTCGTAGTACACCGGCCGGTTGGTCGCCAGGATCTCGTCGGCGGGATGGCGCTCGAATACGCCGGAAGGGTACTCGCCGTCCAGTTGCTGGGACACAAAGGTATCGCCCAGGAAGGAACCCAAGGCGATCATGAAGTTGCGCTGCAGGGTACTGTGGGGTTCGATTCGGTCCATATAGATCAGCGCCGCCCGCGCCAGCGTGATCTGTTCCCACCATGGCGGCTCGAATGACAGCAGGCGCTTCTCAAAACCGGAGAGGTCGCCACGGTAGCGGCTGTAGGGCCAGATCATTCGCGTGGCGATCTCGTTCACGCCCTCATACACGATGACCAGGTTGGGGTCCAGTTCCAGCACCCGCAACTGGAAATTCATCAGGTTTTCGAGCGACGAGTAACTGAATACGCCGGCGTTGATGACCTCCACCTGTTCATAGCCCGCGGCGCGCAGTTTCTCCTGAAGCAGGTACGGGTAGGACTGGCGGTAATCTTCCACCCCGGCCGAATAGGTCGTCGAGCCGCCGATGGCGACGATGCGAAACACCCCTTCGGGCTTGGGCACGGCGATCTCCTCGCCGCGGTAGCCGAGGCTGTTGTGGCGGTTGAGGCCGTTGCTGAAATCCGGAGCCGGGATGAATCCGAGATAGCGGTGGGCGACGAAGCGCGGCCGCCCATGGCGGGCGGTGAGCTGGTCCAGCGAAGCGTAGCGGTTGAACACGCGCTCCGGGGCGAGGCGCGTGAGATACAGGCGCGCCGCAACCTCAACCGCGCCCAGGGTGAGCAGAGTAGAGGCCAGCGCCAGCGCCAGATTGACGGCCAGGTTCTTCCATTTCACGGCCGGAATGATACCAGAGCCGGGCGGCGGCCCGCGTGTACGGTATACTATGTAGTTGGCCGTAAGTGATCAGAAATAACGGGCATCCTAACAGCCAACTATTAAAAGTAGTCTTGAAGGCTTTCCTAGGGCGAACATGCCTGATATTGAGGCAATCTTTGTGAAGGTGCTTTTGATGGACTACTTAGGCGGCTGGAAAGGCGTAACCGTCCGCCCGCACCCTGAAGTCCTCTGGAGCGATCTTGCGATGAAGCAATTCTTCAAATCCCTGCCTTCCCGCCTCGGCGTCGCCGGGGAACTGTTCCAGTTCCTGTGGGAACGCAAACTGTGGTGGCTCATCCCGCTCATCCTGGTGCTGGTGGTCGTCACCGGCCTGTTCATTTTCGCCACGGCCACCGGGCTGGGCCCGTTCGTCTACACCCTCTGGTAAGGGATGGAATTCGTCAGTCTGTTGTTTCTCATCCTGCTGACCCTGGCCGGGTACAGCAGCGGCAACGTGCTGGGCGCGCCCGGTCGCAAGGCCGTGCCTGCCTTCATTGACCTGCCCATCACCCTCGCTATGTGGACCGCGGCATTGGCCGCCCGACCGCAGTTGGGGCGCGGCTTGGGCATCCTGTTCGGGTTCGGGCTGGGGCTGGCACTGGGTCTGCTCCTTGGCGCGTTGCGCCGCGGCCGCCTTGAAGTCGACAAGAACGCCCCGGCGGCCGGTTTCCGCGCTGGCTGGCGAGCGCAATGGCGGGCGTTCAACGCCCGCCTGGGCGAATTCCAGAGCCGCATCTTCCTGACCTGGTTCTACTTCCTGCTCGTCACCCCGTTCGGGCTGCTCACCCGTTTCACCAGCGACCGGCTGCACCTGCGCCCGCCCAAAGCCGCCAGCATGTGGCTGGAACGCCCGCCCGCCGAGCGGCCGGACGAAGCCCGCGCCCGGAGGCAGTTCTGATGCATATCCTGGGCGTTTCCTGCTTCTATCACGACTCGGCCGCCGCCCTGCTGCACGACGGCGTATTGGTCGCCGCCGCCGAGGAGGAACGCTTCAGCCGCGTCAAGCATGACAGCGGCTACCCGCGTCTCGCCATCGAGTTCTGCCTCAAGCAGGCGGACATCGCCGCCGCCGACCTGGACTACGTCGTCTTCTACGAACAGCCGCTGGTCAAGTTCGAGCGCATCCTGATGACCACCCTCGGCGCATTCCCGCGCACCTGGCGCGTCTTCGGCGAGGCGATGATCGGCTGGTTCGACGAAAAACTGTGGGTCAAGACTCTGCTCGGCCAGCAACTCGGCATCCCCGAAAGCCGCATCCTGTTCACCGAGCACCACATGGCGCACGCCGCCTCCGCCTTTTTCGCTTCGCCGTTTGAAGAGGCCGCTGTCCTCACCATCGACGGGGTGGGCGAGTGGACCACCGCCTCGATGGGGCATGCCACCGCCTCCTGGCAGGATGGCGCCGCCAATGACATCACCCTGACCCACGAGCAGCGCTTCCCGCATTCGCTTGGCCTGCTGTATTCGGCCTTCACCGCCTATCTCGGCTTCCAGGTCAACGAAGGCGAGTACAAGGTCATGGGCATGTCGCCCTACGGTGAACCGCGCTACGTGGACAAAGTGAAAAAAGTATTCAAGGTCTACGACGACGGCTCGTTCTGGCTGGACATGGATTATTTCTCGTTCCACTATGCCGACCAGACCTACAACCGCAAGTTCACCGATCTGTTCGGCCAGCCGCGCACCCACGAATCGGAGTTCTTTACGCCGCGCACCGACCCGACCGTTGACCCGAATTCCGCCAAGGCCAGAGAGAACCAGCACTACGCTGACGTGGCCGCCAGCGTCCAGTGGGTGACCGAAGAGACCATCCTGAAGATGGCGCGCAGCCTGCACGAGCGCACCGGTTCCAAACGCCTGTGTCTGGCGGGCGGGGTGGCGCTCAACAGCAAGGCCAACGGCCGCCTGCTTACCGAAACGCCTTTCGAGGAAATCTTCATCCAGCCGGCGGCGGGCGACTCGGGCGGCGCGCTGGGTGCGGCGCTGTATGCCTATCACGTCATCCTCAACCAGCCGCGCCGCTGGGTGCAGGAGCACAACTACTGGGGCGCGGAGTACGGTGAGGACGACATCCGCGCTGCGCTGGCGCAGACCGGCCTGCCGTTCGAGAACGTCCCCGATGATGCCCGCATCGTTGAACGGGCGGTGGATGACCTGCAGGCGGGCAAGGTGCTCGCCTGGTACCAGGGACGCTTCGAGTGGGGGCCGCGCGCCCTGGGCAACCGCAGCATCATCGCCGACCCGCGCCGCGCCGAGATGAAAGACATCGTCAATACCAAGATCAAATTCCGCGAGCCCTTCCGGCCGTTCGCGCCCTTCCTGCCCGAAGAGGACGCCGCGCGCTATTTTCCGGGTTACCCTCAGCCGGAGAGGAGTTACCCGATGCGCTTCATGCTGACCGTCGGGCGCTGGGACGAAACCCTGGGCGCGGCCGTCCCGGCGGTCAACCACCTTGGCACCGGCCGCATGCAGACCGTGCGCCGCGAGTGGAACCCGCGCTATTACGATTTGGTCAAGCGTTTCGGCGAGGCGACCGGCGTGCCGGTGCTGATGAATACGTCCTACAACCTGCGCGGCGAGCCGATTGTGACGACGCCGGCCAACGCGCTCAGCACGTTCATGAACAGCGGGCTGGATACGCTCGTGATGGGGGATTACCTGGTGCGCAAGCCGTAGAGAGCCCATACTGGGCGGCAGGTCCCGAAACTCACATTTCCTTGTTGAAGCGCGGGTCTTTCTCCAGCGTCAGGCGCAGGCCCTCCTCCAGGGAGGTTTGCGCCTCGAACGACAGGCGTTTGCGCGCCAGGGCTGTATCGGCGCACATGCGTGACACCCCCGAGTCATTGCGGATGGCGAAGATGATCTCCGCCTGGCTGCCGATAAGCCCCAGCACCATCTCGGCCACCGTCCGCACGGCCACTTCCTGGCCGCTGCCCACGTTGATCACCCGCTGGTTGAGGTCCGGCGCGGTGGCGGCCGCCACCATCGCCCGCACCACGTCCTTGACGTAGACGAAATCCCGCGTCTGGTTGCCGTCGCCGTGCACCACCAGCGAACCGCCGCGGATGGCCTGGCGGATGAAGTTGGGAATCACCGGCGGGTGCGAGGCCGGCAGGTGCTGGCCCGGGCCGTAGGCGTTGAACACCCGCAGGCAGACCGCCTCGATACCCCACAGCGCCCCGATGGTGCGCACGTAATACTCCCCGGCCAGTTTGCTGACTGCATACGGACTGCGCGGGTTGGGGGTGTTGTCTTCGCGCAGCGGCTGCTCACCCTGGTCGCCGTAGACCGCGCCGGAGGAGATGAACACCACCCGCCCCACCCCCACATCGCGCATGGCTTCCATCAGGCTCACCGTGCCGCCCACGTTCACGTCGTTGTACTGGGTCGGGTACAGCAGCGATTCGGACACTGACACCCGCGCCGCCAGGTGGTACACGCAGTCGATATCCTGCAGGAGCGTCCACAGTTTGGGGCGGTCGTTCACATCGCCGCGCGTGAAGTGCACGTCCTCCACCAGGGCCTGCGGGTCCCCGGAGGAGAAGTCATCCAGGCCGCGCACGTGGTGGCCTTCGCGCGCCAGGGTGTTGGCGAGCGCCGAGCCGAGAAAGCCGGCCGCGCCGGTGATGAGGAAATTCATAGGGGTTGCATCGTCCTGTGCAAAGATCCATGCCCGCCAGAGTAGCCCACCGAAAATCTCCAAAAAGTCAGCCGACGGACCCGCGGGTGGTTCTTGTTCATACCCGCCCTCTGGCTACTTTAATAGTTGGTCGCTGTTCCTCTCCGACGGAAATGAAGATTTTTTCGGCCAACTACTTGGGCATGCGGCGCGATTATAGCATGCCAGCCCCTCCGCAAATTGACGCCCCTTCCCCTTCGCAGTATCATGGGCGGCATGTCCCTCCAGCGCCTCGTCCACCGCCTGCTCGTCATCCTGATCGCGGCGCTGCTGGTCCTGCAACTGGGGCCGGGCAACCTGCCGCCCAGCGACTCCGGCGAGCGTATTCGCGCCTACACCCGCTCCTACGAATTTGGGTACGAAGCCTGGACCTTCAATGCCTTCTGGGTCAAATTCCAGCAGGCCGTCCTGGCCGCGCCGCGCTACCTGGACCTGGACTCCCAGCGCCAGATCGTGCTGGATTACCTCGCCCTGGTGGGGCAAATTCAGCAATCCGAAGACCAGCTGGCGGCCATCTACGCCGACCCTGCCATCCCCGACCCGGACGCGGCTTCGCAGGACCTGCGCGCCGAACTGGCCGCCCTGTACGGCCGGCGCGCCCTCCTCGGCCCGCTGGCCGAGAGCGTGTTGCAGCAGATGGTGGAGGCCATCGCCGCCGAGTTGGGCCTCACCCTGGGCGGCCAGCCCATCCCGCCTGTGCTGTACCACAGCACGCCCCTGCCCTGGGCGCTGATCGTCTCGCCCCGCGACCGCATTGAGCAAATGCACAACGTCTCGCTGGCAACCGAGACCACCCTGGAGCAGCACATCGCCCTGGAGGAAGCGGTGGCCAGCGGGCTGGATGTCTCGACCCTGGTGGTGCCGGTGGGCGGCATCGGCACCTACCCGACGATGGTCATCCAGACCACCAGCCTCAATTTCCTGGTGGAGGTCATTGCCCACGAATGGATACACAACTTCCTCAACCTGCGCCCGCTCGGCCTGCTCTATAATGCCACCTCCGAACTACGGACGATGAACGAGACCGCAGCCAATATCGCCGGGAAAGAGATCGGCGCGGCGCTTATCGCCCGCTTCTTCCCGGAGTTCGCCCCGCCGCCTGCACCGCCGCAGGAAACCCCGCCCGATGCGGACACGTCTCCCCCGCCCCCCGCCGAGCCGCCGTCCTTCGATTTCCGGGCCGAGATGCACGCAACCCGCGTGCAGGTGGACGCCCTGCTGGCCGAAGGGAAGGTGGAGGAGGCCGAGGCGTACATGGAAGCCCGGCGGCTGTTCTTCTGGGATAACGGCTACCGCATCCGCAGGCTCAACCAGGCCTACTTCGCTTTCTATGGGGCCTATGCCGACGTGCCCGGCGGGGCCGCCGGGGAGGACCCGGTGGGCGCGGCGGTGCGCGCCCTGCGCGCCCGTTCGGCCAGCCTGGAGGAATTCGTCAAACGCATGTCCTGGCTCACATCCTTTGAGGCGCTGCTGACTTTGTTGGGGGAATAGCCGCGTCGTCACTCCGCAGGAGGGCCGCGCAATGTCTTCTGCAAATATGGGATTGGCTGTTCTCTGGGAATGACGATATGAAAGAATCTGGATGGTAGAATCCCTCCGATGAAAGACTGGAAATTCTGGCTCGGCGTGCTGGTCAGCGCGCTGTTTTTGTGGCTGGCGCTGCGCGGCCTGGGCCTGAGCGACCTGTGGGGCGCGTTGCAAGGCGCGCGCTTCTTCTGGCTCATCCCCGGCGTGCTGGTGTACTTCATTGGCGTGTGGGTGCGCGCCTGGCGCTGGCACTACCTGCTGCGGCCGGTCAAGCCGGTATCGACGCGTACCATGTTCCCCATCGTCGCCATCGGCTACATGGGCAACAATATCTACCCCGCCCGGGCCGGCGAGATCCTGCGGGCGGTGGTGCTCAAGCGCAAAGAGGGCGTGCCGGTCTCCGCCTCGCTGGCGACGGTCATCGTCGAGCGCGTCTACGACGGCGTGGTGATGCTGGCCTTTGTCTTCCTCAACCTGCCGGAACTGGCGCGCCTGACCGCCGACTCAGGCTTCGTGGGCAACATCCAGACTCTGGCGGTGTGGGGCGCGGCAGCCTTCCTCGGCGCGCTGGCGGTCTTCCTGCTGGCAGCCATGTTCCCGGCCCGTGCTGAACAAGCGGCGGCCTGGTTTATCCACCGGCTCGTTCCCGCCCGCTGGCGCGAGAAAACGCTCGGCATCGCCAATCGCTTTCTGGGCGGGCTGGAGTCGCTGCGCTCGCCGCGCGAGGCCGTGATGGTCTTCCTGACCTCGGTGCTCATCTGGCTGCTGGAGACCGGCAAATACTGGTTCGTCATGCACGCCTTCGATTTCGAAGTCTCGTTCTTTGCCCTGATGCTGATGAATGGCATCGTCAACCTCGCCACCACCATCCCCAGCGCGCCGGGCTACGTGGGCACCTTCGACGCGCCCGGCATCGCCGTGCTGGCCGCTTATGGCGTGCCGCAGGCCATGGCGGCAGCCTACACCCTCACGCTGCACGTCGCTTTGTGGCTGCCCATCACCGCACTGGGCGGCTACTATGCGCTGCGTGAAGGCGTCCGCCGAGGGGACGTCCGGGCCGAGCAACCATTGGCCGGGTCGGAAACGACCTGACCCGCAAGGATAGGGCTTGACATGCAACTCTCCTTTAGAAAACAAGACCTGGTGTTCTTTGGACTCTGGCTGGCGGCAGCGTTCGCCGGACGCGCCCTGTTCGATTGGCTCATCCCGCTGTTGCCGGATGCCTGGTACCTTGCGCCACTCCTCAGCGGGGCGGCGCGCGGCCTGACCCAGGCGCTGGCGCTGGCCCGGCGCTCACACATCGCCGCCCTGTGGGGGCTGGCGACGTTCATGGGTATCACCTTCTATGGCTGGCTGGTGACCGGCCTGCAGGCGCCGCTCCAGGCACTTGCTCAGGCCGCGCAGGCCAGGGACGAAGGAACGCTGGTTCTCTTTGTCATTCTCTTACAGGCCGTGCAGGGTGCGGTCATTGGCCTCTGGCAGTGGGCCGTCCTGCGCACCGACGCGCCCGACGCCGGCCGCTGGGTGTTCTTCTCCAGCATCGCCTACGCCGCGGTGGGGTTGACCGCCCTGGCAGTGTTCGATACGCCGTTGAATGAGTACCGCGACGCGCTGGGCACACTGGCCACCGGCGCGATTGGCGGCTTGGGGTTGGTGTGGATGCTGAACCAAGCCGATGACGTTTACGCAACCAGGGAATCCGGCGATCAGGCAGCGCAATGACCAAACGGCTGCACATCGCCATTCTCGGGGCTGGCTTTGGCGGGCTGGCCGCCGCCTACGACCTGGCGAAAGCCGGGCATTCGGTCACCATCTATGAGGCCGACGGGCACGTCGGCGGGCTGGCGGCGGGTTTCAAAGAGCCGGGCTGGGCCTGGTCGGTGGAGAAGTTCTACCACCACTGGTTCGCCAGCGACCGGCACATCCTCGGTTTGATCGACGAACTGGGACTGGGCGGCAAGGTGGTCTTCAAGCGCCCCTACACCGTGCTGCTGCACAAAAATCGCTGGCATCCGTTCGACTCGATTCCGGCGGCGCTGATGTTCCCCGGCCTGGGCTGGGGGCTGGATAAACTGCGCTTTGGGCTGGTGGGGCTGTACCTGCGCCTGACGAACAACTGGCGGCCGCTGGAGACCACCACCGTGGACGCCTGGATGCGCAAATGGGCCGGCGACCGGGTCTACGAGCGCATGTGGGAGCCGCTCATGGTCGGCAAGTTCGGGCCGTATGCCCGGCAGGTGAACATGGCCTGGATGTGGGCGCGCCTGCACGCCCGCACCACCCGCCTGGGCACCTACCAGGGCGGCTTCCAGGCCTTCGCCGACGAATTCGCCGTCATCCTGCGCGGCATGGGTGTGGATATCCAGCTCGGGTTGGCAGCCAACGAAGTGACCAAACTGCCGGGCGGGCGCATCGCCGTGACCACCGGGGAGAGCCAGACGATGGCCGCCTACCACAAGGTGCTGGTGACCACTTCGCCGGGCCTGCTGGCGCGACTGATGCCCGGCCTGCCGGGCGATTACCTCAAGGGCCTGTTGGCGCTCAAGAGCATGGGGGCGGTGGTGCTCACCCTGGCGCTCGACCGGCAGGTGAGTGCGGAGGGTTACTACTGGTACAACATCCCCAAGGATGCTGGCTTCCCCTTCCTGGCGATGGTGGAGCACACCAATTTCCTGCCGCCGGAGCATTTTGGCGGCGACCACATCCTGTATTGCGGCGACTACCTCGAATCGACGCACGAGTATTTCACGTTGAGCGAGGAGGAACTGCTGGAGCGGTTCATCCCCGGCATCCGGCGCATCAACCCGGCCTTCGACCGGTCGTGGATTCGCAAGGCCTGGCTGCACCGCACCAAATACGCCCAGCCCGTGCCGCTGGCGGAGCATTCGCGCAACATCCCCGACATCCGCACGCCGGAGGAGGGGGTGTACTTCGCCAGCATGAGCCAGGTGTACCCCTGGGACCGCGGCACGAACTTCGCTGTGGAGATCGGCCGCCGCGCGGCGCGCATGATGCTGGAAGACAGCCGAGAGCAGGCAGCAGGTAGCAGTGGCTAACACGGGTAGGGGCGCAGCATGCTGCGCCCCTACTGCTACGGTTTCTTCGAAAGTAGTCTGGTTGTCGCAGGGGGACGATAGCGGCTTACTTCATCGCCCCAACTTCCTCCGCATCACCGGCCGCGTCTCGGAGCGGCGGGCGGCCTCGCCGAAGCCACACTTCTCGAACGTGCTTGCGAAGCCGGTCCAGGCGAACACTGACGGCACCTCATCCTGACGCGGCACAATGGGATAGCCCTCAAGTATCGTCGCCCCATGCTGGCGGGCGTACTCGGCGGCGGCCTCCAGCAGCGCGGCCGCCAGGCCCTGCTTGCGGAAATCCTTGTGGATGAAGAAGCACACCACCGACCACACCGGCTGCTCGTCCACCGGTTTTAGGACGCGCGAAGTTGCCAGGCGCGGATACTCACCGCGCGGTGCCAGCGCGCACCAGCCCGCCGGGCGGCCGTCCACATAGGCCAGCAGGCCGGGGGCGGGCAGGTCGCTTTCCACCCGCGCCTTCAGCTTCCCGCGGTTCTCTTGGCCTTTGCCGGCCTCGAATTCCTTGTGGGGCAGGCGCCAGTACATGCACCAGCAGCCGCCGGGGCCGCCGCGCGGGCCCAGCACGGCCTCGAAGTCCGACCAGCGCTCCGGGGTGAGGGGGTGTATAGCGATGGTCATCGTAGCTCCTTATCAGGCGCGCCGAACGGCGAGAATCATGGCTGCGTCCGGGGGCAGGAAGATCTCGAACCCCGCCAGGTCGCGGCCGTTCAGCAGGCGTTCCCGCACCGGGTCGGGGGCTTGCCGCCTTTCCGGTGGGCGCAACTCCTCTGGTGTCATGTCATCCACCACCAGCGTCCCGCCGATGCGCAGGGCGGCGAGCAGTTCATCCGGCATGGTCTGTTTGGGCTCGCTGACATCCACGAACAGCAGGTCGAAGGGCCCATACTGCAGCAGTTCCATCCAGTTTCCTGTTACCAGGTGGACGTTGGGAAGGTTCGAAAAGATCGGCTGAACCGCGGCAGTAAGCTCCGGATTGCTGTCGATCGAATAGAACGCGGCTCCCGGGCCCAGCGCGCTCACCATCCAGGCTGCGCCCACGCCGCAGCCAGTGCCGAGTTCACCGATGCGGCCCTGCGGGTACAGGCTGGTGAGCAGATACAGCATGCGCCCGACTTGAGGGAGTGAGGATTTCGTGAACCCCACCAGCCGGGCGGCTTCCTGGGCTCGTTGCACGAGCGGCGGGATGTGGGTGCTGGCCCAATAACCGGTCATGGTAATGCCTTTCAGCGCGATGTCGGGGATGCTCAATCGTCGCCGAAGTCGTCGCCAAACCCGCCATCGCCGCCCAGGTCGGGCAGCTCCTGTTCGATCTCCTCCGGCGATTGGCCGCTCTCCAGCCGGTTGATGACCTCGTTGAATTCAGGGCCGGCGTCTTCGCCCAGTTCGCTGCTCATCCGGCGGAAGGCTTTCGCCATGGCGCGTGGGTCGTCCTCCAGCCCTTCCAGGTCGCCCAGGTCGCCGAGCGAATCCAGGCGGCTGTCCTCAGAGCGGGCGAAGCGCACCCGGCCGATGCGCCGCTGTACGTCCGGGCTGCCGCAGTGGGCGCAGGTCACCTTCGCTTTCTCATAGTCGGCGTAAGTGAGGAAGCGCGAAAACCGCTTGCGGCACGTCCGGCAGATGTAAGGGTAAGTCGGCATGGGCGTATTATAATTTCGCCCACCCCGCCCATCAAGTTGGAGCCCACACCGTGACCGAACCCTGCCCACCATCCCACACGCACGCCCACCCGCTCCTGGTGGTCATCTCCGGCACCAGCGGCGCGGGCAAGGACAGCGTGGTGGAGCGGCTGCGCGAGGATACTGGGCGGTTCGAGTTCATCGTCACCGTGACCTCGCGGGGCATCCGCGAAGGCGAGCGCGACGGCTACGACTACATCTTCGTGAGCGAAGAGCGTTTCCAGCAGATGGCCGCCAGCGGTGAGTTCTGGGAACACGCCGACGTGTACGGCCAGAACAAAGGCGTGCCGCGCCGCCATGTGGAGCAGGCCCTCACGGGCAGCAAGGATATCCTGATGCGCGTGGACGTCCAGGGAGCCGAGACCGTCCGCCGCCTGACTGCCGACCAGGCCCTGACCATTTTCATCGATACGCATGACGAAGACGAACTGGAGCGGCGGCTGCGCAGGCGCGAGAGCGATAGCGAGGTCCAGATCCACAAACGTCTTGAGGTCGCCCGCCGCGAGCGCGAACGCATCCCCGAATTCGATTATCTGGTGATCAACCGGGATGGCTGCCTGGAGGAGACCGTCTCCGCCATCCGCGCCATCATCGCCGCCGAACACCACCGCGCCCGCCCGCGCCGGGTGAGCCTGTGAGCGAGCAGCCGACCCCCGCGCCGCCGGAAGTGCGCGTGCCGGTGGAGCGCGTGGCCGTGCGTCTGCCGGGCGGCAGGCCGGTGCTCACCTACGCCATCCTCGGTTTCACGTTGTTCATCTACCTCCTGCAGATGGCCTCCCAGACCCTGCTGGGCGGCGACTTGCCGCTGGCGTTGGGCGCTAAGATCAACGCCGCCATCCAACAGGGGGAGTGGTGGCGGCTCATCACGCCGGTAGTATTGCATGGTTCTCTGCTGCACGTCGGCGTTAACATGTACTCGCTCTACGTCCTGGGGCCGCAACTGGAGACCTTCTACGGTCACTGGCGCTTCCTGGCTCTGTATCTGGTGGCCGGTTTCAGCGGGGTGGTGGCCTCCTTCGCGCTATCGGCGTCCGCCTCGGTGGGGGCCTCCACGGCCATCTTCGGGCTGCTGGGGGCGCTCGGCGTCTTCGCCTACCTCAACCGGCGGCTCTTCGGGGCGCGGGCGCAACTGCTGCTGCGCAACATCGTGCAGGTGGCGGTCATCAACCTGATCATCGGCCTGTCGCCCGGCATCGACAACTGGGGGCACGTGGGCGGGCTGGTCGGCGGCGCGCTGCTGGCCTGGTTGGGCGGCCCGGAGTACAACCTGGCGGGCGAGCCGCCGGAGATGCACCTGGAAGACCGGCGCAGCGCGGGCGTTTTCGCCATGTCGGCGCTGAGCGTGACAATCCTGTTCGCCGCGATCGCGGTTCTTACCCTGTTCACCCGCTAAAAAAGACTTCCGATGTTTCGAAGACATTCGAAGACATCGGAAGTCTGGCAATTCATGAGGAGCGGTACTGCGCCGGCCGCTTTTCGATGAAGGCCGCCAGGCCCTCTTTGTGGTCCGCGCCGCGCCCGGCGATCTCCTGGATGTGAGCCTCGTAATCCAATTGCTCTTCCAGGTGCGCCAGGTGCGCCCGGTTGAAGTCGCGCTTGGCCAGCCCCATGGCGTTCACCGGTCCGTCCGCCAGGCGCTGGGCCCAGGCGCGGGCTTCTTCCATCAGCACATCGGCAGGGACGACGCGGTTAACCAGCCCCCAGGCCAGAGCCTGCTCGCTGCTGATCGGGTCGTTGAAGAAGGTCGCTTCGGCGGCGCGCCCCAGGCCGATAACCAGCGGCAGCATGAGCGAAACGGCCGAATCCGGGGCCAGGCCGATGCCGCCGAACCCGACCACGAAGCGCGCCTGGTCGCTGGCGATGCGTACGTCGGCCGCCAGGGCGATGCCCAGCGCCGCGCCCGCCACCGCTCCGTTGATGGCGGCGATGACCGGCTTCTCCAATTGCCGCATGGCGAGGATGAGCGGGTTGTAGGTCTTCTGCAGGTGGGCGCGGAAGGAGCGCGGCGCGCCCGCGCCGAACTCGGTCACGTCCTGCCCGGCGCTGAAAATCTTGCCGGAGCCGGTCAGCAGCACGCAGCGGACGTCAGCATTGCGGGCGGCATCCTTGAAGGCGTTCTGAGCGGCCTTGATAAGGTCTTCGTTGAAGGCGTTGGCTTTAGGGCGGTTGAGGGTCAGCGTCAGCACGCCGTCTTCGAGTTCGGAGAGCAGGATTTCTTCGGCCATGGCAGTGTCCTTGCGAATCGGAGTTGCTCGATTTTATCAGGGAAGGCGGGCCGGCGTGTTAGGATCGGCCAACCCTTCACCCACCAAGGAGACGCAGATGAAACGGTTGTATCTGATCCTGGCTGTGATTGGCGCTATCCTCCCCTATTTCTACTTTGCGCAATTCTTCGCCAGCGATGGCGTTAACCTTCCCGCGTTTTTGGCGGCGGCGGTTGCCAACCCGGTTGCGTCCGGCTTCACGGCGGACCTGCTCGTGTCGTCGCCTGTGTTCTGGATCCTGATGGCGGCAGAAAAGCGGCGCAACCCTGGCGCGCCGGGGCCGGCCCTGTTCGTTGCGCTCAATCTGCTGGTTGGTTTATCGTGTGCGCTGCCGGCGTGGTTATATGCCCGTGAGGCAGGCGATTTCTTCTCATAGAATCAGAGGAGGAACGAGATGAATGCGACCGAACTATTCCTGCAACGCTATGCGGTGCTTTGTGATTATTTCATTGCCCATTTTTGGCAAAGCATCCCCGAAGAGTTGATGCGCCAGCGACCGGATCCGCGCGTCAACTCGATTACCTGGAACCTATGGCACATCACCCGCGTGGAAGATGCCGGGCTGAACCGCTTCATCACCGATGGCGTCCAGATACTGGACGAAGGCGACTTCAGCCAGCGCCTGAACATCCCCTGGCGGCATCAAGGCACCGGCATGACCTTTGCCGAAGTGGATGAGTTGAGTCACCGCATCGATTTGCCGGCGCTGCGCGAGTATGGCAGCCAGGTGCAGGCCCGCACCAAGTCCATCGTCAAAGCCCTTGACCCAAAAGATCTGGACGGGACGGTGGGCGTGGAACGCCTGCGGCGCATCCTGCTGGACGAAGGGCTTGCCCGGCCGGGAGAAGAAGGTCTGGTGGAAAACTATACCGGCTGGAACAAGGGCCGCTACCTGATGAGTTTCGGGCTGACGCATTCGTTCCAGCACGCCGGAGAAATCGGCGTCATCGCCAGCCTGCTCGGACTGGAGATTTAGTTGCGGGTCGTCTCCCAGAGTTGGAATCAAAAGCGCCCGCGAGAATGCGGGCGCTTCCTGTTTGAGAATGGCTATGGCACGTCGGGCAGGCCGTAGTCGTCAAAATCCTCGAGGTCGGACTCGCCGCCACCTTCCGGCTGCCCCCCGTCAGTGCCAGATCTTCTCGTAGGAATGCTCGCCTTTGAGCATCCCGCCCTCTTCGAGGCGCGCATACCCGAACGGCGTGATGTCCACCGTTTTCGGCGCGCCGTCGAGAATCCATTCGGCCATGCACAACCCCACCGCCGGGGCGATCTTGAAACCCGTGCCGCTCATCCCG
Source organism: Chloroflexota bacterium (assembly GCA_016191875.1). GTDB lineage: Bacteria > Chloroflexota > Anaerolineae > Anaerolineales > UBA11579 > SCUK01. The sequence continues at coordinate 42,671 of JACPVG010000027.1, forward strand.
CATTGGAGGAAAAAGCCTTCCGGTCCGGCCGGGCCGAGGATGGCGCGCTGGTCCGGGCTGATGCCGTCGTAGCCGCCGTGGGCGCTGTGCAGGCGGCCGTTCTCCATGGCCGGGATGCGCAGGCAGATGCGCTCGATGGCGCGTTCCACGAAGCCCGGTCTGGCTTTGTCGGTGAAACCGTCCGGGTCCTCCCCCAGCGGGTTGCCGTCTTCAAGACCCACCAGCGTCAGGCCGCCGGTCTCCGGGCGAAAATACATTTCGTGGGCGTCGTCGATCACGGTCGGGTGCGGCAGGCGCAGTTCCGGCGGGCGCTGGATGAAGAGCGTGTCGTGCCGCCAGGTGTCCACCGGCAGGTCCAGCCCGGCCAGAGCGGCGGCGCGGCGCGCCCACGGCCCGGCGGCGTTCACCACGGCCGGCGCATGGAACTCGCCCTGCGCGGTCTGAACGCCCTTCACCCGCCCGCTTTCCAGTAAGATGCCGGTCACCTCGCAATCCTGGACGAGCGTTGCGCCGCCCGCCCGAGCGGCGGTCAGCAGGCTGCTGGTGGTGGCGTAGGGGTCGGCGTAACCGGACTCGGGCTCATAGGCCGCGGCCTGGATGTCGTCCACATTGAAGGCGGGCGCAAGGCGGGCCACGTCATCGGCATTGACCACCAGGCTGGGGATGCCGATGCGCTGGTGCATGGCGACGTTGGCTTTCATCGGCTCGATGTACTGCGGGCGCGGGATGTGCAGGAAGCCGGTGCGGGTGAAGCCGCACTCGCCGCCGACGCGCGTTTCCCAATCGCGGAAATATTGGAACGATTCCCACGCCAGGCGCGACTCGGGCTCCAGGTCGTAATGCATGCGCACCAGCCCGCTGGAGCGGCCGGTGGCGCCGGCCGCCGGGCTGCGGCGCTCGAGAATGGTCGCCCGGGTGCCGCGCTGCGCCAGGTGGAAGGCCAGGCTGGCGCCGTGCACGCCGCCCCCGATGATGAGAACATCTACGGTATGGGCCATGTGGAATTGCCTCCGGGTCAGGAGGCTGCGGGATGCGGAGACTCTAACACAGGAATCAAAAGCGCCGGATGAAGTAGCAACACAATCCGGCGCTCGTATCGTTCAGCGGATTCTAACGCGTATCCGGCAGGTCGAACTCATCGTCATCGTACTCGCCGTCGTCGCCGTCCTCATCGCCCACGTAGCCAAACTCGACCTCGATTTCGTCTTCCGGCAGGCGCACCCACAGGTGCAGCAGGTCGCCGTTGTCTGTCTGGGTGGTGCGGGCGGCCACTATGGGCGCTTCCATTTTGAGACCGTCCGGCGATTTGAACTCCAGCTGGATGGGCTCGCGATGCCGCCAGGCGCGGTGGCAGCGTTCCACCAGCTCCGCCCCGTTAAAGGTGCGCAACTGGGTGACGACCACCTTGCTGAGCGTGGGGGCTTCGTGGATGCCGTTGGCCCACAGTTCGTGCACCACGTCAAACGTCGGGGGCGGGCCTTCGATGATGGTGATCTTTTCGTCCACTCGACTTTCCATCCTCACTAAGTAGTCCACCGAAAGTTTTCAGACAAGGGCGCCCTCAAGTTCTGGCCTGTTCGCTCTCGGAGAACCTCCGGGACTACTCTTAATAGTTGGCCGTTTGGGCGCACTGCTATTTCTAATCACTTGCGGCCAGCTACATAAATCGCCGGAATCTTACCATGCTTTGCATTTGAGCCACTCCCCCCTTCGGGGGAATTAACGAAAGGTTTATGCGCCGGATTGTGGCTATGCCGGCAGGTATAATCGCCCGCGATGTACAAACTGGTCATCCTCATCGAACCCCAGGCGGACTGGGACGCCTTCGACCAGCGCTGGCCGGAGTTCCTGCGCCCGTGCGAGCAGATGCCCGGCTTGCAGCGCGAGACTACCAGCCGGGTGGACCGCCTGCTGCATGGCCGTTACCATACCGGGCTGATCCACGAGCTGTACTTCGATTCGATGGACGTCCTCAAAGCCGCCATGGAGTCGCCTGCCGGGCAGGAAGCCGGGCGCGCCCTCCAGCGCATCACGGAAGGCCAGGTCACCCTGCTGATGGCTCACCACCTCGAAGATGAAATGAGCAATATCCGCGCCCACGGAGAAGCGGATGCCTGAGCCGCTCACGCCTCTGGACCTCCAGGCCTTTCTGGATGAGCATGCCATCCCCGCAGAGATCGTGCACCTGGACGCGTTGACACCGACGGTTGAGACTGCGGCGGCGGCGGTGGGCTGCCAGCCGGAGCAGATCGTCAAGTCCATCCTGTTCCTCGTGCAGGGCCAGCCGCACCTCGCCGTCACCTGCGGGACGCAGCGCGTGGATAGCCGCGCCCTGGCCGCCCACAGCGGCGTGGGCCGCAAGCAGGTCAAACTGGCGGATGCTGAGACCGTGCTGGCGCTGGCCGGTTACCCGGTGGGGGCCATGCCGCCCTTCGGACACCGCCAGCCGCTGCCGACCCTGATGGACCCTTCGGTGCTGGCGCAGGCCGAGGTGTACGCCGGGGGCGGCTCGGATTCGACCCTGCTGCGCATCCAGCCGGAACTCATCCGGCGGCACGCCGCGGCCGAGGTGCTGGCTTTGCACGCCGCCTGACGGCCGGCGTTCTTCCCATGACGTTCAAGCCCATCCCGCTGACAAAGAAACCAGACCGCCGCTGGCTGTTCCTGCTCCTGCTGGTCATCGCCGCCGCCATCGCCCTGGGCGCTTACGTTTATCTGCGTGGCGGGCGCGAGCGCTCCAGCCGCTGGCTGCTGTTCGCCGAGTACCGCCTCAACCCGGAGAAGTTCACCGATATCGTCATCGCCCCCGGGACGCGCTGCGGCGACGCGCCTTTCGCCTTCCCCATCCAGGGCGCGGTCTTTGGCCTGTGGGACCAATCCTACCGGCCGGGGCACCGCCACGCCGGGCTGGATATCTTCCCCGGCACCGAGCCGGGCGTCACGCCGGTGTATGCCGCCTATCCCGGCTACCTCACGCGCCTGCCGGATTGGAGCGCCACCGTCATCATCCGCATCCCGCAGGACCCCCTATTTCCGGCGCGCCAGATCTGGACCTACTACACCCACATGGCCGACCAGGAGGGCAACTCGTTCGTCTCCGAGCAGTTCCCGCCCGGCACGCAGGAGGTCTTCGTGGAGGCCGGGACGTTACTGGGCTACGCCGGAGATTTCTCCGGCGACCCGCTCAACCCCACCGGCCTGCACCTGCACTTCTCGGTGGTCAGGGACGACGGGCAGGGCAATTTTCTCAACGAACTGGATATCGCCAATACCTACGACCCGTCGCCTTACTTCAACCTGCCGGTCAACGACAACCTCAACCCGGACGACTTCCCGCGTTGCGCCGATGACGTGACGGTGGAAGACTGGGACCTGGTGGAACCGCGTGAATCCGGCCAATAAGGTCGCCCTCATCACCGGCGCGGGTCTCGGGCTGGGGCGCGCCCTTGCGCTGGCGCTGGCGCGGGCGGGCGCGGTCGTGGCTGCCAACGACCTGACGCCCATCAACCTGGACCCGCTGGTGGCGGAGATCGCCGCCGGCGGCGGGCGCGCCCGCGCCTACGAGCACGACGTGAGCAAGAAGCTCGACCTGCAAAGCCTGGTGAATGCCGTGTTGGACGACTTCGCGCAGATTGACATCCTGGTGAACCACGCCAGCGTGCAGCCGCGCCAGCCGCTCCTGGACATGGATGAATGGGACTGGCGGCGGGTGACCGATGTCATCCTGACCGGTACATTTCTGACAACCCAATCCGTCGGGCGGGTGATGCGCGAACAGGGCGGCGGCGTGATTCTCAACATCGGCCCGCAGGACGGCGGCGATTTTAGCGGGCGCCGGGCGGCCTATCTGGCGGCCAAGGCCGGCGTGCTGGTGTTCAGCCGCGCCGCCGCCGAGGAACTGAGGCCCTATAACATCGTTGTGCACGCGCTGGAGCACGAAGCAGGCACTCTGGACGCGGCAGTGGCGGAAGCCATGCGGTTGCTGGGGGTGGGCGGGTAAAGTCTCGCACTTTCCTGATAGGCACACCGAATCAATCTCGTAGGGGCGCAGCATGCTGCGCCCCTACGTTCGATTTCCGATGCGGTGAGGCTTCGCATTCGTCCCGCGCCACTGCCCGATTTCCGAATGCCGTATAATCGAGTTACAAATTTCACACAGTCACCCTGCCCCGGAGCAACGCCATGACCGAGTACACCAGCATCCTGGTAGAAACCCACGGCCGCGTCGGCCTCATCCGCCTCAACCGGCCGGAAGCCCTCAACGCCCTCAACACCGCCCTCATCCAAGAGCTGATGGCCGCCCTGGAAGCGTTTGATGCCGATAACGACATCGGCGCGATGGTCGTCACCGGCAGCGAGAAGGCCTTTGCCGCCGGCGCCGATATCAAAGAAATGGCCGAAGCCAGCGCAAAAGAGATGCACGCGCGCGACCACATCGCCCCGTTCGACCGCATCCTGAAGATTCGCAAACCGGTCATCGCGGCCGTCTCCGGCTGGTGCCTGGGCGGCGGCAACGAACTGGCGCTCTCGTGCGATATGCTGGTGGCCGCGGATACGGCCCGCTTCGGCCAGCCGGAGATCAACCTGGGCGTAATCCCCGGCGCGGGCGGCACCCAGCGGCTCACCCGGGCGGTGGGCAAGCCCGTCGCCATGGAAATGGTGCTCAACAACCGCACGCTGACCGCCCAGGAGGCCCTGGCCTACGGCCTGGCGAACCGGGTGGTGCCGGTCGAACGCTGTCTGGAAGAGGCGCTGGCCCTGGCGGAGGAGATCGCCGGGCGCGCCCCGCTGGCCGTGCAGGCTGCCAAGCGGATGGTCAACCAGGCCTTCCAGGCCTTTCTGGCCGAGGGGCTGGCCGAAGAACGCCGGACGTTCTACGATCTGTTCGATACGCTCGACCAGAAGGAAGGCATGCGGGCGTTCATGGAAAAGCGCAAGCCGGAGTGGAAGGGCGAGTGACCGGCGGATAAGTCGGGTTGCTGGTCTGGGCGGGCGCATCGGCCTGTCCCTGCTTGTTGACCCATCCAGCCTCACTTGGTGATTGATTCTTATGGTGGGTTATCGCGATCTGGTGCTTGGACTGCGGCGGCTGGAGCTGCCGCGCAGCCTCCCCGTGCTGGTGCACAGTTCGCTTTCGGCCTTCGGGCAGGTGCGCCTGGGGGCGCAGGCGGTGGCCGGCGCGCTGCTCAACCACTTCGAGACCGTGCTGACCCCGGCCTTCACCTACGAAACGATGGTCATCCCGGCGGTTGGCCCGCCGGACAACGGCCTGGGCTACAGCCTGGACCCGGAGGCCAACGCCTGGGCCGAATTCTTCCGCCCCACTATGCCTGCCGACAAACGCATGGGCGCCATCGCCGAGACGCTGCGGGCGTACCCGAAGTCCATGCGCTCCAGCCATCCCATTCTTTCCTTCACTGGGGTCAATGCTGAAGCCGCTCTGAACATTCAGACCCTGGCCGAACCGCTGGCGCCCATCGCCTACCTAGCCGACAGCGATGGCTGGGTGCTCCTGCTGGGCGTGCCGCACACCGCCAACACCTGCATCCATCTGGGCGAACGCCTGGCCGGGCGCAAGACGTTTGTGCGCTACGCCCTGCTGCCCGACCCGGACCGGGTGGCGGCCTGCCCGGCGTTCCCGGCCTGCTCGGACGGCTTCGAGGCCGTGCGGCCGCTGGTGGCGCGCTTCGCGCGCGTGACGAAGGTCGGCGATGCGCTCATCGAGGCTTTGCCGATGGTGGAACTGGTCTCAACGGTGCGGCGGCTGGTGGAGAAGGACCCGCTGGCCCTGCTGTGCAACAAGCCGGATTGCCCGCGCTGCCTGGCGGTGCGGGCGCACGTGCGCGCCGCATCCGGGGGCGCCAGCCCGCAGGTGCAGATGCACCCCTCCTGGCGCTGAATCGCAACAACGTCGCCCGCTGATGTTCCGGCGGGCGACGTTGTTGCGAGTATCGAATATCGGGTTTCGCCTGCGCTAATCCTTTCCGCGCCGCCCTTCGTCTTCGTAGATGCTGACCCACGCGGCGATCTCGCCGATGTGGAAGGCGTCATCGTCCTTCCACCGGCGCAGCGAGGGATAGAAGCGGTCTTTGCGGCTGGAGGTATCGCTTAGATCCAGTTCGTCCTTCACCATTGCCAGGATGCCGTCCAGCCGTTTCTTCCACTGCTTCATGTTCTCGGCCGTCAGGTCCACCCAGCCCTGCGGGGCGGTCTCGCTTTTCAGCACCGGCCCGCGCAGGATGCGCTCGCCGTCCGGCAGCAGAATCGGCAAGCCGACGCTGATGATCTGCTGGCGCAGATCGGCGTGGTCGCTCACTTCCTTTTCCAGCGCCGCCGCCATTTCCTCCGGCGAGGCCGCCGCCGCCGCGCTCAGTGTCTTGTAGGCACGTTTGAGCAGGTAGGCCTCGAACAGCAGTTTGGACATGCGCGGCGGGCCGAGGATCTCAAAAGCCACCGACTCGCCGTGTTCGTCTTCCAGTTGTTCCAGCCGGTTGATGGCCGCCTGGCGCAGGTAACCGGCCCGGAAGGTCGGGCCCATCACGGCGCCGTCCAGCGCGCCGATGATGTCCTTGCCGCTGTTGCCGCCCTGTAATTCGGCCACCACCGCCGCGGCGATCTCTTCCGGCGTGATGAACTGCATCTGCCCCAGGGCGGTGATGAGGGCGAAATCACCGGCGGCGAACAGGCCGTTCTCACCGGTGTTGATGTAGACCGCTTCCATCCCCTTGCCGGTGGGGGTGCCGAAGTCGCCGCTGGAGGCCAGGTTGGCCTTGTCCTTCAGGTTGAGGGCCTGGTCGGGCGGGCAGTCGTAGAGCATGAAATCCTTGCCGCCGCGCCGGATGGGCCCATGGCCGATTTCCTTCCAGGCGATGAGCGCGGTGGGCTTGAACTCCTTGGCGATCTGCAAGCCGCCGGGCGTGCGCGCCATCAGGAACGTGAGCAGGGTCTGCGCCCCGGCGATGGCCGCCTTGCTCATCAGCACGCGCGAGGGCTTCTCTTCGCCATGGGTGTAGGGGATGTTCAGGCCCATGCCGCCGGTGCCGCTGGTGCCGATCTTGATGTAGGCTGTGGTGCCGGCCGCCAGCATGGCCTCATGGTAGATCTGGATGTGGCGCACCAGCTGGGGGATGTACAGCGAGGTGAGCAGGGTTTCCACTTCTTCCGGCCAGTTGGTCTTGGCGTGGTTGGCGGCCGCCAGGTCCGCCAGGCGGCGGGCGCTGGCGTAGATGTTCTGGTAGGCCACCGCCGTGGCGGTGTTGATGCTGTCGATGACGATGTCCATCGGCGCGCCATCCAGCCCCCTGGCCTTGCCGGTGATGATCTGATAGAGGTAAGAAGATTCGAGGATGTCCGGGCTGAGTTCGTCCACAATGTCGCCGACCAGGCGGCGGCGCTTTTGCGGGTCGGCCAGCACGGCCGGGCGCGGGTGTTCATTATCTTTCTGCCACTCGGCCCGCAGGAAGATGTCGCCCCAGATCGGGATGAGTTTGGTGGCCGTCTTGGGGAATTCGGCCTTCAGGTCGGCGACGGCCTGCTCGGCCTCCTGTTTCCACAGCGAGCCGACTACCAGCCGGGCCGGTTCGTGGGCCATCAGGCCGCGGCAAATCGCCATGCCCACCAGCCCATAACCGCCCAGTACCAAGGCATTCTTGCCCTTAATGTCCATGCATCTCTCCAGTGTGGGATATGTTGCCGCTTAAGGATACCTCACTTTGCAGGGCACGTGCAGACTACCATCCCGCGCCGGGTGCGGCCTGTGAATCGCGCTTGCGCAGGCGGCGAGAACCCGCTACAATTTCCTAGAACCTCAGTTCTCAAAAAGGATTGCCTTATGCCAGCATCCCGCGAATCGATGATCGGCTACGTGTTCGCCACCCTCTTTCTGATGCTGGCGCTGGCCGTGCTTTCCCTGCGCCGCCGCCGGTTGAACCTGGGCCAATACCTGGCCTATGGATTGCTCGCCCTGCTCATCCCTGCTCTCGGCCCCTATCTGGTCATCGCCTACCCGCCGCGCCAGCGAATGGCGGAGCGCAACGCCCTCGCCCAGGAACCGGCCTGGCCGCTGCCACGCCGCGCCCGCAAGCGGCGGATCTGAAGCCGGGCGTGGCATTTTGCCCGCCTTCGTTGTATACTCTATGTAGTTGGCCATAAGAGTTTTGAATTCCGCCGGAGAGGAACAGCGGCCAACTGGTAAAGCAGCCCAAAGGCATCCTGCGAGGAGACTTGCGCTGGAAGGTCGCAGTTCTTTGTGAGAAGACTTTCTGCGGGCTACTTGGCAAACTCCACACGTGAGGAAAATTTATGAAGGTTTCCGTTCTGCAAGAGACGCTTGCCCACGGCCTGAGCCTCGTTTCCCGGGCGGTGTCGCCGCGCAGCACGCTGCCGGTGCTGGCGAACGTGCTGGTCGCCACCGATGAGGGCCGCCTGCGCCTATCCGCCACCAACCTGGAAATGGGCATCACCTGCTGGATCGGGGCCAAGATCGAAGAAGAAGGCTCCACCACCGTGCCGGCCCGCACCTTCGGCGACCTGGTGAACACCCTGGCCGGTGGCCAGGTACAGATGGAACTCGCCGCCCGCACCCAGACCCTTAACGTGCGCAGCGCCACGTCCAACACCGATATCAAGGGCATCGATGCCCAGGAATTCCCGCCCATGCCCGTCCCGGACCTGGAGGGCGGCATCCACCTGAATGTGGCCGACCTGAAAGAGATGATTCACCAGGTGGCCTTCGCGGCCAGTTCCGATGATGCCCGCCCGGTGCTCACCGGCATCCTCGTTACTGTGGAAGGCGACCGCATCACCATGGCCTCGGCGGATGGCTTCCGCCTTTCTGTGCGTTCGGCGCAATTGAGCGAACCGGCCCCCCAGCCGATCCGGGTCATCATCCCGGCCCGCGCCATGAACGAACTGGCGCGCATCGCCACCGACGGCGACGAGACCGTGACGATGGCGCTGCCGCCCGGGCGTGGTCAGGTGGTCTTCCGCCTGAAGGAGGCCGAATTGACCTCGCAGTTGATTGAAGGCAACTACCCGGACTACGAGCAGATCATCCCGCCCAACTTCAGCACCCGCACCGTCATCGCCACCGCGGATTTCCTGAAAGCCTGCAAACAGGCCGAGATCTTCGCCCGCGAGGGCACGCACATCGCCCGCCTCAACATCGGCGGCAACGGCGAACTGGAGAGCGGCCAGGTGGAGATCTCCGCCCAATCCGAAGAGACCGGTTCAAACGAAACCGTCGTGGATGCCAACGTGGAAGGCGACTCGCTGGTCATTGCCTTCAACGTGCGCTACCTGCGCGAAGTGCTGGATGTGGTGCACACGCCTAATGTGGCGCTGGAGACCACTGCGGCGGCCTCGCCGGGAGTCATCCGCCCGCTGGGTGACGACTCGTTCCTGCACGTCATCATGCCCATGCATCTGGGGAACTGACGCTACCATTACCCTCGCAAACAAAAAAGGCACAGGGAGAACCTGTGCCTTTGCGATTCTGGAGCCGGACGACTATTCTTCGCCTTCGCCGCCGGAGCGCAGGAAACTATCCGGGATGGCGACGATGTTGAAGCCGCCATCCACGAACAACACCTCGCCGGTGATCTTGGCCGCAAGGTCCGAGGCCAGGAACACCGCCGCGCCGCCCACATCCTCGATGTTGATTTCCTGATGCAGGGGCGAGGCCTCGGCAAAATGCCTGTAGAGGTCGCGAAAGCCGCTCACCCCGGCCGCCGCCAGGGTGCGGATGGGCCCGGCCGAGATGGCGTTGACGCGGATGCCCTGCGCGCCCAGGTCGCCCGCCAGGTAGCGGGTGATGTTCTCCAGGGCGGCTTTGGCCACCGCCATCACGTTGTAGTTCGGCACGACCTTTTCGGATGCGTAGTAGGTCATGCTCATCAGCGAGGCGCCGGGCCGCAGGATGGGCAGGAAGGCCCGCGCCAGACCGATGAAGGAGTAGGCGCTGATATCCAGGGCCATGCGGAAATCTTCGCGGCTGGTCTGGTGGAAACGGCCGCTCAGGGCCTCGCGCCCGGCGTAGGCGATGGCATGCACCAGCACGTCCACCTGGCCGAAATGCTGGCGGGCCTTCTCGGCCACCGCGGCAATGTCCTGGTCGCTTGTCACATCGCACGGTTCAATGAAGCCCAGACCGAGCGATGCGCCCAGCGGGCGAGCGCGTTTTTCCATTACCTCGCCGGCATACGAAATGCCGACGTTAGCGCCGTGTTGGTGAAAGGCCTGGGTGATACCCCAGGCGATGGAACGGTTATTGGCCACGCCGAACACCAGCGCGTTTTTTCCTTCTAGCAACTTCATGCGTCTTCCTCCAATTGGGTAAGGTCGCCGGGTAGGGCGGCCACGAACCGCCACGGCAGGCTCTTCCACGGTTCCGGCACAGTATATAACCCGATGCGCGCCGTGGTGGTTACGAACCGGTCGGGGACCGGACGTCCGCTTTCAATGAATAGCTCACTGTTCGCAGCGGTCAGGTCGGCGGTGTTCAGCCGTCCGTCAATGCCCAGCGCCTGGGCCAGTTTGCCGGGGCCGTCAGTCCAGTGTGGGCGCGGCTGGCGGCCGCGCCGGGCTTCGATGGCGTCCAGTCCTTCCGTCGGCAGAATCGCCCGGATCAGCACTGCTTCCGGCTGGCCGGCCGGCCGGGTGACCGGGCAAAGCAGCCAGTGGTTGCCATAGGTGAAGTAGACGTAGGCGTAGCCGGGCGGGCCGTAGAGCGGCTCGGTGCGCCGGGTGCGCCCGGCTTTGGCGTGGCAGCCCAGGTCTTCCTCGCCGCAGTAGGCCTCGGTCTCCACGATGATTCCGGCGATACGGCGGCCGTCCTGGATGCGCACCAGCCGCGCTCCCAGCAGGTCGCGGGCCACCTCCAGCGTGGGGCGGTCGTAGAAGCGGCGCGGCAGGCGGCGGGGCATGGCGGCGATTATATCAAGCGGCTCAATCCATCCCGCAGGGCGGCCAGCCAGCGTTGCGCCAGCCGCCGCGGGCTGCGTCGCTTCCGGGCTGCCTGCATGGCCTCGGCGTAGCGCGGGAAGATGAGTGCCGGGTTGAATTCGCGTTCCGCGCGGGCGCGAGCCGCATTTGCAAGGGCGGCACGGTTGCCCTGCAGGCGTTCCAGTTGGGCGCGGAAGGACTTCTCGCTCACCGGCAGTCCGGCCGGGCCGGTCACCTCTGCCATCGCGCCGCTGTCGGCGTAGAGCACGGGTCGGCCGCAGGCCAGCGCTTCCAGCACGTGGTTCGGGCAGGCCTCATTCTGCGAGAAGGTCAGCAGGGCGGCGGCGCCGCGCAGCGCGACGGCCAGGTCCGCCCGGCCCAGCACACCCAGTAGATGCAGGTTGGGCAGGCGCGGCGCATCCGGGAAGTTGCCGCACAGCGCAAAGCCAATGTCCGGGTTCTGTTCGGCGCATGCGTACAGGCTGGCGGCGCCCTTGCGCGGGTTGGCGCTCCACGAGACGGCCGCCACGCATACTTCCTGGGGATAGTCGCGCGCTGGCCCCTCCGGGTTAAAGGTCTCCAGGTCCACCGGGTTCCAGATCACCGGTCCATCCTGGCTGATGATGGAGTGCTTCTCGCGAGTGGCATAACGGCTGTACTGGCTCTGGAAGATGGTCAGGTTGGCCAGGCGGTTCACCGCCGCCTGGGTCCGGTCTGCTTCCGGCTCGGCGCGGCCGTAATCCTGGGCTGCGCCGTCGATGCGCTGGACGATGCACACGGCCGGGTTGCGCCGGATGGCCTTGAACAGCGCCCCCGGCGGCGTCATCCAATGGTTGGTGAACAGGAATTCCGCGCGTTCCTTTGGGTCGCGGACCACCTGCCAGCCGATGGATTCCAGATAGCGTTCGAAGCTTTGCAAGAAATAGAATCCGCCGCCCTGAGGTTGGAAATGGATGGGGATGCAGACGCGCGCCACGGGTCAGGGCTGGCGGAAACCCAGCCGGGCTTTCTGTTCGGCGTGGAAGGCGCGGTAATCGGCGGCCGCCTGCTCCAGATCAACCCCAAGTTGGGCGGTGGTTTCGGCCACAATCGGCCGGATTCGCTCGATATCCTCTTCCGAGAACGAGAATTCCGGGTTATGGAAGATATCCGAGTTGCGGGCGTCATCCACCTTCGCGGACCGCAGGGGGGCGTTGTTCACCCGGTCGAGGAAGTCCGCCGCCCTGGTTCTGTCGAGCGTCAGCCCGAGGAAATCGAACACGCCCTGGACGTAATCCAGGTCGCGGGTGAATTCCTCCAACGCCACGAGGCGGAAGCGTTCCGGCCCGAGGCGGGCGCGTTGGTCAAGCATCATGGCGTAGAAGTGCTTCCACAGCAGGGCCGCGCCGCGCACCGGGTCATCCGGCGCGGCGGAGAACGTAGAGGGCCGGTTGCTGTAGTTTGTGCTGCCCTCCACTTGGTAATAGGCATGGATGGTTTTTAGCGGGTTGCGGAACAGAATCAAATACCGCAGGGCGAAACCCCGGGCGGTGAAGTAGGCGTCGATCTCTGGCGTCGAAGCCGTGAGGGTGTTGCCGGTGTCGATGACGGTATCCGCCGGCAGGGGTTGCGCAGCGCGCCTGGCCCAGATCTTCCAGCGCGGCGCGATGGACTGCGTCGGCTCGAACAGGGCCAGCACCGAGCGGTAGTATGGAACCGGGAAGTTGCTGTGGTGGTCGTAGTACCACGCGCGGTCGTGCAGCCAGGCGTTGCCCAGCATCTTCTGGTATTCGATGATCGCCGAACTCGGCTCACCGGCGTATAGGTTTTCATGAAAGGCCCGGTAACCCTGATCGGCGAACAATTCGGCGAGGAACTTCGTGCCGCTGCGGCCGGTGCTGTTCACGCGCACAAGTGTCCTAATCATGGACTGTACCTTATCCTTGAACGGGCGCGGCTTCGGTCTCCCCGAATTGCAGGGTCGCCAATTCGTGGTAGAGCGCGCAGCGTCCCATTAACTCAGCGTGCCTGCCGGTATCCACCACCCGGCCCTGATCGAGCACGACGATTTTGTGGGCATTGCGCACGGTGGAAAGCCGGTGGGCGATGACGATGGCGGTGGTGTCTTGGATGACGCGGTCGATGGCTTCCTGCACCAGGCGCTCGGAAACGCTGTCCAACGAACTGGTGGCTTCGTCCAGGATCAGGATCTGCGGCTGGCGCACCACGGCGCGGGCGATGGCGAGGCGCTGGCGCTGGCCGCCGGAGATGAGCACCCCCCGGTCTCCGATGGGCGTATCGTAGCCCTGCGGCAGTTGCTCGATGAATTCGTGGGCATTCGCCACCTGGGCGGCGGCGATGATCTGAGCGCGGGTGATGTCCGGCCGGGCATAGGCGATGTTCTCGGCCACACTGGCGTTGAACAACAGGCTTTCCTGTGAGACCGTACCGAACAACTGGCGGTACGCTTTGGTGTCCAGTTCGCGGATATCGCGCCCATCCATGCGAACCTCGCCCGCCTGGGGGTCGTAGAAGCGCAGGATCAGGTCGGTGAGGGTGGATTTTCCTGCTCCGCTCGGCCCCACCAGCGCCACCATTTCGCCTTTGTTCACCTCAAAGCTTATCTCGTTCAGGGTTGGCTCGGCGCCGTATTGGAAGGACACATCCCGCAACACAATTGCTTCCCGAAAGGCATCTGGCACAACCGGCCCAGAGCGAACGGATGGCTGCTGGCCCATCAGTTCGCGCAGGCGCTGCTCGGAAGCCAGCATCTGCTGGACGGCGTTGTAGGTCAACACCAACGAGTTGATTGGCCCCAGGACACTGCGGCCGACATACAGATAGAGGAAGAAGCCGGTCGGGGTGAGCGCCCCGGAGATGAGCTCGCGCGCCACCAGGAACAGGATGGCCACGTTGGTGATGCCGTTGATGATACCGGTGAGCGGCGCGTCGGACTGCTTCAAATAAGCGTAGCGCATCTGGGCGGCGTAGACCCCCTTCAGCTCATCTTTCAGCCGGCCGAGCGCATACTCCTCCGCCACAAAGGTCTTGACCACGCGCGCCGAGGAAAACATCTCCTGCAAATACGCGCCGGCACGCGCCATTACATTCTGCTGCTTGATGATCAGCCGCCGTACCGGAGCGCGGATGATGCGGCTGATCCAGAACTGGAGCAGCCCGGCGATGATGACGATGATTGTCAGTTGCAGGCTGGTATTCACCAGCAGGAATCCGTATACGCCGATCATGATCGGCGAGACGATGACGTTGCGGGCCACCGATTCCAGGTTACTGACCGTGGCGCGAGTGTCCTGCTCCAGGCGCGCCACCAGTTCGCCGGATTGCTGGCGGTTGAAGAAATCCAGCGAAAGACCGAACAGGTGCTGGAAGAGGTCGCGCTGCATATCCACCCGCGCCCGGTTGCGGATGCGCACCGCCAGGATAGTATTGATGTAGTTGATCAGGTTGAGCAGGATGGTGATGACCAGGTAAGCGATGGCCAGAATGCTGATGATCTCCCAGGCGCTGAGAGAGTCCAGGCCCAGTTGCGCCAGGACGAACTTGCCCAGGTTGTTCAAGTCTATGTTGTTCCAATCCAGTTGGGCATCGGTGGGCGAGACCTCAAAAATGCTCTGGTTGCCGATGGCGATATCCAGCACTGGGGCCATGATGAGCGGCTGCACGAGGTTGAGGCCAGTGAAAATGAAATAGCCCAACACCAGTCCAAGCGCATCCAGCCAGTAGGGCCTGAGGTACGTGCGCGCCAGCCGGAAATACTGGCGGAACTCGGCGGCGCCCATTTTGAAATCCCTGGGCACGCCGCGCCGGGGGGTCTTAATCGCCATGAGTGGTTTTCTCCAATGTCAGACGCGCGACGGATGCGAGCCGGGTCAGTTTGCGCAGCCAGGTGCGCCAGATCGCCTGCCAGCGGCGGCGGCTGGGCACCGGCCAGCGGTATCCGGCGGCCTGGGCGGCCGGGTAATATAGAGCCAGCAGGGCGTCCTGTTCGGCGGAGTCCAGCGTGGCCTGCCAGCGAGACTGCCGCGTCGAAAGCACTTCGCCCATCGCCTGGTCTTCGGCGTACATGGAATTGGCGTGCGCCGGGCTGGCGTTCTGGGTGGGCCGGAGGAGCGTGCCATCAAACGGCAGGTCGAGTTGTCTGGCCACCTTGCGCATTTCGTCTTCCGGGTCTTTCAGCAGGTCTTCGTAGCGCAGGACATGGTAACGCGCCGCGCCCAGGCGGGCCTGGTGCGCAAGCGCCAGGCGCAGCGAACGCGCCAGCCCCTGAATGGCGGCGCGCCCGTTCCATGCCCAGCCGCGGTGCTGGTAGAGGGTCTTGAGCGAAGCTAGGTTCTCGCGCCCATCCCGAAGGATGTGGACGAACCGTCCTTCAGGATTCATTTCCAGCGCTGCTGCCAGGCGCAGTTCGTTGCCGGGAGTTTTTTCCACCCACGCGCGCGGCGCGGCGGGGGGAGTTGGGTTGGCGCAGTAGTAGGCCGCCATTGCCGCCAGAAAACCGGCGCGTGGGCCGGGTGGCAATTCGCCCAGCCAATAACCGAGGTAATTCAGGAAGTCGATGTAGGGGGCATCCTTGTCGCCGAGCAGCCAGAAGGGGTGTTGCCCGGTGGGGTTCACGATGCGGTGCAGCCAGTAGGCGCGCCATTCGGCTTCTTGGCCGGGCGCGGGCGTGTGGCCTTTGTGGGAATCGGCCAGCAGGTGCGAGTCGCCGGGCATCACCACCAGGTTGGGGTGGCCGTCCAATAACTGCACCAGCAGGGTGGTGCCGCTTTTCATCTCACCGCAGATAAAGATGGGGTGTGGCAGGAAAGCGCGCGCCTGGCCTACCCGTACGGCGTCCGGCCGCCAGCCGGGCTTTCGCCGGGTTTCCAGCGCGGCGGCGTAAGCCGCCAGGCCGCTTTTCATGGCCGCGGTGTTCTGCGGGTCGCGCACCGGGAACAGGCGGTCGCGTTCAGCCAGGATCTCGGTGATCTCCCGGCGCAGCGTCTGGGTGTCAACCATGCGCCACCACCTGCTCGATCTCGCCCAGGATACGCAGGCTGCTGGACGCTTCCCGGATATCCAGGTACTTCTCGATATACGCTTTCCGGCGTTCCGGGTCTACGCGGAAGTCGCTCAGGACCTTTCGGCGCAGCCAGCCCGGGAAGGCACGCCGGTCCACGCCCCAGATGCAGCCGGGGTAGTGCATCAGGTTGCCAGGTTTGAAGGCCAGCAGGGCGTCCAGATATCGGCGGCGGATGGGCACGGGGTCGCGGTTGAACTCGCGGTGGGGCACATAGATGTTCACAGCCGGGATGCCCGCCGCCACGGCCTCGATGATCGACATGCTGTTGGCGCTGATGAGCATATCCGCGGCGGCCAGGATGCGGTAGGTGGTGAAGACCGGATAGTACTCCTCGACCGAGCCGTCCAGGTACACGTCTGCCGCGGCGACCAGGTAATCCGGATCGTCCTGTTTTTGGCGCGATTTGACCACCAGCACGGCATTGCTGCGGTCGCAGAAGGACCGGATTTCATCGACGCAGTCTTTGAATGCGGGGCCGCTGAGCGTTTCCGCCAGGTAGCCCCAGCGCCCGGTGCTTGCCACCCGTTTGAGGCGCGTGCGGCGCGCCGCCTCGCGCCACACCACCCAGCGCCAGCTGGTCACGCCCGAGAGCACCGGCGCGGCGAGCAGCACAACCCGCTGCCCTTCCGGGATGCCAAACTCGCGGCGCGCCGCGGCCGGGTCGGTCTGGCCGATCTGCTCGAAAGCCGGGGAAGAGGCTATGGCGGTCTTATGCAGATGCGCGGCGCGCAGGGCCGGGGCGTTGCCGTTGGCGGCGTGCAGATCGAACATCAGATCGCGCGCAAATTCGCTCAGGAAGAATGTCTTGTCGAAGTGGTCGAGCGCTTCCAGCGGCTGTTTGGAAAACTCGAAAAAGTGGCTGAGGGCAAACGTCTTTGTGCCACCTTCGCGCAGGCGTAGTAATTGCGCCGCTTGGCCCTGCGCGCTCATAATGCGGTAGCCCTCGTGGGTCACCAGGGCGTCCAGCCCGTAGCGACGGCCGAGGTTGCCCACCTCCTCTGGCCGGTAGGGGGCGGCTTCCGGCTGGCCGGAGTGAAAGTGGGGGAAATCATCCGGCACAGCCTTCTGATAGGATTTTGAACCCAGTTCGGCGTCGGCCAGGTAGAACAACCAGGCTTCGTGCCCGCCGGCCAGGGCGGCATCGATTAGGTTGCCCAGCGTCTTGAAATATGTCATGCGGGCGATCAGGAAACCAATTTTCATCGCGTCTGTATTTCCTTCAGCCGCGCTTCAGCCTCGGCCCAGTCCGCCAGCGTGTCGATGGTCAGGGTTTCATGCAGCGGCAGGATCAGCGGCCGCCAATCGTCGCCATACAGGCTGTGTTTTTCCATCAGCGTGTCGCGCCAGAAGGCGTAGACCGTGCCATCGCGCGCATAGGTGGGTTCCAGCATCTGTCGGCGAGTGATGCGCTGGCCCTCGGTATCGAAGAAATCCAGGCGGCCATCCACCAGTTTCAGCGCCTTTTGCGGCGCGAATCGGTCGGGAATCTGCACCACGGTTACGACCGCGTCGCAGCGCCATTCCTTCAGCAGGCGCACGGCTTCCTGAATGTGGCGTGGCAGGCGCAGGGGCGACGTGGGTTGGAGGAGTACAACGATTTCCGGCTTCCAGCCCTGTTCTTCCAGCGCGTTGACCATGTGCTCCACCACCGGCCGCATGGGGGTCTCATCCCTGGCCAGGTCAGGCGGTCGCAGGAACGGCACTTCCAACCCAAGGTCGGCGCCCACGGCGGCGATCTCGCCGCTGTCGGTGCTGAGCACCAGGCGGTCGAACACGCCCGAGGCACGGGCGCACTCGACGGTATAGGCCAGCAGCGGCTTGCCCAGCAGCGGGCGGATGTTCTTGCGCGGCACGGCCTTCGAGTGACCGCGTGCCGGGATGATGCCGAGGATACTCTCGGAGGATGCGTTCGCCATTACAGGGGCTCCGGGTCAGGCTGCTTATATCGCTGGAAGAAGCCGTCCAACTCGTCCTGAATGATGGCGTTGATGGCCCGGATGTCCTTGCCGGTCAACTCTTCCCTGAACGAGCCGATTCTACCCTTGCGGGTCTTGTAGGTGTCGCGGTCGGAGTGGTCTGCCGGGGCGAGCTTGACCCCGTGCCCGCCTTTTGCTTCCATCTTGCGCATGTTCTCGAACCGGGCGTAGTCCACGCTCTCCTGCACCAACTCAGGGCGCAGAGGCAATCCGGCAAATTCCAGCATGCGGGTCAGTTCCCCGGTTGGGTCGCGATGGAGGTCTTCGTAATGTGTGAACATGTGCTTAAACTCCGCGCGTTGATGGGCGATGTAGTTCAAGAAGGCCACCGGCCGCCGCACGCCGAACAGCCGGCTGCGGATGAACCGGCTCAATGGCATCGGCGGCACCTCTTTGGAGCGTTTGACCTGCTGATGGTAATCCGAGACGGTCACGTCGCGCGGGTCACGCACCAGAAAGATCACCCCCGCGCCGCGAAAGCGTTCCAGGCTGAATGGATACTCCACCCGGCCCAGCCACCCCAGGCGGTCGGCTATCTTTTGCGGCCAGCCCGCCTGGTCGGCGGTATAGGCTGAATCCGCGTGACTGAATATGTACTGGCGCGTCACGAGCGGAGTCTCTGAATACGAGGCATGCAGCTTCAACTCGAAATCCTCCACCCCGAGCAGCAATTGCTTGTAACGCGAGAGCAGCACTCGCAGCCAGGTGCGCCCGGATTTTGGGTAGGAGACGAGATAAACCTTCTCCTCCGGATTCTCGGATTCGGCCGCTCGCAGGACCGGGGCAGGAGCCGGGGAAACAGCCATCACGCCAGGTCTTCCATGTTCAATAGCTGGTCGGCGGCCACATCACGCGCCAGGGTGCGGCCGATGACCTCGCCGATGCGGTTGGCCGGGATGCCGCTGCCGGGCTTTTTGGTCGTCAGGTCCTCGGCTTTCAACGTCGTTCCGGCTTTCAGGTCGCGGCGCGGCACCACGCTGCGGAAGAACACCTCCCGCAGGCCGGCCATGCCGGCCGCCTGGGCGTCTTTGTCCACCGGGTTGTTCAGCATTGCCTCGATAAAGCGCGTGGCCTGGACCACTTCGGCCAGTTCATCCAGCGTCAGCGAGGCATCCACGCTGGTGCCGTACATCTCGCGGCTGAAGGTCACATGCACTTCCAGCAGGTTGGCGCCCTGAGAAACCGCCGCCAGCGCCGAATACACCTTGCCGGTGTGGTCCGAAAGTCCGACCGGAACGCCGTAGCGCGAACGCAGGTCGTGCATCAGGTTCAGGCCGACCTTTTCCGGCGGGCAGGGGTAGGCGGTGGTGCACTGGAACAGCGCCAGCGGCGCGCCCAGACCCTGGATGTAACCCACGACTTCATCCTGCTCTTCCCAGTTGCTCATCCCCGCTGAGAGCAGGATGGGCAGGCCGGTCCCGGCCATGCGCTCCAGCATTGGGAAGTTGGTCACTTCGCCGCTGGCGATCTTCCAGGCCGGCACGCCGACACGCATCAGCAATTCGGCCGCTTCCACCGAGAAGGGCGAAGACAGGAAAAGCAGGCCGCGCTGGCGGGCATGTTCGGCCAGCCCGGCCCACTGAGCCTCATCGAAGCCGGTGCGCCGCCAGAATTCCGCTTTGGATTCGCTGATATAGGGCGACGATTTGCGGAAGGCTTCGGAGGCCGTGCTTTCCGCCTCAGCGATGTGGGTCTGGAACTTGACCGCGTCGGCCCCCGCATCGGCGACGGCATCGATGAACGAGTGCGCCATGCCCAGGCTGCCATCGTGGGCCTGCGCCACCTCGGCAATGAGCAGCGCCGGCTTGCCCGGCCCGACTTCGTGTTCGCCTACTTTGATGAAAGCGGTATCCATTCAGCGTTCACCTTTGATCAGGTAGGCGGTCGGGCTGAGCGCCCAGGGGATGCTGTGCAGGCGGATGTCCTGGCCCTTGAAGAACTCATCCACGGCGTCCGACTCGCCGTTGCCGCGCGTGGCGTACTCATCGAACGCCACAATGCCGCCGGGGACGACCAGCGGATAGAGATGCTCCAGCGCTGCCCGGGTCGGGTCGTAGAGTACGAAGTCCAGGTTGAGCAGGGCGATGCGAAAGCCGGGGTGCTCGTGGATATAGTCCGGGAGGGTTTCGCGCACGTCGCCCTTTACCAGTTCGATGCGCCCGGCCAGACCCTGCTCGGCGGCGATGGCCAGGATGGCTTCGGCGCTGACGTCATCGCCTTCCCTGACCTGCTCGGCGGTGAAAGCGCGCGCCTTCTCCTGGTCGTGGGCGAAGGTCACATCGTCCGGGTAGCCGGCGAAGGTGTCGAAGCCCACCACCTTGCGCTTGGACAGCGGGTTGAAGACCTCCACAAGTTTGGCCCAGAAAAGCACGCCGGCGCCTTTCATCACGCCGCCCTCCACGATATCGCCCGGAACGTCGAGAATGCGGCGGTAGAGTTCGTAGCGCGCCAGCAGCTTGGTGATGCGGTCCGGGCTGGCTTTCAGGACGAATTCGTTGTAGAGGTTAAAGGGTTCGCTCATGGCATCTCACGGATGGCGTAGCCCAGGCGCGCCATCAACTCCGCGGCCTGGGGCGTGGATATGAATTCCTGGATGACGCGCTGGTGGCCGGGCTGCTGCCAGCGCCCGATGCGCTCGTTGTGCAGCGAGCGCACCTTACGGCCTTCCCAGGCCTTGTTCTCGGTGACGGTGGTGTGGCGGGCGAAATCCAACAGGCGCGGGTCGAACTCCTCTTCCACGTAATCGCACACCTGCCGCAGGGTGCCTTCCAGGTCGGCAATCAGGTCTTCATAACGGATGAGCAGGGATTGGTCTGCGTAGGTCAGGCCGGCCTGCACATCAGCCACCCAGCGTTCGGGCGGCACGTAGTAACGCTGCGACGAGTTGGGATGGTGGGAGGTGACCACGTCGCGCCCGTCCCGCACCATGTGGATCAGGCGCGCCTGGCCTTCGAAGGCTGCCAGGATGTCGCCGAAGGCGCGCACGTTCTTAGGCGTCTTCTCGCACCAGCGCTGCCAGCCCGCGCCGGGGTCGAGACCATGCAGGTGGCGCAGCAACGGTCGCAGGCGGAAGGGCCGCGGGAAGAAGGCGAACATCTCTTCGTGGATGGCGTGGATATGCGGGTGCGCGCCGAGAATGGAGAGCAGCAGGGTGGTGCCGGAGCGGCCGCAGCCGCCGATGAGGATGGGTGGTTTGGGGAATAACCCGCGCAGTTGGGCCAGTTCAACCGGCTGGTAGACCAGGTCCGGCTGGCTGCTGGCCGCCAGGTGCATCTTGAGCAGCAGATCTTCGAAGTCGGCGGGTTGGGCGTTGAAGGCGTCCAGTTCTTCCGGGCTCAGGACGGCCCAGCGCTCCAGTTCCTCTGGGAAGGCCGGTTGGTCGTGGGTCATGACCTGGGCGGCCAGCCGCTGCTGGGCATCGAAATGCAGATAGCCCAGCCCGTTGAACACGTGCGAACGGAATTCCAGCTGGTAGATGGCCTCGCCCGGCGTGGTGTAATACTGGAACGGGAAGGTCGATCGCTCGGTGTCGCATATGGCGCGGGTTACGGAGGTAGGCCACATGGTCATGCCGTCTCCCGCCGGTCTACCAGCAGGTAACCGCGCCCGTTGCGCTTGAGCACCCAGCGGCTTTTCCCGGCATCCAGGCCCAGTCCCTGCTCGATGCAGGTCAGGCGCAGGATGTCCATGGCTTCGTCATCGCCCTGCAAGTAAACGCTCTGCGCCCCGGCCGCCTGCGCCGCCTGCACCGCCCGGCCGGCCTCCTGGCGCAGGTCGCGGTAGACCGTGAGCGAGTCTTTCATGTATTGCGCCGCGCGCCGGGTGAGCACGGTCATGCCTTCCGGGGTGAGGTTGTAGTGCAGGCGCGTGCGGTCCATGCGCGTGGCTTTCAGGTAGCCGCGGCCGATGAGCCGCTTGATGTACCAGTTCACGCTGCCGACAGCGATATCCAGCCGGGCGGCCAGGCCCGCCTGCGTGACGGTCTCATCCTTGGCAATCTCGTTGAGCAGGAGGAATTCGCGTTCTTTCATCTCGGATTCTGAGCATTCAGATTCTGAATGCTGGCGCGGGATTGTCACATGGAACGGGGCGGTTGTCAAGCCGCGCTACAGCGCCAGGCAGGCATCGGCGGCCAGCCAGAATAGCTTCCGGCGCACATCACCCTTCGATTGCCAGCCGCGGTTATCCCACTCCGGGCCGCTCAGGTCATCCCCGCCGTAGAGGATGCAGCCCAGCGGCACGCTGCGGAACTGGGCCACCGCCAGCAGGCCGGCGGCTTCCATTTCCACCGTGGCGCAGCCTTCAGCGCGCCGCGCGGCGATTTTGGCCGGCGTCTCGCGATAGGGCGCCGAGGTGGTCCAGGTGCGGGTCGTGCGATGGGGTACGCCCTGGCGCGCCAGTTCCGCTTCCAGCGCCGCCACCGCCGCCGGGTGCGCCGCCACGGTGCGGCCCGGCGGCAGGTAATGGTAGGAGACGCCCTCGTCCCGCAGGGCATCACGCACCACCAACAGCGCGCCAACCTCCACGCCCGCATCCAGCACGCCGCAGCCGCCGCAGACGATGAACTTGCGGCAGCCAAAGCCGATGACTTCTTCCAGCAACGCGGCGGAGAGCGAAGCGCCGATGCCGCCATGCATGAACGCCAGCCGCCGCCCGTTGTGCTGGATCTCATACACCGGGTGCGGACCGTCCTCCCAGCGATTCTCCACCAGTTGGCGGGCGTGTCGCTCGACCGCCACTTCCTCGATCATATCCTTGAAATAGGTGATGACGCAGTGCTCCGGCATGTCGCGCGGCGTGATGACCTGGGCGGGCTCGATGAATGCCGGGCGGGCCGGGTCGAATTCCAGGATGGGTGCGTCGATCATGGGGCGCTCCAGTCTGATGGGATTTGAAGAGATTATAGAAGGTTTCTCGCTCCCATAAATTCCCTCTTGACAATACAATCGAACGCACATACAATGATACAAAGAAACAATAGTACAATCAGACAATAAGACAATCGGATGCACCTATGAACTTCGAAGTTGACCTTACCGCTCATGTGCCGATCTACTCGCAGTTGATCGACCAGATCAAGCACGCCATCGCCGCCGGCGAACTCAAGCCCGGCGACCAGCTGCCCACTGTGCGCCAGATGGCGGCCGACCTGCGGGTGAACTTTAACACGGTGGCGCGAGCCTATCGCATGCTGGATGAGGATGGCATCATTTCCACCCAGCATGGGCGCGGCACCTTCATCCTCGAACCGGGCTCGCCGGAGAACACCGAACGGCTGCGCCATCAGCGGCTGGCGCGGCTGGCGCGCACCTTCGCCGCCCAGGCCCACAAACTTGGCTTCAGCCCGGATGAAGCCCGGCGTGTCTTCGAGGATACGCTCAACGCCTGGAGCGCCGCCGGCGAACCGCCGGAAGACAATTGAGACAACCGACCCACCAGACGCCCTTATCGAATGGAGAGAAACCATGACCATCAACATGAAGCTCAACAAACGTTTGCAGAGCCTCGGCCAGGACCAGAACCCCTACCGGCTCAACGGCATCGCCGGCACGCTCTCGGCGCTGGCCTTCCTGATAGCCGTCTTCGGGGTCATCTTCCTGGGCGAAACGCTCAACACCCCTGAGTGGGCGGTCATCGCCTGGCTGGTCGCCTGGGTCCTCATCTCCCTCTATGCCCTGTTCGGGCTTAAGATCGCCAACCAATGGGAGAAAGCCGTGGTGCTGCGCTTCGGCAGGTTCCACGGCCTCAAGGGGCCGGGCATGTTCTGGATCATCCCGATTGTGGACGGCGTCACCGAGTGGATCGACCACCGCGTGATGGTCTCGCCTTTCAGCGCCGAAAAAACCCTCACCAAAGACACCGTGCCGGTGGACGTGGACGCTGTGCTGTTCTGGGTGGTGTGGGATGCCGAGAAGGCCGCCTTGGAAGTGGAAGACTACCGCAGCGCCATCACCTGGGCCTCCCAGACCGCCCTGCGCGAGGTCATCGGCTCGCTCGGGCTGGCCGATGTGCTGGCCGGCCGCGCCAAGATGGATGCCGACCTGCAGAAGGTCATCGACGAGCGCACTACCCCCTGGGGCGTGAGCGTGCAGTCGGTCGAGATCCGCGACATCGTCATCCCCAAGGATCTCGAGGATGCCATGTCGCGCCAGGCGCAGGCCGAGCGCGAACGCCAGGCGCGCGTCATCCTGGGCGAGTCGGAGATGCAGATCGCCGATTCGTTTGCCCAGGCCTCGAAAGCCTACGCCAACAACCCGACCGCCCTGCACCTGCGGGCCATGAACATGCTCTTCGAGGGCCTCAAGGAAAAGGGCGCTCTGGTGATCGTGCCCTCGAGCGCGGTGGACACGATGAACCTGGGCGGGCTGAGCGGCATGGTGGCGCTGGCCCAGAACAGCGAAGAGGCCGGCAAGAAGTGAACCTACAGCGGGGCAGGCGGCATTGTGTAGTCATGCCGCCTGCCCCCGAAGGGAAACCCGATGACTGGCGCACACATCGCCGCCCATATCCGTGCAGAAAAGAAACGCAAGGAAGAAGAGATGATGACCGCTTACCGCTCCGACGACCTTTCCGGCGACTGGGAATTCAAGATTCTGCGCTCGGCCACCGGGGCCTTCCGCAACCCGGCCGTCCAGGCCCAGGTGGAAGCCGAAGAAGCGCTGGCGGGCTGGACGCTGCTCGAGAAATTCGACAACGAACGCCTGCGTTTCAAGCGCCCGCCCGGCGCCCGGCGCAGAGATGAGATGCTGCCGCGCGGCCTGGACCCCTACCGCACCAGCTATGGCATCAACGAGGGCGCGCTGGCCTTCTGGATCGTCGCCGCCATCCTGCTGGCCGGCGCGCTGGCCGGCTGGGTTGTGCAGACCTTCTTCTAGCCTTACGCCGCTTTCGGGTTCCGGGGCGGGCGCGCAACGTGAGGCCCGCCCCGTTTTGCGCCCCGGGGCCAGGTTTCACGTGAAACTCCGGGCGCAAAGCGGGCTACAATACATCCGACCTGTTTCACGTGAAACGTCTCAACTTGCCATGACCGTCTTTCGCATCGTTTCGATACTCGTCCTCGTCCTGTTGTTGGGCGGCGGGCTGGCGTTCCTCCTGCTCAACCCGTATGCCATCCCGCCCTTCCTCAACGGCGGACTGATGGTCGCCCTGCCACTGGGGCTGGGCATATGGATCGCCCGTCGCTACCGGCAGGATTGGCGGCTATTCGGCATCGGCGCCGTCACGTTCGTCCTCTCGCAGGTGCTGCACATCCCTTTTAATGCGCTGGCGCTCAACCCGCTGCTGGCGCGGCTGGGCGTGGATTTGCAGGCGCCTTCCGGGGCCGGCCTGCTGGCGTTTGCCCTGGCGCTGGGGTTATCTTCCGGCCTGTTCGAGGAGACCGCCCGGCTGGTAGTGCTGCGCCGCTGGCTGAAGGACGCCCGTTCCTGGGCCGAGGGGTTGATGTTCGGCGCCGGCCACGGGGGAGTGGAGGCCATGCTCATCGGCGCGCTGGTCATCTACATTTTCCTGCAGATGATTGTGCTGCGCGCGAGCAGTCCGGAGGCGCTGGCCGTCCTGGTGGGGTCGGAGAACATCGCCGCCGTCCAGGCGCAACTGGCCGCCTACTGGGGTTCGGCCTGGTACGACCATTTGCTGGGCGCGCTGGAGCGCGTCGGCGCCATGTCTTTCCACCTCAGCGCCGCCCTGCTCGTGATGAAGGCCGTCGTCAGCGGCCAGAGCCGCTGGTATTGGGCCGCGGTCGGCTGGCACGCCCTGCTCAACGGCGTCTCGCTGGTCGCCCTGCACACGCTGGGGGCGTATGCCGCCGAAGCCCTGCTGCTGGGCTTTGCCGTCCTGAGCCTCCTGATCGCCGCCCGGCTGCGCCGCGGCCTGCCGGAGTTTTCCCCCGAACCCATCGTGGCGGCCCCTGTGCCGCCCGTCACGCCGGTGCCGCAGGCCGCGCCCAGCCTAGACATCATAGAGGATAGCCGTTATGACTGATTTCGCCATCCGCACCGAGAACCTGACCAAGCACTTCGGGCGCGGCAAGGAACTTGTCCGGGCCGTGGAGGGTCTCTCGCTGGAGATCGCTCCCGGCGAGGTGTTCGGCCTGCTGGGGCCCAACGGGGCCGGCAAGACCACCACCATCCGCATGCTGGGCGCGCTGATCGCCCCCACCGGCGGCTGGGCCGAGGTGGCCGGGCATGTCATCGGCCGCGCGGACGCCGAGGTGCGCCGCAAGGTGGGCATCCTCACCGAAACGCCCGGCATGTACGACTCACTCAGCGCCGAGCGCAACCTGGCCTTCTTCGCCGCCCTGTACGGCGTGGCCGACATCCCCGGCCAGGTGGAGAAATACCTGCGCATGCTCGGCCTGTGGAGCCGCCGGGATGATGAGGTGGGCGAGTTCTCCAAGGGCATGCGCCAGAAACTCGCTATCGCCCGCGCCCTGCTGCACGAACCGCCCGTGCTCTACCTGGACGAACCGACCGCCGGACTGGACCCGGAGGCCGCCCGCTTGGTGCGCGACTTCATCGCCGAGCTGGGCAAGGAAGGCCGCACCATCATCCTGTGCACCCACAACCTGGACGAGGCCGACCGTCTGTGCGATCGGGTGGGCGTGTTCAAGACCCGCCTGTTGGCGCTGGACGCGCCCGCCAACCTGCGCCGCCAGCTCTTCGGCCGCATGGTGGTGTTCCACCTGGCGGCGGCCGAGCCGCGCTTCGCCGAAGCCCTGCAGGGGTTTGGCTTCATCCAGAAGGTCGAGGCGCTCGATACCAAGCTGCTCGTCACGCTCGATGACCCGGAGGCGCACAACCCGGCGCTCATCCGGCGGCTGGTGGAGGCCGGGGCGGAGATCCGCTTTGTGGGCGAGGCGCGCCGCAGCCTGGAAGAGGTCTACCTGCGCCTGATGCAGAACGACGAGGTCAACAATGGATAAGGTCTGGGTCATCATCCGCAAGGAATGGGCAGAGGTATTCAAGAACAAGTTCGTGCTGTTCACGGTGGCCTTTATGCCGCTGCTGTTCACGGCCATCCCGCTGGTGATCCTCTATACGATGCGCTCGGCCTCGCCCGAGGAGGCGCTCGGCCTGGGCGAGATTCCGCCCGAGTTCGCCCTGGTGTGCGGCGACCTGGCCGGGGCGGCCTGCGCCCAATTCGTCATCGTCAGCCAGTTCCTGATGCTGTTCCTCCTCATGCCGGTCATCATCCCGGTCACCATTGCCTCATACAGCATCGTGGGCGAGAAGCGCACCCGCACGCTGGAGCCGCTGCTGGCCACGCCCATCAGCACGCTGGAACTGCTGGCGGGCAAGGCGCTGGGCGCGGCGCTGCCGGCGGTGATCGTCACCTGGGGCGCGTATGCCCTGTTTGTGGCCGGCGCACTGCTCGTCACCGGCAACCCGGCTCTGGCCGGTCTGCTGCTCAAGCCGCTCTGGCTGCTGGCCATCGCCGTGGTCGGCCCGCTGCTGGCGGTGGCGGCGGTGAGCATGGCGGTGATGGTCTCCTCGCGGGTCAACGACCCGCGTGTGGCCGAGCAGGTTTCGGCGCTGGTGATGCTGCCGGTGCTGGGCTTCTTCATGGCCCAGACCTTCGGGTTGATCACCATCAACCAGACGCTCATCTTGTGGCTGGCGCTGCTCTTGCTGGCGGTGGATGCCGGGCTGCTGGCGCTGGCGATTCAGTTGTTCCAGCGTGAGACGATACTGACGCGCTGGAAGTGAGGGCGGTAACTGGTAAGGGGTAATTGGATGTCCCTCCTCCCCATGTCCGTTACCATCCTGTGTGAGGTGTACCGAATGAACTTCATACGCCTTTGTCTGTCAATCCTCGCTCTGGCCGCCCTGCTGGCCTTCGCCGCTCCGGCCCGTGGCCAGGATGAAAGTCTGACCCTTAAGTTGAATCGCAATTGGGGCTACGGCGGGTTCGGCGGCGAGATTCAGGGCACGTTCAGCGTCTCGGTCGAAGGGCCTGATGACCTGACCGCCGTGCGCTACTTCATCGACGACGTTCTGCTGGGTGGGGCGCGCCAGCCTCCCGATTTCCGGGTTGTCTTCGTCACCGATGATTATGCCCCCGGCCGCCACGCGCTCTACGCGGTCGGCTTCCGCGCGGATGGCAGCGAACTGCGCTCACAGGAACTGGTGCGCATTTTCCTGAGCGCCGAAGACGCCGGCGGCCAGGCTTTCGGTCTCCTCGGCCCGATTCTGGCAATCGTGGGCGTTGCGGCGGCGCTGGCCGGGCTGGCCCCGCTGCTGGCTGGGCGGCGCAAGGCGACCCATCGGCCCGGCGTGTATGGCCTGATGGGCGGGGCGGTCTGCCCCAAATGCGGGCGTCCGTTCAGCCTCTCGTTCTTTGGCCTGAAACTCGGGTTCTCGCGCTTGGAGCGCTGCCTGCACTGTGGCAGGTGGAGCCTGGTGCGCCGCGCCAGCCCGGACGACCTGGCCGCCGCCGAAGCCCTCATGAGCGCAGAGGACCAGGCCGGTTCGGCGGGGGAGAGCGAGGCCGAGCGCCTGCGCCGGATGGTGGACGAATCACGCTATGAGGATTGAGCGGCCCACAAGCGCTCAATCCTTGTGTTGTTGTATGCCTTCGCCCATTACATAAAATATTGTGCAATAATTAAAACTAAATGCAAAATATTTTGTATTATAGACTATCATAGACAAAAGCCGTTTTTGCGACTACACTAGACGTGTATGAGAAATCCGCACCCCGCCACCGGCCAACTCGTCGATCAGGTCGTTGAAATGAAGCGCATGCTCGGCCAGTTGGCGCGCCTGGTCGAGATCAGCCTGACCCTCAACTCCACCCTCGACCCCGACCGCCTGCTCAACTTCATCATTGACACCGGCACCGACATCCTGGAGTGCGAGGGGGTTTCCGTTTTACTCTACAACGAGAAGACCGGCGAACTGCGCTTCGCCGCTTCCACCGGCTCGGACCCCGAAGAACTGGCGAAGATTCCTGTGCCGCTCGATTCCAGCATCGCCGGGGCCATCTTTCAGCAGGACCGGCCTGAGATCATCAACGAAATGGAGAGCAACCCTCAGCACTTCCAGGAGGTCGGCAAGAAAACGCAGTTCATCACCCGCAACCTGGTAGGTGTGCCGATGAAGATCGGCGACCGCACCATCGGCGTGCTGGAAGGCGTGAACAAACGCCACGGCGAATTCGGCAAGGAAGATGTGGACATCCTCTCGGTCATCGCCTCGCAGGCCGCCGTCGCCATCAACAACGCCCGTCTGCTGCAATCCCTGCAAACCGCCTACAACGAACTGGCCCAGAGCGACAAGAAAAAGAGCGACTTCATCGCCATCGCCTCGCACGAACTGCGCATTCCGCTCAACACCGTGCTGGGCTACGCCGAGTTCCTGCGCGAAGACGCCCCGCCCGAACTCGCCGACTACGCCGAACGGTTGAGCAAGGCCGCCCTGCAGTTGCGGTCGCTGGTGGATGACATGACCAACCTGAACCTGTTGGAAGGCGGTTCGCAGGAGTTCCAGCCGGCGCGCCAGCCCATCCAGCGCATCGTGGCCGAGGCCTACAGTGAGACCCAGACCGCCGCCCGCGAAAAGGGTCACCAGTTGAACATCCGCCTGCCCAAAGAACCCCTGGACGTGAACGCCGACGGTGAGAAACTCAAGCGCGTCTTCCTCAACATTCTGAACAATGCCACCCGTTTCACGCCCAACGGCGGGGCCATCAACATCGCCGTCACCACGCACCCGGACGGCGTGCTGACCGCCATCCAGGACACCGGCATCGGCATCCCCAAAGAGGAACTGGAGCGCATCTTCGAGCAGTTCTACCAGGTGGAGGGCCACATGACCCGCGCCTACGGCGGGATGGGCCTGGGACTGGCCATCGCCCGCGGTATCGTCCTGCTGCACGGCGGGCGCATCTGGGCCGAGAGTGACGGGCCGGACAAAGGCTCGGTGTTCTACGTCATCCTGCCGCTGGCGGATGCCAAGAAGGCCACCGGCGCGCTGCTGGGCGGGAATTTGTAAGGCTTCATTTGATTTCCGAGCACTATTATTAGGTCTTCACGACTGTGGGAGGACAATTGGGTATGAAAGCAGACAGATCGATCCGCGATGAATATTGGCAAGAATATGATGGCCTGCAGCACGCTAAACACCAACTCCTAAGAGCCTATCTTGGGGCTTGGTTTCCAATCCTTGCACGGTATAACGGACGTGTTATCTATTTTGATTGTCATGCTGGCCGAGGGCGACATGAGACAGGTCAAGAGGGTTCGCCAATCCTAGCCTTGAGGGTCCTACTGGATCATACGAATAGAGAAAGGATTCTTCAGAACTGTCAAGTGGAGTTTGTCTTTTTCGAGACTGACAAAAAGAACTATGAGATGCTTCAGCAGGAGATTACGCGCCTTGGCGTCTTGCCAGATGGTATTGCTATCCACTCATACCTTCAGGATTACGAAGAATCTCTTGAGGCACTCTTGAATGACTTATCTGCTCATCAGCAACCGCTTGCCCCTGCCTTTGCCTTCGTTGATCCATTTGGGTTTACTATCTCTATGAACCTGCTGAATCGACTTCTTGACTTTGAGCGTAGCGAAGTTGTCATTAACTTCATGTTCCGATGGGTTGATATGGCAATCCAGCAATATGGCCAAGAGAAAAACATGAATGCCCTGTTTGGAACTAGTGATTGGCGGAAACTGCAGGGAATTGGAGACTATGATGCCAGGACAGGCGAGATTATAACTCTGTATTCAAGTCAGTTAAACGCCAAGTATGTTACTCATATGCTTATGCGCGGTAAGAACAAGGTGCTGAAATACGTCCTCTTCCATGCTACTAATCATGCGTTGGGACGCGAGCGGATGAAGGACGCCATGTGGAAGACGGTCCCAGATGGCAGTTTCTCGGCAAGCGAACGGGATAACCCAAATCAGTTGATTTTGATTGAAGCTGAACCAGACCTTAGACCATTGGAAGATAGACTCTGGCAAGAATTTTCGGGAAAAACCGTTGATATGACGAGCCTTTACGAATGGCTACTGGGGGAAACTTATCTAAAGAAACACCTTCATAGTGTGATAACTGACTACCGCAACCGCAATATTGTTGCCGCGACTGGATATGTGGGCAGGTTTGCCTTCAAAAACAATCCCTTAATTAACCCCGTGTGCAAGTTATTCGGGGCTTGAAAAGAAAATGGGAACTCTCTAAACTGAAGATGTCTAAACCACCAGTTAGAGGAGCTCCCAAATGGATACTAACACACTCATTGTCACGGTGTACTGCGTCGTGGATGAT
>JACPVG010000026.1 GCA_016191875.1 Chloroflexota bacterium
CTTTCCAATTTGCTATCTTATCCTTGGCCATGCGGTTGATCAGACCACGGTTTAGTTACTTGCGCAAGTGTCAGTAAGAGGGTGGTAGGCAACAGTAAGGGAAAAGGATCGGCTACGTCCTTATGATTTCGATAAGTATTAGTGAAATTTTCACCTTGATGTCAGCAGGGGTAAAAACGGGTCGGGGCATCTTCAGGGGAAGGGTGGGGGAGTGCTGCGATTTCTTGCTCTCTGAGGTCTCCAGGTGTCAGCCAGGGCCAATTTTCGACCAGTTCCCTTGACAGATTTTCTTGACCTGTGATACCTGTTAGGCATGTCCGCCATTTCCTCCCTCCGGCGAGCCATCGGGCTTGCCCGACCCATCCCGACCCAAGACCCGCCAAACGGTCGACAGTTTGCTCCGGCGTCATGTGTGGGCGCGGGCGCACACTCCGGCGAAGCCGGAGAAGGGCGGCGCCCACACGCCGGCACAACTGGCGGCGTTTCGTGCGGCGGTCGGGTCGGGCATGATGGGGCGGGCCCGATGGCCCGGGCTGGTAGCGGCTGAGTAGTGTAGGGGGCAAACCGGCAGTGGCTTCGCAGAGGACTGCGAGCTGCCGGTAATCGAATAGGTACAGGAACACAACGTTCGCCAGGTCAACGTTAGACTGGAGGGGGAAGGTGGGTCTAGTGGCCGATTTGAGGCAGTTTGGAGGGTAGCATGAGGCGTCCGGGTCGTCCCAGACATCCGTTGAGCAGGGAGGAGATTGGCGTCAAGTTTCCCTTCGAGTTGCTCGACCTGGTGGAGGATTTGAGTCATCAGGCGTACTGGACCAGATCGCAATTTATCATCGAAGCGGTGCGGGTCGGCTCTCGTCTCCTGGCTGAGCGTCTTGGCTTGGAGTATGACCGGGTGGAGAAGGTGACCTACAAGCAGCGGGGAGGGGAAGATATTTCTTCGTCCTGAATGCTTTCGATAAGTATTATTAGCGAAAACAATAGCACTGCAATAGAACTTGCAAGATCTGGCGGGCTTACACTCTTGAACCCATCCAAGGGTCGCCTAGCTATGGCCGCGCTACATACCAGCCTTGCAAGCGTTGGGACTGTAGCTAATCGCGCGGCAACATCTTCGATCATGTAATGCGGCTACTTCGAATATCCACTCCAGCATTGGCTGCATTCTGTGACTTTCTGGCGGCCTACAACTTGCGATAAGCTACTGTATGCGTCGTTTGTAAACACACAAGCCAATAACCAGAATCTTAGCAATAGAACTTATGATCTATTCAATCCCGCCCACTCTCGTCTGCCCTTAGGAATACGCGTAGGTCCGTACTTCTTCGCCGCAAGAGTAGAAAAGTCTGGTAAGATGCAATAGGAAGTTACTGCACCTTCCCAACTGCATAGCTAGAAATTGGATGAGGCTGCCTGCACCCCGGATGGGCAGGCTTAATAGCGAAGCCGGTGCAAGACCGGCGCTGACCCGCAACTGTGATTCGTCGCCAGACGATAAGCCAGGACGCCTCCCTCATCCCGCTCACCAATCCTCGTGGATAGGAGGTGTGAACGCGTCTATTCTATTAACGCTCCTCACAACCTCCCCCTGCCCACGTGCAGGGGGTTTTGATTCTACTAATAGGAGAAACTCTATGAAACCGAACCGACTTATCACCCTGATTGGCCTAGCCCTGCTATTGCCAGCCTGCGCGTCGCAGTCTGGCCAAGCCCCAACCCCGCCGGCGGCCGAGCTTGCCCAGACCCCGGCGGCGACCGACATACCGGTCGACACCAGTATCGCCATGGTGGACGACATGGGTCGCAGTGTGACTCTCGCCGGCCCGCCGCAGCGCATCGTCAGCACTGCGGCCTCGATCACCGAGATTCTGTTCGCGATTGGCGCCGGCGACCTGGTGGTTGGGCGCGACGATTTTTCGGTCTACCCCGACGCGGCGCAGCGCATTCCATCCTACGGCACCCTGTGGGGCGACTTCCCCGCCGAAGCCATTCTCGGCATGCAGCCCGACTTGGTGCTGGCCGCCGAAATCCTTTCAGCCGACCAGGTGCAGGCCTTTGAAGACCTCGGGCTGGCGGTGTACTGGCAGGCCAATCCAGTGACCTTCGATGATCTGTACGAGAATATCCTAGAGATCGCCGTGCTCACCGGCCACACCGAGCAGGCCGAAACGCTGGTGGCCGGGTTGCGGGGACGGGTGGACTCGGTCATCGAGACTGTAGCCGCCGTCGAGACGCGCCCGTTGGTGTTCTACGAACTGGACGCCACCGACCCCAACAATCCGTGGACAGCAGGTGCGGGCACCTTTGTCGACAACATCATCACCACTGCCGGGGGCATCAATGCCGCGGCGACGCTGGAAGGCGATTTCGCCCAGTTCAGCCTTGAAGCCCTTCTAACGCAAAACCCGGATGTCATCATCCTGGGCGATGCCGATTTCGGCGTGACGCCTGAGCAAGTGGCGGCGCGCGGCGGCTGGGGCCAGACCACGGCAGCGTTGAACGGCGCGATCTTCCCCATCGACTCGAACTGGATGAGCGTTCCCGGCCCGCGCCTGGTGGACGGCCTTGAAGCCGTGGCGCGCATGCTGCACCCGGAACTGTTTGAGTAACCGCCGACTCGCTTCCGGCGACAGGGGTGGCCACCCCTGTCGCCGGAACTTAGGTACACTGGGAAAGGCGATGAAACAACCCGGAAAAACATACCTGGGCATTGGCGGGCTGTTGCTGACAGCCCTAACCCTCAGCGTGGGGCTGGGCGCGGTGAGCATCGCCCCGGCGATCATCGTGCGCATCCTGGCCGCCCAGTGGCCGGGGTCGTCCATCGCGCCAGACTGGCCGGCGGCCTTCGCCACCATCCTTTTGCAAGTACGCTTGCCGCACACGGCGTTGATCGCTCTCACCGGGGCAGCGCTGGCAGGCAGCGGCGCGGCCTACCAAGGGCTGTTCCGCAACCCGCTGGCCGACCCATATCTCATCGGAGTGGCCTCGGGGGCCGGGCTGGGGGCGGTGGCGGCGCTGTCGTTTGGGTTTTCCAGCACCCCGCTGGGGACGTATTTCATCCCAGCGGCGGCCTTTCTGGGCGCGCTGGTAACAGTGGCGCTGGTATACAACCTGGCGCGGGTCAACGGCTATCTGCCGCTTACCACACTGATCCTAGCGGGGGTGGCAGTGGGGGCATTTGCTTCGGCGATGACCTCATTCTTGATGTTGCGCTCGAATGAAATGGTGACGCGGGCGCTGGCGTTCCTGCTGGGCGGCTCGCCGGTGAGCGGCTGGGGGCCAGTGTTCGCCACCCTGCCCTACTTTGTGGTCGGCCTCGGGCTGCTGTCGCTTTCCGGCCACCCGCTCAACGTGCTGCAATTCGGCGAAGAGCAGGCGCGCCAGATGGGCCTGAATGTGGACCGCGCCAAGGTCTTCATCGTCATAATCGCTTCGCTCACCACGGCGGTGGCGGTGGCATTCTCAGGGGTCATCGGCTTCATCGGCCTCATCGTGCCGCATCTGTTCCGCATCCTATGGGGGCCGGATTACCGCCACCTGATTCCCATGTCGCTCCTCGGGGGAGCGGCGGCACTACTGCTGGCGGATGTGGTGGCGCGCATCGTTATCGCACCGCAGAGCCTGCCGGTGGGCATCATCACCGCCCTCGTCGGCTCACCGTTTTTCCTGTGGATTCTGCGGCGCGCCAAGCGCGAGGTGTTATGGTGAATGCCATGCTGCACATCGAAAACCTGAGCGTGAACTACGGAACACGCGAAGCATTGCGCGCTATCTCGCTGGAGATCAACCCCGGTGAGATCGTGGCACTGATCGGCCCCAACGGCGCGGGCAAGTCCACCCTCATCCGGGCCGCCAGTGGGGTACTCAAACCGCGCCTCGGGCGGGTACTGTGCGCTGGCGAAGACATCACCCGGCTGCCCAACCACCTGCGCGCCCGGCGGCTGGCGGTGGTGCCGCAGGCTAGGCAAGAAGGCGGAGCGTTCACCGTGGCCCAGACAGTGATGCTGGGGCGCACCGCTTACCTCGGTTGGATGGGCAAGCCCGGCGAAAGCGATGAACGCAGCGTCGCCAATGCGCTGAAGATGACCAGCCTGACCGAGTTCGCAGAGCGGCGCGTCGCTGAACTGTCGGGCGGGGAACAGCAGCGGGTGTTGGTGGCGCGGGCCCTGGCACAGGCGACGCGCATTATGCTGCTGGACGAACCGACCAGCCACCTCGACCTGCAACACCAGGCCGGCCTGCTCAAACTCATCCGCACGCTTTCGAAAGACTACGAACTGGCGGTGCTGATGGCGCTGCATGACCTCAACCTGGTATCGTTGTTCGCCGACCGGGTGGCGCTGCTGGTGGACGGCGAACTGACCCACCTCGGCACGCCGGAAGAGGTACTAACAGAAGAGATCATCCAGCGCGCGTACCACGCCACCCTCAGCGTGACGCGTCACCTGGAGACCGGCCGGCCTCTTGTAGTACTACACGTTTGAATGTGCTCTCAGCAGGAAGCAAAGTCGATTTTGTGATCCAGCGCATACCGTCATGCTAAACTGAGTATATGAGGAACTCCTGATGCCGCCCAGCCCCACTCGTGTCCACCGCGTCACGATCGCGGAAGCCATAGACGAATTCCTTCAATTGCTCCGGCACTCCCGTAGCCCGAACACGGCCCGGGCGTACTCAGTTGGCATGGACCGCTTTGTGAACATGCTTGAGACACTTGGGGTTGAATCTACCGACAACACAAGTATTCTTACCGCCGCCCACTTCTCATCCTTCATCGATGCATTGCATGGATACTCCGCGGCAACCGAACGACTCTACCTCGCAGCCGTCAAGCGATTCTATGATTTTCTCGACGCAGAGGACCTCGCCCAAATCAATTCCTCGAAACTGCAGCTCATACTCCAATCACGCGTACGCAAGCAGGGGCCGCGACTTCCACAGTTCCCGAGGGAAGATATTGAAACCCTGGTACAGGCGGCTATGAAAAACCTCAAGAGCGCGAGCGAAGACCTCGGACAGCTCAGAAGTCTGCGCGATTCAGCCTTTCTTATTACCCTGGCAGATACAGGCCTTAGAGTTCACGAGATCTGCAACCTCCGCCGGGGAGACTTCGACTGGGACGAACAGAAAGCCGTTATTATTGGTAAGGGAAACTCACAGGCCGTGATCAGGTTTTCGCATCGCGCGGCCCAAGGAATAAAGCAATATCTCCAGGCGCGCGCCCACCTGGATGGCGCTTCAGGCAAGCCGCTTGGAACTCTGCCGATTTTTGCCCGTCACGATCGCGGCGCAAGCAACAAAGTGAAGCCGATAACCACTACAACCGGACGGAATATCGTCAAGGCTGCCGTTGTAGAATCGTTGGGCAAAGAGGCGCTGGGAAGGATTACCCCGCATTCCTTCAGACATTATTTTGTAACCAGTGTACTCAGGGGCTCCGGAGGAAATTTGAAGCTGGCCCAGGAGCTTGCTCGTCACCGCAACATCCAGGTCACTCAACGTTATGCCCATCTCAGCCAGGATGAACTGGACCGCGGTTATCACGAGATATTTGACGAACAAGAGCCCTGAGCCAGAATTGCGCCCTTCCCCGGTTTGGTATACTCTATCAACCATCGTGAGGATCGGGAGATAGAGTTTGTCTGCGAGCACTCCAATACCAAGGGTCAAACTACCGGAAAGCCGCATTGCCGGATGGCGCGGTCTCATCCTTGCCTTTTCAATAAATCCAATTGGATTCCTGTCGAGGCTCCAACGCGAGTTTGGAGAAATCGTGCTGGTGGGTGGAGGCGACTATTCATGCTTGTTCACGTTTTCCCCGGAATATACCCACCAGGTACTGAGCGATCCATCCAAATTCTACAGCTTTGAGCTCGAATCAATCCCCTTTCCGTTTTCCAAATCCGAATCCATTACCCGGCTTACCACAGCGCTGGCGCTGATGAATGGAGAGCAACATAAGCGCCAGCGGCGCCTCTTATTGCCGGCGTTTCACCACAAGCGCTTGCAGGGCTATCATGAGCAGATCATCCAGTTGACCCAGAATGCCTTGCTGGGTTGGGAAATTGGTCAGCGGCGCGACATTTTCTATGAAATGGACATGTTGAGCGCCCTTATTTCATTGAGCATTCTCATTGGCATGGAATCGAAAGCCGATGGGGCCAAGTTTGCTATTCTCTTTGAGCGCGCGATGAAGAACCTTTTCAACCCATCTGCCTTCCTGCTTCCTTATGAGATTCCGGGGCTACCCTATTACCACCTGCTGCGCGATGCTCGCATCTTGGAACAAGAACTGGAAGCACTTATTCTCGAGCGAAAACGAATGGATGTCGACACGGGAGATGCCATGTCTTTGTTGATTGGTTCCCAAGATGAAGACGGCCTCGGCCTGACGGACGACGAGCTCATCGGTCAGACCGTTGCATTGTTCCGGGGCGGCTCAAAAACAACTGCCAGCGCGCTGACTTGGATACTGTTCTTTTTGGATCAACACCCCGTCTCAATGGACCGTGTCCTAGAAGAAAATGAGCGCATTCTTAATGGCGCTCCACCCTCGTTCAACGATTTGGAACGCCTGACCTATCTGGATGCAGTGATCAAGGAGAGCTTGCGACTTTTCCCGCCAGTGATGTGGGGGATACGCTACAGCGCAAAACCGTTTGAAATTGCTGGCGAAGAATTCCCTGCAGGGCAAAGAGTAATGTACAGCGCCCAGATAGCCCACAGGAACCCTGCCATTTTCCCTGACCCAGGCCGCTTTATCCCAGAGCGATGGGAAACCACCGATCCTTCTCCCTATGAGTATTTTCCATTCTCTGCCGGACCCAGGTTGTGCCTCGGTGCAAATTTCGCTATGATGGCAATCAAAATTGTACTATCTATCATGTTTCAGCGTTTCCGCCCACGCCTGATTGCTAATCAAAAGATTGATCGGGTTGGCCTTATTGGGTCCCTGCCCCGAAGAGGGCTGCAGATTGACTTGGGCGCCCCAGAGTGTAGCAGACCTCGCACTGTGATTCGTGGGGATGTTTTGAGATTGTTTGAGTTTTAGGTGTATATGGCTATGCGCAATTTACTCTACAGAAGTTTTGCCCCGCTTGGTCCGCAAGTTCGCGCGATATTCCTGCGCCCTTGGTATGAATACATCTCCTCGCTCGATCGAGAAGGCGAAGTCCGTTTCATGAACTACGGCTTTCAGCCGCCCGGTGACAAGCAAGTGCTGGTATTGGAGCCTGCAGACGAAAGGGATCGTCTCTGTATCCAACTGTATGATCATCTCGTAGGGTCCAGCAACCTGCAGGGAAAATCCGTGCTCGAAGTGGGCAGCGGGCGCGGTGGCGGCGCAAATTATATCGCCCGTTACCTTGCACCTACTCAGATAACGGGCGTCGACATCACTCGCCGAGCCGTGCAATTCTGCCTACTAGCATACTCCTTGGATAATCTCGATTTCCGGCAGGCCGATGCCGAGGATTTGCCGTTCCCCGACTCATCCTTCGACCTTGTTATCAATCTCGAATCCTCTCACTGTTACCCCAACATAAGCAGGTTTTTCTGCGAAGTCCATAGAGTTCTTGGCTCTGAAGGACGCTTTGCTTTTGCCGACTGGCGCGCTACCCCGGCCGTCGCTCAAGTACGCGAATTGTTGTTGCAGTCAGGGTTTGCTATTCTGGAATATGAAGAACTCAACAACGGCATTCTCTCCGCTATCGACGATGACGAACAAAGAAAGAACCGACTGATACGGAAATACTCCCCTACCCTCCTCCGACCCGTGTTCGAAGAATTCGCAGGCGTGAAGAGATCCCGCGCCTTCTACCAAGCGTTCAAGCAAAACGAAAGAACCTACTTCAGATTCTTACTCAAAAAAGACAACTCATCGGCCTAACCCGGCCCGCCAGACTTGGTCTCTAGTTCGTCATCAGACCTGTCGAATTCTACCAATTCACCCGTAGTTACATATATTGTCCGCTCACAGATATTTGTTACCCGATCCGCGACGCGCTCCAGGTTGTGGGCCGCCCATAACAAGTAGTTTGCCTGGTCGATCTTTTTCGGATCGCTGAACATCAGCGTCAACAGTTCTCGGTATACCTGGTTGTAGAGTTCGTCGACTCGGTCATCTTCGCCTGGAATAGCGCGCGCAGCCACCTCATCACGTTCCACGAAGGCCCTGAGGGCACGGTGCAACATGTCCGCAGTGACCTCGGCCATTCTTGGGATGTCGATGAGCGGCTTGATAAGCTTCTCTTCCCCAATCAGCAAGTTGATGCGGGCGATTCCTTTGGCGTAATCGCCCATCCGCTCCAATTCAGTAAAGATCTCCAGCGCGGCCGTAAGCACACGCACGTCTATCGCCACTGGTTGATGGAGTGCGATAAGCGAGATGACCGACTCTTCCAATTCGTAGCGCCGTCGGTTAATCTCGCGGTCGGCTTTGTAGATCTCCCTGGAAGCTTCAAAGTCCCGCTCTTTCAGAGAATCGACAGCCTGCAGGATAGCCTGCTCCACCAGACTTCCCAGAGTGACCACCTCATCCAGCATCTGATTGATTGCTTTCTCGAGCGTTTCGCGGGTCATCGCATTCTCCTGCCTGCAACTCCAGGAATCACAGGTCCTTCTGAGGATTAGCCAAACCGGCCAGTGATGTAGTCTTCAGTCACCTTCTTCGCAGGTCGAGTAAAAATCGACTGCGTATCGCCGTACTCCACCAGAACTCCGGCGCGATCACTCTCATCAAGCGAAAGAAACGCTGTATAGTCCGACACCCGGGCAGCCTGCTGCATGTTGTGAGTGACAATGATGATGGTGTAATTCTCTACCAGGTCCCGCATCAGCTCTTCAATACGGAGAGTGGCGATTGGGTCAAGCGCAGAAGCCGGCTCATCCATCAGAATGATTTCGGGCCTTATCGCAATGGCGCGAGCAATGCACAGGCGTTGTTGTTGCCCGCCCGAGAGCGACAATCCACTCTGGGTAAGCTTGTCCTTCACTTCTTCCCAAAGAGCGGCCGCGCGCAGCGACTCCTCGACCAGGTCATCCATATTGCCCTTCAGTCCATTGATGCGGGCGCCCCACGCCACGTTTTCATAAATGCTCTTGGGAAACGGGTTGGGCTTCTGGAAAACCATCCCGATTCGTCGGCGCACTTCCACTGGGTCGACTTTGGGGTCATAGATATTATTGCCCTCTAGAATCACCTTTCCTTCCGCGCGCGCGGCCGGGATCAACTCATTCATTCTGTTAAAGGAGCGCAACAGCGTGCTTTTCCCACAACCCGAGGGACCAATTATCGCAGTGACCTTCTGGCGCTCAATTAGAAGACTAATATCCTTTACCGCGCGGAAATCTTCATAGTACACGCTCAGGTCCCTAACCTCGATTGCGTAATTGCCGAGGGTGTTGATTTCCATGTTAATTAGAGTCTCCGGCCAAGTCGGTTTCGGAAATAGATCGCGGTACCATTTAAGAGGAACAATAGCGCCAATAAAACAAATATGGCTGCCGCTGCGATATTCCTGAATTCCTCCTGCGGCCGCGAGGTCCACTGATAGATCTGGATCGGCAGGGTCGTGAACTTGGAAAACGGGCTTGTCGGATCTACAGTGATATATGTGGAGGCGCCGACTACAACCAGTGGGGCTGTTTCCCCGATTGCCCTGGACATTGCCAGGATTGTCCCGGTCAGGATACCCCCCATGGCATTAGGAATGACATGATGCCACACTGTCTGCCAGCGGGTGGCGCCCAGCCCAAAACTTGCCTGGCGCAGTGTATTTGGCACAGCCCTGATCGCTTCTTGAGCGTTTATAATCACAAGAGGCAAGATGAGCAATCCCAGCGTCAGTCCCGCCGCAACAATTGTCCGCCCATTGGCCGTGCTGGGGTCGGATAGGCGAAAAGCCACACCGCTGGTGAAACCGCCCAAAGCCCGGACGAATATGGCCAACCCCAAGATGCCATAAATGATGGATGGCACTCCCGAAAGGTTGTTGATGTTCGTCTGAATGATGCGATTAACCAGCCCGTTTCGATTGGCGAACTCCTCAAGATAAGTGGCCGCGCCCACGCCTATCGGAAACGCGAAGGCTACTGCAATCGATATCGTCCAGAGCGACCCTAAGATCGCGGTCCTCACCCCGGCACGGACAGCATTGGCAGACTGCGGGGCCGTGATGAATGCCAGACTCAGCCAGCTTTTGAATTCAGTCCTGGCCGCGGGGAAGTCTGTTGCAGCTTCAGCTAACACTTCCACGCGCCTGAATAGCGAATCGTAGAGCCGCCACTGCATGACAATTTCCGGCTCAACGACGCGCTCGTAGATGAGATCCAGCACGTTTTCCCTGGAGCGGCCCTCAAAGGGTTGATCGTTTTCGAGGCGCCGATACAACCCGGCAGAAATGTGCTCCCGCAGAACCAGGGTAAGAGTCTCCTTATCCAATTCCTCCAACGGAACACCGTTGACGGCTAGGGAAGCCGGGTCAACTTTGCTCTGAATTGCCACCATTCCAAATGCGCTGTTGGTGATGTTAGCCAATAACAGTACCAGCATGACAATTCCCACCAGCGTAGATAGACCAAAAAACACCCTCCAGCGCTTCGCGGTCGCATTTCTGCGCTCCACCTGACCAGATTGCGCCAAGAGAAGGCGCCCATCCTCAAGACTCATTCATATTCCTCTCGATATCGGTTCACAATGATCTGGCTCAATATGTTCAGCCCCAGAGTCATCAGAAAGAGCAGAAGACCAATGGCAAATATGCTGTTGTAGTCGATCGAATCATAGCTGAGATCGCCACCGCTGATGCGGACAATGTGCCCCGTCATCGTCTCGGCGGCCTTGAAAGGATTGAAGGTGAAATTGGGTCCGGCTCCTGCAGCAATCGCAACTACCATCGTCTCTCCAATGGCACGCGAGGCCGCAACAATGAAAGCAGCCGCGATCCCAGAGATCGCCGCAGGAACGACCACCTGCAGCGCCGTCTCAAATTTTGTCGCGCCCAATGCATAAGCGCCTTCCCTTAGCGATCTTGGCACGGCGCTCAGGGCATCCTCAGCCATCGAACTGACCAGTGGAAGGATGAGAATGCCAATCACAATCCCTGCTGAGGCCGTATTGTATATCTCCACCCGCGGCCCGAATACAGCCCTGAGCAACGGCGTCATAAAGGTCAGGGCAAAATACCCATAGACTACAGTGGGAATGCCCGCCAAAACCTCCAGTATCGGCTTCAATACTTTTCGGGTCTGCTCTGAAGCATATTCACTGAGGTAGATGGCTACACTCAATCCCAGTGGCAGGGCCACGGCGACGGCTGCAATCGAGGTCATCAGGGTGGCGTTCACGAGTGCCCAGACGCCAAACTTCCCGATCTGGGGTATCCACTCGGTTGTCGTCAGGAATTCCCGTAGCGACGGTGTGAGGGACCTGAACAGCGTCGTGTTGGCTGTGTGGCTGGCGGCCTCTGTGCCGCCATAGCCCCTCTGAACGGTTATCCGTTCTCCGTCCACGGCTTCCACATACATCTTCTCCGCGCCGAGCATGATTACGGTATCCGGCTCCAGACGCGCCCCGGAGGCACTTACCTCTATAACCCTGTGCAAGACTTCGACCGGGGCGGCAACGACAGTATTTGTGTTTTCCCATTGCTCCCTGGTAAAGAAGAGGAGCGCCTCTTTGCCAAGTTCATACACGATTCCGACGGTAATCAAAACCGATACCGTCGCGCTCAGGAACAAGAACGAATGAATCAGGATCTCAACCGGCCTGGCCCGCTTTTGCAAGCTCCGGAATTTGGCGTCGTGACCTTCCCGTGCTGTCATTCCTGGTTTGCGCTTTCTCTAGAAGAATTCTAATTATCCTAACACGGTCTCTCTCCTGCAGAAAGATGAGGAGAGAGACCGTGTTTCAGTGCATCTTGGAGCGCAAGGAGTTAGGCGATTACTGGCCCATGCCCTCCAACCAGTTCCGCTGCGCCTCCTCAAGTGCGGCTACACTGGCCGGGAAATAACCCACCTCATCGATTTCTTCATTGACATAGCTGAGGAAGAAGTTGAGGAAGGCGGCCACTTGCGGCTTCGCCTGCATGATTCCCGCATCCGAGTAGAGGAAGAGAGGGCGAGCAAGGGGGTATGTGTTCTCTTCAACGGTCGCAGCCGTCGGCTCGACACCCTCAATGGAGAGGACCTTCAGCGTGGATGCATTTTCCTGATAGTATGCGTACCCGAAGTAGCCGATCGCATACTTGCTGCCCTGCACGCCCTGAACCAGGACGTTGTCGTCCTCAGACAGTTGGAGATTACCGGCGCCCAGCAGAGGCGTTTCATCGCTATCGAACACTTCTTCGATAAAGTAGTCGAACGTTCCGCTGTCGGTCCCGGGGCTGAATCGCAGGATGGGTTCGGCAGGAAATGCCGGATTGACATCCGCCCAGGTCTCTGCGGTCGAGAACACCAGCGCCAGTTCTTCCATGGTCAGATCAGTCAGGAAGTCGTTCTCGCTGCTGACCACAACGGCCAGGGCGTCCGTCCCGACGCGAAACTCGATCGGCGTCCGCCCGATGGCTTTGCAGGCTTCGATCTCAGAGTCTTTGATCGCCCGGCTGGCGCCGGCGATGTCGCTCTCGCCTGCCACGCAGAAGCGCTCAAATCCTGCCCCAGAGCCTATGCTGTCATACGTGTGAGCGCCCAACGCGCCTTCGTCGTCGAAGCGCTCGATCATGGCCTCAGCCAGCGGAAACACGGTGGAACTGCCCGCTATGACGATATCGCCACTCGCGGTCAGGGCGTCCACCGGGGGCAGGAGGCCGACGCCTGCCTGCTCTGTGGGAGCCGAAGCCGGCGCCTCCGTCGGGGCCGGAGCCTGAGGCTGGGTGGTCGCGGTGGCGGTATTGCCACACGCCGCCAGGATCAAGGACGCCACGGCCAACATCACAAACAAGGTCGAAAATCTGCGCTGCATCGAATTCATCCTCCAGTACATTAGGGTTTTCATGTTTGCACTATAGCGCATGGGGTTTAACGAATCTGGAACGGCATGTTAACAATGGGTAAATGTACCCTTCCGCGCTACGGCTTTTGTACACGCGAGCCTGCAGAATCAGGTCTTTTCAAGCCTGCCAAGCGGAATGGAGAAGGTAAACGTCGCGCCCTGCCCTTCTATGCTTTCCGCCCATATTCGGCCG
Organism: Chloroflexota bacterium; assembly: GCA_016191875.1. Taxonomy (GTDB): domain Bacteria; phylum Chloroflexota; class Anaerolineae; order Anaerolineales; family UBA11579; genus SCUK01. The sequence goes on from JACPVG010000026.1 coordinate 13,182, forward strand.
CCATGGGACTCAACGATATGTTTGGAGATTGCCAGGCCAAGTCCCGTCCCGCCGCCCGACCTCGAACGGTCGCTTTTGTAAAACCGCTCGAAAATCCTGGGCAGGTCCTCACTGGCTATCCCAATCCCTGTGTCGCGAACCGAAAACTGCACGGCGTTCATTTCCTGCCAGACCCTTATCTCGACTCGGCCACCCGGCGGCGTGAACTTGATCGCGTTATGAATCAAGTTCACGAGGACCTGCTCCAGCCTCATGCCATCCGCCCGGATTTTCTCGGCAGCAGAGCATTCTATCTGCAGATCAAGCTGGTTGCGCTCGGCTTGGGCCCGCATTCTCCCAACTACCCGCTTTCCAATATCGCAGGCATCGTGGTGCAGAAATACGAACGACTCCTGCCCGGACTCAATCCGCGAAAGGTCGAGAAGCTGATTCACCATTTGGAAAAGAGATTCGATCTCGGTATCCAGCCTGGAGAGAAAACGCCTGGCTGCCGCAGGGTCATCCAGCGCCCCCTCCTGAAGAGTTTCAGACAATGCCTTGAGCGATGCGATTGGTGTCCGAAGTTCGTGTGAAAGGTTCCCGATGAAGTCCCGGCGCATTGTCTCCAGCCGCCGCACATTCGTCAAATCCCTGACCAGCAATAGCGAATTTAACTTCATTTCCTTTTCGATTGAAAACATGATCACCTCAAGGATCCGCCGCCTACCCGGGAGTTCAATGACCGCCCGCTGTTCCGCTCCTGTTTCCCTGTGCTTTGTCCACAGCTGAGTGACTTGATGCAGGTAAACCACCTGGGGCAGTGAGCGGCCAATCGCTTTTCCTGCACTTGTTTGAAAGAAGTCCGCGGCAAACCGATTGATATATAAGACCTTACCTCCTTCATCAGCCATAAGATAGCCATCGCGGCTCTGCGAAAGAATCGCTTCCAGCGAATCGCGCTCTTCAACAATCTCGGTAAGCTGGCGTCGGCGTTGGAGCACAAATTCCTGAACACTCTTTGCCAAGACATCGAATTCATTGCTCTGGAATTCCATGATCAGCGAGTCGTCATTTATACGCGCTGATTTTCTAATCGCTTCCTGCAATTCTGTCAGGCTGAAGCGATATCGATGCATGGCACGACCAATCGATATCAGTAAGAATACGGACAGGATCAGGTTCACCCACAGAAATGACGGGAGGCCCCCGGAAAAAACCAACCCCGCGATATCTTTTTCAACCCTCAGATAGACGACATGGCTGACACGCCCCAGGGTAACAACGGGGTGAAAGAAATCGAAAGCCAACACCCAGCGCTGGAAATCAATGGAGCGGCGCAAAACACCACCCCGAGGAAAATCCCGAGACAGGGCCTCCGCGTCAGGCGCGTTGCCAATCACGCTGTCAACGGCGCGAATGATTACGATATCGCCCGTGGAAGCTTCAAAGACCAGAGCAAGGATTATGTCATCCGAGAGCAAATACCCGAGGAGCGGCAGATTATCGGATTTGTCGCTCAGGACAGATTCAATGCTCTTCTCAATAATAGCCAGTTCATTTTGGACAACTGCCTCATACTGGCTGACCTCGGCAAATCCCAGAGCTGCCGCGGCGATGACTTGAAAGAGGATCACATAGGCCAATCCCGCCAATATGAACCCGCGGTATGGCTCACGGATGACGCGTCTCAAGGGTTAACCATCGAATCGATAACCGGCCCCTCGAATGGTCAAAATGCGCGTGGGGTGCGACGGGTCGTCTTCGAGCTTGGCTCTCAACCATCTCACATGGACATCCACCGTCCGGGTGCCGCCTACAAAATCCCAACCCCATACCCGCTCCAGGATAATTTCGCGGGATAGCACCTGCCCCTTATGCCGCGCCAGGAAAACCAGCAGATCATACTCTTTGGGTTTCAAAGGTATCACCCTGCCGCCCCTGCGGACTTCATGGCGAGTCTGGTCAACCACGATGTCGCCGGCTACGATGCTCTCCAGCACGGGGATATGCGTGGTATCGGCCTCTGGCCGGGCCAGATTCGTACGCCGAAGAGCAGCCTTCACGCGTGCGATCAATTCTCGCATTGAAAACGGCTTGGTGATGTAATCGTCTGCCCCGATTTCCAATCCTAACACCCTGTCAATTTCGTCATCCCGCGCCGTTAGTATTAGAATCGGGACAGGCATTTCGTTTCTAAGTATTCGGGTGGCTTCTATGCCATCGATTCCGGGAATCATAAGATCCATAAGAATTAGTGCTGGGCGAAGTTCCCGCGCCAGACGCAGCGCCTCGTTCCCATTACCTGTGATATGTACAACATATCCCGCCTTTTCCAGGTTGTACGCCAGGGTCTCTCTTAGGCTCAATTCGTCTTCAACTACCAGGATGGAATCGGCCATATGTCAGAAACCCGCCACCAATTGCAGCGCTCTTTGAGCAGCACCAAACAATGTCGGCTGCGGATGCGTGACGACGAAGACGGGAATGTTCCCAAGTAGGTCTCCCATTCGCCCCTTTGCCACGAATGGCTTCATGAAACCAGTCGTGAGTTCCCCCAGGACTCTTGGTGAGATACCCCCCCCAAGGTAAAGCCCACCAGTGGGAAGTATCTTAAGGGCCAGATTTCCAGCCTCTTGCGCCAGTAATTCAATGAACAGCGCCACAGTTGCCCAACACAGATCACTCGGTCTACTATCGCTTTGGGCGGCGGCCACCACAATTGGCGTAGGGTCGTCTGCGTTCGATATCTGCTCTCTCAACCAATCTGGCTCTTCCAGTCCCCCGACATCCCGGAGAAATGAATACAGGTTCGCCATCCCCATGCCGGAACAAACCCGCTCGATGCTCACTCGGTCGTACCGGGCAAGCATATACTCCAGCAACCGCTGTTGTTGCGAAGTTACGGGAGCAAAGTCTGCATGTCCGCCCTCTGAGGGAAATGGCTGATAATAGTCGCCATTCCAAGTCATATACCCCTCGCCCAGCCCAGTTCCCGGCGCCAGGATGGCGACTGGCCCGCGCGGATTGACAGGCTTTTCATTTAAGGCAAAGTGGTCCCCGGCCTCGCTGCCAGCGATGAAGCAGGCCAGGCCAACCTGATCGTTGACCAGCTCGACAGACTTCAACCCCAGAACTTGCATGAGCGAAGTCGCTGAGATTCCCCAGGCCAGATTGGTGAGCGTTGTCTTTCCGTCAATGACAGGGCCAGCCGCCGCAAAGACCGCCGCGTCAATTTTCTCAGGCCGGTTGCTCAAGAAGTCCCTTACGGCAGATTCAAGAGAGTCAAGTGCCTCGCTGTTGTATTCCCGGCTGAACTCCAGGTTTGGCCGCGTTCGACCGCCTGAAGAGAAGACGCCCAATCGCGTCCTGGTGCCGCCGATGTCGCCCGCCAGAACAATCATGCTCTCACGTGTACTATCCATTCGTGTCGCGCTGTGAAACCCTTCCGCTCTCTCGATATCGCCGCCAGCCACCTTCCCACGGAGTTCCCAATCGGTGCCGCGTCGGAATCTGGACGTCGGCCACGTGCTGGCTTATTTGCGCCAGAACCGGGGGAATGTCATCCCATGCCCAGGGTTCCTGGTCTACTGCCCTGGACAGCTCATTCGCGGCTCTAGCCGCCCACGCCCAATCGCGGCGGAATTGATCGGCTTTGAGCCAATAGTCGCGTTTTTCCCACGGCAGGACGGTCTTGTCGACCGTGATCGTTACCGCATCCAGCGCCAGTATGATGAACGCTACCATGTCCTGTGTCTGCTGGTCATTCGCGCCCTTGATCATTAGCTCGCGTAACGTGAGCGCGATCCCGCGCATCAACCGATTCCTGTCCCCGGCAATAGATCCAGTCTTGATTAGCCTGCTCAAATTTGTCTCCTCGTGGATTGCCATTGAAATTATAAACGGATGTGCTTGTTGACGGCTGCATGTTGCTGCTCTATAATTTGCAGTCCGGGGAAGTGCTGGAACTGGCAGACAGGCGTGACTTAGGATCACGTGCCGTAAGGCGTGAGGGTTCAAGTCCCTCCTTCCCCATTCCCGCGTAGCGCGTCGCCCCCGATTCATATAAATCGCTTACGAAGGCGTCTGGATGCCGCATGTTATAATCCGCCAATCCTGAGCCTTTGCGTGGCTTTTCGAGGTATGGCCTTGAAAATCGAAAGCGAAATTCAACAAGATCATCAAATAAAGCTCTCTGTTGAAGTTGAACCTACGGTGCTCGAAGAGTCAAAGCGCAAGGCAGCCAGACGAATCGCCCAACGCGTTCGAATTCCTGGCTTTCGGCCGGGAAAGGCACCTTACAATGTTATCCAGAAACAAGTGGGGGAGGCCGCAATCCTGGAAGACGCAATCGATGTCCTCTTGGAAGATGTGTACCCAAAGATACTTGAGGAGGCAGGAGTGTCGCCGTATGGGCCTGGCTCCCTCCAAAACATCGCCTCCATGGATCCACCGACTTTTGAGTTCCTTATACCGCTGGAACCCGCGGTGGAACTGGGAGACTACAGACAGATCCGCATCCCGTTTTCGGAAATGGAAGTCACCCAGGAGGCCATCGATAGCATCCTGGACACCCTCAGGGAGCAGCAGGCCACACTTGAACCTGTAGAGCGTCCCATTGAAGAAGGCGACCTGGTGTACATTTCTCTGAAAGCAGAGGGAAAAGATGAGCCGGACGAAGCCAAGAAAACCCTGATTGCCGAACGGCGCTATCCGATCATCATAGATAAACAAGACGCGGACGTTTCCGAAGAGTGGCCGTTTCCGGGATTTGCGCGCGGGCTAATCGGCCTTGATGTCGGCCAGGACAAGGCTTCGGAATACATTTTTCCGGAGGATTCCGACATTGAAGAACTGCGAGGCATCGCTGGAATATACTCTGCTAGAGTTGAGGAAATCAAGGCCCGAAACTTGCCCGCTCTGGATGACGATTTCGCCAAGTCCATAAGCGAACATGACACCCTGGACGCTCTCATTACAGAGATCAGAGAATCACTCGCGGCGGAACTCAAAACGACGAACCGTGCGCAGCATGAGAATTCCATACTGGATAGGGCTGTCGAAGAAGCTTCTATCAAGTATCCCCCGCAGATGCTAGAGCATGAACTGGAACACATGGTGGAGGACTTCGCTTTGCAGCTTTCCCGTCAGGGACTGGGTTTGGAGATCTACCTGAAGTCTCGCGAACTCGACCCGGCTGGCCTCAAGGAAGAGATGCGGCCGGACGCTGCCAAGAGAATCGAACGCAGTATGGTGTTGATGGAAATTTCAAGGCAGGAAAACATCCAGGTGCCGGAAGAAGTCGTCAAAGCACGTCTGGAAGAGACCATCACAGAAATCAAAGAAGTGTTCTCGACCGAGAACGCCCGCCGCCTTACCAGCGCTCAGTCGTTGGAAAACCTTGCTGAGCGGATTGCGAACGAAGAAGTAATTCGTCTAACCTTGCAACGGTTGAGTCAGATAGGCCGTGGAGAGGCAGACAGTATAGAAGTAGTGTCCGTGAAAACCACCAGTCCCGAAGAACCTCAAGGCTGAGGCCCTTCCCGAAGAGATGAAAGGAACCAACTGATGATTTCGCCCAGTAGTGTAATCCCAATGGTCATAGAGGAAACAGGTCGAGGCGAGCGGGCCTTCGATATCTATTCCCTCTTGCTAAAGAGCCGAATCGTTCTCGTGAGCATGCCGATTAATGATCAGACAGCTAGCCTAATTATTGCTCAACTCATCTACTTGAGCAACGAAGACCCCGAAGCGCCAATTCAAATGTACATCAGTTGCCCCGGGGGGGTGGTGTACGCCGGGATGGGCGTTTACGACACTATGAAGATGATCCCGAACGTAATCAACACCGTGGCGGTCGGTTATACAGCTTCCTTTGGGACCGTGCTGTTGACGGCAGGAACCAAGGGCCACCGCTATGCGCTTCCCAATGCCACCATCCATATGCACCAACCGCTGGGCGGCGCGCAAGGACAAGCCAGCGACATCGAGATCCAGGCTAAGGAAATCCTGCGGCTCAAGCAGCGCCTGAACGAGATTCTGGCCGAAAGCACCGGCCAGCCGATTTCGCGAATCGAGGAAGACACCAATCGTGACATCTACCTGACTGCCGCGGACGCCGTCAAGTATGGCCTAGTAGACAAGGTTCTCGACACGCCGGCCGCCAAGGTAAACTGAAGTTCATCATGAAAGGCTCCTTGCAGAGCCTTTCATGATTCTCCCCCAGAGAAATATGCCCGTCACACCACGCTGCCTACTCTTGGATATGGACGGCGTGCTATGGCATGGCGATAGCCCAATCGGAAACATCGGCCACATCTTGGATACGCTTAACCGAAAGGGCATAGCATATGGTTTTGTTACAAATAACTCTACCAGAACAGATCAGCAGATCTCGGAGAAATTTGGGCACTTGGGTATCTTGGTCGAGCCCAGTCTGATTTTTACCAGTTCGAAGATTATGGGGGTTGTCCTCAAAGAAAGATACCCGCCGGGAGGCAATGTATATATAATCGGAGAGCGCGGCCTGCAGGAGCCCCTGGCGGCATGTGGATTCTTCCATGCCGAGGAAGATCCACTTGCAGTTGTAGTAGGGCTGGATCGAGGCTTTGATTACCAGAGACTAAAAGACGCCGCACGTTTCATTCGGGCGGGATCAGCATTCTACGCAACCAATCCTGACCCAACCCTGCCCTCCCCGGATGGCCTTGTCCCTGGTGCCGGGAGCCTGATCGCCGCTATTGAAGCCGCCAGCAACCAGAAAGCAATGGTCGTAGGGAAACCACAGCCCCTTTTGTTTGAGGTGGCGATGAGAGAAATGAACCTTCAGCCTTTTGAATGCCTCGTCGTTGGAGACCGCCTCGATACCGATATCGCCGGCGGGCAGGCTGCCGGGTGCCGCACCGCGCTTGTTCTTAGCGGAGCCACCACTGCTGCGATGGCCGCGCAGTGGAAACACCCTCCGGATATTGTTGCAGAAGACCTGTCTAATCTGGTGGAGCGACTTTAACCATGGACAAGAAACCGTTGATATATGATCTGGATAAGTCAGACATCCAGGGATATATCGCTGAGCGCGACGAACCCGGATACCGGGCAGACCAGATATGGGAGGGCCTATACCAGCGTTTTGTCCTCTCGCCCGCAGAATTCAGCAACCTGCCCAAATCGCTCATTGGCCGCTTGGATGACGATTTCTCCTTTTCAAACTTGCAATCGCGATTGACTCAACAGACCAAAGATGGCCAGACCGTCAAGACGTTATTCGCGTTGCCCGATGGAAACGCGGTTGAGGCGGTGCTGATGACCTATAACCAGAGGAACACTCTGTGCATATCCACTCAATCGGGCTGTGCAATGGGCTGTGTGTTCTGTGCCACCGGGCAAATGGGGTTCAAGCGCAACCTGACGAGCGGCGAGATCGTTGAACAGGTATTGCACTACGCCAGAATACTTGCGCAGAAGGATCGAAAAGTCACCAATATCGTGCTTATGGGTATGGGCGAACCGTTTCACAACTACGACCAGACCATGCAGGCCATTGACCGGCTCAATGCCCCGAAAGGATTCGGACTGGGAGCGCGCCGATTCACCATCTCAACGGTCGGTCTAGTACCAGGGATACGCCGGCTCACAAAGGAGAAAAGGCAGGTAAATCTTGCCATTTCGCTGCATGCAGCCGATGATGAATTGCGGGCGTCTATGCTCCCTGTGAACAGTCGCTACCCCATTCGGGATCTGATCGAAGCATGCCGGGAATATGTTGCCGGGACCGGTCGGCGCGTTACCTTCGAATGGGCGCTCATTGACCGGGTAAACGATACACCTGAGCAGGCATACAAGCTGGTCAGCCTCCTCGAGGGGATTCTCTGCCATGTCAACGTCATCCCATTGAACCCGACCACAGGCTTTTCGGGACGCAAATCCACTCGTGAAAATGTCGAAGAATTCAAGAGAATACTAACTGATCGCGGGATTCCATGCACGGTTCGAGTCCGCCGAGGCGTTGAGATCCAGGCCGGTTGCGGCCAGCTGGCGTCGGAAGCGCAGAATTGACCGGCCGCCAACACGACGCTCGGCGGGCCCCCATCCTGGGGAGTGGCTAAATTAGTGGGGCAAGGAAATCCTTGACATGCGCCTTGTCCTTGTATTTGGGGTATTGGTGTTTGTAGAGTTGGCGGCTGTTGAAGCAATAGATGAACAACTTCAAGGCGCAGACCAGCGCATAGGGACAA